>JBDUDP010000023.1:0-33270 GCA_040002895.1 Gemmatimonadota bacterium
CGCCCCCGCAGTGTGCTGCGATCCGACCACCTGCTTACTTGACGGTGATCTTCCCGTGCATATTCATCGCCATGTGGGGCGTGCAGGTGAAGTAGTAATCACCCACCGGGGCACCGGCGAACGAAATCACAAGGCTGTCACCCGGCGCCGACACGAGCGCGGAAGAGAGCGGGCCCATCTTGTCGGTGATCGCGGCATCGAGGACGGCTTCGGCCCCGGCCGGAATGCTGTCGGCCTTGAACTGCACGTTGTGCGGCCCACCCGAGACGTTCTTGAAGACGACCACGTCGCCAGCGCTGATCGTCAGATCGGCAGGCGAGAACTTGTAGGTCGTCCCTTCCATCATCATGTCCACTTCATGACGGGTGCCCGCGGCCGCGGCCGCCGGTGCCGGAGCCATCATGGCCGACGAATCGGTCGTGGTTTCAGACTTCTTCTCGCCGCCGCACGCCGCCAACAGCACGGCGACACCGGCTACCATCGCAGAAACACGCATGCTTTTCTCGCCTCATCCCCTGGTGATGATTGTCATCGGCGCTGCCCCCCGGCAGCGACGGTTCCCGCCCACCAGAAGCTCGGGAAGGATCAACAGTAATGGACCGACGCCCGTTCGCGGTAGTCCGGATGCTGGCGATTCCCGCAGACGGCACTAGTTTCCGGCCGCGTCCACGTCATATCGTGCACCCCCGCTCCAGGAATCCGATGGCTCCACCGCCTTGTCGCCGCCTCGGCCGTCAGTGTCGCTCCCTCGATGTCACCGTCCGGGTTGCCGCCCTCGAGGGCGAGGAGGACCACGACGCCACGTGGTTCTTTGGCCATACCGAACGGCTCGACTTCGGTCGGAGCTATACCGCGGACGGCGAGCTGTGGTCCGAGGTCACCGTGCACGTGCCGTGCAAACATCTCGAGCTCGGTCCCGACGGCCGCAGCGCCGAATGCCGCGCCCACGGCTTCTCCGGCCGGGTCCCGGCACCGCGCCGCATCCCCGCCCCGAGGCGACTCGGGCGCGACCGCTTCCGGATCGTCGAAAATCTTCGCCTGGTGACGCGCTATCTCCCCCAGCCCACGCCGGTCAAGCGGGCCCTCCCGCTCGCGCCGGATACCAATCCCTGTGCCACGGCGCCCTGCCGGACCGCCGACCACACTCGCCATGCCGCCTGCTGTCGCGACCTCAGCATCGAGATCCGCTGCTCCACCGACGAAACCATGCTCGAGGCGCTGTTGCGGAACCGGAAGTCGCCCTATCTGTGCAAGGTGGAACGCGAAGACCCGGATGAGGGACTCGTCACTGCCGAAGTGATCTCCGCGTGCGCGTTCCTCAAGGAGGACGGGCTGCACTGCGACTTGCATGGCAGGACCCGAGCGAACGGCGAGCCCGGAAAGCCCCATTTGTGTTCACACTGGCCAGAAAAGAGGACAGGGCTGCACCCAGGGTGTGCCTTTCGCAATCGGCGCCTCCCGCTGTAAGTTATTGCAACGCAACGAATTGGACTTGGGTGTGCAGGTCGGCCCGGGGAGTGCGTCCCCTATGTAGCATCCCAGACCAAAAGAGGACCCGATGGCCTTCGATCTCGAAGGGCTTTACCGGACCAGCTACGACGCCGTTGTGCGCTTCCTGTACCGCAAGGTATGGGACGCTGATCGCGCCGAGGATCTCGCGCAGGAAGTCTTCATGCGCGCCCTGGCTCACCAGCCCGAAAAACCCCGATCATGGGTCTTCGCCGTCGCCGCCAACATTGCGCGCGATGAAGCGCGCTCGGCCATCCGTCGTCGCAAGCACCTGGTGCTGCTGACGCACGAGCCAATCGCGTCACCGGCGCCACTGGACAACGTCGAGGACGATCTGGAGCACGAAGAGCAGGAGAACGAGGTCAAGCGCGCGCTGGCCACACTGAGCCCGCGCGATCGCGAGGTCCTGCTGCTCTGGGACGCCGGACTCGCCTATCCCGAAATCGCTGAACAGACGGGACTCGCGTTGGGTGCCGTTGGCACCACGCTCGCCCGGGCCCGCAAGCGGCTGATCGCCGCGCATGACGAATTCGCCGTGGAAGGGGAGCCCCTCCGTGCGACCGCACGTTCCTGAGGAAGAACTCCACGCCTATGCCGACGGGGAACTCTCGTCGGCGCAGCGCATGGAAATCGCCGAGCACTTGCTCGCCTGCCTGATCTGCCGCGCGCAGTATGGCGAGGTGGGCGAAGTGCGTTCCCGCACCGCACAATTGCTGGCCATCGCCGCGCCACGGGGCGCCAGGCGTTCGGCGCGTCGTCCGGCGATGCCCGCCACCCCGATTCCGATGCGTTCACGCCGGCCGTGGATGCAGGTCGCCGCCGCCGCCGCGGCCGCCGTCGGCGTGACCGGCTGGCTCGCACTCCAGCCGACGCCCGCGAGTCAGCCCACACCGCGTCTGGCGACGGCGTTTGTGGCGCCGACCATCTTCGCCCGCGTCGGAAGTCCCGGCGGCGTCCCGAACGAGGACCTCGCCGTCACCCCCGAGCAGCGCACTTTGACCCTTGCCTCCCGCGCGGTCATCCGCCCGCGGGTGGTGGGACCCGTGATGCAGCCGGTCACGCCGCGCCGGATGCGTCCGCTCGAACCGCTCGCCGAAGTCGATCCGTCGGCGGGATGGGAGACTGTTTCCTGGGAGTCTGCGCTGACGCTCGGGGGCGGCTCGCTGGCACGGCTCGACGGCTTCCCGGTGACGCTCGTCCGCATGAAGCGAAGCGTCACGGGTGGGCGACCCACCTTCATGGTGCGGCACCTGCTGAATGACGGTCGCTCGCTCTGGGTGGTTGAAGGTCCGGTCGACGAGGTCGGCCCTGTCCACCAGCTGCTCGAGGCGAGCGGAATGGGAATGGCGATCCCGCGCCGGGCGCTGCCGGACTACATCGGCAGCAGCGACGCGCCGAGCCGAACCGTCCGGATGGTGACGGTGGCCGGATATCTCCCGGCTGATTCCCTCAACGCGATGTCGTCGAAGCTCGCGCTCAAGTAATCCAGCCTGGGCAGACACCAGAGCGGGCCGACATCGTGATCGATGTCGGCCCGCTTTCTCGTGGGTTCCCGGACGCGCGCTGCGGCGTGCGGGGTTAGTGCCCGGCCTCGCGCTCGAGGGTGATCAGCGCCAGCCGCGGCGACACCATGGGGTAGGTGCGGGCGAACCAGCCAATGCTGGCCAGGAAGAGGCCCAGGAAGGCGAGCGTGGGGCCGAGCTCCGGCAGACCGAAGACCGGACCGGCCTCGGCCGTCACCGACGGCATCACGAGCAGGTAGCGCTCCAACCAGAGGGCCACCAGCGAGATGGTCGCGAAGGTCCCGAACAGGAGGGGCATCTTCTTCGGGCCGACGCCGAGGAGGCCGGTGAACGGCAACACGAAGACGCCGAGGAAGACAGCGCTGCCGATGGCGCGCCACGGCCCCCAGAGCCGCGCGAAGACGAAGCCGGTCTCTTCGGGCAGGTTGCCGTACCAGATCACCAGAAACTGGGCCCACATGAGGTAGGTCCAGAACACGGTGAAACCGAAGCAGAGTTTGCCCAGGTCGTGGCGCTGCGTGGGGCTGATGAAGTCGCCGAGCGCCACGCCGCGTGTCCGGGCAAAGATCACCATCAGCGCCAGCAGCATGTGCGCAGCGAGGAAGGCCCCCATGAAGAACCAGCCACCCAGCAGGTTCGAGAACCAGTGCGGCTGCAGCGCCATGATGCCGTCGAAGGCGACGATCGTGAACACGAGCGAGTAGACCACGGCGAACGCGGCCGCGAGTCGATAGATCCGGCTGTGATTCGCGGCCTCGTCGTAGCCCGACAGCATCCGCTCATAGCGCGCGCGGCGACCATCGGAGACCTTCTCCTTGGCGAGCACGAGATCGGGGAGCATGTCGCTGCGGATCAACCGGATCCCCAGATAGTAGAGCACGCCGAGGCCGAGGAAGAGCCGGGTGGCCATCCAACTCTTCGAGAGCCACAGCGCCTTCCCCGCCGACACGCCGTGCAGTGCTTCCTGCATGTTCCCGTAGATGTCGTGATAGCCCACGGTGAAGATCAACACGAGCCCGATCAGCGACACGGGGATGAAGGCCGCGGCCGCCTGCGACAGTCGCAGGATGACACCGGACCACTTCGCGTTGGCGATCTTGTACACGGCGGTGATGGCGATCGACCCGCCGGTCAACCCGGTGAAGAAGATCCAGTTCACGTGGAACATCTGCCAGGCCCGATGGCTGTTCTCCGTCGTGAGCGCAAAGCCGAAGAGGGCGATGCCGATCGCGGCGAGCACCCCACCCACCACCAGAAACGATTGGTAGTCGCTGGAGACGCTCTTCTCGGTCAACTGCTCGCGCACGGCGGCAAAATCGGTGGCCATCAGGGTGCCCCTCCGGCGGCGGGCGGCAACGGGGACTTGGCTTGCAGTGACCGGACGTAGTCGACCACGGCCCACCGCTCATCAGGGCGGACGATCTTGTCGCCGTACTGCGGCATGCCCGCGCGACCGTAGCGCACGATGCTGTAGAGGTAGCCGTCGGACCAGTGACGCGCATTCGGCGTGAGCAGCGACGGCGCCCCGTTGTACGGCGTCACGGTGCCATCGGCGGCACCTTGGAAGCCATGGCACATGGCGCAGTAGGTATCGAAGAGCTCTTCCCCGCTCCGGGCCCCGACCCCGGCTGGCGTGGACGGATGGGTCAGCGCATTGGCCACCAGGATATCGAAGCCATAGACCGGAAAGGCCGCGGAGGGGTCGCCCACGCGCCAGTCCCGTTCACCGCCACCCATGGGCACCACGCCCGGCGGGGTGTTGCGCGGCATGTCGAAGCGCTGGTACGGATGCACCGCCTTGGAGAGGATCATGTGATCGAACCATGGTACCCGGTGCATCAGGTCGTCCGGCGACGGCACTTCGTTGTACCACCAGTTGCACCCGCCGAGGGCGAGGGCCACGAGGGCCAGCATCACCTTACGCGTCACGGAGGACCTCCACCGAGCCGGCGTCGGTGAGCGTGCGCTCCACGGCGGCGGCCTTGTCGGGACTGCAGGGCACGAACACGCCGATGCGATCGTCGCTGAAGCGTGGGTCAAACGGGCGACCCTTGAGGGAGCGCATCATCGACAGGATGATGATGCCCGCGACCGTGGTGAGGGAGCCGACCAGGATCGTGAGCTCAAAGCCGAGCACCACGAAGGCCGGGATCGCCGCGATCGGCTTGCCACCCACGAGCAACGGCCACTCGCGCGCCATCCAGATGGTCATCGCAAAGCCGGCGGTGCAGCCGGTGAGTCCCCCGATGAGCGTCCACATGCGCACCGGCGAGATCTTGTCGCCGATCGCCGCCTCGAGTTCATGATTCGGCGCGGCAGAGTAGACCGTGAGGTCGTCATGGCCCGCCGCCTTGAGGCCGCGGATGGCGTCACAGGCGGCGTCGATGTGCTCGAAGGAGCCGAGGACGCCAGGCACGTTCTTGGCCATCAGTGTGCCCCCCCGTCCAGCTTCCGGCGCGGCATCGGAATGAGCTCCTTGAGCTCCTGGATCGCCACGATCGGGAAGTTCTTGTAGAACAGCGCGAACCAGAGTCCGAACCAGCCGAACGAGCCGGCCAGCAGGAACCAGTCGGCGAACGTCGGGTTGATCTGGCCCCAGGCATACGGGACGTAGTCATTGGTGAGCGAGGACACCACGATCACATAGCGCTCGAACCACATGCCGATGTTGATGAAGATCGAGATCACGAACAGCGACGTCATGTTGGTCCGGATCTTCCGGAACCAGAGCAGCTGCGAGACGAAGGCGTTGCAGATGATCATCGACCAGCCGGCCCACCAGTTGGGGCCGAGCGCCCGGCGGAAGAAGGTGACCTGCTCGAAGGTCGATCCCGAGTACCAGGCGACGAAGTACTCCATCGCATAGGCGTAGAAGAGGATCGTTCCGACGAACAGGGTCAGCTTGCCGAGGTTGTCGAAATGGTAGTCCGTGATCATGTGCTCGAACTTGAGCACCTTGCGCAGCGGGATGATCAGGGTGAACACCATCCCGACGCCGGAATAGATGGCGCCGGCCACGAAGTACGGGGCGAAGATGGTCCCGTGCCAACCCGGCACGATGGACGACGCGAAGTCCCACGAAACGACCGAGTGCACCGACAGCACCAGTGGGGTCGCCAGCGCGGCGAGGTAGAGATATGCCCGGGTGTAGTGGCGCCATTGCGAGTCGGCACCGGTCCACCCCAGCGAGAGCGCCCCGTAGACCTTCTTCTTCCAGCCGCTGACGTTGTCGCGCACTGCCGCGATGTCGGGCACCAGCCCGATCATGAGGAAGGTGCTCGAGACGGTCAGGTACGTGGAAATCGCGAACACGTCCCACATCAGTGGCGACTTGAAGTTCGGCCAGAGGTACCGCTGGTTGGGATAGGGAATCAGCCAGTAGAAGACCCACTCGCGCCCGATGTGGATGATCGGAAAGAGCGCCGCCGTCATGACGGCAAAGACGGTCATCGCTTCGGTGGATCGGTAGACGGCCGTGCGCCACGGCGACCGGAACAAAAAGAGGATGGCCGAGATCAGCGTCCCGGCGTGGCCGATGCCGACCCAGAAGACGAACGTCGTGATGTAGACCGACCACATCACCGGCGGGGCATAGCCCGCGATGCCCAGGCCGTACTTCAACTCCGCCGTGACCGTCGCGAAGAGCACCAGGGTCAGGAATGCCATGACCGCCACCAGGATGTAGTACCCGGTGGTCGGCTTGTCCGTGATCGACTTCAGGACGTCCCGCGTGACCTCCGCATGGGTCTGCGTCGGACGGCTCGGATCGTGCGCGATGACCGCCATGCTAGTGCTCCCCCGCCGCAGGGGCCGTCACGGGGTCGCGATGCAGCACCTTGGCGAGATAGGTCACAGCCGGACGCACATTGGTCTCCTCCAGCATCACGTAGCCCCGGGGATCGCGCTTCCACTTGACCACGGTCGACTCCGGATCGTGGACGTTGCCGAACGCCAGCGCCCCCGACGGGCAGGCCTGGGCGCACGCCGGTTGGATCTCGCCATCGCGCACCGTGCGGTCCTCGAGCTTGGCGGTGTTCTGGGCACCGCGAATGCGCTGGACGCAGAAGGTGCACTTCTCCATGACACCGCGGGCGCGGACCGTGACCTCAGGATTGAGCTGGAGATTCAGCGGCTCCGGCCAGGCCACCTCGCTGTAGCGCAACCAGTTGAAGTAGCGGACCTTGAAGGGACAGTTGTTGCTGCAGTAGCGCGTGCCGACGCAACGGTTGTAGACCTGCCCGTTGAGGCCGTCTGGCGTATGGTAGGAGGCGTACACGGGGCAGACCGGCTCGCACGGCGCGTTGTCGCAGTGCTGGCACATCACGGGGGAGAAGCGGGCCTCGAGCGGCTCGCCATGTTCTCCACCCTCCCAGTAGCGCTCGATCCGGAGCCAGCTCAACTCGCGACCCTTGAAGATCTGCTCCTCGCCCACGGTCGCGATGTTGTTCTCGGCGTAGCAGGCGGTGACGCACGCGGAGCAGCCGGTGCAACGCGAGAGGTCGACCGCCATGCCCCACTTCGGGTGCTCCCCGGCATAGTTGCCGAGCTTGGTGCGTTCCGTCTGGCTTTCGTACCAGCCCGCGATCGCCGCCGCCTCCTTCGGAGTGTTGACCTCGTGGGCAGGATTCCCTTCCGACTTCATCGCCTCTTCCGGGGTCATCCCCTTGGCCGCGTATGCCAACGGCATCGCCTCGATGATGCCGCGACCGAGCTGCCGGGGATTGCCATCGGTCCTGGCCACCTTGCGGTAGTCACCCGTGGTCTTTACCGAGACCCTGGTGCTGACGTATGGCAGGAATCCCTGCCCGTCAGCCGCGCCGAGGAGGTCGAGCGCGTTGACGCCGCGGCCCTTGGCATAGCGGCCGTACTCGGTGTGCCCCAGACCCATCGGCATCGCGAGGACATCCTTGCGGACGCCGGCGTAGACATACACCTGGGCGCGGATGGTGCCATGCGGTGAGGCCAGTTCGACGATCTCGCCCTCGCGCACGTCGATGCGCTCAGCGGTCTCGGGGTGCACCTCAACCCATGACTGCCAGGTGATCTTGGTGATCGGATCGGGGTTCTCGAGCAGCCAGGGCTTGTTGCTGCCGCGACCGTCGTGATACATGGAGCTGGGATACGGCATGAAGACAAACTCGCCGTCGCCATCAAAGGTCGGCGCGGTGACGGTGAGTTGGCTCGCCCCACCCGCCAGACTGACCGTGGCGGCAGGCGCGGCGGCGTAGACGCCACCGCGACCGAGCGAGGCGCGCCAGTAGCTGTCGAAGTCTCCCGCCGGCGCCGACTTCTGCCACTCTTCCTTGAGGTGCGCCTCGAATGACGCCGAGGCAGGCATCGCGGCCACGCCCTTGCCGGCGCGCAGCACGACATCACCCGTGTGCATTCCCTTGAACACCGGCTCCACCACCGGCTGCAGCAAGCCGGAGACCCCGGCACGCGGGCGGAGGTCATCCCAGCGCTCAAGCGCATGGAGGTTCGGCAGCAGGAGGTCGCATGCCGCGGCGGTTTCGTCGAGGATCGCCGCCGTGGAGACCTTGTAGGGGACCTTGGCGAACGCCTCGGCGAACTTGCCGCTCTGCGGCAGCGCATACAGCGGATTCGCCTCGTGCACCAGCACCACCTGCAGTTGACCCGAACGCATTGACTCAAACAGGGCGAGCACCTCGCCATAGCCGGACCCGGCCGCAGGGCCGGCGCCGAAGCGAACCGTCTTGCCGACGTTGCCGGCGGCTTCGTTGAGCAGGTTCACCGCATGGCAGAGGTCGATCGCACCGCGATGCTGGGCCGCGATGCCGCCGGCGACGGCGAGCGATGGCTGCGCGGCCGCGAAGGCCTCGCCCAGCGCGGTGAGCTGCGCGGCCGAAAGGCCAGTGGCCTGGGCCACTTGCTCGGGGGCATAGGCAGCGAGACTGCCCGCCAGCGCGCCACCGCCGCGCGCGGCCACCACCTGTGCCATGGCCAGCGCCACCAGCGCCTCGCTACCAGCGGGAACGTTCAGCCACTCATCGGCATTCGCGGCCGTGAGCGAGAGCCGCGGTCCGACAAAGACATGCTTGGACATGGTGCCGTCATGGAAGCCGTGCGACGCCGCGAAGCCGCGCTGCTGCTCGACCACCGGGCCCCAGGTCTCGAGGAAGTCGGCACCGAAGGAGACGATGTGCTTGGCGTTCGCGAAGTCGTAGGTCGGCAGGTCACTGCGTCCCCACGTCCGCTCGTTGGCCTTGCGCTCGGCCTCCCGGGCGAAGGGCTCCCACGGCACCAGCGTGCCGCCGGCCGAGGCGACCCACTGCGCCATCAGGGTCGAAAAGGTCGAGGGGCCATAGCCGTTGATGGCCGCGAACTTCCCCGACGCCGATCCGACCTTGCTGGCGAGTCGCGCGATGGCATCATCCCAGGAGATCGGGTCGAAGCCACCCGCGGCGTTGCGCGCCATCGGGCCGGTGAGGCGATCGGGATTGTAGAGCCCCTGCAGGCCGGCTTGCCCACGACTACACAGGGTACCGGCGTTGATGGGATGCTCGGCGTTCCCCTCGAGCTTGATCGGGCGCGCCTCGCGCGTCTTCACGGCCAGTCCGCAGCCCGTGCTGCATTCGGTGCAGGTGCTGGCATACCAGGTCGCCACGCCGGGCACTTGCTGCTCCGACTGCACCAAATAGGGAACCAGCTTCTCCACCTTGTCGGTGGAGCACCCGGTGAGCACGGCCGCGCCCACGCCGGTGACGCCGACGACCTTGAGGAATTTCCGCCGATCGACGCTGGACGGTTCGTGCTCGTCGGCCATCACCGCTCCATGCTCGGGATGTCTGGTATCCATATCAGTAGTGACACACGGTGCAATCGCGCGACACCTTGCGCTCGATGTGACAGCTGATGCAGAAGCCCATGTTGTTCACGTTGTTGACCTTGTAGACCTGGGACATGCGCGCCACGTTGCCGTGGCAGGTAGCACAGGCGGCGGGACCGAGGGCCTTGATGTGCCGCATGTGCGGAAAGTGCACGTGCCGCGCGACGGTGTGGACGCGCACCCACTCGATCGGCTTCTTGGCCGACCAGGCCTCCTTCAGCTTCTTGATCTCGGCCTTGTTCGCATCACTCTTGCCGCCCACGGCGATGTGACACCCCATGCAAGTCTGCATGCTGGGAATCCCGGGCTCCGAAGAAACCCCCACCGAATAGTGGCAGTACTGGCACTGCATCTTGAGCTGGCCAGCGTGGATGTCGTGACGAAAGAAGATCGGTTGGCGGGGGCCCTTGAGGCTGGCGGAGTCCGACGCCGTGAGCGGCGCGGGACCCGTGGCAGGCTTCTGGGCGACAGCGGGATGGGTAGTCACGAACATCAAGGCCGTGACCGTCATCGCGATGCCAATTCCGGGGACGAACCGCTTGTGCATATCTGAGGACCGCCGAAGAGGATCCGAGTCGGGCTGCAACTCCTTGCCGGGCGCAAAGCTAGCCAATCAAGGAGGTCCGTTCAACTACGTGGCTTCCGGGTCGGCGCCCTCCGGCTCCTCGGGCGCCGCGATTTCGCCGTGCCGGCGGCGGATCAGGGGCGGGAGGATCCCCTTGCGGCGCAGGAAGTGGCCGATCTCGAGGCCGATGGCCCGAAAGAGCCCCGCCTCGCGCCGGTCGAGGTCGGCCCGGAAGATCACCTCGCGAAAGCCCCGCATGACCAGGTCGGCCTGGCGCTTCTTGAAGAACTCGATCGCGTGCATCGAGGCCTCCCAGTCGGCAAACAACGCCTCCAGCTCCTGATGGCTGGTGGGCCCTGTGGCATGGCGCGGCTTCTTGAACGGGATCGCATCGCCACCACGCGCCACCCAGGTCTCGTGGCCCATGACCGCCCACGCCTGGGCCAGGTTCAACGAACTGTACGCCGGGTTGGCACTGATGGTCACCAACTCGGCGCAGCGGTCGAGTTCCTCATTCGAGAGTCCGTGGTCTTCCCGTCCCGCGAGGATCCCCACCTTGCCCGTCCGGCTCCGCTCCACCAGCTCGGCGGCCGCCTCGCGTGGGCGTAGCGTGGTCCGCTTGGCGGTACGTTCCCGTCCGGTGAGCGCCTGCACGTAGGCGAGGTCGGCGAATGCCTCGTCGATGGTGTCGTGGATGGTCATCCGTTCGAGCAGGTCGGCGGTGTTGTGTGCCACCCCCTCGATGCGATAGAGATCGACCGGACATTCCGGTGCCACGAGCCGAATCTCCTCGACCCCGAAGTTTTTCGCGATCCGGACACAGGACGCGAGGTTCACCAAGTCCTGCACCGCCACCAGGATGAGCACCGGCGGCGGGGGCATCTCGCGGGATCCGCTCATCCGCGCAGCAGCACGCCGGCGCCCTGTTCCGCGACGCGGAAGGGATCCATGTAGTCCGCCGCCTCGCCCAGCTCCGCTCGCAGCGTCCGGCAGCGCTCCCGCGCCGCCTCGAGGACGGGATCGGGGACGCCCAGTTCGCGGGCGAGATCGTGGGCGATCCCGATGTCCTTCTCGAGCAGGGCCATGCGGAAGAGTCGGGGAAATGCGCCGGTGAGTACCCGCTCCGGTACCAGTACCTCGCTCACGAACGATCGGCCACTCGAGGCATTGATGACCTCGAGCGCGGCGCGCGCTGAGATGCCGGCCTTCGCGATGGCGACGAGGCCCTCCGCGAGGGCGAGAATGTTGATCGCCAGCAGGCCGTTGTTGACGGCCTTGACGGCGTGTCCGGCTCCCACCGGGCCGAGATGCACCACCTTGGCTGCGAACGGTGCAACCACGGCGCGGGCGCGCTCGACGTCCGCGTCCCGCCCACCGCACATCACGGTGAGCGTCCCGGTCGCGGCCATCGGCGGGCCGCCACTGAGTGGGGCATCGACGAAGCCGATGCCGCGGTCGGCGAGGCGAGCCGCGGTCGCCCGCGAGGTCGCGGGATCCCCCGACGTGCAGTCGATCAGCAACGCGCCAATTTCGAGCCCTGCCAGCAGTCCGTCGGGCCCGTCGAGCAGGGCCGCCACGTCGCTCGAGGTCGGGAGGCAGGTCACAACCGCCTCCGCGCCGCGTGCCAGTTCCCGCAACGACGCGGCCGAATTGGCGAGCGGGTGGTCCGCGCAGAACTCGACCGCCTTCCCCGCCGAGCGATTCCAGACCACGAGTTCATGCACCGTCGCCAGACGGGCGGCCATGGGCACCCCGATGGCCCCCAGGCCGGCAAAGCCGATCCGCATCACTGCTCCGAAAGTTTGAGACGCTAGAATGTAGGACCATGGCGATCCGAATTCTTCACGTCGACCTCGATGCCTTCTTCGTGGAGGTCTGTCGCCAGCACCAACCCGAGCTCCGCACGGTGGAGTTGTTGGTGGTCGGAGGACGCCGAGAGTCCCGCGGCGTGGTGCACTCGGCCAGCTACGGTGCCCGGAAATTCGGCGTCCGGTCGGGGATGCCGATCGGCCAGGCCGTGCGGCTCTGCCCCGAGGCCACCTTCATTCGGGGCGAATTCGTGCACTATCGGACCGCGTCACGCGCGGTTCGGGCCATTCTCGAGGCCCACGCCCCGCTCGCGGTCATGGTGGGACTCGACGAGGGGTATCTCGACTTCAGCGGGACCGATCTGCTCCATCCCGTTTCGCTGCTTGGCGTCGCCACCACCATCCGTCTGGCCGTACACGCCGCCACCGGGCTCGACTGTTCCATCGGGATCGGACCCAATCGGATGATCGCGAAGATCGCCAGCGATTTCGCGAAACCGCGCGGCGTCTGCGAAGTCCGCGAAGGATGGGAGGCGGGGTTCGTGGCCGGTCTCCCGCTCGCCGCCCTGCCCGGCGTCGGACCGAAGACCGCTGCCCGGTTGCAGGAGCGCGGCTTGGATTCGGTGGCGCAGGTGCAGGCGATGCCGTTCGACGAGCTCACTCGTCTCCTCGGCCGGGAAGAGGCCATCGCGCTGGCACGGCGCGCGGCAGGACGGGGCGGTTCACCGCTGCGGCCGCACGGCGCGCCCAAATCAATGAGTCGCGAGACCACCTTCGGTCGCGACCTGAGCGACCCACGGGAACTCGATCGTGTTCTGCTGCTGCTCACGGCGCGGGTGGCCGCCCAGCTGCGCGAGGAGGGGCTGGTCGCGGGCGCCGTCGTGATCAAGCTGCGGCAGGGCGACTTCGTCACCACCACGCGCCGTCGTACCCTGATCACGCCCTCGGCCTTCGACCAGGAGCTGCTAGTGACGGCGCGGGAGCTCCTCGGCCCGGCGTTTGCCGCTGCCCGTGGCCGGGGCCAGGGCGTGCGCCTCCTGGGGGTGGCCGCGACCAACCTCCGACCGGCGGAGGCCCCCGACCTCTTCGAAGCCCCCTCGCGGGGACGCCAGCGAGAGGTGGTCCGTGCCATCGATGCGGTGCGGGCCCGCTTCGGATTCGATGCCATGCGCAGCGGTCGGTTGGTCCGCCCCCCGGCATCGGAGGATTAGCTTTCCGGTAAGACTTTTCGTGGAGCAGGCGATGGCTACAGCAGAGGGACGAACCATTCCCTTCGTGGGGCCCGAAGCGATCGATACCTCGGTGCTCGAGACCTTCCCCTACGAGGGGCCGGACCAGGAGATCGTGACCACCACCGGGGAGTTCAGCGCCGTATGCCCGTTCAGCGGCCTCCCCGACATGGCGACCCTGACGCTGCGCTATGTCCCCGGGGCGTGCTGCATCGAGCTCAAGAGCCTGAAGTACTACGTGATGAGTTATCGCAACGTCGGGATTTTCCAGGAACACGCGACGGCCCGGCTCGCGCTCGACCTGCAGCACGTGCTTGGTGCCAAGCGGCTCACGGTCACGACGCTCTACAACGTCCGCGGCGGCTTCGAGACCACCTGCAGCGTGACCCTGCCCGCCGGCACCGCATAACCCACCGGGAGGTCCAGCGATCTCGCTTCCCCACGAGTTCGTTCCGCTGCAGGAAGCGCTGCTGGGCCGCTACTCCATCGAGCGCGAACTTGGCCGCGGCGGAATGGGAGTGGTGTACCTCGCGCGCGATGTGCGGCTCGATCGCCCGGTGGCGCTCAAGGTCCTGCACTCCGACCGTGCCGGCACAGCTGACGGCCGTGCGCGCTTCCTGCACGAGGCGCGCACGGCGGGGCGGCTCGCCCATCCCCACATCGTCTCCATCTATGCCGTGGAGGAGCTCCACGACACGGTGATTCTGGTGATGGAGTACGTCGAGGGCGAAACGCTCGGCCAGCGACTCCAGCGGCGCGGCGCGCTGCCACCCGACGAAGCCGAGCGCCTGGTGCGTGAAACCGCGTGGGCCCTTGGCTACGCCCATGCGCACAACGTCATCCACCGCGACCTCACGCCCGCCAACATCCTCCTTGAGCGTCGCAGCGGCCGCGCCGTGCTCGCCGATTTTGGCATCGCCACCCCGCGCGATGCCATCGAGCGCGCCCCGCGCTTCGGCACGCCGGGCTATCTCGCACCCGAAGTCATTCGAGGTGAGTCGGCGACTCCTGGCAGCGATCTCTACGCCCTCGGCGCCGTCGGCTACCTTGCGTTGTCGGGTCGCGCACCGCTGGTCGCCGAGTCCCCGGCGCAGCTGCTGGCACGGCATCTGGTGCAATCGCCTCCGCCACTCGCGCCGTTCGCTCGGGGGGCGTCGCGTCGGTTGGTGGAAGCCATCGAGATGTGCCTCGCCAAGGACCCCGACGCCCGGCCAGTCGACGTCGCCGCGTTGCTCGTCCGACTCGAGCGCGCTCCCGAGGCGGTCACGATCGCTCCCGCCCTGCGCAGTTGGTTTCTTCGTTGGGATCGCATTCGCGCCATCTACGCGCTGGCCACGCCGTTGTTGGCGATGCAGACCTGGCTGCTGATTCAAGGGTATTTCGAATCCGGCCAGACTGTGCTGCTCACCGCCGCGTTGGTCACCACCGCCCTCTCCCTTACGGCGGTACCGCTAGGGACCCACCTGCTCTTCGAAGGTGCGGAACAGCGTCGGCTTCGGCGCGCCGGATTCGGACTGGCCGATATCCGCGCCGCGCTGCCGCACTGGCGCGCCGAGATGGTCCGCGAACGGCGGCGCGAAGGGTTGGCGCCGCTCGGGGGGCGGGTGATCTGGGACCTGACCGCGATCGGTGCGCTCACGCTGTTCGTGACGATGGTGATCGTGTGGCCGAACCTCGAGCGCTGGCATGTGGCCGATGCCGGGATCGTGCGCAGTGCCATCGTGTGGATGCTCTCGGGGGTCTACTTCGGTACGCTGACGGGGGTCGGCATCGGCTTTCTCCTCCCGGGGCACCGGCCCCGCCCCGATGGATGGATCAACGCCCTCAAGGAACGACTCTGGTGTTCCCGGCCGGTGGCCTGGCTCACCGCGCTGGCAGTGGCAGGTGAACGCGCGGTGCAGGCACCGTCCTCGACCCTCCATCGCAACACCGAACTGGTGCTCGGCCTCGCGGTAGATGACCTCTGGAAAGTGATGCCGCCGATCGCGCAAGCGACGTTGGGCGATGTTCCGGCTCTCGCGCACGCACTACAACGCAGTGCAGAGGAGCTCCGCCGCATTGCCGATGGCCTGCGAGAGAGCGAGGCGACGCTGCCGGAGGCCGCCGTGGAGCGGCAGGAGATCCTCGCCGTGCTCGAACCGATCGAGTCGCGGCATCGCGAGGCGGTGACCGCGCTCGAGACCATCCGGCTGCAGCTCCTCCGCGTGCTCGCGACCCGCGAGACGACCAGCGAGCTGACGCTGCAACTCGAGGCAGCCCGCGGTCTCGAAGCAGCGCTCGCGCGCGAGGTACGCGGACATCGCGAGGTGCGACATTTTCTGCGCCACCTACCACGGCATGATTCGGTGCTCGCCACACCGACTCCGGCATGAGTGAGCCCAACGAGCCGATCTCGCTCGCGGCAGTGCAGACCGTGCTGGCCGGCGCCTGGTCATTGGAGCGAATACTCGGTACCGGCGGCATGGGGACGGTGTTTCTCGCGCGGGATGTCGCGCTCGACCGACCGGTCGCCATCAAGGTGCTGCACCCGGCGCTCGCGGCCCTCCCCGAACAACGCGCCCGCTTCCTGCGCGAGGCGCGAACCGGGGCTCGGCTGGCCCATCCCCACATCGTGCCGATTTTTGCCGTCGAAGAGCGGAGCGATCTGGTGTACTTCGTCATGGGGCTGGTCGACGGTGAGTCGGTGGGCGCGCGCGTCGCCCGCGAGGGCCCCATCGCGCCGGCGGAGTCGGAACGCATGCTGCGCGAGGTCGGGTGGGCCCTTGGGTATGCCCACGCGATGGGCGTCGTCCATCGTGACGTCACCCTGGAGAACATGTTGATCGAGCGCAGCACCGGCCGGGTCCTGCTCGCCGACTTCGGCATCGCGGCCGAAATCAATCGCCCCGACGATGGGCCGCTGCTGGGAACGCCGCGCTATCTCGCGCCCGAATTGATTCGAGGCGAGGTTGCCGGTGCCTCGAGTGACCTGTACGCCCTCGGCGTCTCCGCGTGGACCCTGCTGGCAGGTCGGTTCCCGTTTGACGGCGTGGAGTCCGCCGATATCCTGCTGCAGCATCTCACCGCTCCGACGCCCTCGCTGGCATCCGCCGCACCGGCCACCCCCCCACGCATGGTGCGCAGCATCGAGCGCTGCCTCGCCAAGATGCCGGAGGAGCGACCCGCCACCGTCGAGGAGTTTCTCGCCTTGCTGGAGCGCCCTGGGCAGCGCGTCGCCCTCGCCGCGCCGCTGCAGCGCTGGGTCACGCGCGGAAACAGGATTCGCCCGGCGTGGGCCTTCGGCACGACACTCGTCGGCATGCTCGCCGTCAACGACTTCGCCGATGCGATGACCGCGTTGTCGGTGTCCGCGCTGCTCGGCGCCATGGTGCGGAACACCCTGCTCGTCGTTGTTCCCATGCTGCTGCTTCAGGGCGTGTTCGAGTGGCGAGAATTGCGGCTGGCCTTGCGCGCCGGGTACGGCATCGAAGACCTGCGGCTGGCGTGGCGGCAACATTGTGGGACGCGGACAGCGTCTCCAGCGCCGTTGTTGGGACGCGCCATGCACGATCTGGCGGTACTCTCGCTCGGCGCGATCGTGGTGATCATCCAGGCCATCCGCTATGGGCCGATCCTGGTGGGGGACTGGACCTTGTACGCCCCGTTTGTGGCCAGCATGGTCGAGGTTGCCCGCTGGTGCTGGATGCTGCTCTGGACCGGGCTCGGTGCGGCCTTCGTCGTCCGGATGACTCCCACTCGCCCCGCCACGCAGCTCGGGTTGACGGATCGACTGTGGCAGTCCCCGATGGGACGGCTCGCGGCCCGCGCGGCACGCTGGGGGATGTCGCGCCCGACGGCCCCCGAGACGACCCTGCACCGACCCACCGAGCTGGTACTCGACCTCGCAATCGAGGAGCTCTGGGAGGCATTACCGGCGGGAACGCGGGTCACCCTCGATGACCTTCCCACTCTGGCGCGCGCGTTGCGCCGTCGCGTGGCCGAACTCAAGGCGGTGCGGAACCAGCTGGCCGTCCGCGGTCTCAGCCATTCGCCCGAAACCGCGCCGTGGACCGATCGCCTCGGCGAGCGTGAGCGGGCCGCGATCGCCGCACTGGAAGGGCTGCGCCTGAGTCTCGCCCGACTCACGCTGGACGCGGCTCCCGCGGGGGACTTCACCGAACGACTCGAAGGCGCGCGACGGCTCGAGGTCGAGCTCCTCGAAGAGCTGGGCGGACATCCCGCGCTCCGCCGCACCCTTCGCGCCGCCTCGCGACAGGCCTTCGCGGCCACACCGGCCTGAGTAGATCGGCTTGCGGGTCGGCGCCCCCGCGCCCTAACTTGCTAGCTGACAAGCAAGTGGAGAATCTGCCATGCGCAATGCCGCTTCCCGCTCACCTCGGCCGCGCGATGCCGAGCGCACCAGGAGCCGAGTCCTTGATGCCGCCGAAGCGCTCTTCGCTGAGCGCGGATTCGCCGCAACCTCCCTGGCCGAGGTCGGCGCGCGTGCCGGCGTTTCCCGGGGCACACCGGGGTATTTCTTCCGGACCAAGGCCGAACTCTATCGCGCGGTCATGGAGCGTTCCTTCGCTGAGGCACTGGACGCGGTGCGCACGGGGCGGGTGCGCGCACTGCGCAGCGGTCGGTCCGCCGCGGACGTCCTCGAAGGGGCGGTGAGCGACTATGTCGACTTTGTGGCCGCGCACCCGCAGTTCGTGCGGCTGATCCAGCGCGAGGCGCTGGGCACCGGCCACGGCCTCGGGACGCTGCCGTTGGGCCAGGCGGTGGGCGTCGAAGCGGTCGCAGCGCTCGCGCAGGAGCTCGGCTTCCCGTCACGTGCTCGCGAGGCGGCCATGCACCTGCTGCTCTCGCTTGTTGCCCTCACCTGGTTCCCTCAGTTGCATGCCGAGACCCTGGTGCGCGGGATCGGCCTGGATCCCGGCGACACCCGCTTCCTGCACACGCGCAAGCGTCACATCACCGCGCTGCTGCGTGGTGCACTTCCGGCGCACCGCGCCTCCCCGTCCCGACGGAGCACCTGATGAGCCCACTCCAGACCGCCACACCTGTGCCGCCTGCTCCGGCGGCCGCACCGAGCGTCGATGAGGCGCGGGCCGTGGCCGAGGCCGCGCGCGAGACGGAGTGGAGCGCACCGAGTTTCGTGCGGGAATTGTTCGAGGGACGGCTGCGGCTCGACTTGATTCATCCGTTCCCCGCCCCGACCGCAGCCGAGGTCGCCAAGGCGGCGCCGTTCATGGCGGCACTCGAGGCGTTCCTGCGCGAGCATGTCGACAGCGATCGGCTCGACCGCGAAGGCAAGATTCCCGACGAGATGATTGCTGGGCTTCGCAATCTCGGAGCATTCGGCATCAAGATTTCCGAGGAATACGGCGGACTCGGTCTCTCCCAACTCTCCTACACCCACGCCATCGCTCTGGTCACCTCGCACGACGGGTCGCTCACGGCCCTGCTCTCTGCGTCGCAGTCCATTGGTGTCGCCGTGCCACTCAAACTGTTCGGCACCGAGGCGCAGAAGCGGCAGTATCTCCCGCGGCTCGCCCGCGGCGCGATCTCGGCCTTCGCCCTCACCGAGATGCAGGTCGGCTCCGATCCGGCCGGGCTCACCACCCACGCAGCACTGAGTGCGGACGGCAGCCACTGGATCCTCAACGGCGAGAAGCTCTGGTGCACCAACGGGCCGATCGCCGAGGTGATGGTGGTGATGGCGCGAACCGGGAAGCGCATCTCGGCCTTCATCGTCGAGGCCGACTGGCCTGGCGTGGAGGTCGTCCATCGGCTCGCCTTCATGGGCCTCAAGGCTATCGAAAACGGCGTCCTGCGATTCACCGACGTCCGCGTGCCGGCGGAGAACATCATCTGGGGCGAAGGCAAGGGCCTCAAGCTCGCCCTCACCACGCTCAACACCGGCCGCCTCACGCTACCGGCCTCGTGTGCCGCCGGCGCCAAGCGGGCACTTGAGATCACGCGACGCTGGGCGGCGGAGCGAGTCCAATGGGGGAAGCCGATCGGGAAGCATGACGCGGTGGCCCAGATGCTCGGCCGCATGGCGGCCGACACCTTTGCCATGCAGGCGGTGAGCGATCTGGCGTCCCTGCTGGCCGATCGCGGCGACGCCGACATCCGCCTCGAGGCGGCACTCGCCAAACTCTGGAACTCCGAGATCGGCGACCGGATCATTGACGACTGCCTGCAGATCAAGGGTGGTCGAGGCTATGAGACGGCGGACTCGTTGCGGCTGCGCGGAGAACGCCCCGATCCGGTGGAGCGGATGTATCGCGACTTCCGCATCAATCGCATCTTCGAAGGGTCGAGCGAAATCATGCGACTGTTCATCGCGCGGGAGGCGGTCGACACGCATCTCACCGTCGCGGGCGCACTGATCGACCCCAAGAGTTCCACCGGCACCAAGCTCGCCTGTCTGGTCCGCGCCGCCGGATTCTACGCGACCTGGTACCCTCGCCTGTGGTTCGGGCTGACGTTCATGAAGCATGGCGAATTCGGGGCACTGGCCCCCCACATGCGGTTCGTGGAGCGCCGTTCGCGCAGGCTCGCGCGCACGCTGTTTCATGCCATGGTGCGCTTCGGACCGAAACTGGAGCAGCGCCAGTCGGTGCTCTTCCGGTTGGTGGATGTCGGGGCGGAGTTGCTCGCGATGAGCGCCGCGATTTCGCAGGCGCAGGCGCTGCGGCAGGCGGGGACTGACAATGCCGTCGAGCTCGCCGACATCTTCTGTCGGCACTCCCGCGCTCGGGTGGAGTCGTTGTTCCGGGAAGTGTTCGGTCCCGACGACATCGCGACCTATCGGACGGCGCAGAGCGTCCTGCAGGGCGACTTCGCCTGGCTTGAGGAAGGGATGGTGCGAGAAGCTGATCAACGCTGATCGCGAGCAGACCGTGAGAACCGCGGCCATCACCGCCGCGGGATCGCGGTGCCGTGACAGGCCATGCAGAGTTGGGGGTTCTTGCGCAGCATCCGCTCGGAGTCGAACCCGGGGCCGTGTGGTGAGAAGCCACGCCCCTTCTGGGCCGAGTGACAAGTGAGGCAGTCTCGTTCGACGTGACACGAGGCGCACGTCTCGAGCGACTGCCTCGCCGCCTGACCGTGTCCCACGAAGAACTGCCGCTTGCCATCGTGATACCCGCCCGCGCCGAGGAGTGTGCGCTGGGCCACCACGCCGGCCGCCTGGTGACAACTCTGGCAGAACTGGGCCTGGTTGTGGCATTCGGCGCACGAGCTCGATCGCGAGTACGCGTCGGCCGGGTGACGCGTGAGGTAGCTCACGGGATGGTAGCCGCCGCGCTGGGCGGGCGAAGGGACGTGGCACGTGAGACAACTCTCACGAGTGTGGCAACCGGAGCAACTCCGGATCGATGCCGACGCGACCACGCCATGCGCGGTCTTCCAGGTCGGGGTGTGCGTCGTAGGACGCCGCGCGGTCGTCACCGCCCCGCGACCGCGCCCCGGGCCGGCGTGGTAGAGCCCCTTCGCAGCGGCCGGGAGCTGCGACAGATGGCAGGTCGTGCAACTCTCCTGCGTGTGACAGGTGCGGCAACTCTGGGCTACAGGCCCCGCAAGCGCGCCATGCCGCAGCTCAAAGTCCGCCCGGGCATGATTCGCTGGCGGATCGAGATGTCGCGGGACGGCTCCCGCCAACGGATGGAACCCGAGCGCTTGGATCTGCTTCACCTCTGGCGCGTCCACATGGCACCACGTGCAGTACGGTTGCACGTGACAGGTCGCGCAACTCGAGGCGACTCCCTCCCTGGCGGTGGTGTGCTTGGCCATGATTCCGTGCCCACCGGCGCCCTGGAATCCGGCGACCGCGTGGCTTGGTGGGCGCGGAATAGCGGCAATTCGCTCGCGGGTGAACGCCACAGCCCGGGAGAGCGGTACGTGACAGGTCGCACAGGCGGTATCCGACAACGCCAGATGTGACCGCGATCCGGCACGATGACAGCTCAGGCATTGGGCTGCCTCCGGCGCACGCACCTGCATCCACCCCCCGCCGCTGGGAGTGTGACAATCCGTGCACGTCACGCCGGTGTCCCCTCGGGTCACCCGCAGTGCTTGATGCGACCGATGATCAAATGTCAGGTTGCTCGGTCGCGGTCCAACACGGGGTTGCCACGCGACGATTCGCAACGGTTTGCCGTCGTGGCACGTCGCACACTGCGTCACTGTGGGGAACCGGGCTCCAGCGGTCTGACTCACATCGCCATGACAGGTCGAGCAAGCAACAAAGAGCTTCGCGTGCCGCGCGTGATCAAAGGAGGCGGGCCCCCCGGCAGGGCGTTGCGCCTCGACGGTGAGCGCGAGAAACATCAGACATCCACCGATGAGGCCGAGAATGCGCCCGATCACGGCAGCCTCCCCGGCGGCAGTTGCCAGCGATCGGCGTCCGATCGCAGCGTCACCGAGGCCCGGAGTCCGAGGCGCCACTGATTCCAGTCAAGACTGGCCGGATCGGCGCGAACCCGCGACTCCCAATACTGATCCGCGGTGGCGCTGACCTGCCAGCGGTCCGCGACACGATAGCTCGCGGAGGCCCCGAGCCACCGAAGTGACGCGTCCTGAAAGCGAAACTCGAGGGGTCGCTCCAATCCGCCGCCCTCGAACGACATCGCGAGCGGTGGACGCACTTGCCAGGTGACGCGCGCATCGAGTCCCTGACTGCTCGCTCCGGGTAGCTTTTCCCGGTGGACATTCCCCTGCACTGTCCAAGTTGGCGTCGCGCTCCACGTCGCCTCCAAACCTGCGCGCCAACCGCGATCCTCGATCGTCACCGTTGGAGTGCTAGTCGCGCTCGCATCATACCGGAACCATTCGCCTCGGGCCCGAAGTTGCACGCGCGGCACCACACCGACTGCCACGCTGCCGTTGACGCCCCGATACGGCACCGGCGAAAAGACGCCCCAGACAGTCCAGAGGTCGAAGTAGGGACGATAGTGTCGTGCGCCGACCGTGATCCAGAGTCGCGGTGCGCTGTAGGCCAGCGTCGCCTCGGCGGTGCCGAGATTGCCCTGCGCCAGATCGTAATCGGCCCCAACCGACAGGCTCATCCGCGTCAATGGGCGGTAGGACGCGGACAGGCCAGCGCGCTCCGCCACGAGGTAATCGGTGATCGGGTCGATCTCGCGGCGATACTCCACTTGCGCGTCGAGGCGGGGAAGCCGTGCCGCGATGCTCCCACCCGCCACAATTTGACGCGTCGTCGGGGCGTAATCGAGCAGTGGATTCACGGCCGGTGAGGTCACCGCGAGCAACGATCCGCGGGCCAGTCCCCACCCACCGTAGAGCGCAAACTCCAGCGGCAACTGTTCGGGTCGCAGTGTCGCGCGCGCGCCGTCGACGATCCCGAGCCCCGCGTTCCCGAGCCGCCCCTGGTCGAGGAGTCGCCCCGCCCGGACCATCAGCCCTCCCCGGATGTACTCGGCGAATGCCTCTGCGAATTGGAGGCGCGGCGTCGTGCCTGGCCAGAGTTCCTTGCCGCTGAAATCGGTGTTCAGGCGGGCGTGGACGCGCACCCGCAGTCCCGGAACGCCGAGGCCCCACATCGTTAAATCGGTCGATAGCGCGGCGGGCAAGCCGCGCCGGATCTCCCCCGGACGATAGAAGTGGCAGTACGTCTCATTGAAGCAGTTGACCGCGAAGCCATCCGGCGACACAGGCCCACCCTCTGGCCCGGTGAGCGTTCGCGACTCCAGCACACTGTCGGCCGTGATGCCCCGGAAGGCGACGCGCTGGGCTGCCGCATCGAATCTGAGCCGCCACGACTGCGCTCCCAGTGGCACCGCGACGAGCAGCAGCGGGAGGAGGGCCCGACGCAGCCCGCAAGGTGCGCGCTTCATGCTCCCGCGCCCGAGGTGATGAGGTGGGATCGGTACTGGGTCGGCGACGCCAGGAAGTGACACGTGCTGCATTCCCCATCGGGGCGGTGACTCCGCTGCGGCGAGTGGCAGGTGAGGCAGAAGGCCCGGACCGGGACCAACTCACTGACGATCGCGCGGGTGTGACACTGGTCACAGTCCCCGTGGGTTTCCCGGGTGTGGAGCGCCCGCACGGCTGGTTCCGCCGTTGCCGCACCGTGGCAAGTCGCGCAATCCCGGCCTTCGGCGTGATGCGGGATGTGACAGCCCTGACAGCTCCGCACGCTGTCCGGCGGCACGACATCCGGCGGCGCGTGGCAATCAGCGCAGCGAAGCGTGCGATGCGTGGCATGCGCGAAGGTCACGTCACGCGGGCGGGGCGCGTGCCTCGAGACCGCCACCGTCATCACGACGATGCGCGCAACCTCCAGCTTCTCGGGCGCGTGGCAGCGGGCGCATTCGGAGGGCTCGACCTGCCCACGCATCACCTGCTGATGATGGCACAGGTCACACCCTCGCGGCGCCTCGAACACGAGCTTCCCACCACGGCCGGAGACGTTGTGGCACGTGAGGCAGGCAAGCGAGGTGTGACGCGAATGCGGAAAACTGTCGGCGGGAACGGCGTGGAGGAGTGCGACGCGCGGGGTCGGGGCGGCGGAGGGCGGCGGATCCTCGTCGGGCGGGAGATCTCCCTTGCCGCGGCGGAACGGCGGCTCTTCCAGCGGCGGCGCGACGGGGATGCCAATCAGGCTCACCCGTCGCCGCAACACGCTGTTGGTGTCGAAGGGGAGCGGTGGCTTGAACTGGCCATGACGTCGCACCGTGGTGTGACACCCGACACAGTCCGACGCATCCACCGACGCGGCGTGCGGATCATGGCAGGTGAGGCACTGGGCCTGGACTCGCTGGTGATTGGGCCCGGTGTGGAAGGGACTCTTCTCGAGGTTGACGTGGCACTTCACGCAAGAGGTTCGCGCGTCTTGCGGTGTCCGGTCGGCGTGCACGTCATGACAACTGCCACAGGTTCCCTTGTGCGGATCGCGCGCGGGCTTGTAGCCCGGCAATTTCGCTTCCATCTGGTGGCAAGTGGTGCATTGGGCACGTGCCGGGATCAGGGCCAGGCGCGCGGCCGAATCGGTGGCAAGCGGCGACAGATCAGCGCGGAAGGAGTGACAGAGGGCACAGTTCACCTCGGGGAGCGCGGCCATCTTCCCGAGCGTGATCCCATGGTTTACGTGACACCCCGCCTGCTGACAGGTGCGCGACGAGGGGATGAAGCGGTGCACCTCGGCGCCGTGACACGTCACGCACTTCAGGTCCTTGAGCGGCAGGGAGTCGGAGTCAAAGTGGACTCGGTGCCCAGCGAGCTGGTGCACGTGCTCCCACCCCTTCGTCGTCGGCCCTTCCTGCTGGTGACAGCTCTCGCAGCGTGAATTCGGAACGGGTGCATGCTTGGGGATCTCGAGCGGACGATTGGCCACCCAGAGAACTAATTGCCGGGAGGAGGCGAAGATGCTCTGCTGATGGCAGTCGTGGCATTTCAGATCATTGTGCTTTCCGGCACCGGTTTGGAAGCGCCCAAATGGCTTCTCCATGATGTGACAGCCGGTGCAGAAGCCGTTGTCATGCTGCATGTAGTTCCAGCTCTTGACGCCGCCGAAGGTCGTCAATGCCAGCACCACGATCACACTGCCTGCCAGCGTCAGCTGGATGGCTCGGTTGCGCGTGCGCAGCCAGATGACCACCTGCGCCCTGCGCCGAAACACGAACACGGTGGCGATCAGCGCAAGGATGGTGGCCACCACCAAGCCGGCGATCTGCACGGCCTGCGGCACCCCGAAGATGAAGCGCACCACCGCCGCCACCCCGCCCGGAAGCGGAGGAGCCGTCACGGTGTCCCGAATCGTTCCCACCGCCGCACCGAGGGTGTCGCCAATGGCGCGCGCAGAATCCCCCGCGACGCCATGGAAGGCGCCGCGGGGGTCCTGGACGAGAAAGAGGGTCGGTCCCCCCACTACTCCGTTCGATGCTTGGTCGTGAGGAATTGCGGTTGTCTGACGGCGGCAGCTTGCAGTGAGCGCGCGATCAGCGCATTGACCGCTGCGGGTGGTGCCGGCAGTGCATAGCGAGCTCGCAACTCGACAATGTTCGCCCCCAGGAGGGCGCGGGCGAGGAAGGGGTTGTGGACGCCCTTGGAGCGATCGCCGTTGCCGTAGCGACCCTCGCCAAACGTCTTGACATTGAATTCCGCGCCGCGCGCGGGCGTGATCACTGTCGGATTGGTGAGTTCCCCTGGCATGTCGCGACGAATGATGGCGAGGTATCCCCCGTCGATCGGGGCAGGATCGATGGTTTGGTTCTTGTTGCTGTCGATCCAGATCTGCGCCGCAAGCGTCTCGATCTCGCTCCGTGCCAGGGACAAGCGGCCCGCGGCAATCGCCTCCGACGCGTGACAGCCGGAACTGGTGCACGACTTGAACGAGCGCGTGGGCGGAGCGTAGGCACAGGTGGTGTCCCCCACGGGCTTGCCCGTGGCGTCAGTGCACGGAATCGGCTTGAACAAGTGGCCGGTGGAAGTGAAGACGAAAGCCCCCGTGGCCGGATCCGTGACGCTGTAGCGATTGACGTGACAGCCGGCGCACAGGCGCGGGTTGGCACTGCTGGCGTGCGTCGTGAGCGAAATCAGTGTATCGATCGAGACGCCCGAGGGGCGGTAGCCGCCGGTGCCGAGCAGCACGAAGCCCTGTGGTGCGTGCGGCGTGCTGCGACCAGCCTCGGGCTCGCCCCGCCGCATGTGACACTTCATGCAGAGATTCTGATCGGGATTCGGATTGTCGATCGGAAAGCGCAGCATCGCCTTGTTCGGCGAGCCGTGCGGATCGTGGCAGACGGCGCAGGTGATCTCAGACGCGCCGGCCGAATCACGCTCGACATAGTTGGAATTGTTCACGCCCCACGCGGCCAGAACGGTTTTGCCGTTGTGGCAGGCGTCACCACAGGTATTCGTGGTGGCGACCGCGTTATGCAGGCTCTGTTTCCATTCATCCGCGAAGGGATGGTGCGCACCACTGTGGCACGAGGCGCACGAGGCGCCGGCGACCGTCAATCGAATCCTCGCCAGCGGCCACGTGGCCCGGACCTCCGGGTTCTGCACGTGCTTCGCGCCCGGACCGTGACACGATTCGCACTGGACGTCCTTGTACGCCGCGTCGTTCTTGACTTCCCACCCCGCGGGCGAGGTCAGCCCATTGCCCTTGGACGACACCGTGTGACAGGCCCAGCAGGTTGCCGTCGGTGCGGTGTTGAGATCGACGAGTGTTTGGTGCGCCATGGCATGCTTGGTGGTCTTCCACCGCGCCTGATGGCCGGTGTGACAATTTCCGCAGGTGGTCTGCTTGGTGGCCGCGTTGTAATAGCCGAGCAGCCCGCTCGCGGCATCCGGCGGAGCGTTGAAGGGCTCGCGGTCGCGGTAGACGATGTCCGATGTCGTGCATCCCGCCAGCACCAGCGCCAGGACGATCGCCCTGACCATCGAGTTGTGGCGGGGCATCACGATTTCTCCGAGGGGAGACGATACCGATTGGCATGGGATTGGGACGGAAGCCAGAGCCATGTCGCCCCGGAGAACTACGGACCCGCGTCGCCACATCTTGACCGTCCCAGTTGAACACACCCTGCACTGCAACGGACTGATCCAAGTCATGGCATGGTAGCGACTTGTGCCGCGCGAACAAATCGCTCTTCAGATGGAGTAGTCGCTTCATTCACCCGAAAAACTACCGAGTGGAGCGGGCGCCTTCAGCCGCCGAGCCGCCTGGCGACCACTGCCCGGAGAGTGGCCTCCTCGCCACCAGCCGCGAGCCAGGCCGCCGGCCAGACGGTGATCGCGTCCCGCGCGCCCAGGAGGGCGCCCAACGCGGCGCCCACCTCGGGGGCCATGCCACCCGCAAGTGCCATGGCGCTCAAGGCATCGAGGCCTCTGGGCCGATGGTGGACTGTCCAGAGCAGCCAGGTGACCGTCTCCGTGGGCGACGGTGTCAGGCCTCGCGGTGCCGGTGGTGGTGTCCCCGGATCTCTCGGGATGACGCGCACGGCATCGAGCAGGGCATCGGGTGCGTCGTTGGCACGAAGCACCGCAATCACATCCGGCAGAAAATCGCGGCTCCCTTCGAGCAACCGCGCGGCAGCCACCACCACGGCGACGGCGGCGAGCGCGGCCTCCTCGCCCGGATCCAGCAGGCGAGCGACATGAAAGGCACCGGCGACCATGGCCTGTGGCGACGCACCGGCGAGCGCCGACGGCAGTGCGGCAGCGATGGCGGCGATGCCGGACGCGGGCAATTCGGAGATGGGGGCGTCGAAATCGCGCAGGTGCGTGAGCGCACGGGCGAGCAGCGGGTCGGTCGCTGTCCCATCGTCCTGCCACCATGTCACCCAGCGCTGCGCCAATTGACGCAGGTCAACCCCACCCGAGACCAGCTGCTCGAGTAGCGCGTCGGCCAGCGCGGTGGCGGCCCGGCGGTTTCCCACGGGAAGGGTGGCCGCAATGGGCAACCCATCGGCATCCACCCGTGCCCGGATTGCGGCAGGATCGCTCAGTTCCGCCGTCGCGGCGGCGAGCGCGGCGCCGAGGACGGCACCGACCAGGAAGCCCTCGCGCCGGTCGGCGAGGGTGGGTTCAGGCGGGCGATGCGGGGTGGTCATCCCCGGAAGATATCGGGGTCGAGCACCCCGTCCGTCCCCGTGTAGATTTCAGCTGCCAGCACGTTCGGCAACACGCCCCACCCTCGACCGCAGAGGCCCGCCCGTGGCGAGCGACAGCCTGTCCATTACCGACAATCGCACGGGAAAGTCCTACGACCTTCCCATTGTGGATGACACCATCAGAGCCATCGACCTGCGCCAGATCAAGGTGCAGCCCGAGGACTTCGGCATGATGACCTACGATCCCGCCTTCATGAACACGGCGGCGTGCCGTAGTGCCATCACCTTCATCGACGGCGACAAGGGAATCCTGCGCTATCGCGGGTTCCCGATTGAGCAGGTGGCCGAGAAGGCCACCTTCCTCGAGGTCGCCTACCTGCTGAACGAGGGCGAGCTGCCGACCCAGCCGCAGCTCGACAAGTGGACCAACGACATCCGCTATCACACCTACGTTCACACCAACATCATCAAGCTGCTGGAAGGGTATCGCTACGACGCCCACCCGATGGGCATGCTGCTCGGAATCGTGGGCGCGCTCTCGACCTTCTATCCCGACGCCAAGAACATCGAGGATCCGGAGAACCGCTACATCCAGCGCGTTCGGCTGATGGCCAAGTTGCCGACCATCGCCGCGTTCTGTTTTCGGCATTCCCGCGGCCTGCCCTACGAGTTTCCGCGCAACGATGTGGACTACATCGGCAACTTCGTGAACATGACCTTCAGCATCGGTGGCAAGCACGAGGCCAACCCGGTGCTGCAGCGGGCGCTCGAGATCCTGCTGATCCTCCATGCCGACCACGAACAGAACTGCTCCACGAGCGCGGTCCGTGCCGTGGGCTCCTCCGGCGTCGACCCGTTCTCCGCCGTCTCGGCCGGCATCGCCGCCCTCTACGGCCCACTGCACGGCGGCGCCAACGAAGCGGTGCTGCGGATGCTCGATGAAATCGGGACCAAGGACCGGATCCCCAAGTTCATCGAGGAGGTGAAGAATGGCGGCGATCGGTTGATGGGCTTCGGACACCGCGTCTACAAGTCGTACGATCCGCGTGCGAAGCTCATCAAGGGCGTCGCCAACGACGTCTTCGCGCAGACGGGGCTCAACCCCAAGCTGGAGATCGCCCTCGAACTGGAGCGCATCGCGCTCGAGGACGAGTATTTCATCAAGCGGAAGCTCTACCCGAACGTCGACTTCTATTCCGGCCTGATCTATCAGGCGATGGGGTACCCCACCGACTACTTCACGGTGCTCTTTGCCCTCGGCCGCCTGCCGGGGTGGCTGGCGCAGTGGGAAGAGATGATCACGGACAAGGAGCAGAAAATCGCGCGCCCGCGCCAGGTCTACACTGGCCCGGGCGAGCGCGGGTTCATCTCGATGGAAGGGCGCTAGGCGCGCTACTCCTCGAGGTAGGTGTAGCCCTCGAGGCCGGCCACGAAATCGGCGATGTAGGCGTTGGCATCCTGGCGGGAGAGGCCGACCGCGCGATTGATCTTGCGGCGGAAGGTCGCCAGCAAGTCGGAGGCATGGAACTGGACGTAGGTCAGGACCTCGGTCACGGTATCCCCGTGGACGAGGTCCGTGATTTCATAGCCCCCGTCCTTCTGGCGCACATGCACGGCGTTCGTGTCGCCGAAGAGATTGTGCAAGTCGCCGAGAATCTCCTGATAGGCACCGGCCAGGAAGATTCCGAGGATATAGGGCTCCCCTTCCTTCCACTGGTGGAGTTCGAGCGACGGCTTGCCCTTGCGCCCTCCCGTGAATCGATCGATCACCCCGTCCGAATCGCAGGTCACATCCTGAATGGTGCCGCGCCGCGTCGGCATCTCGCCGAGTCGATGGATCGGCATGATCGGGAAGAGCTGATCGATGGCCCAGTTGTCCGGGAGCGACTGGAAGACCGAGAAATTGCAGAAATAGCGGTCGACCAGTTCGGCCTCGAGATGCGCCGTGAGCTCAGGGAACGAGGCGCGATCGTCGCCGACCGCGTTGGCGAGCGCATTGAGCGTGGTGATGTAGAGCTGTTCCGCGGCGGCGCGATCGCGCAACGAATAGACCCCGCTGGCGAAGAGCTCTTGCGACCGCTCCTTCGCGAACAGGGCATCGTGGAACGTCTCGGCGATCCGATCGTGCGTCAGCGTGTCGAGATTTTCCTGCGCCTCGAGCAGCAACGGCTGGTCGTCGTCCTTGAGCACCACCGGGGCCGATTGGTTCTGGGACTCGCAGTCAATGACGTTGATCAGCAGCAGCGAGTGATGCGCCGTGATCGCGCGTCCCGACTCGGAGATCAGGTGGGGCATCGGTAGCCCCTCATTGCGGCAGACACCGCCGATGGTATAGACGACGTCGTTGGCGTATTCCCGCATGGTGTAGTTCACCGACGCGGGCCGGGTGCTGCGCGAGCCATCGTAGTCCACGCCGAGGCCGCCGCCGACGTCGACGTAGTCGATGCCGAAGCCCATCTTGCGCAGCTCGACGTAATAGCGCCCCACCTCTTCGAGCCCCGCCTTCACAAAGCGGATGTCGGTGATTTGCGAGCCGAGGTGAAAGTGCACCAGCTTGAGGATGTGCTGCCGGCCAGCGGCCTCCAGTCGATCGAGCAGTCGGAGCAATTCGACAGCCGAGAGTCCGAACTTTGACTTCTCGCCTCCGCTCTTGGCCCAGCGTCCGGACCCTTCCGTGGCGAGCTTGATGCGCACTCCCACCGTGGGCTCAACGCCCATCTCGTCGGCCACCTTGAGGAGGACGTCGAGTTCTGTCAGCTGCTCCAGCACGATCACCACCTTGTGCCCCAGCTGCTGGCCGATGAGGGCGAGGCGCATGAACTCCTCGTCCTTGTACCCGTTGCAGACGATCAGGTGGCGGTCGCTCTCGTTGAGGCCGAGGACCGCCATGAGCTCCGGCTTGGAACCGCACTCAAGCCCGACGCCATGCGGCGTGCCGAACTCCACGATCTCCTGCACCACATGCCGCTGCTGGTTCACCTTGATCGGGTAGACGGTGGTGTAGGTTCCTTCGTAGCCGAAGTCCTCGATCGCGAGGCGGAATCGATCGGCGAGCTCGCTGATGCGGGAGCGGAGGATGTCGGAGAATCGCAGCAGCAGGGGCAGCCCCACTCCCTGCGCGCTGAGATCCATCGCGACCTGGTACAGATCGATCCCGCCGGTCGGCTCGCCATCAGGGTGCACCATGACATGGCCTTCGTCGCTGGTGCGAAAGTAGCCCAACCCCCAGCCCGGCATGTTGTACAACCGCTCGGCGTCCTTCACCGTCCATTTGGTGGGATCGGCTGAGGGAGTGAGGGCAAACGGGGCAGTGGACGAAGCGGCCATCAAGCAACTCCTGCGGAAACCGGGCTGTGGAGGCACAAGTCTAATGAACGCTACCGGGCAGGAACAGCGGACCCTCAGGGCTCGAGCGAGGTAGACGAGAGATGCCCGCCTCCCCGACACCGTTGATCGTGACGCGCGCCACCCGGATCGCCGCCCCACGGGAGGCGCTCTGGCAGTGGCACGCGGCGCTGGGGGCGTTCGAGCGACTCGTGCCGCCGTGGCAACGGGTCGAGGTCATCCACGGCGGTGGAGCGCTGACAGCGGGCAGCACGGTGACCCTGCGGCTGGCACGGGGCCCCTTCCGAGTGCGCTGGCGCCTGACGCACCCCAGCGTCGAGGCCGGACACGGCTTCAGCGACGAGCAGATCACGGGGCCATTCGCCGCGTGGCGCCACGAGCATCGGTTCGAGGACGACGGCGCGGCGAGTCGCCTGGTGGACCGCATCTCCGTCCGGCTCCCCGGCGGACGACTGGGCAAGACCCTCGCGGGTGGCGTGGTGCGCGGGATGCTCGAACAACTCCTCCGCTATCGCCATGCGGTCACTCGAGATGACCTTGAACAGCAGGCACGCCACCCGCTCGCTCCGATGCGGATCGCGATCACTGGCGCGTCGGGGCTCGTGGGCAGCGCCCTCACGCCATTCCTGCGGGTGCAGGGGCATGAGGTGATCCCGATCTCTCGTCGTGCGATCGCGGGCGGGATCCAATGGGATCCCTCCGCCGGGCAGCTGGACAGCGCGCGACTCGAAGGCCTCGACGCGGTGATCCACCTTGCCGGCGCGAGCATCGCCAGCGGCCGCTGGACGGTCGAGCGCAAGGCGCTGCTGCGCGAATCCAGGATCAGGCCGACGTCCCTGCTGGCGACCCGCCTCGCCGGACTTGCCCGGCCGCCACGGCTCCTGATCTCGGCCTCGGCGGTGGGCGCCTACGGCAGCAGGGGCGACGAGACGCTCAGCGAGGCCTCGACCCTTGGCGAGGACTTTCTCGCCCTGTTGGCCCGAGACTGGGAAGCGGCGGCTGAGCCGGCTCGACAAGCCGGAATCCGGGTGGTGCATCCGCGGTTCGGGGTGGTGCTCTCGCCCCGAGGTGGGGCGCTCGCCAAGCTGCTCACGCCGTTCGGGCTGGGGCTCGGGGGACCGGTTGGATCAGGGAGCCAGTGGCTCGCGTGGATCGGCATCGACGACCTCCTCGGCGTCCTGCATCACCTGCTCGCCTCGGATCAACTCGCGGGTCCAGTCAACGCGGTGTCGCCGCATGCGCTCACGAATGCGGAGTTCGGCCGGACGCTCGGCCGCGTGCTTGGTCGTCCCGCCGTGTTGCCGCTCCCCGCCCCCGTGCTGCGCCTGGCGTTTGGCGAGATGGCCGATGCCACCCTGCTGGCCAGCCAGCGGGTTGACCCCACCGCGCTCGGTGCGTCGGGATATCGCTGGCGACATCCCGACCTCGAGGGCGCGCTGCGCCACCTGCTGGGACGGCAACGTCCCGACCCGTGAAGGTGACGCATCCAGGTATCACTCACGCGCGATCGTGCGTGTTTGCACGAGTGAGACGTCATATATTAGTGAATGGTGCTCCCGACCCCTGAACCTCCGGAGGTTCGCATGGCGATCAAGAAGGCGACGAAGAAGGCGGCGACGAAGGCCGTGAAACAGGCGAAGGCGAAGGTCGAAGCGGGTGGCGAAGCCGCGAAGTCGGCGGTCAAGTCCGCGGCAACGCGACTCGCCGACAAGGTGAGTGGCCGCGAGGCGAAGCGGAAGAAGACCAAGAAAATCGCCAAGGTGATGGTGGGAGCGGTGGCAGCCGTGGCGGCCGGTGTGGCGGTAGTCAAGGCGCGCTCGATGAAGAAGCGCAGCCGCTGACCCCAGCGTGTGCTGCACAGGAACGGGGGGTGGCCA
>JBDUDP010000024.1:0-32341 GCA_040002895.1 Gemmatimonadota bacterium
AGGATCATGACGTAGTCCACGTCGACCTTCGGCTCCCGGCTCCGGTCCTTCGGCTCCACCACAAACGCGCCGAGGAGCCCCATCCCGACCTGTCTGGTGGAGTTGTGGTGCGAGTGGTACATGTGCGAACCGGCGTTGGGCACGGTGAACTCGTAGGTGTACGTCTCGCCCGACTTCACCGGGGGCTGGGTCATGAACGGCACGCCGTCCTGATCGTTGGGCACCTCGAGGCCGTGAAAATGAATCGAGGTCGATTCGGCCAGCTGGTTGATGAGCACCACGCGGACGCGCTCCCCTTCCCGCACCCGGATCTGCGGACCGGGAATCTGGCCGTTGTAGCCCCATGCCTTGTAGATCTTGCCCGGCTCGGTTTCCCAGTCGAACTCGCTCGCCGTGAGCTCGTAGACCTTCACGCCCGCGACAAGCTTCGGCGCCATGAGCTGATTGCCCTTCCCCGCCGTCTTGGCTGGAAACGCCTTGATGCCCTTCTCGTGCATGGCGTCCATCTCGGCGGCCTTCTCCACCGCTGTCAATGGCACCGCCGCCGGCTTCGGGGTCGCGGCGGGGGCGGTCGCGGTGCGTTGCGCCTGCCCCGAATCGTTGCACGCCGTCAGCACCCCTGCCACGGCAGGGATCGTGACGGCCGCCACGGCACCGCGGCGAAGAAAGTTGCGTCGTGAAGTGGCATCCAGTAGCTCATCCATCATCAACTCCTCGGCATCGAGAATGCGGTCCGCGGCCAACCGGCTCGCGCCATGCATTCAATCGTGCGCGAAGGATAGCGCCGCTTTCGAGCGATGGGTCGCGGGTCCGCTGGCCGACCGTTGCGCTCACAATCTGAATTGAGCAGGTGGGCCCGTTCTCTCCTCTCTCCTCTCTCCTCTCTCCTCTCTCCTCTCTCCTCTGATTCGGCACGTTCCACGCTTGCGACGTATACTTCCGAGGTCTCCCCGGCATTCAGTTCCGAGTCCCATGCCCCATCCCGAGGTCCCCCCGTGGAACCTTCCGCCCTCCCCTGGCTCGATTCGCTCGTCGGAACGGTCGCTGCGGCGGCCGTCGCCCTGCTGTTCGTGGTCAACGGTGCCTTCGCCGTGGGCGTGCTCATCACCCGTAATCGCCGTTTCGTCGATGCCTGGACCAAGCCCCTGGTGATGGTCGACGCCGCGCTGGTGACCGCGGCCATTGGCGCGCCGGTGCTGGGCGTGGCCGCGAAGCTCGGGACATATGGATTGGGGCTGATGGGGTTCCATGCGGCCGCCAGGGTGGCGATCCACAAGTAGCGGGCAGCGAGTCAGCGTTTCGTGGGGAGGACCAGCGCCACGCGAATGGCGTCAACCACCAGCTGGAAATCATCGAGCTTGCCCAGCAGCGGCACGCCCAGCTGTTCGATCATGGTGTGGACGGCCGGGTCGCGGCTGGCACCGGTCAGGAACACCAGCCGCCGCTGCAGCGAAGGCGCAACGTCGCCAAGGGCGGCGAAGAACTCGATCCCATTCATCCCCGGCATCATCACGTCGCAGACGATTCCATCGGGCGGCGCATCGCCCCCGACCTCCTTCAGGGCCTGAACCGCTGATTCCGCCTCGGCCACGGCATAGCCGGCACGCTCAAAGCGGAGCCGAAGGGCCCGGCGGATGGCGGAATCGTCGTCGACAATCAGGATACGCTTCATGGCCACCGCAGAATCCCCGTTTCCCCCCCGCCAGTCAAGGGGGAACGTTATATTTGGCGGCTATGACTGAAATCACCTACCAGACCACCGCCGAAGACATCGCCTCGAAGTCCCTCCAGGTGACCGTCCCCCTCGAGCGCCTCGCCGCCGCCGAACGGCGCGCGGTGCGTGAATACACCCGTCAGGCCCGCCTCCCGGGCTTCCGCAAGGGACATGCTCCCGAACCGGTGGTCCGCAAGAAGTTCGAGCAGGAGATCAAACGCTCGGTGCTCGAGGACGCCCTGCGCGAGAGTTGGGAGACGATTCTCAAGGAGACCGAACTCCAGCCGCTGGCCGACCCGCAAGTGCGCAACGTCCAGTATCACGCCGGTGCACCGCTGACCTTCGACCTGCTGATCGAGGTGCGCCCCGCGCTGGCCCTCGCGACCACGGGCGGATTCACCCTCACGCGCAGCGTGCCCGCGGTGACCGACGAGATGCTGCAAGAGCAGCTCGACAAGATCAGGGAGCAGAAGGCAACGTGGAGTCCGCTCGACGGGGTGCAACCGAAGCCGGGCAATCTCGTCTCCGTGACAGTGACCACACTCGAGGATGGCAAGGAGCCGACGGAAACCAAGCCCTACGGCCTGGTGCTCGGCGAGGGCCAGACGATTCCCGATGTTGAGGAGCAGATCATGAAGCTGCTCCCGGGCGAGCTGGCCGATGCCGACGTGCGCTTCCCCGAGGATCACCCGGAGCCGGCGCGCCGCGGCGAGAGCCGGCGGGTCCGCATCGCACTGCACGAGGTCAAGGAGCAACTGCTGCCTGAGCTGGACGATGCATTCGCCCGCGAGCTCGGGGATTTTGACTCGGTGACGGCGCTGCGCGACCGAATCCGGGAGGATATGGAGGCCGAGGCGGTGCGCACGGCCGACCAAGGGGTCCGCGACCAGCTGGTTCAGCGGCTGGTGGAGGCCAACGAGGTCCCCGCCCCGCCCTCCCTGGTCCATCGGCTGGTTCACGCCTATGCCGAGGGGTACCGGATCGAGGCCCCCCAGTTCGAGACCTTTGCCGCCTCGTTCGAGCCGGTGGCGCAGCAGCAGGTGAAGCGGGAATTGGTGCTGGATGCGGTCTCGACGGCCCAGAACCTGCGTGCCACAGAAGCGGACCTGGACGCCCGGGTGGCCGAAATGGCGGCAGCCCGCGGCATCGAACCGGGGACGCTCTACGCCTCCCTGCAGCAGGGGAAGCGGCTGGGCGAGCTCGAACGCACGATCACCGAGGAGAAGATCTTCAGCTGGCTCCTCGCGCAGTCCACCGTTACCGAGGTCATCGCGTGACGCACGCGTCCGTCTATCCGCCGTACATCATCGAGCGCTCGTCGCGCGGCGAACGCACGTATGACATCTTCTCGCGCCTGTTGATGGACCGAATCGTCTTTCTCGGCGCCGGCATCAACGACGATGTGGCGAACATCATCATTGCGCAGCTGCTCTTTCTCGAGGCCGACAATCCCGAGAAGGACATCTACCTCTACCTGAACTCGCCGGGTGGGGTGGTGTCGAGCGGCATGGCGATCTACGACACGATGCAGCACTTGCGTGCCCCGATCAACACCATCTGCATGGGGATGGCTGCGTCGATGGGGTCGTTCCTGCTGGCGGCGGGGACCAAGGGGAAGCGGGCCGCACTGCCCCACGCGCGCATCATGATCCACCAGCCCTCGGGCGGCGCGCAGGGCACCGCGGCCGACATCGAGATCCAGGCCAAGGAGATCCTCTACCTGCGCGGCCGGATGAACGATCTGTATGCCAAGCACACCGGGCAGCCGTTGGCCCAGATCGAGCGAGACATGGAACGTGACCGCTTCATGAGCGCCGAGGAGGCCAAGACCTACGGCCTCATCGACACCGTCTACACTCCGCGCAAGAGTGGCGACAGCACCAGCTGAGGTACCCGATGTCCAACGACAAGCACCTCCGATGCAGTTTCTGCGGGAAGAGCAAGGACTCGGTCCGGAAATTCATCTCCGGCCCGTCGGTGTACATCTGCAATGAATGCATCACGCTGTGCAACGAGATCCTGGCCGAGGACGAGGAGCGCGAGCAGGTCGAGGGCCAGCGCCCGGTGCCTTCGCCGCAGGAACTGAAGGACACGCTCGACCAGTATGTCGTGGGCCAGGAGCGCGCCAAGCGCTCCCTCGCCGTGTCGGTGTACAACCACTACAAGCGCATCAATGCCGGCCCGCGGGAAGGCGACGTGGAGCTGGAGAAGTCCAACATCCTGCTGCTGGGACCCACCGGCACCGGCAAGACGCTGCTGGCACAGACGCTGGCGCGGATCCTCGACGTCCCCTTCACGATCGCCGACGCCACCACGCTCACCGAAGCGGGCTACGTCGGCGAGGACGTGGAGAACATCCTGGTGCGGCTGCTGCAGGCGGGTGACTTCAACGTGGCGGAGTGCGAGCGCGGCATCGTCTACATCGACGAGATCGACAAGATCGCGCGCAAGTCGGAGAATCCGAGCATCACCCGCGACGTCTCGGGCGAGGGCGTACAGCAGGCACTGCTCAAGATCCTCGAGGGGACGGTGGCCTCGGTCCCGCCGCAAGGCGGTCGCAAGCATCCGCAGCAGGAATACATCCAGATCAACACCCGCGACATCCTGTTCATTTGCGGCGGCGCCTTCGATGGGCTCGACAAGATCGTCGAGTCACGGTTGGGCCGGCAGCGCATCGGATTCGGGGAGGAGCCGAGCGCCACCGGCAACACGCCCGCCTTTGACGCGTCGGCCCCGTACCATGCGGCGGAACCGGACGACCTGCTGCGCTTCGGGCTCATCCCCGAGCTGGTGGGCCGGCTGCCGGTCCTGGTGGCGCTCGAGTCGCTCGACGAGGACGCGCTGGTGCGCATCCTGACCGAGCCCAAGAACGCCCTCACCAAGCAGTACAAGCGGCTGTTCGAGCTCGAGGGTGTGGGGCTGACCTTCGATCCCGAGGCGCTGCGTGCCGCGGCCCGCAAGGCAATCACGCGCCAGACCGGCGCCCGTGGACTGCGTGCCATCCTCGAATCGGTGATGACCGACATCATGTTCGAACTGCCGTCCCGCCACGATGTACGCGAGGTGATCATCACGCCCGAATCCATCAACAGCGGCGCCACGCCGCTGGTGGTGACCGAGCGCACGCGCCAGAAGAAGGAAGCCTGACCACCGGGGCGCCCGCGGCGGGCTCGCCGCTCGTGTCGATGGAGATCGAATTCATCGGCTCCTTTCCCGATCCGCTGCACAACCTGCATCCGTCGCTGCCGGAGTTTGCGTTCATCGGTCGGTCCAACGTCGGCAAGTCGTCGCTGCTCAACGCGCTGGTCGGCCGCAAGGCGCTGGCGCGCGTGAGTTCCACGCCAGGCAAGACCCAGCTGCTCAACATCTTCAAGCTGCCGACCCTCTACTTCATCGACCTGCCGGGCTATGGCTTCGCGCGCGCCGACAAGGGCACCCGCGGCGCCTATCGCAAGCTGCTCGAACGGCTGCTGACCCAGCGCACCTCGCTCACCGGCGTCGTCTGGCTGCTCGACATCCGCCATGAGCCGTCCAAGGATGACCAGGAGTTCCACGCGCTGCTGCAGCGCGCCGGCTGCGGAGTCCTTGCCGTGCTCACCAAGGCCGACAAGCTGTCGCGAGCCCAGCAGCTGCAGGCCGTGCGCAGTCGCTGCCTCGACCTCGGCCTCGATGCCGACCAGATCCAGGCGGTGAGCGCCACCACCGGCATCGGCATCGCCGACCTCGGCGCCTCGCTCCTCGCCGCCTCGGAGGTGCAGTGATTCTCCGCCGTCCTTGCACCGCCCTCGCCGCCGTCGCCACGCTGCTGGCCCTGCCAGCCTGCGCCCGCGGCCAGGCAGTGTCCCGCGCCATCGACAGCACCGTCGTGACGGAACTGCCGCCGGGGCTGGGCCAGCTGAACCAGGACGTCATCACGCTGCGGCTGCGCACCGGCACGCTCGAGGTGCGCTTCCTCCCGCTCGAGGAACGGTTGATCCGCCTGCTCGCGCCCGACGCGTATCAGGCGTTGCACCAGATGCTCAGGTCGTATCGTGTGCGGATCGACTCCATCGCCAGCTCGCGCGGCGTGCACGACCCCGGTGTCGCGCTGGTCTCGTTCCACGCCCTGGCCCCCGACACCCGCTTCGATCCGGCGATCCTCACGCTCTCGCTGCGCGGCCAGCAGTACCGGCCCATCGGTACGATTCCGCTCTCGCCGTCGTTTTCGAACCAGCAGCTCGACGTGCGGGCGCAGGCCAGCGGACTCTTTGTGTATGAGCGCCAGTTGCCCGTCCAGGAACCCTTCTCGCTGCGCTATCTCGACGGCACCAACGAGGAGTGGGAGCGGCGGCTGCAGCGCCTCGACACCGAGCGGGCCCGGATCCTCGGCCGCTCGCGGCATGCCACGGATTCCCTCACACCCTGAGCGGCTCCCCATGGCGATTCGACCCCTGAAGACCGTGGCTGTCCCGGCTGCGCAGCGCACGCTGCGCGACCGCTGGCTCGCCGACCTCGATGTGCAGCTGCGCGCCCCCGGCGCCGACTGGAATGTCGTCACCCGGGAGACATTGTTCGCGCTCGCGTGGCCCGGTCAGGGGAGCTGGGAGGAACGCGTTGCCGACGGTACGCTCACTGACGGCGCCCGCATCGCGGTCGAGGCGCTCGACCCGCGCAACATCACGCTGGAACCCGAATACTACGCCGAGATCGAGGAGGCGCGCTTCGCGCGCGTGAAGCCGCTGCTGTGGCTCTGGTATTCGTTCGACCGGTTGCCGGTGGGCGGCCAGCATGTGGCCCTCGGCATCGAATTTCGCCGGCTACTGGCGCCGCACATCTTTGCGCGCGTGGGCGCGAACTTCAAGTGCTTCCAGCACGTGGAGTTCTCGTTCGGCTATCAACTGGAGGTGGGGGACGACGTCGTGGTGCATCGTCATGTGCTGCTCGACGATCGGGGCGGCATCGTGCTCGGCCATCGGGTCTCGATCTCGGACTACGCCAACATCTATTCGCACACTCACAGCATCGTGGACCAGAAGGACGTGACGTCGCTGCGCACCGTGCTCGAAGATGACGTCCGCATCACCTACCACGCGACCGTGCTGGCGGGAGTGCACGTGGGCGCCAACGGCATGGTCGGGGCCAGCGCCCTCGCCACCAAGAACGTCCGCCCGTACCACGTGCATGTGGGGATTCCCGCCAAGTCGATCCGCGTCAAACCCAACGCTCCGGCCGATTCGACCACCACCTCTCGCACGCCCGATCCGCCGCGAAGCTAGCGGACTCGTGCGTCAGGGTCTGACCGGCACCCCGCGCTCCCGCAGGAAGGCGCGCGCCGCGGCGATGGTCTGCTGGTCAAGATGGAAGATCGAGGCCGCGAGTACGCCATGTGCTCCGGCCTCGAATGCGTCTGCCAGGTGGGCAAAGGAGCCGGCGCCACCCGAGGCGATGATCGGGATGTCCACCGCGTCGGCCGCCGTCCGGGTCAGTTCCAGGTCGTAGCCGCTGCGCGTGCCGTCGCGATCCATCGAAGTCAGCAGGATCTCTCCGGCCCCGCGGTTTTCCAGTTCCCGGATCCAGTCGATGGCCTCGAGCGGTGTCGCCTCGCGACCCCCGGTGACCATCACCGCGTACCGCCCGGCCTGGCGGCGCACATCCACCGCCACCACCACGCACTGCGTGCCGTAAGCATCGGCGAGCCGCGAGACCAGGTCGGGGTCGCGCACCGCTGCGGTGTTCACGGCGACCTTGTCCGCACCCGCCCGCAATGCTGCACCGGCATCCGCCACCGAGCGGATGCCGCCCCCCACGGTGAAGGGAATGAAGAGTCGCTCCGCCACGCGCGACACCATGGCCAGCGTGGTGCTGCGCAACTCGTAGCTCGCCGCGATGTCGAGGAACACCAGCTCGTCGGCGCCTTCACGATCGTAGCGCGCTGCCTGCTCCACCGGGTCGCCGGCGTCGCGCAGCTCCTCGAAGTGCACGCCCTTGACCACCCGGCCATCGGCGACATCAAGACAGGGAATGATGCGGCGCGCTAGCATCGTGTACCGTGCCTCATGGGGTCCACTCGGCGAAACGCCGCATGAGGCCGATTCCAGCGTCCTGCGACTTCTCGGGATGGAACTGGGTGCCGACGATGCTGTCACGCCCCACGATGGTGGCGAAGGGACCGTCGTAGTCGGCGGTGCCGAGCACGCACTCGTCGGGCACGTCGGCCGGATGAAACGAGTGCACGTGATAGAAGTAGGCGCCCGCGTCGCCCAGCACCGGCCCGGTCAGGCCGTGGCTGCGCCCGGCGGGGGTGGGCGTCACCTCCGACCAGCCGACATGCGGAACATGGAGCCCAGTGGTGAAGCGCACCACCCGACCCGGCAGCAGCCCCAGCCCGGCGGCACCCGGTGCCTCCTCGCTCCCCGTGAAGAAGAGTTGCTGCCCGAGGCAGATGCCCAACAGCGGCTTCCCGGCGGCGGCCACTTCGCGCACGGCATCGCCGAGTCCGGTGACGCGCAGGGTGATCGCGGCGCGGCCATAGTTCCCGACGCCTGGCAACACCACCCGATCCGCGTGGCGCACCACGTCCGGGTCGGCGGTCAGGGTCGCCGGGTGTCCCGCCGCCGCCAGCGCCCGCACCACCGAAGCGAGGTTGTTGACTCCGTAGTCCACCACTGCGATCACAGCACACCCTTGGTCGATGGCACGTCCGTCACCCGCGGGTCGAGCATGGTGGCGCGGTCGAGCGCGCGCGCAAATGCCTTGAACGTGGCCTCGACGATGTGGTGCGCGTTGCTGCCGCGAATCAGATCGACATGCACCGTCAGCCCGCCGTGGACCGCGACGGCCCGGAAGAATTCCGGCGTCAGGGCGACGTCGAACTCGCCCACCATCTGCCACGCCACCGGATCGGCGTGCCAGGCCAGGAAGGGACGGCCGGAGCAGTCAATCACCACCCGCACCAACGCCTCGTCGAGCGGCACCGTGGCCTCACCGTAGCGGCAGATCCCGCGACGATCGCCGAGCGCGGTCGCGATGGCCTGCCCGAGGGCGATGCCGGTGTCCTCGACGGTGTGGTGGCCGTCGACGTGAAGGTCGCCCTCCGCGTGGACCACGAGATTGAAGAGGCCGTGCCGCGCGAAGGCGTTGAGCATGTGGTCGAAGAAGCCGATGCCGGTCTCGACTGAGGCCTCACCGGCCCCGTCGAGGTCGAGCCGCAGTCGCAGCTCGGTCTCCGCCGTCATCCGTTCCACCGTCGCGTCGCGACTCATGCCGTGCCTCCAAAAATCCGTGTGAACGCGGCCATCACCGCCGCAACGTCATCGTCGCGCCCCACCGTGATGCGCAGACACTCCTCGAGATCCATGCCCCCCGAAATATCGCGCACCAGGATCCCGAACTCCTCCAGCAGGCGCCGGAAGACTGTCCGCGCCGGAACCGCCTCGCAGCGTACCACCAGGAAGTTGGCCGCGCTCGGGTAGACCACCAGCCCGGGGAGGGCACCCAGCGCCTCGAGCAACCGCTCCCGTGCGGCCACCACCTGCCGGACCCGCTCCGTGATCCGGTCGTGGTGCGCCAGCGCCACCTCGGCGGCCGCGAGCGTGACCAGGTTGACGTTGTAGGGCAGCTTGGCCTTGGAGATCTCGCGCGCCACCGTGGGATGCGCCAGCGCCACGCCGAACCGCAGCCCGGCGAGCCCGACCGCCTTCGAAAAGGTGCGCAGGACGACCAGGCGGGAGTGGGTGGCCAGCAGCGGGATCGCGCTCTCACCCCCGAACTCGACGTAGGCCTCGTCACAGACCACGAGCGCCTCGGTCTCGACCAGCGCCCGCTCGACATCCGCCATCCGCAACGCTGAGCCGGTGGGGTTGTTGGGTGTGTTGAGCACCAGGACTTTTGCCTCGTCCCGCTGAGCGGTGCGAATCAACCGATCGATGTCGTACTGGAACCCTGAGGCAAACGGGACGCCGACATAGCGTCCGCCGAACACCGAGGTGAGCAGGCGGTAGAGCGAGAAGGTCGGTGACGGGGCCACGACGACGGAATCGCGTTCGAGCGTCACCGCGAGGGCGGCCTGAATCAGTTCGTTGGAGCCGTTGCCCACGAGCACGCCGTCCGGTTCCCAGCCGTAGTGCGCGGCGAGCGCAGCCGTCAGCGAGTGCGGCGTGAACTCCGGATAGCGGTGCCACGAACGCGTGCCGACCAGGGCCATCACGGCGGCCTTGAGGTCGGCGTCGAAATCGTCCGGCGCCTCGTTCTGGTTCAGCTTGCGAGCGGCAGGCGGGGCCTCGAGCGTGTAGGCCGCCTGCGCGCGCACGGTCGGCTTGATCAGGCGGAGCCCATCCGTAGCGTCGCGTGACGCTCCATCGCTCATCGGCGACGCCGTGCCAGCGTGGCCTCAAGCCGGGCGGAGAGGGCGCGCGGCCGGAACGGCTTGGTGAGGAAATCGGTCGCGCCGAGTCGGAGCACGCGCACTTCGTTGTCCTCGTCGCCCCGCGCGGAGAGTACGATCACTGGCAGGTCGGCGGTCTGCGGACGCGACCGCAACTGCGCGAGCACCGTGTAGCCGTCGATATTGGGCAAATTGAGATCGAGCAGAACGATGTCGGGGTTGTGTCGATCGACCTGTTCCAGCGCCTCGGCGCCGTCACGTGCCTCGCAAATCAGGTAGCCCTCCTGCTCGAGCAGGTCCTTCATCACCCGGCGCAGGGTGTCCTCATCCTCGACCAGCAGGATCGTCCCGCGCGGCGGCATGTTGGATGCGATCGCGTGCGTGCCGCTGTCCTCGAGCAGCTCAAGGCCTTCCAGCAGCTCTTCCGCCGTGGAACTCCGGCCGACAGAGAGCGTGGCCGCAGTGGACGAGGCGGTCACCGGCTCGATCACCGTGCGAGGAATGACACTGCCGTCATGCGGCACATCGCTGACCCGCAGCAATTCATCGATCGACGTGTGGCCATCGAGGACGTGCCGCAGTCCGCAGTCGAACAACGTACCCATCCCTTCCGCGCGGGCCGCGGTCGCGATCTGGTGCGCGGTGCCGTTGACGCCGATGATCCGCTCGATCTCCTGGGTGACCACGAGGATCTCAACGATCGAGAAGCGACCACGATAGCCGGTCTGGGTGCACTGCCCGCAGCCCACCGGCTTCCACAGTTCCGCGCCCTCCGGCACCCACTTCTGGATCCGCTGCGGCACCTCGGACCAGGACAGCCGCGTGCGGCAGATGGGGCAAAGGCGTCGCATGAGTCGCTGCGCCACGACGCCGCGCAGCGCGGCGCCCAGTTTGAACGACTCGAGCCCCATATCGATGAGACGGGTGATGGTGTTCGGGGCGTCGTTGGTGTGCAGGGTCGACAGCACCAGGTGGCCGGTGAGCGAGGCCTGGATCGCAATCTGCGCGGTCTCGACGTCACGAATTTCGCCGACCAGCACGATGTCGGGGTCCTGCCGCAGGATCGATCGCAGCGCCGTGGAGAACGTCAGTCCGGTCTTCTCGTTGGTCTGCACCTGCACGATGTTGCTGCCGAGGCGGTATTCGACCGGATCCTCGACCGTGACGATGTTGACGCCCTCCACCTGGATCTCGCGAATGCAGGAGTAGAGGGTCGTGGTCTTGCCGGAGCCGGTGGGCCCGGTCACCAGCAGCACCCCCTCCTTGTGACCCAACAGCGATCGGATGATCGTCTGTTCCTCAGGGTAGAGGCCGAGCGCGGGCAGGGAGAGGGTGGTCTGCTGGGTGTTCAGGATGCGGATCACGACCTTCTCGCCATGCGTGGCAGGAAGCGTCGAGACGCGCAGGTCGATCGGATTGCCGTTGACGGCCACGCGCGCGCGGCCGTCCTGCGGGCGCAGGCGGTCGGCGATGTCGAGGCCGGACATGATCTTGATGCGCGAGATCAGAGGCATCCCCGCCTTGCGCGGAATCTTCATCGCCTGCCGCAGCACCCCGTCGATGCGGTAACGCACCACCACCGCGTGCTCGGCCGACTCCACATGGATGTCGCTGGCTCGGCAGGTCACACCATCCTCGAGCAGGACGTTGACGAGCTTGATGATCGGACGCGAGCTCGCCTCGGAGGCCAGCAGTTCGGTGTCCGCGTCGTCGGGCTCGTCGAGCATCTCGGTGACGGTCCCCGACTCCATGCCAAGCAACAGATCGGCCATCTGGTGTTCGGGAGCGGCGGGCCCGTAGATGGCATCGAGCTTCTCGCGGATCCGCGGCGGCGAGGCCAACGCCATCCGCACCTCCCGTCCCGTGGCGAACGCGAGCGCCTGTTCGGCACCGACATCGAACGGATTGGAGGTGGCCACCTCAAGCAGGGCATCGTTCACACGCAGCGGCACGACCCCGTAGCGGCGGGCAAGGCCCTCCGGAAGCGCATCGCGGGCGGCGTCGGTGGCGTCGGCGAGCTCGGCGATCGGGAGACGGCAGCGCGTGGAGAGCGCCGTCAGGACCTCGCCTTCGGGAAGGAGGCGCGAGTCGAGCAGACGCTCCCAGAGCGTGCTCTTGCTGTCGTCGCCGGTCAGGACATGCTGAAGCGCTCCCGCCGGGAGGAGAGGTCCGAGAATCGCTGCCAGCCACTCGTCATTGAAGCTCGTCACGCGCACCCTCGTCGGGGGTCGGGGTCGCTCAGGAACAACATCGGAAATCTAGGCGGCTCGGCCACTTGGAGCCACATTTGGCGTCAGCCAAGCGTCACAGTACCGGCCACCAGTCGGGATGGACATCCAGGGTGACGCCGACACGACCGGTGCGCATGGACACCCCCGCCTCGAGCCGGAGCAGCGGACCCCAGAGATCCAGTCGCAGGCCGGCAACCGGCTCAACCCGACCGGTGGCCTGCCACGGTGCCGCCACCGATCCACCGGCGACGCCCGCGGCCACGAACGGCCCCACGGCGCTGGGAAGCCGGACGTGCGGTGTCCGAGGCACCCGTGGTGTTGGCAACGCCACCGGAAGCAGCCAGGCGAGATCGGCCCAGGCAGCGCGACTCCCGCCAATGGAGCGATAGGCCACGCCGGGCAACGTGGAGCGGCCGCCGAGGAGGAATGAGCGCTCTGCCGGTAGCTCACTGGTTCCCAACCCACCCATCGCGTGCCATTGCAAGGCGCCCAGACCCAGCTGATGCGTTCCGCGCACGGCGAGGTCAATCCGCAGCCAATCCCGCACTCGTGAACTTCCCACTTCCGCGGAGACAGTCCAGCCGTTTCCGCTTTGGTCATGCTGGCCGAGGCGTCCATGGAGGGTCGTCGCCCGCCCCAGTCCGAGCGGCGGATTGGGGTCACTGCGGCCATTCAGACCGGTGAACACCGTCGCCACCGACCGGCTCCGCTCCACGCCGATATCGAATTCGGCCCGCGCGCCTCCGATCGGGAGCCGGATCCCGAGTGTCACACGGTCGCGACGGACGTAGTCGCCGAGATCGACGCCGGAGATCGCCGTGCGAAGTGAATTGAGCGCGCCACTGATCGTCGGAACACCACCGATGTCCTCGATCATCCGCTCGGCGCGCAGGGTCCCCACCACGCCGCCAATGGCACGCTCCACTGCCACGCGTCCCACCATGCGATGGTCTGCGCTCCCGATCCCGGCGAGCAGGCGAAGCGTGAGCCCTCCTCCCGGCGCCAGGCGGAACCCGAGAAACGGCGTCACGCCCTGGACGCGATTCACGCGCACGATGTCGCTCACCCCGTGGGCGGCGAGTCGAGCCGCCGGCAGGCCGTCGAGCAGGTGCCCTCCGAGCGCGCGCATCGCATCGGCCTCCGCGGCGGCAACATCGGCGTCGGTTGCCGGCAGGGCATCGAGACGCTCGACCAAGGGCGTGGCCCAGGCGGAGTCGTGTGTTGGACGCGTCAGCCCGGCGATCGGTGCGCCGCGAAAGCGTGCGTCGGGGTGCGGTCCACCAAGCACATAATTCTCGATGGACCAGTCGGCGCGCAGGATGGTCCGAATCGGCAGGTCGAGCCACGAAGACCCGCGGCGGATCACAATCGACTGCCGCCACGGCAGCCACGCGGCGTTCTCGAGCAGGGCATTGTCGAGCGTGACGGTGATGCCCTCGACGGTGGCATCGCGATAGGACGCGGGGGTGAAGGTGAAGCGGAATCGCACCAGGGCGGCCCGGTCGGCATCGAGATAGAGAGTGCCGACGGCGGCGGGCTGCGCGGGATCCGCAGGGCGCACGTCCACCGCCACCACGCGCAGCCGCTGCGCCCCCATCACGATCACGGTGGTGTCGCCGAGCCGGAATTGATACCGCTCGAGCCCGCGGGCCGTGAGCGGGTGCAACACGTCCCGCACCTCCTCGCCGTCACCCAACCGGATCAGTTCGCCGAAGTCGTTCGCCACAATTCCGAGGTGATCGCGGTGGTAGTTCACCCGATTCGGGAGAAAGGAGGTGTCGCGCCATGCGACGATGGTCTGCTTGCTCCGGTTCGGGGCTTCCCCGTACACTTCGACCAGCAACTCGTCCGCCCTGATGATTCGTTCAACTGGTCCACTGCCGTGATCCACTTCCGAAGCAAAGCGCACCACCCCCCGCGCCGTTGCCTGCCATGCGGCGAGCAGGGTGTCGGCATCCCGGCGGGTCCGGTGGCTCACCGCCCGACGGATCAATCCGATCGAGTCGCCTGCCTGCCATGGCGTCTGGGCCGAAGCTGGGGCGGCCAGGGCTCCAAGCAGGAACAGGGAGAAAGGGCGCATCCGCGGAAGATAGGCCTTGCCCTGCTGACCCTGCTCGCGGCGTGCGGTCAGTCCAACCAGTACGTGAATGCCGGCAACCCCGCCGCCACCGGGACCAAGGTCAACACCACGCCCATCGCGGCGACCAGCGTCTGGATCCTGGAGCGGTCGGGCGCCTCGCCGCCCGATACGGCGGTGACCTTCCGCGCGGCGGAGGGGCGCACCATCGTGATGCGCCACGAGGCCCCCGACAATGCAATCTTCGCGATTCTCTCCATCCCCGCCGGGGCCGTCGTCGCCAAGTCGGGCGACAGCGCCACCATCGCGCTCGTATCAACGCCCGGTCGCTACGGTGTGACCCTCACCACCAACGACTCCCTTGGCGCCGGGATCAAGCTGACGTTTTCCTACGCCACGCACTTCCAGGAGCCGAGCGAAGCCACCGGTCGATATCCGACACCGGGCCAGTTCGAGCAGGCCACCGCCCCTGCCCATGCGCTGCCCTCGGGCCAGCTCCAGTTCGTCGTGAATGAACGCCCGGCCGCGGACATGATCCGCTTCCCGGTCACGGCCGCAGGCACCTGGTTGCTCGCGGCCCGCAAGTGACCACGACGCTCGCGCGCTGCCGAGCAGCGGCACAGCAGGGATTCACCCGCGTGCCGTTGGTCCGTGAAGTGGTGCTCGATGGGGACACACCGGTGTCGGCGTTCGCGAAGTTGCACCGAGGTGCCTACGGCTTCCTGCTCGAATCGCTTGAGGGCGGCGAACGCTGGGCGCGGTATTCGTTCCTGGCAACCGAACCGGAGGCGGTCTTCCGCTACCGTGGTCGGACCGTTGAACGCCTTGCCGCCAACGACGAATGGCGCGCAGAGGTGGAGGCCGCACCACTCGAGCACCTCGCCGCGGTGTTGCGCGACGATCGCGCCGTCCCGATCGACGACCTCCCGCGTTTCACGGGCGGTGCCGTGGGCTTCTGGGGCTACGACGTGGTGCGCACCCTGGAACGATTGCCTGCGGCGCCGCCCGATGACGCCGATCTTCCCGATGCCATCGCGATGGTCGTCGACACCCTGCTCGTGCTCGACAATCTCTTTCACCGCGCCATCGTGGTCGCCAACGTCACAGTGTCAGCCGACCTCGATGATACGGCACTGGAGCAGCGGATTGCCGCCGCGGAGGCGCGCTCGGGCGAGTGGCTCGAGCGCCTGGCGGCACCCAACGCGCTGGCACCACTCCAGCTGCCCAGCACGCGCGCACCAGCCGACGCCACCACCGCCTATCCCGCCGCAGCGTACCAACGCGATGTCCTCCGCTGTCAGGAGCATATCGCAGCCGGTGACGCCTTCCAGATCGTGTTGTCCCGACGTCTTGATGTGAGTCCTGCACCCGACCCGTTCCTGACCTATCGCTTTCTGCGTGCATTGAATCCCGCCCCCTATTGCTACTATCTCCGGCTCGGTGAGCTGACGCTCGCGGGCGCTTCTCCCGAGGTCCTCGTGCGGGTCGAACACGAGGAAGTCACCGTGCGGCCTATTGCCGGAACCCGCCCGCGCGGTGGCGATGCCGAGGGTGACGCCGCGATGGAAGCCGAGCTGCGCGCCGACCCGAAGGAGTGTGCCGAGCACCTGATGCTGGTGGATCTCGGGCGCAACGATGTCGGTCGGGTGGCGCAGTACGGCACAGTGCGGGTGGTGTCGCAGATGGTGGTGGAGCGCTACTCGCAGGTGATGCATCTGGTGAGCGAGGTGCGCGGGGCACTGCGGCCCGAGCTCGATGCCCTCGATGCCTTCGCCGCCGCCTTTCCGGCGGGCACGGTGAGCGGTGCGCCGAAAGTGCGCGCGATGGAGATCATCGACAGCTTCGAACCGACGCGACGTGGACCCTATGCCGGTGCCGTGGGATATGTCGGCTTCGGAGCCCGCACCATGGACACGGCCATCGCCATTCGCACCGTGGCCTTCGTCGGACACCGCGCCTCGGTGCAGGCCGGTGCCGGAATCGTGGCGGACTCGGTACCTGAAATGGAATTTCGTGAGACCGAAGCCAAGGCCGGTGCAGTTCTGCGCGCCCTGCGCCTCGCCCTTGAAGCGCCTTAGCGCAATTCAATCACCGAACTGATAGGGATACCCCGCCTCCTCCAGCAGCCGCAGCACCAGCCGCACCGGCAACCCCATCACGCTGAAGAAATCCCCTTCGACCCGCTCCACGAGGGCGGCCCCGTATCCCTGGATGCCATACGAACCGGCCTTGTCATGCGGCTCGCCGGTGGCCACGTAACGACGGAGCAGGTCGGCATCGGCTGCACGGAAGACCACGCGCGTTTCATCGGCCGCCTCGAACGTGCGGCCATCCGCAATCAGGCAGATCGACGTCACCACGGTATGCGCACGGCCTTGGAGGGCGAGCAGCATGCGCAGTGCTTCGTCGTCATCGGCGGGCTTCTCGAGGATCCGGTCGTCGAGCACCACGATGGTGTCGGCGCCGAGCACCAGATGGCCGGGCACCGCGCGTGCCTTGTCGCGTGCCAGTCGCCGCGAGTAGGCGAGTGCCGTCTCGCGCGGCAGCGGAATCTCCTGCACGTTGGCCGGGCTCACGATGATCGGCAGGCGCAGCATCTCGAGCAGCTGCTTGCGGCGGGGCGAGGCCGAGGCCAGCACCAGAGTGGGCATCACGGCGCGTCGCGCTCCAGGATCAGGGTCACGGGACCATCATTGACGAGGGCGACCTGCATGTCGGCGCCGAATTCCCCCGCGGCCACCGGGAGGCCGGTGGCCCGGAGGGCGGTGAGGAACTGCTGGTAGAGGGGGATGGCTACCTCGGGACGGGCGGCATCGGTGAACGACGGTCGGCGGCCTTTCGCGGCATCGCCGTAGAGGGTGAACTGCGACACCACCAGCACCCCGCCCTGCACCGCCGCGAGGTCGAGGTTCATCTTCCCGTCGGCGTCGGCGAAGAGCCGGAGACCCACAATTTTTTCGGCAAGCCAAGCCACCTCTCGTTCGGTGTCGCTGGGTCGGAACGCCACCAAGAGCAGGAAACCGCGGTCGACCGCGCCGACGAGCTGGCCCTGCACCCTCACGGTGGCCTCGGTCACGCGCTGGAGGACGATTCGCATCGGGCAAAGCTAACAGCCGCCGCGGCAGGCCGGACGGGTGCGGGGCACCGCGGGCCGGGCGAACGTTTGATACCGGGTTGATCACCCGAGCCCACCATGGCGGCTCCCTCACTCGAGGTCCCCATGCGCGGAATTCTCCTGATACTCCTCTCTGGCACCATGGTCACGCCCCTCGCGGCACAGTGGCGGCTCTCCCTCGCCGCCGGCCCGGCCACGACCTCGGGGCACTCGCTCGATGGCACGCAGGACGACCGCCCAGCGATCCTCCCCGATCACCCCCAGCCGTGGACCCTGACACTCGCGCGCCAGGTGGGGGCGTGGCGCCTCGGCATCGACGGCAGCCGGATCACCGCCGATCTCGCCGTGCGCAGCAGCACGACCTCATTGGCCACTCGCGGGGCGCTCTCGGCATGGGGCACCGGCGTGGAACTCGCACACCGCGTCGCGGCACGCCGTGACGGATGGGCGCTCTGGGGCGGGGTGGGCGCCGTCTATGAGCGATGGACGTTTGATGTGGCCGGCGGTGACGCACGCTGGCGCGCGGCGGCGCGAGCGGCGCTGCAGCTCGACATCCCGCTCGCCACCCACTGGGACGGCCTGCTCCGCGGCGAACTGGGTGCGGGGCCTTCGCTCTTCCGCAACGGTGAACTGCCCGAGGGCTACCAGCGGCGCGGTGCGCGGCGCGCCGCCTTGCTGCTGGGTGTCACGCTTGCCGGTGCCGCCCGATAGGCGGATCTTGGGAGAACCTCCCAGACACCGGACCGTACATGCGCCGCCTCGTCGCCGTCATCGCGCTGCTCCCTGCCTCCCTGCTGGCGCAGCGCCCGCACCCTGCCCCGACCCTTCCGGCGGCCTGGCCGGCCGCCACGACCACCTTCGATTCATTCGCCGCGGCAGCGCACATCGTCGGCGGCGGGCTCGCCTTTGTGCGGAACGGCAAGGTGGTCGCAGAGCACTACGTCGGAATGGCCGACCGGGGACTGGGCGAACGGGCGGAGCAGGCCACCCTGTGGCACTGGGGCTCGATCACCAAGACGCTCACCGCCATCGCCCTCATGCAACAGGTCGCCGCCGGCAAGGTTTCGCTCGACGATCCGATTACGCAGTGGGTACCCGAATTGCGCCGAGTGCATGACGAATTCGGATCGATGGACAAGATCACTGTGCGGATGTTGCTGTCGCACTCGTCGGGGCTGCAGAACCCCACATGGCCCTGGACCAAGGGCGAAGCGTGGGAGCCGTTTGAACCGACCGAGTGGTCGCAGCTGGTGGCGATGATGCCGTACATGCAGATCCACTTCGCGCCGGGGTCGCAGTACGGCTACAGCAACCCGGCCTTCATCTATCTCGCGCGCATCGTGGAGCAGGTGAGCGGTGACCCGTGGGAGGCGTACGTCGCCAAGAACATCTTCGCCCCGCTCGGCATCACGACCAGCTATTTCGGCGCCACGCCCCGTCATCTCGCGCGCTGGAGGTCCAACAACTACACCGTGCAGCAGGACGGGCAGCCCAAGGCCAACGGTCGCGATTTCGACCCCGGCATCACCATCCCCAATGGTGGCTGGAATGCGCCGATCGCCGACCTCGCCACCTGGACCGGATTCCTCATGGATGCCGCACCGGAAGACAGTGCCGGTCACGCGAAATACGCCGGCATCCTTCCGCACGCGACGGTGGAGTCGATGTGGCTGCCGATCGTGCAGGCGGGGTCAGAGGCGATGGGGATGTCGTTCTTCATCCAGCGCGACGGCGCGCGACGCTTCGTGGGGCATACCGGAAGTCAGGCGGGGTTTCGGGCGTTCCTCTACCTCGACCCCGACCGGCATACCGCCATCATCGGCGTGGTGAATACCGATTCGGACATTCCGGGGCCGGCCTATCAGCAGGGCTTCAACGCCGCGATGCGCGCGGGGATCGACGTGCTGAAGTCGGCACAGCCGTGAACCGTCGAGTGCTTTCGATGGCCCTCGCGAGTGTCCTGCTGTCTGGTTGCGGCGGGACGATCCCGATGCCGAACCCGGCTCCGGCGACATTCCCGCCCCAGAACGTGATCCAGTTCGGCTGGGAAGGAAAGAATGTGAGGCTCATCCGGGTGGCGACGACGGCCGACTCGGTGTCGGGCACCCCGATCGGGGCACCGTCGGGTTGTGCACCGGAATGTCGAATCAGCTACCCGCGGAGTGTGCTGGTGGGCGCGACGCGCTGGGCCAAGCCAGGGAGTGAATCGAAGACGTTGATGAGCACACTGGTGCTGGTGCCCCTCGGGCTGGTCGTCGGACTCATCGCAGTCCTCTCGGCGACGGGCTTCTCCCTTGATTGATCACTCGACCGTCACGCTCTTCGCGAGGTTGCGCGGCTGGTCGACATTGCAGCCGCGGTTGAGCGCCACGTAATACGAGAAGAGCTGCAGCGGAATCACCGTGAGGATCGGCGTAAGCAGGTCGAGCGTCTCCGGCACGATAAACGTCGCCTCGGCAAGGCGTGAGATCTCCTCATCGCCGGCGTTCACGATGGCGATGACCTTGCCGCCACGCGCCCGCACTTCCTGCACATTCGAGACGATCTTGGCGTGCACCGCATCGCGCGGCGCCACCACCACCACCGGCATGTTTTCGTCAATCAACGCGATCGGGCCGTGCTTCATCTCTGCCGCAGGGTATCCCTCGGCGTGGACGTAGGAGATTTCCTTGAGCTTGAGCGCGCCTTCGAGTGCCGCGGGGAAGTTCACCCCGCGACCAAGGTAGAGCGCGTTCGTGGCATCGGCGAAGCGCTCGGCGAGGAGCTTGACCTCATCGGCCCGCGCGAGGATCTCGCTGATCTGCCCGGGAAGCTTGTTCAGCGCCTCGATGTAGCGGCGACCCTCGAGCAGCGACATGTTCTTGAGTCGTGCAAAGCGGAGGGTGACCATCGCCAGTGCGGCGACCTGCGACGTGAACGCCTTGGTGCTCGCCACGCCCACCTCGGGACCGCAGCGCAGGAACAGCCCGCCGTCAACCTCGCGCGCGATGGTCGAGCCCACCACGTTCACGAGCCCCACGGTGCGTGCCCCACGGGCCTTGGCCTCGGTCAGCGCAGCCAGCGTGTCGGCGGTCTCCCCCGACTGCGAGATGGCGATGACCAGCGTGCTCTCATCCACAATCGGGTTGCGGTAGCGGAACTCCGACGCGTACTCCACCTCGGTGGGAATCCGCGCGAGTTCCTCGAGCATGTACTTGCCGATGAGCCCGGAGTGCCACGATGTCCCGCACGCGGTGATGATGATCCGCTTGATGCCCTTGGCCTGTTCATCGGAGATCTTGAGACCGAAGACGCGGACGTTGCCACTTTCCTCGAGCAGGTGGCCGCGCATGGTGTTCGCGAGGCTCTCCGGCTGCTCGAAAATCTCCTTGAGCATGAAGTGCTCGTAGCCACCGCGCTCGATGGTGGCGAGGTCCCACTCGATCTGATTCACGGGCTTGTCGACGTGACGCGTCGAAAGCGTCCGCACGCGGTAGCCCTCGGGGGTGACGACGGCCATCTCGCCGTTGTCGAGATAGACCACCGACCGGGTGTGTTCCACCAGCGCCGACTGATCCGACGCCACAAGGTTCTCACCGTCGCCGATGCCGAGGATGATGGGCGACCCGTTGCGGGCGGCGATGAGGGTGTTGGGCTCCTCCGTGCAGATCACCGCGATTCCGTAGGCGCCATCGACGTCGCGCAGGGCGGCGGCCACTGCCTCCTCGATGCTGCCGTCATAGAACTCGCCCACCAGGTGCGCGAGCACCTCGGTGTCGGTTTCGGAGGTGAAGGTGTGGCCACGCGCGAGCAACGCCTTCTTGATTGATGGTGCGTTCTCGATGATGCCGTTGTGGATCAGGGCGATGCGCCCGCTCTGGTCAAGATGCGGATGTGCGTTCAGCGTGGTGGGGCCACCGTGCGTGGCCCAGCGTGTGTGACCGATGCCGGTGGTCCCGTGCGGTGCATTGCCGTCGAGCTCGCGCGCGAGCACGCCGAGTTTGCCGGCCGCCTTGCGCACATCGAGGGTGCCACCGTCGAGGACGGCGATGCCGGCCGAGTCATAGCCGCGGTATTCCATCCGTCGCAGCCCTTCCATCAGGATCGGCGACGCCTGCCGCGGTCCCACATAGCCCACAATTCCGCACATGTGAATCAGACTCCTCTGAGACGATCAGCTAGCGCGCCGCGCGAGCCTTCGCCACCAATGCTTCCGCCTCGGCGCCACTCGGTGCCTCGGCAATGAATCGAACAATCGGTTCCGTCCCCGACGGGCGAACATGCAGCCAACGATCGGACCAGGCGAGCCGGAGCCCGTCGCGGGTGTCGACGTCGGCGTCCGGAAAGATCACACGCAGGTCGCGATAGAGCGCCTCGAGATCGCCGCCTCGGGGTGCCTTGGCCTTGACGATCTGATAGCGCGGCGAGGCCGCCACCAGCTGCGAGAGCGACTGACCGGTCATCGTCAGGTATTGCAAGATGAGGGCCGCCCCCAGCGGGGCATCCCGACCCACATGCAGGGCCGGCAGGATGACCCCGCCGTTGCCCTCGCCGCCCACGACCGCCCCCTCCGAGATGATGCTGCGAGCCACATTGGCCTCTCCCACGGCGGCACGGACAAACCGCGCCTCGCCGTCTCGCGCCGCATCCTCCACCACCAGCGAGGTGGACAGGTTGGCCACCACCACCGCCTGGGGGAGTCCGGGGCCTCGGCGGCCGAGCACCGCCCGGGTCGCCAATGCGAGGGTGTAGTCCTCGCCGATCGGGTGCCCGGTCTCGTCGACCAGGGCGAGGCGATCGACGTCGGGATCCACCGCCATGCCGATGTCGGCGCCGCTGCTGCGCACCAAGGCGCCGAGCTCACCGAGGTTTTCGGGGATTGGCTCGGGCGCACGGGGAAAGTGCCCATCCGGTTCGAGGTTGATGCCGCTCACCCGCACCCCAAGGCGGCGGAACAATTCGAGCATCGTCGGGCTCCCCGCGCCACGCACGCAGTCGAGCGCGACATGAAAACCGCGGGCGCGGATCGCGGCGACGTCGATCTCCGGTTGTGCCAAGGCGGCGTCGAGATGCCGTTCGATGGCCGCGGCATCGTGAGTCAACCCACCAATGGTGTCCCATCCCGCGCGTTCCGGACCCCGTTCGGCGAGGGCCCGCACCGCGCCGCCGGCCTCGGCATCAAGAAAGACGCCGTCCGGGCCGACGAATTTGAGCGCGTTCCATTCGATCGGATTGTGGCTGGCCGTGATGATGAGGCCTGCCCCCGCGTGGTGGTGCTCCACCGCCATCTGCACTGTTGGCGTGGGTGCCACGCCGACGTCGATGACATCGACCCCCACCGATTGGAAGCCGGCAGTCGCGGCCAGCGTGAACATCGGCCCGGAGGTGCGCGCGTCCCGGCCCAGCACCACGCTCCTGCCACCCTGCGCCCGCACCCAGGCACCAAGCGCCGCGGCGTGGCGCGCCACGAGCTCCGGCGTGAGGTCGGTTCCGACATGCCCACGCATGCCGGAGACGGAAATCATCAAGGTGTCACTCATGCGGTAAGGCCAGAGTTGGAGGTCAAAAACATGATGAAACGAAGCTACCGGGAGCGGGGCCTGTCGACAATCAGCCGCTTGCCCCAACTTGCGACGGGACATAACCTTCCGCGTCCTCTGCCCCGGTAGATCCATGACCCGTTTCGCGTCCGATACTCCCGACCATCGCCTGGCCACGGTGGCCGTCCACGGCGGCCATGAGTCCGACCCGCTGGCCGGCGCGGTGATGCCTCCGATATATCAGACCTCCACCTACGTGCAGGACGCCCTCGGCACCCCGCACGCCGGCTACGAATACGCCCGCACCCAGAACCCCACACGCGAGGCGCTCGAACGCTGCCTCACGGCGCTAGAGGGCGGGACGCATGGCTTCGCCTTCGGCTCCGGGCTGGCGGCACTCGACACCACACTCAAACTGCTTTCGCGTGGCGACCACGTCGTGGTGGGTGCCAACATCTACGGTGGCAGTCATCGGTTGATGCAGCGGGTCTATGAACGATTCGGCCTCGAGTTCACCTTCGTCGACATGCGCGACCTGAAGCAGATCGAGACGGCGCTGCGCCCCACCACGCGCATGCTGTACTGCGAAACACCCACGAATCCGATGATGTTTCTCACCGACCTCCGCGCCGTGGGTGATCTGGCGAAGGCGATGGGACTGCTCTTCGTGGTCGACAACACCTTCGCCACCCCCGTGCTGCAGCGCCCGCTGGCCCTCGGCGCCGACATCGTGCTCCACTCCACCACCAAGTACCTGAACGGCCACTCGGACATGGTCGGCGGCGCCCTCGTCACCGCACGCGATGACCTCGGTGAGCAACTCGGCTTCCTGCAGAACGCCGCCGGCGGGGTACCCGGTCCGTTCGATTGCTGGCTGGCCCTGCGCGGCATCAAGACCCTGCCGCTGCGCATGCGGGCGCACTGCACCGCTGCGCGCCAGCTGGCGCAATGGCTGTCGGAGCGGAAGGACATCGTCCGGGTCTACTACCCCGGACTCGAGAGTCATCCGCAGCACGAGCTCGCCAAGCGACAGATGAGTGACTTCGGCGGCATGATCTCGATCGAACTGGGCGATGTCGCCCGCGCCAAGCGGATGGTCGAGGCCACCCGGATCTTTGCCCTCGCCGAGTCGCTCGGCGGGGTGGAGTCGCTGATCGGGCATCCGGCCTCGATGACCCACGCCTCGGTGCCCAAGGCGATGCGGGACGAGATGGGGCTCACCGACTCCCTGGTCCGGCTCTCGGTGGGGATCGAAGACCTCGACGACCTCAAGACGGATCTCGACCGCGCCATGGCCGCCTAACGGTGCACGGTGAAACAATCCCGGCCCCTCCGGCGTAGGATTGTGAGTCTCCAACACCCGAGCTTCCGATGACGTCGTTGCCCGCACCCCGCCCGCGCGTGACCCTCCCCGAGATCGCTGCCGTCTCGTGGGAACATCCGGCCGATCGCGCCGCCCTGCAGTCCCTCCGCGCCATCCCCGGCGTCGAGGAGATCATCCGCAAGATTCTCGGTGTGCTGGGGGGCGAGCGGGGCATCCAACTGCTCTTCCAGGGCAACGCCGTGCGCGTCGGTCCGACCCAGTTCCCGATGCTCTGGGCGCTGCATGTCGAGAACTGCGCCACCTTCGGCTGGGAGGTGATTCCCGAGGTCTACGTCACCCAGACCCCAGTGTTCAACGCCGGCGCCTACGGCATCGACAATCCGTTCATCGTGATCCACAGCTCGGCGCTTGAGCTGCTCGACACGGATGAGCAGCGCGTCCTGCTCGCCCACGAACTCGGGCACGTCATGAGTGGTCACTCGCTCTATCGCACCATCGCCGAGATCATGCTGCTGGTGTCGCTCGGTGTCCTGCCGGTACTCGCGAGCATCATCTTGCTGCCGGTCAAGATGGCCTTCCTCGAATGGTCGCGGAAATCCGAGCTCTCGGCCGATCGGGCCGGGCTCCTCGGCTCGCAGGATCTGCCCGCCACGATGCGACTCTTCATGAAGATGGCGGGCGGCGGCAACACCGCGAACATCCGTCCGGGCGATCTCAATCTCGAGCCGTTCATGCAGCAGGCGAACGAGTACGCCGCGTCCAACGATGGCCTCGACCTGGTCTACAAGATTGTCGCGACACTCGCCCTCACGCACCCGATGAACGTGGTGCGCGCGGCTGAGGTGCAACGCTGGGTGCAGGCCGGTGACTACGAGCGTATCGTGCGCGGTGAGTATGTCCGCCGCGGGACACCCGAGGCCGACCGGCCGCTGCGCGATGACATGCGCGAGGCGGCGGCGCACTACAAGTCGGAGTTCAAGGAGATGGCCGACAATCTCAAGAGTGCCGCCCGCCGGGCCGGTGAGAAGGCCAAGGAGGCGTACCAGGAAGCCCGCGCCAAAGGCCCCGCGTGAGGCTGCTCGTTGTCGGCGGTGGGGGGCGCGAACACGCGCTGGTGCATGCCCTCGCCGCCGATGACCCCGAACACCTCATCCACGTCGCGCCCGGCAACCCCGGGACCGCGACGCTGGGGGAGAACCTCCCCATTGCCGCCGACGACATTGATCGTATCGCCGATGCCGCCGACGCCTTCGCCATCGACCTCGTCATCGTCGGTCCGGAACTCCCACTCGCACTCGGATTGGCCGATCGGCTCCGCGCCGAGGGACGCGCCGTCTTCGGGCCGGTGGCGGCCGCTGCACAGATCGAGGCCTCGAAGGCATTCTCCAAGGAGGTGATGGAGGCGGCCGGGATTCCCACCGCATCCAGCGCCACCTTCCGTGACCTCTCCGCCGCACTGCGGCACATCGATCGCCACCCCGAACCGCTCGTGGTCAAGGCATCCGGACTGGCCGCTGGCAAGGGCGCCGTGGTCTGCCTCACCCGCAGCGAGGCACGGCATGCGGTGCGTGCGATGCTGGGTGATCACCACTTCGGCACCGCCGGCGACGTGGTGGTGATTGAGGCCTTTCTCGAGGGTGAGGAGCTCTCGGTACTGGCGGTGACCAATGGGCGCGAAGTGCGTCTCCTCCCTGCGGCGCAGGACCACAAGCGACTGGGCGAGGGTGATACCGGGCCGAATACCGGTGGGATGGGTGCCTATGCGCCCGTGGCGATCGCCACAGCGACGGTGCTCGCGCGCATCGAGCGCGAGGTGCTGCTCCCAGCCCTCGCGGAACTCGAGCGTCGCGGCGCCCCGTTTCGCGGCGTGCTCTACGCCGGGGTAATGCTCCACCCTGATGGGACCCCCAATGTGGTGGAATTCAACTGCCGCCTGGGCGATCCCGAAACGGAGGTGGTGCTGCCGCTTGTCTCCGGTGGGCTCACGGCGCTGATCGACGCGGCGGCCCGGGGCGAACCGTTGCCGCAGCTGTCATTGCGCGATGCGGCGGCCGTCACCACGGTGATCGCGGCGGCCGGATATCCCGATGCCCCGCGCAAGGGCGACGTGATCACCCTGCCGGAGCAGTTCCCCGACAACGTGACGGCGTATCACGCCGGCACCGCGTGGCGGGATGACGGCGCACTGGTCACCAATGGCGGCAGGGTGTTCGCGGTCACCGCAGTGGCGCCCACCTTCGCCGAGGCCCAGGCGGCGAGCCGCGCGGCGGCCGAGTCGATCCGGTTCGAGGGGATGCAGCTGCGACGGGATATCGGGTGGAGAGAGAAGCAACGACTGGATGATGGATGATGCCCGAACTCCCCGAAGTCGAGACCCTGGTCCGACAACTTCGAGCGCGCCTGATCGGCCGGCGAATTCTCACGGCCACGCTTTCCCATGCCGACATCCTCAAGGACACCACCGCTGCCGTGTTGCTGGGCGCACTGCCCGGCCGGACCATTGCCGCAGTCGAGCGGCGCGCCAAGCATGCGCTGCTGCACACCGACACGAACATTCTCGCGGTGCAGCCCGGGATGACCGGATCGCTGCTGATCTACGACGGACCGCTCTCCCGCGAGGAGGCCCACTACGCCGTGCTCCGCTGCACCCTCGATGATGGCACCGAACTGGTCTACCGCGATGTCCGGCGCATCGGCACGCTGCGCTGGCTCGACGCGGCGGGCTGGGCACGCTACGACTGCCGGCTCGGGCCGGAGCCACTCGACCCAGCATTCACGGCCGAGCGGTTCGCGGCGCGGCTCGGGAAGTCTCGCGCCGCGATCAAGAAGGTGTTGATGGATCAGAAGGTCGTGGTGGGGGTCGGGAACATCTACGCCACCGAGGCGTTGTTCGCGGCCGGCATCGACCCTTCCAAGCCGGCCAATCGGGTCCCGGGGGGCCAACTGCGACAGCTCCACGGCCATGTTCAGCGCATTCTGGCGGCCGCGATCGAGAGCGAGGGGACCTCGTTTCGTGACTATGTCACCACGACCGGTGAGCCGGGCAACTTCCAGTTGGAACTCTTTGTCTACGGCCGCGAGGGGGAGCCCTGCCGGGTCTGCGGGACCCGACTCGCTGCGACCCACGACATCGACGCGCGCGGCACCGTCTTCTGCTGGAGATGTCAGAGCTGACAAAGAGAGAGGAGAGATGAGAGAAGCGAGAGGAGAACGGAGGAGCTCTCTCTCATCTCACTTCTCTCATCTCACTTCTCTCATCTCTCCTCTCTCTTTTACCTTTGGGTTGTGTCCACGCTCGCCCTGGCGCTCCCCGCCACCGATCTCGAGGCGCTCCGCCTCCGCATCCGCCGCCTCGCCGAAGACCGGCCCGGCACCTACCGGATGCTCAGCGCCACAGGGAAGGTGCTCTACGTCGGCAAGGCCAAGCAGTTGCGCACCCGGCTACTGACCTACTTCCGGGCCGAGTATCCGCACGACAAGGCAGCGCGCATCCTCCATGCCGCCAGTGACATCGCCTTTGACTATGCCCCGAGTGAATTCGCGGCGGCGCTCACCGAACTCAAACTGATCCGCAAGCATCGACCGACCTTCAATGTCGCCATGAACCGGTCGCGGCAGTACGGTTTCCTTGTGCTCACCGACGAGCCGGCGCCGCGCTTGCTCGCAACCATCTCGCCCGAGCGCCACCCGGGCCGCGCCTACGGTCCGATTCCGTCACGCGCCCGCGCATCCGACGCCGCGCGGGTCCTTGGCGACCTCCTCGGCCTGCGCGACTGCCGTGCCGACATGCCGATGCACTACGCCGAACAGGGCGACCTCTTCGCCGAACCACGTCGCGCCGCCTGTCCGCGCTATGACTTCGGCACCTGCCTCGGCCCCTGCGCCGGACACGTCGTGGAATCGGAGTATGCCGGGCAGGCCGAACGGGCCGCAGAGTTTTGTGACGGTCGCAGTGTGCGCCCAATCGATCGCATCATCACCGAGATGACCACGCGCGCCGAGGCCGGTGACTATGAGGGTGCCCTCCGCTGGCGCACAAAATTCGAGGCGCTGGAGTGGTTGCTCGCCGCGACGACCCGGGCCCGGGCCTCGCTGAACTTGCTGACGTTTGTCTACCGGGACCCGGGCGCGAAGGGCGACGCGCGCGCCTACCTGATCATCGGGGGCGAGGTCCGCGCCAGCTACCCCGATCCGGTCTCCCCGATCGAGCGGGAGGCGTTCCGCGCGGTGGTGCGGACCGAACTCGACCGCCCGGCTCCGCCACCGGGGCGGATCGATGCCGAGCGGCTCCACGAGCGGCTGTTGGTGATGAGCTGGTTCCGGACGCGATCCGATGCGTGGCGCCGGACCCAGCCGCTCACCGCCTGGGACTAGGCCCGGGTCTGCTGCTTCCGGCGCCGGGCCGCCGCCATCCCCACCAGGCCGCTGGCAAGCAGCGTCAGTGTGGCGGGTTCGGGCACGACGTCGCCACCGCGCGGGTCAGGCTCAAAATTGTAGGTGGTCCCTTCGTCGTCAAATGAATACTGCACGTTGTCAAAAGCGGCGCGGAAGGAACCGGGGCCCGAGAATCCCATGTACACATTGACGCCGGCAACCATCGCATTGCCACCATAACACTGCGTGTTGAATGCCGAGAGGGACTGGTAGGCGGCGGCATAGCTGCAGTTGCCAGTGCCGTTGCCGGTGAACCACCAAATCCCGTTCAGCATCCCCGTTTCGGTGATCCACTGATCGAGCGGGGCGTTCCCGGGAATCGTCATGTTGTAGTAGGGCTCGTAGATCAAATAGTTCGGGTCATTCGCCAGGTAAAAGGCGAACGCCGGCGCCGCGAGCCCTCCCGTCGTCGAGCTACTCGAACGGTACCAGTCGTAGGACACGCTGGTCAGCGAGGAGAGCGACAGCGCGGCGGTGAAGTCTCGGTAGAAATCGGACTCGGTGTTCAAGTTGTCATCCATCGAGATCTCGGCCGAACCGAGGCCACCTCGCGCGTAGGTTGAGGTGATCGCGGTGGTCGAACCGGAGCCGGTGTTCGAGTAGCTTGACCCATCCCAGTACCACGACTGGTTGGTCCAGCCATAGTTGTTGGACGGCGTCACCACAGTCTGCGCGGTCAAGGATCCTACCAAGCCGATGGCGAGCATCGTCCCGAGGACGAGTGTGCTCCGAACGGACTTCATCATGTCTTGCTCCTGCGTTGGGGGGCCGTGGCCGGTTCGACCACGGAACAGCGGCCAGCGTCAGGCGCTGGCGTGCTTCTTCCGGCGCCGGGCCGCCGCCATCGCCATCAGGCCGCTGGCAAGCAGCGTCAGTGTGGCTGGTTCGGGCACGACCTCGGGCGCCGGGATCAGCCCGTCACTGCTGAAGAAGTACTCACCGGCGGCGAGCGTGACCGGGTTGTCCGGCGTCCAGATGAGGCGCCAGATCGGGTCGGTGGTTCCGGCGGGATAGTAAGTGTTGGTCGTGAAAACGCGGCTCACGCCGGTGTTGCTGTAGCCGAAGGAGCCGGCGGTGTTTGCGGTGGTCAGCACATCCCCCAGGAAGCTGCCGGTATTCGTCGGCGAGCCATTCGCGGAGGAAAAGATGTTCATCCGGTAGCCGAAGAGCGCCGGATCGAACAGGCCGTCGTTGTAGTAACCGTTGCCATCGAAGTAGGCAATTAACTGCGTGAAAGTCGTCGATGCATCCAGCTTGAAGTAGCCGGCATAGATCCAGTCATAGTTGTTGGAGTTGGAGTAGCCACGCACCAGGCCGGCGTTATTCGGCGAGCCCTCGGTGTAGAAATCTCCGTAGCTGCCATCCTCGATGCCGTTGTTGTCGTAGACGATGGAGGAGCCGTTCTTCATCGTCATCGCGATGCCTGCCGTCTGCGTGAACCACGAATCGGCGAACCAGGTATCGAGCGGCGCGCCCCAATAGGGCTCGTCGGAGATGTACTGCATCACGCCGGTCGTGCCATCTCGAGTTTGCCCGTTGACGAACTTGCCACCGGATAGGGCGTAGTAATAATCCTGGGAATCGATCTGGTTGTCGGCGGCGCCGTTGAAGGTCTGGGCAACCAATGGCGTTGTCAGAGCGAAACAGGTCATCATGACGCAGAGCATTCGACGGAATAGCATAGCGGGCTCCAGGAGGGGAAGGCCGAGGACCTTGTCAATCACCGCGTCGGCACTCCGCGAGGAGGAGCAATTCCCGCGCTGGGTTCGACCCTGCCGTTATTTCAACGTTATCTGGCGCAAGGTGCTATCACACCCCGACTTACCCTTCCCGTTCGGAGTGCGAGCACCACCAGTTCACTGGCGTGCCTGTGTGCGCCACCCACACACTGCTGCGGCGGAGCGACACCGTGGCCGCCGCACGGACGCACCATCGGCTGCTGGGGCTGAGCGAGATCGGGTTCCATTTCGAAACCTTTGCGGGAGGCACAGCGTCCGGTCCTCGTCGCTCCTCTCACACCTCGCTTCCCTCGGAGTCAGGCATGACCCGCTTCTCCCTACTACCCACGGTGCTCCTGTTGTCCGCCGTGCCATTGGCGGCCCAGACCGCTCCAGCCCCAGTCTCGGCCGCCTCACCGATCACGCTGACCCCGGCCAAGGAGCAGCAGCTGTTCGACCTCGGCCAGCGCTACACCCGCTGGTTTCTAGCCGGGCGCGCCGACTCGGTTCTCGGGGCAATGGCTCCAGAGACCGCCACTGAGATGGGCGGGATCGAGGGTGTTCGACAGATGATGGATCAGGTCGCCGAACGCGCGGGTGTGGAGGTCGCGATCACCGAGGAGAAGATGACGCGTCGGAAGGGAAACCCGCAGTTCTGGCATGCCGCAAAGTTCCGCGACTTCACCGATGACGAACTGGTACTGCGGTGGGTGATGGATGCCGACGGGAAGATCACCGGCATCGGATTCGGCCCCAAGTCCCGCACCCCCGACCCCGACAGCGAGTAGCAAGGCCCTCAACGCAGTGAGGGATCCGCGCCGTGACCAGCACGCGGATCCCTCATGGCGTTCGGGAAGAACCCCTTGACCAGTGGCCTACGAGGTCTTCCCCTTCCGCCGCCGTGTCGCGGCCATTCCCACCAAGCCGCTGGCGAGCAGGGTCAACGTGGCCGGCTCAGGAACCACTTCGGTTCCCGTGGTATTCACCAGCATCGCGGTCCGGCCGACTTCGGTCTGGTCGGAGTTGTAGGCGATCAGCGCGAAGCCATACTGGCCCGCCACATTCGGATCGAACGACGCGAATGAGGGCGGTGAGATCAGACCCGGGACCGTCAGGCCAAGGAAGTTCATCCCCAGATTCCATGAATCCTGGCTCGGAGTCACGGCGACGTAGCCGTAGTCACCGAAATTCCCAGCTGCCGGATTGAAGTCATAGTACAGTCGGTAGTTCCATGCCGCCACGTTCTCGCCAGTGATGGCCCAGCTGAAGTTCCACATGGCGTACGGGTCGAGCGGGCTCGGCGGGTTGAGGTCCGTGCCCCCCGTGGCGAAGTAGGTCCCGGCTCCGTCATTGGTGACAACGGGGTCCGCGAACCGCGCCGTCGCGGTGATGAAGAGGTGCGTGCCGCCCAGTTCTGTTTGGTTCACAATTCCGTTGGTCATGACGAAATTGTTGGGGATGCCGCTCCCACCAAAAGTCAGACCAGGAAATGATCCCATGACGAGTGTGGGCGTAACCGGCGAAACGGTCTGCCCGATGAGAGGCGTAGTGAGGACGGCAAATGCCGCCGCTGTTTCGAGGATCCGTCGAATCATTCGTGCAAGCTCCTACTGGGGGATGTTCTGCGAGTGTCGAAAGGTGTGGTGACTGGGACCTGTCAACGCAAGATGCGAGCCTCGAGCTTGGAAAAAAATGATGCGCCCTACCCGCCTCATAAGTCATTGCTGTACAAGAGATTTCACAACTTGAAACGCCGGCCTGTCGGCGCAAGGATCGCTGCAATCACTCCGAGGTGCTACATAGTGTGGCATGAGAGCCACGCCCTGACTGGGCGGAGGTGTGGCATT
>JBDUDP010000025.1:0-30386 GCA_040002895.1 Gemmatimonadota bacterium
GCCTCGCCACTGTAGCTCAGGGGTAGAGCACTCGATTCGTAATCGAGCGGTCGTCAGTTCAAATCTGACCAGTGGCTCTAGCCGAACCGATGCATCCCTCAGTTGGACCCACGCGGCGCCCCGGAAACGGGGCGCTGCGTCGTTTGTGGTGTCAGGTGACCCCCAGTGTGCCATCGTCCACCGTCAAGCGCTCCAGCGGCGGCTGAGGCCCCTGCTGGGTGGGGTCATCGCCGTCGGGTCGACGGGACCTCGAGTGCGGCCAACCATCCACGTGCGTCTGCGAGCTCCGGCAGCGAGATCGAGTGCCCCATGCCTGAATACCGAACGGCGGTGAGTTGCGCTCCTGCCGCGCCGAGGTCGGCCCAGCCGAGTTCGGCACTCTCGAAGGGAATCGCGCCGTCCGCAGTGCCGTGGCCCCACCAGATGGGGGTGCTTCCCACCCGTTCCGGAGTCGCTTCAACCGTAGGGTGGGTGGCGAGGAAGCCCGAGAAGACCATCACGGCGGCCGCGGTTCCAGGCCGTCGCAGCAGCTGCGCCAACGCCGTGGTGCCGCCCTGCGAGAATCCGCCGAGCACGAGCGAGCCGGTCGGGATCGCTCGACCGAGACGGTCGGGCAGTTCTTGCAGGTAGCCCTCGAGTGCGGCCTGACCCGCCGCGAACGAATCCGGCTCCGGTGTGGTGCCGCCGAGAAAGCGATACCAGGCCCATCCCGGTCCATAGCCCCACGGTGCGGCCTCGAACGGCGCCCGAATGGAGACGATGGTTGCCTCGGCATGGAGTTCCCGCCCCAGCGGGAAGAGATCTCGTTCGTCGCTGCCGCGGCCATGCAGCAATACGATCACCGGTGCGTCGACCGCGCCATCCGCGATCAAGGCGGTCATCGTCGATGCCGTCATTGTGCCTTTCCGGCCGGCAGGGCCTCGGCGGTCTGGGCCACGCCCCGACCGAGTTTGCGGAGCAGAGTGGTGAGTTCGCGCTGCTCGGTGGTCGTCAGTTCGGTGAACGCCTGCCGAATCACGTCACCGTGTTCGGGAAAGATCCGTCCGATGAACCGACGACCGCTGTCGGTGAGTTGCGCGTAGCGTGCACGCCGATCTTCGGGGCAAGCCGCGCGTTCGACCAGCCCCCGACGCTCGAGCCGATCCACCAACCAGGTGACGCCACCACTGGAGACGAGCAGCTTCTTCTGTAGCTCGCCCAAGAGCGTCGGTCCCGTGTGAAAGAGGGCCTCAAGGACGCCGAATTCCGCGAGCGTGAGCTCATGTTCGCGCGCCTGCGCTTCGGCGCGCGCCGCCACGGCTTGGTAGCTGCGGGCGAGAACTACCCAGAGTTTGAGTGCGTCGGCTGGCATCTTAGCGCTAAGATACTTCCGGGTCCGGGCCTGCGCCAGTCGCGGGGTCGGCGCCCTTCCGATGCCATCGCGTGGCCGCTAGCTTGTCGGTCGTATCGCGGGACGTAGCGCAGTCCGGTAGCGCACTACCTTGGGGTGGTAGGGGTCGCGGGTTCAAATCCCGCCGTCCCGATGCGAGGCAGCAACGGCACGAGAGAGGGGAGACCGCCAGCAGGCTGCGGTCTCCCCTCGTTTCGTGCCTGGTGTCGGCGGCGTCAGCCGGTGCGCTTCTTGAGCTCCTTGACCGCATCGGGAACATTCTTGTCGGCAGCTTGCTTCAGCAGCTCCATCCCGGCTGGTTCGTCCTTCGCGGTGCCCTTGCCCTTGAAGTACATCTGCGCCGCCTGCCACGCCCCCTCACCCGAGCCCTTCTCCGCGGCCTTCTTGTACCAGTCGAGCGCCTCGGTCTCGTTCTTCGAGATCCCGCGACCCTTGGCCAGGAACTCCGCCAGCTTCAGCATCGCTCCCATGTCACCACGCTCGGCCGCGCGGCGATACCAGAGTCCCGCCTCGGTCTCGTCCTTCTTCACGCCGCCGCCGGTTTCGAAGCGGAAGGCGAGCATCAACTGCGCCCTCAGCATTCCGGCGGCACCGGCCTCGCGGAGCATGGCGATGGCCATGCCGTCGTTCTGAGGCGTGCCTCGACCGATCTCGAACATGTGGGCCAGCAGGAACTTCGCCTCCGGATCGGTCGGCGAGGCTTGGCGATACAAGTCAACCGCCTTCGCCGGGTCCTCGGGGACGCCATTCCCCTTGTCGTACATGTTGCCAAGCAGGCGCTGCGCCGTGGCGTTGCCCCCCGCGGCCTCCTTGGCGCACGCCGTGGCGGCGGCACTCCAATCGGCGGCATCGACAGACTTGCTGCAACTCGCGGTGCTGGCCGGTGGGGGGGTGGCCGCCGCGCCGCTGGTGCCGCCAGGCGTCTGCTTGGCGCCCTTCACCGGCGCCGGGGTCTCGGCTCGTGCGAGCTGCTTGCCACTCTTCGGATCCACCGCGGCCGTGCCGAGGAGGGTGCCAGGTGCGGGCTCCGGTGCGGCCACCGTGCCGGGCGTTGCGGCGACGGTGAGGCTGTCGACGCTGGCCAAGGCGGTCTCGGTGCGGGAGGAATACCACAGCATGCCCGCCAACCCGACCACGATCAGCAGCAGGAACACCGCGAGCGGCGAGGTGCGCCGGGCCGCGTGCTTCGCCGCGGCACCCGGTGTGACCATGGTTGTCTCGGCGCCGAGCATCTCCCCGAATTCCCGCATCGATTCGAATCGTTCGGCCGGTTCCTTGGCCATGGCGCGCTGCACCGCCGCGGCCATCGGGGCGGGGAGGTCAGGAACCTTCTCGGTGATCGGGCTCGGATCGGCCACCAGCTGCTTGTAGAGCACGGCACGGGTCGACTCGCCCTCGAACGGCAGCACGCCGCTGAGCATGCGGTAGCCCACCACCGCGAGCGAATACTGGTCGGTGCGCGCGTCGATGGTCTTGTCGCCGCAGGCCTGTTCCGGGCTCATGTATTGCGGCGTACCGATGATGATCCCGGTGGTGGTGAGCGCCTCGGCGGGATCGCCGTCGTCGCCGCTCGCGGCACCGACGATCTTGGCGATGCCGAAGTCCATCAGCAGGACGCGCTTCTCCTTGCCCTCGAGCATGATGTTTTCGGGCTTGAGGTCGCGATGCACGACGCCGGCGTCGTGGGCGTCGGCCAGGCCCGAGGCCGCTTCGCGGAGGATCCGCCGCACCTCGGGGATCGGCATCGCGCCGTCGCGGTCGAGAATCGCCCGCAGGCTCTCGCCCTGAATCATCGGCATGATGATGTAGGCGAGGCCCTCGGCCTCTCCGACGTCGTACACCGGGACGATGTTGGGATGGCGCAACGCGGCGATGGTCTCGGCCTCGCGACGGAAGCGCTGCAACAAATCGGGGGAGAGTCCGAGATCGGGGCGCAACACCTTGACGGCGAGGTCGCGCTTGAGCCGCAGATCCCTCGCCTTGAACACCTCGGCGAAGCCGCCGGCACCGATCCGATCCTGCAACTCGTAGCCAGGGCCGAGGGCTCGCTGCAGCTTGCTGCGCAACGCCACCGGGCCGATGTTCGACCGGGTCACCGCCACCCGCTCGCCCGTCTCCCGATTGATCCCTGCCGGGGTCTCCGTCCCGCAGACGTAGCAATAGGCCGCCACACCGGGGAGCGGTGTGTTGCATGTCGGGCAGTTGCGGGTGGGCTGGCTCATTGGTCGCCGGCGTGAAGGGAGAACAGGAGATTAGCCACCACAGGGGTGGAGTCAAGGAACCCGGCCGGCGGCCGTGGCCCCGGAGGGCGGGATGGTGCCATACTTGAGGCAATTCTCACTCAGGACTCCGCGCGATGCGCCGTTGGTCACTGCTCGCCCCGCTGCTGCTCTCAGTCCCCGCGCTCCCGGCCCAACAACCCAAGGTCTTTACCCATGCGGACACGCTCCGCGGCACGGTGACGCCGGAACGGGCCTGGTGGGACGTCACCTTCTACGACCTCGATGTCCGGATCCACCCCGTCGACAGCAGCATCACGGGGCGGAACCTGATCAGCTACCGCGTGATGGCCCCGGCGCGCGCGATGCAGGTTGACCTCCAGCGTCCGCTGGAGGTCGACAGCATGGTGCAGGATGGGAGAGCGGTCCGATTCCGGCGAGATGGGAACGCCTTTTTGGTGAGGCTTGCCGCGCCGCAGCGCGTCGGGAGCGTCCGGACACTCGCCGTGTACTACCATGGCAAGCCGCAGCCGGCCAAGCGGCCGCCGTGGGACGGCGGCTTCACCTGGGTGAAGGACTCGCTCGACCGCCCCTGGATCGTGACCTCCAATCAGGGACTCGGGGCGAGTGTCTGGTGGCCCAACAAGGACAGCCAGACCGACGAACCTGACAGCCAGCGCGTCGCGATCACCGTCCCCGATCCGCTGATGAACGTCTCCAACGGCCGGCTCCGGCGAGTGACCCCCAACCGCGACGGCAGCAGCACGTGGGAGTGGTTCGTCACCAACCCCATCAACAACTACGACATCGCCGTCTCGGCAGCGAACTATGCCCACTACAGCGATCTCTATCAAGGCGAGCGTGGTCCGCTCACCATGGACTTCTTCCCGCTCGATTATCACCTTGAAGCCGCGCAGCGCACCTTTCCGCAGGCCAAATCGATGCTGGCGTGTTTCGAGCATTGGTTCGGGCCCTATCCGTGGTACGAGGACGGCTACAAGCTCATCGAGTCGCCCCACAACGGCATGGAACACCAGAGCGCGGTGGCGTACGGCAACGGCTACGCCAATGGCTACAAGGGGCGCGACGCCTCCGGCACCGGGCTGGGCATGAAGTGGGACTTCATCATCGTGCACGAGAGCGCGCACGAGTGGTTCGGCAACAACATCACGTCCAAGGATGTGGCCGACATGTGGGTGCACGAGAGCTTCGCGAACTACGCCGAGGGGCTGTACACCGAGTGCCTCTTCGGCACCAAGGCCGGCGCGGACTACATCATCGGGAACCGGCGCGGCATCCGGAATGATTCGCCGGTACAGGGTCAGTTCGGGGTGCAGAACCAGGGGTCGGGCGACATGTATCCCAAGGGCGGGAACATGCTGCACACGATCCGGCAGATCGTGGGGAATGACGACAAGTGGCGTGGCATCCTTCGCGGGCTCAATGCCACCTTCTGGCACCAGACGGTGTCGGGGAAGCAGGTCGAGGACTACATCAGCCACGAGGCGGGTGTCGACCTCTCGACGGTGTTCGCGCAGTATCTCACAACCACGAAGATCCCCGTGCTGGAGTTCCAGCTTGGGGCGGGAGCGGTGCGCTATCGCTGGAGTGACGTGATCCCGGGATTCACGATGGCGGTTCCGATCACGGTTTCCGATTCGAGCTATGCGATGGTGCATCCCACGACAGAATGGCAATCCATCCCGGCCACACTGTCGAATGCCGAGGCGTTCAAGGTGGACCGCAACTACTACGTGCGCACCAAGGAAGTCGCCGCGACGCCCTGAGTCAGAGCATCGTGGCGGCGGGCCCCGCTGCCGAGAGGAAGACGTCGGCACGGGCGCGCTGGGTCGGGAAGCTGTCGAGGTAGTCTGCGAGCCACGCGGCCGAGAAATCGGCCGCGTGTTCCCGTCGTACCAGTGCCCAGACACTTCCGCCGAATCCGGCACCAAAGGCCGAGGCCGCCGCGGCGCCCAACTCCCGGGCACGTCGGGCGAGGTGCACGGTCTCGGGAACTTGGTTGCGCAGCGCACGCTCGGCGAGTTGCTGGGAGCGATCGACCAGTGTCCCCACGCGGTCGAAGTCACCTGCGGCGAGCGCTGCGACGACTCCGGGAATGATCACCTGCACCTCGTCGCGAAACTGCTCGAACCGCGCGGCCAGCGCGGCGGAATGATCGGCCGCGAGCACGTCGAGCCGCTGACTGGCGGTCGGATCGCTCATCAGTGCGGCGTACAGTGAGTGCGCGGGGTGTCCCGTGGCCTCGCGCCACAACGTGAGCAGGGTCGAGAGTTGCGCCGAGAGCGCGTTGTAGTGGTCGAGCACGCGGCCGGCCTTGGAGGCGTGCACGCCCGACACGGCCACGGCAAAGGTCCAGCCCTCGGGGAGCGGCAATGACGCCTCCGCCGTGACCGGGAGGAAGTGGTACTGCGCCAGCTGGTTGGACCGGGATCGCAGGATCGCCGTGTGGTCCTCACTGCCGCCGTGCGTGCCCACGCCCTGATCCGCGGCGAACGACCCGAAGCCCAGTCCATTCTCCACGGCCCCCAGATAGCCGGCGAGGTGATCGTCATCGGGGAATTCGCGTCGCCAGGTTGGGGTACCGCGCAGCCCGTTGAAATGCGCGAGCGGGAGAAACGTCGCGATGACGAGCGCACTGGACGACGAGAGCCCGGAGGCGGGGGGGATCGAAGAGCGGATGACCGCGTCCATGCCGTGGGCGGCGGTGGGAAAGTCACGGGCCATGCGCCGGAAGACTGAGAGCGGATAGTCGGTCCAATGGCCCGGTCGCGGGGCGATGTCGGGCGCCAGTGGGACGCCGAGCAGGGCATTCGACGACGCATCGAGGAGCCGGATGCGTCCGTCATCGCGTGGCCGGGCCAAGACGTGGAATCCCCGTTCCACCGCGGCGAGCAGCGACCGCCCGCCACCATAATCGGTGTGCTTCCCGAGCACCTCGATCCGACCGGGTACCCACCACGCCTGCGCCTCGGAGGTATCGCCGAATCGGCCGGCGAACCGGCGCTCCACTTCGGCAAAGCGCGCCGTGGCGATTCGTGCACTCTCGCCCTCGAGGCCGAGGCGGGCAACGCGATCGGCCCATCCCTGGCTCATGGTCGCGGATCCAGGTGGGCGAGGCGCTCCGCCATGGCCGCCACGTCGCCGCGCGACGAGAGATCGAGCACTCCGCCGCGGTGCAGCACCGCCCGCACGCTGCTGCCCCGTGCCATCGCGAGCGCGATCGCATCGGGAATCTCGAACTCACCACGTGCCGACTTCGGGACCGCGTGACAGGCGTCGACGAGTGCGGTGTCGAAGCGCCAGAGGTTCATGCTGACCCACGGTGAAGGCCCCGCAGCCTGCAGTGTGGCGGCATCCGGCTTTTCGATGATCCGCGCGAGAGTGCCATCGGGATGGAGCGCGACAATGGCAAACGCGGCGATGCGCGCCGCGTCGATGTTGCCCTCGCTCACCAGGGTCACGGGGTCGAACGCGACGAGTCCCGGTTCACCGAGCGTGACGAGCGCACGGATGGCGGCGACCGGATAGAGATTGTCGGCGTTGAGCACCAGCGCGTCCCGACCGGCGAGCCATGATTCCGCCGCCACCACGGCGTTGGCGGTGCCGAGGGGCTCTGCCTGGACGGCGAAGTGCAACTTCAGGCGCGTGGGCGGGTGCGTCGTGAAGTGGTCGTGGATGGCGCTGTGATCCGGGGCTACCACGAGACACACGTCGGTGACGCCGCCATCGGCGAGCGTCGACAGCAGGTGGTCCAGGAATGGCCGCCCCCGGCTGTCGGGCATCATCATCTTGAGTCCGCGCCCGGCCGCCGCGGCCTGCGCCGGATCGAGGGTCACTCCCGCGTCGTCGCGGCGCATGCGCGTGCCCAACCCGCGGGCGAGCATGATGGCGCACGTCGCCGCGCCGCTCATCCGTCGGTCGCGCCGCTCCACAGGCGAGGCACGAGGCGAATGAGCCATCCACCACTGATGACGCAGGTGACAATCCAGAAGATCGCCGGACCGGTGCGGCCGTAGAGCAGCGAGCCGGTGCCGAAGAGCGCACCATAGACCATCATGATCCCGAGCATCCAGGCCAGGAAGGCCTGCGGCAGGGAATCGGGCGAGGGGCCGATGCCGACCTCCTCGCGGACCGAGCGCCATCCGGGTCCCGCCGGCCGGACTTGCCGATAGAACGACAGCAGCGTCCGACGCTCCGTGGGCGCCGTCACGAACGCCGTGATCACCCAGACGATGGTGGTCCCGGCCACGGTGCCGAGGAGCGGCAGCGACGCCGGAATGGCGACGCCCTGCTTCGCGGCAATGAAGAAGCCCAGCGCCATGAGGAACGAGGTCACCATCGCGGCGATTTCGCACCAGGCGTTGATCCGCCACCAGAACCAGCGCAGCAGGTAGAGCAATCCCGTACCGGCACCGACCGAGAGCAGCAGGGTGAAGGCCTGCTTGGCATCATCGAGCACGAAGGTGAAGGCGATCCCTGCCACGCTGAGCAGCAGCGTCGTCACGCGACCCATGAAGACGTAGTGCCGTTCGCTGGCATCCGGTCGGATGAAGCGCCGCCAGAGATCGTGCACCAGATAGGAGGAGCCCCAGTTGAGGTGGGTCACGATGGTGGAGATATAGGCGGCGAGCATGCCGGCGATCATCACGCCGAGAAAGCCGTGCGGCAGAAACTTCAGCATGGCCGGATAGGCCATGTCATGGCCGACGAGCCCCGGGTCGACATTGGGGAAGGCCACGCGGATGGAATCGAGCGTCGGGAAGACCAGCATCGAGGCCAGGGCCACGATGATCCAGGGCCACGAACGCAGGGCATAGTGGGCCACGTTGAAGAACAGCGTCCCGGCCAACGCGTCGCGCTCCGACTTGGCGGCCAACATGCGCTGGGCGATGTAGCTGCCGCCGCCCGGTTCGGCACCGGGATACCAGACCGACCACCACTGCACCGTGAGCGGAATCACGAAGATCGAGAGCGTGAGGCCCCAGTCGCCGAAGTCGGGGACGAGGTTGAGTGTCGAGGCCGGGAGGCGTGACACGATACCCGCCATGCCGCCGACTTCCGGCTGCTGCAGTGCGAAGTACGCGGCGGCAAACGCGCCGGTCATCGCCACGCCGAACTGGATGAAATCCACGACCAGGACACCCCAGAGTCCGGACGTCGCCGCAAAGGCCACGTTGAGCAAGCCGCAGATCAGCAGCGTCTTGCCCATGGGCCAGCCCAGCACGACGTTGGCGATCTTGGCCGCGGCGAGGTTCACCGAGGCCATGATGAAGCAGTTGAAGAAGAGCCCCAGATAGACGGCGCGGAAGCCGCGCACCAGCGAAGCGGCACGACCGCTGTAGCGCAGTTCGTAGAATTCGAGGTCGGTCAGGACCCCGCTGCGCCGCCAGAGGCGGGCGAAGAAGAACACCGTCGCCATGCCGGTGAGCAGGAAGGCCCACCATTGCCAGTTGCTCGCGACTCCGCCGGTGCGCACGAAGTTGGTGACGAGGTTCGGGGTGTCGGTGCTGAAGGTGGTGGCCACCATCGAGACGCCGATCAACCACCAGGGGGCGGATCGGCCCGAGGTGAAGAACTCCGCCGAGCTGCTGCCGGCGCGCCGCGCCAGCAGGACCGGTGGGATGAAGCAGATGACGATCGAGGCGAGGACGATCCCCCAGTCGAGCGAGGTGGGGTTCATGCACCCGTCCGGGCGCGCTGCCAGGCGCCACGCGTGAAATCGGGGAACTTCATGGGAGCACTCCCCTTCTTGAGTGAGGCTTCACTGAGGGGCCAGGGCGCGCTCCACGCCGCGGCATCGTAGACATCGAAATCGGGGGGCAACCCCTCGCGCATGCATTCGGCCAGCCGGTACGCCATGATGTAGTCCATGCCACCGTGCCCGCCCTTCTGGCGCGCGATCTCGCCCACGCGTTGCCACAGGGGATGCGTGTGCTCGGCCTTGAAGGTGTCGAGCGATTGAAAACGCTCCCCGCCCGTCTGGCCGTCCAGGTAGATACGCGCCGGATAATCCTTGAAGACGCCCTTGGTGCCGCGAATGGAGTTGAGGCGGTCATACGGCGTGGGCATCGTGACCGTGTGCTGCAGCAGGATCGTCTTGCCGCGCATCGTCTTGATGAGCGAGGTGTTCATGTCGCCCTCAACATAGCGCTCGCCCCACTTGGCGTTGTCCTTCGGGACATGCGCCTCGCGCCAGAGTGTGAGACCGCGTTCGGCGGTGGCCATCGAGACCAGGTAGTCGAAGCGGTCGCCCCGGTGGATGTCGAGATACCAGGCGACGGGGCCAAGGCCGTGGGTGGGATAGAAGTTGCCCTGTCGATTGGTGTGCGGCAGGCGGCGCCAGAGCCCCTCATCACGATCCTCGAAGAGCAGCTCACGCAAATCATGGATATAGGCGGCTTCGGCATAGAGCACCTCGCCGAAGAGGCCCTTCTTCACCATGGTGTCGATGAGCATTTCGTTGAAGTCGTAGCAGCAGTTTTCCATCATCAGGCAGTGCCGCCGAGTGCGCTCGGACGCCTCCACCAGCGACCACGCCTCCTCGAGAGTGGTCGCGGCTGGGACTTCCGTGGCCGCGTGTTTGCCGGCGCGCAGCGCCGCGAGACAGACCGGGGTGTGCCACGGCCAGGGCGTCGCGGTATACACGATATCGATGTCATCGCGCTGGACCAACTGCTCGAAGGCGTGATCGCCGTCGGTGAACAGGGCAGGCGCTGGTTGACCCGCATCGGTGACCATCTTGGCCCCACGTTGCGCCTTGGCGGCGACCACATCGCAGAGGGCCGTGACCTGCACGCCATCCACCGCGAGCAGCTCGCGAAGTACTGAGGTCCCCCGCAGCCCGGTCCCGACGATAGCCACGCGCACGGTCGAGTGCCGCTCGAACGGCACGCCCATCATCGTGGCGGCGTGTGGCAGCGCAGTCGGGATCACATCGCTGGCCACCGCCGACTCGGACGAGAGGGCAAACGCGGCACCGGTGGCACCAGCCACCTTCAGCAAGTCACGGCGCGAGAGTGACGCGTCGGGAGAACCGTGCGACATGGGCGGGATCCGGCTGAGGTGGGACGGAGTGGACTGGAGCGGCACGACCACTGCCGGATTCTAGCACCTCGCCTGCGTCGGCGCGAGGCGCGCGAGCCCGTGTACCGGCGCACCACCCCGTGTCGCGGCTATCTTGAGTGGAACACCACCACTCATGCCAACCCAACCGACTCGTCGCCCGCTTGGCTTCGCTGCCGCCCTCGCCACCGTCGTCGCCAATATCATCGGGACGGGGGTGTTCGTCACGCTCGGGCTCCAGGTGCAGGAGACCTCGGATGGCTTCACCCTGCTCGCGCTCTGGTTCGTGGGTGGACTCATCGCCCTGGCCGGTGCGCTGACCTACGGGGAGCTTTCCGCGGCAGTGCGCGGTTCCGGAGGCGAGTATCGCTTCCTCGGACGCATCTACCACCCGGGGTTGGGCACCATCGCGGGATGGGTGTCGGTGGCGGTGGGGTTCGCCGCACCGGTGGCCTTGGCAGCGATGGCGCTCGGGCGCTACGCCGGACCGCTCATGGGCGTGCCGGCCCGAACGCTCGGGATCCTCGCGATTCTCGCGGCCACGGGCGTGCACCTCCTCGCCCCCGAAGTCGGAGGGCGCGTCCAGGTTGCCGTCACCGCACTGAAGGTGCTGTTGATCCTCGCCTTCATCGGCGTGGGATGGGGACGCGGCCCGGAGTCGGGGATGACCTTTGCACCGGTGGCCGCGTCGTTCGGCAACATCGCCAGCGGCTCGTTCGCGTTGTCGCTGGTGTTTGTCTCCTATGCCTACTCCGGTTTCAATGCGGCGTCGTACTTTCAGGGCGAGGTGATCCACGCCGAACGCAACGTCCCGCGTGCGCTCGCCGTGGGCACCCTGCTGGTGACCGCGTTATATGTCGGGCTGAATTGGGTCTTCCTGCGCACCACGCCAGTGGAACTGCTCGCGGGGCAGATCGAGGTGGGCGCCATCGCAGGCGAGCGGATCTTCGGCGCGGCCAGCGGGCGAATGATGAGCGGCTTGATTGCGTTGCTGTTGGTCTCATCCATCAGTGCAATGACGCTGGCTGGGCCACGGGTGATCGAGGCGATGGCCGAGGACCTGCCACCGCTCCGACCGCTGGCGCAGCGCACCGCGACGGGCTCCCCTGCGCGGGCCGTCCTGCTGCAGGGTGGCCTGGCGCTCGCCTTCGTGTTGACCGATTCGTTCGATGGCATTCTGACCTACGCCGGCTTCACGCTCACGCTCTTCACCTTTCTCGCGGTGCTCGGGGTGATCGTCCTGCGGCGACGGGAACCCGAGCTGCCGCGGCCATACCGGGTCTGGGCCTATCCGTGGACGCCACTCTTCTTTGCCGGCTTCTCGCTGTGGACGTTGCTGGTGGTGATCCGCGATCGCCCGATGGAGGCCGTGGGCGGCGCCGTGACGCTGGGCATCGCGGCCCTGCTCACCTGGCTCGTGACCGAGCGGATGGCAGCCGACCAGTTGCCCTGATCCCCGATGGGACACGGGGGGCACCATCCTGCGATGGTGCCCCCCGTGTCATATCCGGCCATCGAGCGGCTCAGCTGATGAGATAGGATCCGAGGATCGAGTCCATCACGGCGGCCGGCATCGAGTCCACATCACTGCCGTGCTCGAAGACGCGGCGCACACCCTTCCACCAGTTCGTGGCCCAGCGACCCGTCGGGAGGGCAGACTCGATCACGCCCTTCTTCCGATTGGCCGCGTGCACGTACCTCCCATCGCCGATGTAGATACCGACATGGTCAACGGCCTTTCCCTTGCCGAAAAACAGCAGGTCGCCCGGCCGCAGCAGGTCGGGATCCTTGGGCACGGAGAAGCCGAGCTGAGACTGCTCGCGCGAAGTGCGCGGGACGGCGAGGTCGAACTTGGCCATGATCCACTGCACCAGTCCGGAACAGTCAAACGCCTTCCCCGGTGTCTTGGCGCCGTACTTGTAGCGCAGGCCGACCTGATCGCGCGCAAGTGTGACCAAGGAGTCCCGCTCGGGGGCCTTGAGGAACATCCGCGAGATTGTGGCGAACGGCTTTTCGCTCTTCGAGAAGGCGGGGGCTTGTGCGCTGAGGGGAGCCGAAGGACTCGCAACCAGAAGGGTGGCGAGGAAGGGGGCGATTCGGGTCGGGCGCAACAGCTTCACAGGCACTCACGATGAAAAAGGCGACGGGTCGGCAACACGTGATTCTAGCATCGGTTGCCGGCCTCGTCTACTTCAACATCGTTTCAATCTGGAACCAGTGCTACGCGATCAGCACCACCAGCAGGATCACGCCGAGCACCAGCGCCAGCGTCGAGATCGTGAAGGTCTGGCGACGGCGAGCCTGCGCCATCTCATCCTTGGCGACTTCGCCCGGGAGCTGATACTGGAACGACGTGGTCTGGGGTGCCAATCGGGGTCCCGGGAGCGCGGCGGACTGGCTCATCGGTGCCTGGGCTGAGGCCTGTTGCGGCACGCTGACAAACGCCAGACCGGCGAGCAAGGCGAGGAGTGGAAGGCGGGATTTCATGCGGAACTCCGAGAAGGAGAAGGCGAACCATGTATCAATGGGACGCCCCACATCATTTCTGGTGCACGTGGGTCGACGCTAGAGGATCCGTTGCCCGAATGCACTGGCCATGAGCCCCACCGCGAGTTCGGCGGTTTGGTTGAATCGATCCAGCACCGGATTGACCTCGACCAGATCCATCGAGACGACCCGCCCGGTGTCCCAGAGCGTCTCCATCGCAAGATGGGCTTCGCGGTAGGTGGCGCCGCCGCGCACCGGTGTCCCCACGCCGGGGGCTTCCTGCGGATCGACAAAGTCGAGATCGAGCGAGACGTGGATCCCGTCCGTGCCTTCGCGGATCTTGGCGATGGCCTCGACGAGGATGGTGCGCAGTCCCCGTTCATCGAGGTCGCGCATCGTGTACACCGTCACCCCGAACTCGCGCGCATTCGCTCGCTCCGCTTTGTCGAGGTCACGGGCGCCGATGATCACGGTGTGTTCGGGTCGCACTGCTGGCGACGGCGTCGCGAGGGCGGCCATCGCGCGGTCACCGTGTCCCAGCAAGTGCGCGACCGGCATGCCATGCACGTTGCCACTGAGCGTGCTGTCGGGTGTGTTGATGTCGGCGTGGGCATCGAGCCAGATCAGGCCGAGTTTCTGTCCCCGCTCGGCGAGGGCGGTCGAGACGCCGGCCACCGAGCCGGCACTGACCGAATGATCGCCCCCGAGCACCAGCGGAATGTGTCCGTCGCGCATGAGCGCGGCCGTGCGGTTCGCCACCTCACGGCAGACGGTGGCGATCGTGGGCAAGTAGTCGAGCCCTTCCTTGAAGCCAAGCGTCTCGCGGGTCGGGACGGCGACGTCGCCCGTGTCGATCACGGTGTGGCCGAGGGATTCGAGTCGGGTGGCCAGCTGGGCCAGGCGAACGGCGGATGGGCCCATCTCGACGCCGCGTCGTGCGGCACCGAGATCGAGGGGAACGCCGAGAAGTGCGATAGAAGTCATCGCTGAACTTACCTGATCGTCTCGCCCGGAGGTGGCGCGAGCACACGCTCGGCCAACCCGGGAGGGAGCAGCGTGCGAAGGGCGTCCGGTGTACCGGTGAGCCCGGGTCCCGTGCCGTAGTGATGCGGGATGATCCATTCGGGCGACACCAACTCGCACGCCTTGGCCGCCTGTCGGGGACCCATGGTGTAGAAGTCGCCGATCGGCAGCATCAACACGGTGGGTCGATAGAGCTCGGCGATCAACGCCATGTCACCGAATACACAGGTGTCACCGGTGTCGTAGATGACGGTGCCGTTGGGCAGTTCGATCACCAGCCCGCACGGATCGCCGATCGAGCGGGCGCGGCCATCGGGGCCGTCGAGCGAGGAGGAGTGGAACGCCTGCGTGAGTGTCACAGTGATCCCATGAATGGTCGCCGCGCCGCCCTTGTTGAATCCAACCAGCTGCTCCTTCGGGACGCCCTCGGCTGCCAGCTCTCCCGTAATCTCGAGTGAGGATGCCACGGTGGCTCCGGACGCGAGGGCGATGGCAGAGCAGCCAAGGAAGTGATCGAAGTGGCCGTGGGTGAGGAGAATGAGCGACGCGGAGTGGGCCAATGTCTTGGCATTGGCGGGGGCCTTCGGATTCGCGATCCAGGGGTCGATGAGCACGCCGACGCCATCGGGCTCAGCCTGGATGTGAAAGGCACTGTGGCCGAGCCAGGTGATGGCGCATCCGAGTCGGGACATGGAGGTCTCCTCGCGCGAAGCTGGTGGTGGGGCAGAGCGGGCCCCGAAGAACCATAACTTTGGCGCTTCGTCCGGGTACAGGCCGGCGAGTGCGTCCGGGGCATCCGGCCGATACTTCAGGGCGTAGCGTTTGTGACAGTGAGCGCTTGTTCGATCTGTAGCGATAGCTTTTCGCGGGGGATCACACTATCCGATGTGCCGGAGCCACCATGCGCCTTGAGCTTTCGATTGTCCGTTGCCTCGGATACCTGACCCTGGTCGTCAGCGCGTCATGCGGCGGCGGTACCACCGCACCGCCTCCGCCGCCTCCCCCTCCGCCGCCGGCACCACTCGTGCTCGCCCAGGCCTCGCCCAGTGGTGATGGCCAGACCGTGATCGGCGGGCAGGCCATCACGTCGCCGCTGCGTGCTCAGGTGACCCGCAACGGCGCGCCCGTCTCGGGCCAGGCCGTGAGTTGGTCCGCGACCTCGGGCACGATCACTGGCAACGGTCCGAGCAACTCCGAGGGCGTCGCGACCGCGGCCTGGGTGCTTGGTCCCACCGCAGGGACCCAGACCGCGACGGCCGCGGCCGGGACGGGAATGGTGCAGTTTACCGCCACTGCTACGATGGCCGTGCCCGGGGTGCTCGCGATCTCCGCCGCAAATCCCACCGGCAATGGTCAGAGTGGCAGTACGGGATCTCGATTGCCCAACGAACTTCGCGTGCTGGTGACCCGGGGTGGTGTGCCGGCCGGCGGGGAGCTCGTGATTTGGCAGGCCAACGACGCCAACGCATTCCTCGAACCGCCGATGTCGACCTCGGCGAGCAACGGCATCGCGACATCGGCGTGGACGTTGGGGTCGGCGGCAGGAGCGCAGAGCGCCACCGCGTTCGCCGGCAGCCTGACCGGTCCGGCTGCACAGTTCATCGCCACGGCCACCGCCCTGCCGCCGGGGAGCGCCACCATCAAGTTGTACACCTCCGGCGGGGCGCGATTCGATCCGGCCACTCTCACCGTTGCGGCTGGTACCACGGTCTCGTTCGTCTGGCAGGATGGCTTCCATGACGTCACGCCGACCGGGACACCGACGTTTGTCGGTGTGCTGTCCGCCACCGACCCACCCAAGAGCTACCAATTCACCTTCACCACACCGGGTACCTATCGCTTTTACTGCGATGTGCACGGCACCCCCACCACCGGGATGCGTGGTACGGTGATTGTCCAATGATGCGCACCCTTGCGTGGAGCTGTCTGCTGGCACTCGCGCCGTCCTCCCTCCTCGCCCAGGGTGACTGCTTCCCAGGCAAGGAATCGAACGAGGCCAAGACCTTTGCAATCTTGTCGGTGCCGCTAGCCTTTACTGGCGCCCGCGCGCCGGTCCGCGCGCCCCACGGGGTCTCGATCGGGGTCGAGGTCGCCTCACTCCCCGGGGTTGATCGCGCCACGGCAACACCGACCATCTGCCGTCCCGGCAAGGGCCCCGAGAATACCGCTCCGATTCCACTGCTCGTGCGGCCGCGGCTCGCCGCGGTGGTGGGGGGCTTCCTGCTCGAGGCGGCGTGGATCCCGCCCCTGCGCGTGAGCGGCGTGAAGGCCAATCTCATCTCGCTTGCCGTGGCCCGCCCGTTCGCGATCGGACGCGAGCTGGCACTCGGGCTGCGGGTCGAGGGAGTGTTCGGTGCGCTGCACGCGCCGATCGTCTGCGACAAGGATGCCGTGCGTGATGCCCTCAGCGAATGCTTCGGCGGTACGCTCTCCGATGATCGCTGGCGTCCGGGGGTGCTCGGAGTCGAGGCGGTGGTGAGTGGCGGACACGGCAAGCTGAAGCCGCACCTGGGTGCGGGCTACACCCTGTTGCGTCCGCGCTTTCAGGTCAATTTCACCAATGCCCAGGGTGAGACCGACCGGCGCCGGGTCGAGGTGGATCTGCAACGTACCGCGCTCTTCGGCGGCGTGACCTTCCCGCTCGGCGCGCTGCGTGTGACGGCCGAGGGGTATGGCACGCTGGGCGATGCGGTCACGGCGCGACTGGTCGTGCGGGCGCCGCTGGCGCGATGAAGCGATCCCTGATGCCGTGGCCTCTGCTGCTGCTCGTCATGGTGACGGCGCGGCCACTCGCCGCGCAGGCCATTCCCGACGCATCCCGGGTGCGCGGCACGCTGGCGTTCGACGCGACCGCAACCTTGGGCGCATTCACCGGGTCGACCACGACGATCAGGGGTCACCTTAGCGGGGCTCCGACGCTGGTTGGTGTCCAGGGCTGGGTGGAGGCGCAGGCGAAATCGCTCAGCAGCCAGAACGGCAAGCGGGACCGGGACACCTGGTCGTCGCTCGAAGTGGAGAAGTACCCGACGATTCGCTTCGATCTCGACTCGGTGTCGCCGGCGCAAGCACACAGCGACTCCAGTGCCGTGGTCCTGCATGGTCACTTCACGCTGCATGGCCAGAAGCGGACTGCGGCACTCACCGGCTGGCTCTGGCAGAAGGGGACAACTTGGCGCGTCCGCGCGTCGACCCCGCTCAACGTGAAGGACTATGGCGTGGGCGGACTCACCAAGGCGTTCGGCATGTTGCGCATGAATGAACACATCACCGTACGCGTCGACGTGACGTTCGACGCAGGGGAGGGATCGTGACACAGGAATTGTGGCGGCCGACTGCCTTGCTGCTGGTGACGCTGGCGTAGAGAGGAGAGAGGAGAGAGGAGAGAGGAGAGAGGAGAGAGGAGTGTGTAGTTCTCCCAGGTCTCTTCTCTCGCTTCTCTCTTCTCTCCTTTCTCGTTTCTCGTTTTGCTATCTGTTTCCGTACAGAACATTGAACAAGAACCGGAAGGTGCCCTGCGGTTGCGCTCGGAAGAGGATTTCCGGCCCGTAGAGGTAGGCGGTTCCCGCACCCACCCTTGCCGATGCCATTGTCACTCCTTGAGTGAGATACTCCTGTCCGATCGCCCACCCCGACTTGAGAGGCGTGTCCTCGGCAAACCAGCCAATCCGAGTCATCCCCTGTTTCTCCGCGTTGGGAAGGAAGCGGAACACGGGTGAGTTGTCGAAGAAGACATCGGTGATGCGCTGGGCGCCGAGGGCCGCCGGTTGCGTGCTATCGATAGTCACCCGGAGCACCGAGCCAGGGATGTAGTACTTGTCGCTCGAGAGCGGCCGTGCGCTGCCATCGGGCTGCGTCGTCGTGAGTTGGTTCTCGATCGGCAACCCCAATCCGGTCGCGAGGTTCGCGGCCGACGAGCCGATGGCGACCACACGCCCTCCCTGCTCAAGAAAACGCTTGAGCTGCGGCATCGTCGTCGCGAGCGAGATGTTCCCCACTTGGCTGCGGTACTCGGTGGGAATCGACGCGGTATCGAGTCCGCGATTGCCGACCCCGCCGCTGCCGCGCGGGGGACCAGGAATGGCGCCATCCACGAAGATCAGCACGTCGAACCGCGCACGAAGCTCGCCCGCGTCGAGTTGGGGCGCATAGACGAGCTCGAACGGCGCCTCGTACTTCTCCATGATCCAGCGGGTCCATCCCGACGGCATCGATCCGCCGTAGCGGTCCCACAGCCCCACGCGCAGCATCGTGACCGCGGTGCCGTGTGCGTCCGATCCCGCCGTGGCGATCGGCAGGGCGCGATCTCGAGCGAGGTCACCGAGAATCGTGGCACTGCGGGTGGAGGCCGGGATGTGAAAGGTTCCGTTCGGCATGCGCTCCACGCGAGCCCCGGCCTTGAGGAGCCGGTTGACGGCGAGGAATGCATCGGTGGATCCGGCCGAGAGGAGCCATCCCTTCGCCTTGGCGTTGAACGGCGCCGGATCGGGACGTATCTCCACGCTGGTGATCGGGGCGATCGGTGCGTCCAGGGCCTCGAGCACGCGATCAAAGCGGACACCCATCTGGAAGGCCAGGGTGTATCCGGCGTTGTCATAGGGGCGCTTCGGCGGCCCGCCGGGGTATTGCAGGTCGGTGGGATGGTGTTGCGGTTCGAACATGTCGAGCACGTGTGGTCGGAATGCCTGGTCGCCACGCACCACGAACGAGCCCTTCGGGTAGGTCACACCATTGACGCTGAAGGCCGCCGTCGCCTTCTGGATCTCGATGCCCGAGGTCGACAGTGCCTGCAGGAAATCGAGCACGTTGCCCATCTCCGGCTGACCGGCCGGCAGGATGTAGGCCCGGGCGTCGCGCCGCGCGGGATCGCGCAACACCGCGGCCTGCGCCGCTTGGATCGCCGGACCCTGCAACCCCTCGCTCGCCTTCGCTGCGGCGGCGATGATGTTCGGTTCCGCGGTCCAGTTGTCACGCGAGCCGCGCTCGACTGAATTCCGACCCATGCGCCAGAAATTGAAGAGCAGGTCCTCACGATAGCGCGAGGCGAGATCGAGAATGGCGCGATTCGCGGTCATCGAATAGTCGATCGATTGCCGGAAGTGCCACGGCCCCCATTGCGCCGGGAAGACGCCATCGCCACTTGGCAACTGGCGCTCAAGTCGCAGCGGGATGGTCTGGGGCGTCGGGCTGCCGATGGACTCGGTCAGGATGCCGATCATGTTGTGGAAATACCCGGCGGTTCGCAGGCCGCCATTCCACCAGGTGGAGTACGAGGTGGAGTTTTCGTCGACGATACCACCTTTGCCTTCCGAGGCGAACCGCCGCTGCATCGCCATACCGACCCAGTCGAGCGAGGTCGGAATCAGCGGGTCGAAGACATAATTGAAGGGGTCGCGAAACGGCGGCACGAACATCACCGACCCGGCGGGTCCGGTCTGATGGTGGTTGTAGATCACCTGTGGGTACCAGGTGCGGTATTGGATTCGGGAATCGTTGCGCGATTCGGGCAGTGCCAGGCGGTAGAAGTCCCGGTTGTCGTCGTGCCCGGCATACTTCTCATACAGTCGCGGCAGGCCGCTGGTGCTGCGCTTGAGTGAGTCGGCCTGGCGCATGTACCAGTCCGCCACCAGCTCCATGCCGTCAGGGTTGGCATGGACGGCGAGGATGATCACATCATCGAGGATGCGCAGCGTCTCGGGGTCGTTTTGCGAGACGAACTGCCACACCAATTCGAGCAGCTGATTGGCGCCGAGCACTTCGTCGGCGTGCAATCCTCCGTCGATCCAGATGACCGCCTTGCCCGCGGCGGCGAGCTTGTGGGCTGTCGCTTCGTCGATGCGACCGTGCGCGAGCGACGCACTGATGCCGCGAAATTCGTTGAGTCGCGCGAGGTTGGCCGGCGACGAGAGCACCGCCATCAGTTGCGGCCGGCCCTCGGCGGTGCGGCCGATGGTGTCGAGCCGCATCCGCGGCGATTGCGCGGCGAGCTGCTCCCACCAGCGCTGCAGTTGGGTGTAGTTGGGGAGACGATAGTCGGCGCCGATGGTATGGCCGAGGGCCTGTTCCGGTGTGGTGAGCGGGGCCTGCGCGGCGAGAGGCGCCGCCAGGCAGAGGGTCGCGGTCAGCGAACGCAGCAGTCGCATGATGATCCCGCTGTGAGAGGTCGTCAGGGCACCCGAGCGGCACCGAGCCCAGCGAGCCGACCCGTGGCCCACGCCCAGGCAAAATTGTATCCGCCGATAGGGCCGAAAGCATCAAGCAGTTCGCCAGCAAGGAAGAGTCCCGGAACAATACGGCTTTCCAGTGTTTTCGGTTGGACCTCAGCGAGCGACACTCCTCCGCCGGTGACTTCCGCCTTTTTGTAGCCCTCGTCGGACGTCCACGGCAACGGGTACCGCAACAGGGCATCGAGCACCGCGCGGCGTTCCGCGCGGGTGAGTTGGGCGAGCACCTTCTGCCCCGGCACACCGGCGTCGGCGAGCAGGCGGTCGGCGAGTCGGGATGGCAACCACTGCCGTACTGCCGTCGCCACCGCTTGGGCGCCGGGAGAGAGCGAGGTCTCCCACTCCACCTCCGTTCGCGTCCCCCAATGAACCGTGAGTCGGGCCGCGGCTGCGCCGGCGAGTCGACCGCGCACCGCCACGTGCGACACATCGAGCGCCGACGGGCCGCTGAAGCCGCGGTGCGTGAAGAGGAATCCACCCGTGGCGACGCGTCGCTCCTGTTCGCTGACGGCAGTGAGCGTGACTGTGAGCGAGATTCCCGCGAGGTCAGTGAAGCTCGGCGGGTCGAGCGTGAGCGGCGTGAGGGCAGGGTAGGTGGGGTGCACCGTGTGCCCGAGACGCGCGAGCAGCGAGAGGCCGACTCCGTCGGATCCGGTCTGTGGCACCGAGAGACCGCCGGTGGCCAGAATGACGGCATCGACGGTGACGGGCGCCGCCTGTGCGAACACCAGCCGCCAGCGTCCCGCTGCGGGGGTCAGATCGACCAGCTTGGTGTCGGGAACGAACGTCACGCCGCGTCGTTCCGCCAGATGCAGCAGCGAGTCGCGCACCACGCGAGCCTTGTTGGCCACGGGGAAGAGTTTGCCCGTCTCGGGTTCGAGCACCAGGGGGATTCCGACCTCGTCCTCGAAGAAGCGCTGCTGTGCCTCGAGCGGCCAGCTGCGCAGCAGGTTGCGCATGGTGTTGGGTGAGGAGGCGGTGACGTAGTCGCGCGCGTCGATCCGTGACGGCAGGACATTGCAGCGGCCGCCTCCTGAAATCAGGATCTTGCGACCGCCATCGGCCGTCGATTCGTAGAGGGTGACCCGTCGGCCGGGGCCCGCGGCATGGATCGCCGCCATGAGGCCCGCGGCGCCGGCACCGATCACGGCGATCTCCTTCATCGCGGCAACACCCGCGTGACGCCACCCGCGATCAGCGTGGCGGCGTCGGCGAGCACGCGCGGGAGCGCGAGCCCCCCGGGCGAGGCGAGGTATCGTGGGGCCCAGATCGGATCGAACTTCTGCTTGAACTGTCGCAAGCCCTGGAAGCCGTAGAAGGACTCTCCCTGCTGAAAGATCGCGTGCCCCACCCGTGACCAGAGCGGTGCGAGCGCATGCTCGGGCATGCCGGCCAGCGGGGCCATGCCGAGGTTGAGACGGCCGAATCCGGCGGCGCGTCCCAGCAGCATCAATTCGATGAACAGGTATTCCATCGTTCCCGGCGGTGCGCTCGTGTCGTAGCGCATCAGGTCGACGGCAAGTTCACTGCGATCCCCGGCGGGCCAGAGGGTCGCGAAGGCGACGAGCGTCCCGTGCTGCCGGACGACGGCGCACGGCAGTCGGCGGAGATAGTCACGGTCGAACCGCCCGAGGGAAAAGCCCTTCTCGCGGCCCTGCTTGTCAGCCATCCAGTTGAGCGAGATGCGCTCGAGCTCGTCGAACAACGGTGGCACCGCGTCGGGAGGGAGCAGTTCAGTGGAGCAGCCGAACCGCTCGATCAGGGAGCGATGGGTATAGCGGAGTTTCCGCCGGGCGCCACCATCGAGCGAGAAGTCGCCGAGGGGAACCACCGCCTCCTCTCCGAGCTTCGAGAGCGTGAGGCCGAGGTCGATATAGAGGCCGAGGTGCTGGGCGCTGACCTCGTAGAACACTGGCCACGCGCCGGCTTGGTCGGCAAGCTCCCGGAATCGCCAGACCAGCTCGCGTTGCGTTGCCGGAGGGCCGATCGGGTCGCCCATCGCGATCCAGCTGCGACCACTCGTGGCGTACATGAGATAGCCGCGATTCTCCTCATCGAACAGCAGGCTCTTGTCGCCGGTGAGTGCGAGCGCGCCGTGGGTCGATGCCGACGTGGCAAAGATCTCGGCGGCCCGGTCGATCTCGGCGGCCGTGGTGGCGGCGTGAACACCGCGGCGAACCGGCGCGAACAGCCGACGGATGCTGACCAGCGCGAGCAGCATCGAGGCGCCCACCAGCGCGCGGAGTGAACGCGGGGCATCGCCGTGAATGGCGAAGCGCCAGAACAGGTCACTGCGATAGCTCACGTGCCGGTAGGAGAATTCGGCGAGCAGGATGGTGCCGAGCAGGGCCACGGCTACAGCCAGCAGCCATCCCGGGGTGAGGGCCGCAGCTTCAAGCCGTGAGTGCCGGTAGAAGAATCGTCGGGCGGGGAGCAGGGTGACCAGCACCGTCGCGAGCAGGAGTCCCTGCTCCCATTCGAAGCCCTTCAACAACTCGGCCGCGATGCCCAGCGCCAGCAGCACCGCAGTGGCCCACCAGGCCGAACGCAGACGGCGACTCAGACCGCTCGCGAGCAGGAGCAGGGCGACGCCAATGGTGCTACCGGCGAAATGCGCCACCTCAATCATCCCCAACGGGAGGAGATGACGAAGTCCGCGCAACCGTTCCGGGTCGGTGGGCGTGGCGCCTGATGCGAGCAGGGCAAGTCCGCAGGCGATCGTGCCGGCCGCCAGCATGGTGGGTGCGAGGCCGCGCAGGACGCGCCGTGTTGGGGCGAGCCAGCCGGCGACCTTGGCACGTCGCGATGTGACTTCCCATGCCAACAGTCCGACGAGGGCCGCGACGAATGGCCCGACGTAGTAGACGGCTCGGAACGCCACCACGGCGCCGAGGACCTCCGCGGAATGGCCCTTGGCGCCCAGCAGGAGCAGAATACCGGCCTCGAAGACGCCGAGGCCACCTGGGAGATGACTGACGACGCCGGCGACCTGCGCGACAACGAACAATCCGATGAACCCCGCGAACGGCGGGCGAATGTCGGGCCCGAGCAGCAGCCACAGGGTGGCGGCAAGCAGGGTCCAGTCAAGGATCGCGAGGACGAACTGCCCGGTTGCCAACCGCAGCGAGGGGAGGCGGAAATGCCAGTCGCCCATCGCCGGCGGCGTCCACCGCTGGGCCGCCGCCGCGAGATAGCCCAGCGGCACCAGCACGAGCAGCACGCCCGCGACCCGAATCACCGTGACGGCACCGCCGAATGCGCCCGCGATCGTCTCCGGCTCGCCGATTGCGGCCAAGGCGGTGAGCGTGATCGCGCCGAGCCAGAAGGTGACCGCGTTGAACGCGACCCCGCGTGCGATGGCACCGGCTGAGAGCCCCCAGCTGGTCCAGAACCGGACTCGCACGGCGCCACCCGTGAGCAAGGGGAACCCCAGTGCATTGCTCACCGCGAACGCCGTGCTCCCAGCGAGGGCGGTACGCAGCCGCGGCTTCCTCCCGTCCGCATAGCGCAGGGCGAGCACGTCGTAGAGCCCAAGACAGCAATAACCGAGGAGTGCCACGATGACCGCGGTGGCGAAACTGCTGCTCGGGATCGCCGTGATGGCGGCCCGGGTGGCGCGGCCGGACGTCTCGCGCAACAGCTCGCGCAACGCCAGCAGCGACACGACCGCCACCCCCGCCGCGAGCCAGGGCAGCAGTCGCCTGAGCCGAGAGGGTGGGGTGGGCGGTGCGCTTGCCGGATCGGCCATGGCGGCTCAGGTGGTGGGGGCGGAAAGCTTCAGGCGGTGGAAGCGGTGGGGTCGCTGGGCTCCACTCCACTTAGAATCTAGTGCAGCCGGGACCGAGTTCTCCCGACGATCTGATGTCTCCTCCAGAGGGTTGTGTGGCCGCAGACCGATCCGCACACGTCTTTTCGGAACCGACCGGGCGTCGATGGCAGCGCGTTCGCACCGGTGCCTACTTCGCCGGCGCCCTTTCGACGCTCGCGATGCTCGGTCTGGTGGTGGCGGCGCTGTTGCCGCCGTCCCTGCCACCCTACGACGCATTCACGCCTGCCACCCGAACCTCGCTCCCCGCAGTGGTAGGGTCCCGGGCGGCGCGATTGCGCGAGGTGGCGAGGGAACGCCTCTACCGCGCGTTGCGACACCAAGGTCGGCCCACGGCGGCACGCCCGTCCAGATTGACACTCCACCCCGTGACGGCAAGTCAGGGTTCTACCGATCCGGTGATCGCCGGCTTCTACGTCAACTGGGACGACAACTCCTTCGCTTCGCTCAAGGCGCATGTGGCCCAGCTCGATTGGGTGATCGCTGAGTGGGCCTTTGTGACGCCCGGCGGCGATTCCCTGCAGCTCAAGATCGATCCCAAACTGTTGTTCTTCCTCCAATCGCTCCCGGACTCGAGCCGACCGCGCGTGCTGCTGATGCTGAGCAGCGTGACCCAGGGGGTGGGAGAGTTTGGCGGCACCAACGCGCCGCGACTGCTCGCCGATTCGCTGCGGCGCCTGCGGGCCGCGCGACAGGCCGCGAATGCGGTGCGGCGACTGGGGCTGGCAGGGGTCACGCTCGACTTCGAGAGCCTGCCCGATCGCTCCCTGCCGGATGTCGAGCGCTTCTTGGTGGAGCTACGGCATGAACTCGGGCCCGGGCCGCTGGTGACCATGGCGATCGAGCCGTCGCTCGCACTGAGTTGGGTGCGTCGGTTCACGGCGCAATGCGATCGCGTGATTCTGATGCTGTACGATGAACACTATGGCAAGGGTGCTGGTGCGGAGGCGGGGCCGGTGGCGAGTCGGGCGTGGTACGCGGAGCGCGCGCGACACCTGCTTGAGGCCGTGCCGGCGACCAAGGCGATCGCGGCCATGGCCGCGTACGGCTACGACTGGAGCGACGCGGTGTCGGGCAGCGGCGATGCGGCCACCACCCAGGATGTCTGGCGCTTCGCCCGCGAGCATCACGTGCTCCCGAAGTTCGACACCGTGTCGCAGAACCCCTACCTGATGTGGACCGACCCCGATTCGACCGATCATGTGGTCTGGTACCAGGACGCCGTCACGGCGCTCGACCAGATGCGCTCGGCTCGCCGACTCGGCATCACCAGTCACGCCATCTGGCGTCTCGGTGAGGAGGATCAGTCGCTCTGGCGTGCCATCGACACGCGCGGTGTGCTGCAGTCGCCCGACTCCCTGCGCGTCATCGAGCCCGGCTCCGATGTCGAGTTCCGGGGTGGGGGCGAACTGCTGGCCATTGGGAGTCATCCTGCCACGGGACGGCGCGAGGTGAGCGTGAATGCGGCGGGCGACATCACCGGCGAGGTGATGGAAGCGGTGCCGTCGCCGTGGGTGGTGGAGCGGACCGGGCGACATCCGGGTCGAGTCGCGCTCACCTTTGATGACGGCCCTGATGGCCGCTGGACGCCGATGATTCTCGACACGCTGCGCTCCCGCGGCGTCCATGCCGCCTTCTTCATGATCGGCACCCAGATCGAGGCGAATCCCGCCCTCACCAAGCGGGTCCTCGCCGAGGGACACGAGGTTGGCAACCACACCTTCACCCATCCCAACCTCGCGCTCACATCGAACTGGGTGACCCGGCTGGAGATCGATGCCAACGCGCGGCTGATTGAGGCCCTGCTGAACCGACGGACCATTTTGTTCCGGCCACCCTACTTCGGTGATGCCGAACCGACCACTGCCGATGAGTTGGTGCCGGTCGCGATCGCCACCGACCTCGGCTACATCAACGTCGGCACTCGCGTCGATGCCGAGGATTGGACCAACCCTGCGCCAGACACCATCATCGCCAACGTGCTCGCAGCCCTCCCGCGCGGCGAAGTGGTGTTGCTGCACGATGGGGGTGGCGATCGATCGCGCACCGTGGCTGCGCTGGGGCGACTGATTGATTCCTTGCGCGCGCGCGGCGACACCGTCGTGAGTCTCGGCACGCTCGCCGGACTCGCGCCAGCGGCGGTCATGCCCCCGATTCCGCCGCGTGGGCTCTGGCTGAGAGTCGTCGAGATGGCGGCGTTCGGCGGAATCTCCCTGTTCGAACGCGGTACCTACCTGCTCTTTCTCGTGGCCATTGTCCTCGGCATGGGCCGGCTGGTGTTCATCCTCGGCCTCGCCATGATCCAGCGATTTCGGCGCGCGCCGGCGTCGACGACATTCTCGCCGTCGGTCAGCGTCATCGTGCCCGCATACAACGAGGAGAAGGTGATCTGCGCCACGGTGGCCTCCCTGCTCACGCAGGACTACGCCGGCCCGCTCGAGATCGTCGTCGTCGACGATGGCTCACCCGATGCGACGGCGGCACGGGTGCGCGAGGCCTTCGGAGCCGAGCCGCGCGTCTCGCTGTACCAAAAGGCCAACGGCGGCAAGGCCAGCGCCCTGAACGAAGGAATTCGGCGTTCCCGAGGCGAGCTGGTGATCGGCCTCGATGCCGACACCCTGTTCGAACCGGACACTGTGGCCCGCCTCGTGGCGCCGCTCGCAGATCCGCAGGTGGGTGCCGTGGCCGGCAACGCCAAGGTCGGCAATCGCATCAATCTCGTCACCCGATGGCAGGCGCTCGAATACGTCACCTCGCAAAACCTCGACCGGCGTGCCTTTGCTCTGCTCGATTGCATCACAGTGGTGCCGGGGGCCGTAGGGGCATGGCGGAAGTCGCTGGTGCTGGAGGCGGGCGGATTCAGCGGCGACACCCTGGCCGAGGATCAGGACCTCACGCTTGCGATCGGGCGGCGCGGGCATCGGGTGGCGTACGCACCCGATGCCGTGGCGTGGACCGAAGCACCGGATACGCTCAGGGCGCTCGCCAAGCAGCGATTCCGCTGGGCATTCGGGACCCTGCAGTGCGCCTGGAAGCACCGCGACCTCCTCTTCCGGCCCAGCGCCGGCACCCTCGGCATGGTGGCCCTGCCCAACGTCTGGATCTTCCAATTGCTCTTCGCGGTGATCGCGCCGCTCGCGGATCTGCTTTTTCTCTGGAGTTTGATCTCGATCGCGATGACGCAACGGTCGCACGGTGCAACGTATGCGCTGGCGTCACTTGAACATGTGGTGAGCTGGTACGCCATCTTCCTGCTGGTCGATTGGCTCGCCGCCGTGCTGGCGTTCATTCTGGAGCCCAACGAGGATCTACGTCTGACCTGGTTGATCTTTCTGCAACGCTTTGCATATCGTCAGGTCATGTACTGGGTCGTGGTCCGCTCGTTCGTGGCTGCCTTGCACGGCGGACTCGTGGGATGGGGCAAACTGGAGAGGAAGGCAACCGTGGCGATGCCGGATGCATGAAAGGACCCGATGCGCGATCCTGCTGTTCGCGCTCTGTGGCATGGTCGGGCGGGCTGAGGCGCAAGGCGCGGACTTCCCCGACCTCCCGGTGCACGCGTTGCCGGCAGCCGGATCGGACTCGTTGCTCGCGGTGATCCTCACCGGTGATGGCAACTGGGCCGAGATTGATCGCGTCATCGCGGCGCAGCTGGTGGAGCGCGGAGTTGCGGTGGTGGGCCTCGAGTCGCGGAGTTACCTCAACCATGGTGGGCCGAAGTCTCCCGACGTGATCGGGCGCGATCTCGAGCGGCTGCTGCGGCACTACATGGCCCTGTGGAAACGATCCCGGGTGATCGTGATCGGGTATTCACGCGGGGCGGAGCTCGCCCCGTTCGGCGTCTCGCGCTTGCCGGCCGACCTGCGGCGTCGGGTCCAGTTGCTGGTCCTGCTCGCACCGGCTCCCAACGCGAACTTCACTTTCCATCTCACCGATCTCCTGAGCGACAAGGTGCGGAATGACGATCTCGCGATGCTTCCCGAGATGGCCAAACTCACCGGCACCCGGGTGCTCTGCGTCTACGGGACCGAGGAGAAGCACTCGCTGTGTCCGCTGCTCCCGGCCGGGGCGGCCCACGTTGTCGCCACTGTCGGAGGGCATCATCTTGACAGGGACTTCGCCGCGCTTGCTGCCCTGATCCATGTTGAGAGCCAAAGCCGATGACTCAGAGCGGTGCCCAGAGCCTACCTCCGCGTCCGGACCCCGTTCCGCCACGTCCCGCGCCGTTCGTGGACGTGGTGGGCTTGAAGGCGCTGCTCGACGGGGAGTGCGCCCCGGTGCGCGACGCGGTGCGGGCACGGCTCTCCGACCCGCAATTTGGATATCGCTACGGAATTTCGACGCACGAATATCGCGAGCTGGTGCTCAACTGGCTTCGGGAGCTCTGCCGGGACGGGTTCGGTGCCCTCGGCGTGCCGCCGGCGTACGGGGGCAAGGGCGATACTCGAGCCTTCATGGCCGTCATGGAAACCCTCGGCTTCCACGACCTCTCGCTCACCATCAAATTCGGCGTGCAGTTCGGACTCTTCCAGGGCAGTGTGCAGCTGCTTGGCACTGAGTGGCATCACCGCCACTTTCTCCCACAGATCAGCACCGGCGAGTTGCTCGGTGTTTTCGCAATGTCGGAGCTCGGGCACGGTTCCAATGTGCGGGACCTCGAGACGACGGCCACGTATGATGCCGCGACCGCGGAATTCGTGGTGCATACCCCCACTGGCAGCGCCCACAAGGAATGGCTCGGCAATGCCGCCGCGCATGGCCGGATGGCCACCGTCTTCGCGCAGCTGATCGTGGACGGCACGCGGCACGGGGTCCACGCCGTGCTCGTGCCGATCCGCAATCCCGATGGGACCACCTCGCCGGGAGTCCGGATCGAGGACAGCGGCATCAAGGAAGGGCTCAACGGCGTCGACAACGGACGGATCTGGTTCAGCCAGGTGCGGGTGCCCCGCACCTATCTGCTCAACCGCTTCGGCGACGTCTCCGCGACGGGCGTCTACTCATCGCCGATCGAGAGCCCTTCCCGACGCTTCTTCACCATGATCGGCACGCTGGTCGGCGGACGCATCACGATTGGGCTCTCCGCGCTCTCCGCGATGAAGAGTGCCCTCACCATCGCCGTCCGTTACGGCAACCGACGCCGGCAGTTCGGCGAGGAGGGGAAACCGGAGACGCTGCTGCTTGACTACCGGACCCACCAACGACGGCTGCTCCCGGCGCTGGCGACGTCCGTGGTGCTCGATCTGGCGCTCTCGCGTCTGGTGGACCGCTTCGAATCGCGGCACGAGGGGGAAAACCGTGAACTCGAGGGCCTCGCCGCGGGGCTCAAGGCGTATGCCTCGTGGGCAGCGCAAGAGGCGATCACCGATGCGCGTGAATGCTGTGGCGGCCAGGGCTATCTCGCTGTGAACCGTATTGCGGTGCTGCGCGGGGACATCGACGTCTGGACCACCTTCGAGGGCGACAACACCGTCCTGATGCAGCTGCTCGCGAAGGCCCTGCTCACGGGGTACAAGGAGGAGTTCGCCGAACTCGGCGTCATCCGCCTGATGACCCGGCGCGCGCGCGCCGCCCTCAAGGCCATGAACCCGGTCTCGGCGCGTCGCGATGACGAAGAGCACCTCCGCGACCCCGTGCAACAGCTCGACCTGCTGCGCTACCGTGAAGAACGACTCCTCGACGGCGCTGCCCGCCGGTTGCGTGCGGGCATGAAGAAAGGCGATCCGCAGGGCACCATGCTCGATGTGCAGGACCATCTCATGCACCTCGCCACGGCGCACGTTGAGCGCGTCGCATTCGAGGCGATCCACGAGGAGGTCGGTCGGGCCAACCGGTCGCTCCGCCCAGTGTTGGCGCTTGTGCGCGACACCTTCTGGGCCACGCGCGTCGAACGCGACCTCGGCTGGTTCCTCATGAACGGCGTGGTGGAGACGCCGAAGGCCAAGGCGATCCGCTACCTCGTGAACAACTGCATGCAGGAGATGCGGCCGGTGGCGGAAGAGATCACGCGCGGCTTCGCGATTCCCGATGCACTCCTCGCCGCGCCGATTGCCTTCGATCCGTTGCCGACGGCGGGTCCGAAGCGGTCGAGTGGCTAAGGGGTCGGATCATCTCCTGCCGCCGCGGCCGCCAGCAGT
>JBDUDP010000026.1:0-27356 GCA_040002895.1 Gemmatimonadota bacterium
CTCCCGCGCCGTGCAGTCGCAAGAACCGGTCACGCGCACCGAGCTGTCGCCCCGCACGCAGTGCGGGGCCTCCCGCGTCGTGCAGGCGCAAGAACCGGTCACGCGCACAAATCACCCCACCTCAACCTTCGGCACGAACCGCGCACCCAACACGACCGACGACTCCGGGCGCACCTTCCATCCCCACTGTACCGCGAGATCGACACCCCCAGGATTCATCGAGGCAATCAACTCTCGCTTCATCGCACGGCTCCAACGTTTCACCTGCTTCTCTCGCCGGATTGCGGCCATCGGCGTGCCATGGACTTCAGCGAAGACAAGTCGAGTGATCCGGAACTTCTTGCAGTGCTTGCTCCCGACACCGGTCCGATGCTGGGTCCAGCGCCGATGGAGGTTGTTCGTCACGCCGACGTAGTAGCACTGCGAGTGATTGGTGAGGATGTAGACGGTGAGTTGGCGAGGCATCGTGAACAATTGGTGGGCTCAGCATGCGCGTCCGCGGCCGATGATGCCGGGGGGTGCGTGATTCTGCGGGGGGCTTGCGGGCTCCTGCGTCTGCACGAACCGGGAGACCCCGCACTGCGTGCGGGGGGACTGCACGAGCCGGGAGTCCCCTCGGAGTCATCCCGCGCGGAGCCCGACCGCAGGTCGGGCGAAGTCGCGGGATCTCCCGGCCAGGGCTGACGCAGGGGCGCGCACACGGAGTTCTGCGTCTGCACGAACCGGGAGACCCCGCACTGCGTGCGGGGGGACAGCACGAGCCGGGAGCCCCCTCGGAGTCATCCCGCGCGGAGCCCGACCGCAGGTCGGGCGAAGTCGCGGGATCTCCCGGCCAGGGCTGACGCAGGGGCGCGCACACGGAGTTCTGCGTCTGCACGAACCGGGAGACCCCGCACTGCGTGCGGGGGGACAGCACGAGCCGGGAGCCCCCCACTGCGTGCGGGGGGGACAGCACTCCTTGAGAGGCTCCGCGACACAGGCCGGGACCAGGATTCTGCGCACTCCCATAAACGCCGATCCTGCAACAACTTAGAACCACGCCTCCCCCCTTCTTTTGTGGCCCCAAAACGGCTATATTTCGCTGTTTCCGTCGGCCCTGAGTCGACGACCTCCACCTCCTCGCACTCCGGACCCAGATGACCGCGCCGAATTCCCGCGAACGCATCATCCCGCGCCTCATCGAAGAAGAGCTCCAGCAGTCGTTCATCAACTACTCGATGAGCGTGATCGTCTCGCGCGCCCTGCCCGATGTGCGTGACGGACTCAAGCCGGTGCACCGGCGCATTCTCTACGCCATGAACGAGCTGGGGCTGGTGCCCGGCCGGGCCTACAAGAAATCGGCGACGGTCGTCGGGGACGTGCTGGGCAAGTACCACCCGCACGGCGACAGCTCGGTGTACGACGCCATGGTCCGCATGGTGCAGGATTTCTCGCTGCGCTATCCGCTGGTCGACGGCCAGGGCAACTTCGGCTCGGTCGACGGCGATCGCGCGGCGGCGTACCGGTACACCGAGGCCCGCCTCACGCGCATCGCGCTCGAGATGCTTGAGGACATCGACAAGAATACGGTCGACTTCGTCCCCAACTTCGACGACCAGCGCGAAGAACCCTCGGTGCTGCCGAGCAAGCTGCCGAACCTGTTGATCAACGGTTCCAGCGGCATCGCCGTCGGCATGGCGACCAACATCCCGCCACACAACCTGCGCGAGGTTGCCAAGGCGATCGGCGCGCTGGTGGCGAATCCCGAGTGCACCATCGATGAGCTGCTGACGCATGTGAAGGGGCCCGACTTCCCCACCGGCGGCTACATCTACGGCGAGCACGGCATCCGCGACGCCTACGAAACCGGGCGCGGCAAGGTGATCATGCGCGCGCGGGTGCGCATCGAGGAGAACGAGCGCACCGGCAAGAACGCGCTGGTGATCACCGAACTCCCCTATCAGGTCAACAAGGCCAACCTCGCGCTTGCCATCGCCGAACTGGCCTCGGCCAAGCGCATCGAGGGCATCACCGGCGTGCGCGACGAGTCCGACCGCGAAGGGATGCGGCTCGTCGTCGAGCTCAAGCGCGACGCCATTCCGCAGGTGATCCTGAACGGGCTGTACAAGCACACCGCCATGCAGAGCACCTTCGGGGTGATCAATCTGGCGCTCGTGAACGGCGCCCCGAAGGTGATGGCGCTCAAGGAGATCCTCCAGCACTTCATCGCGCACCGGCACGTCATCATCGTGCGTCGGACCGAGTTCGACCTCGCCGAGGCGAAGAAGCGCGAGCATATCCTGCGTGGCCTCAAGATCGCCGTCGACAACATCGACGAAGTCATCGCGATCATCCGGTCGTCTCCCGATACGCCCACGGCCGACGCCCGGTTGCGGGAGCGGTTCGCCTTCAGCGAGGCGCAGAGCGATGCCATCCTCAACATGCGGTTGGCGCGACTCACCGGCCTCGAGATCAGCAAGCTCGAAGCCGAGCTCGCCGAGGTCCTCGCCACCATCGCCGAACTCGAGAGCATCCTGGCCTCCCGCGAGCGGCGCGAGAAGATCCTCGTGGGTGAGGTCGACGAACTCGCCGCCACCTACGGCGATGCGCGCCGCACGGAGATCCTCAAGGATCAGGGCGAGTTCTCGGTCGAGGACCTGATCGCCGAAGAGGACATGGTGATCACCATCTCCCACACCGGCTACATCAAGCGGATCCCGGTCACGACCTACCGGCGCCAGCGGCGCGGAGGCCGCGGCCTCACGGGGATGGACACCAAGGAAACCGACTGGGTCGAGCACCTCTTCATCGCCTCGACGCACGACTACCTGATGTTCTTCTCCGATCGGGGCACCGTCTACTGGCTCAAGGTGCATGAGATTCCGCAGGGTGGCCGGAATGCCCGCGGCAAGCCGGTCGTCAACTGCATCAACATTCGTGAGGACGAGCGCATCGCGGCCCTGGTGCCGGTGCGCGCCTTCGGCGACGACGAGTGGCTGATGTTCGCCACTCGCAACGGCACCGTGAAGAAGACCGTCATGTCGGCCTACGGCAACGTGCGCACCGTTGGCATCAATGCCATCAACATCGCCGATGATGACGAACTCATTGACGTGCAGAAGACGCGCGGCAACGACGACATCGTCCTGGCCACCTCGTCGGGCATGAGCATCCGCTTCCACGAGAGCGATGCCCGGGTGATGGGCCGTGCCACGGCCGGCGTGAAGGGCATCGAACTCTCCAAGGACGATCGCGTCATCGGCATGGTCGTGGTGCGCGAGCGGGCGGAACTGCTGGTGGTCAGCGAGAAGGGCATCGGCAAGCGCTCGCTCGTGACCGACTACCGTGTCCAGCGCCGCGGTGGCAAGGGGATCATCACCATGCAGCAGACCGGCAAGACCGGGAAGCTCATCGCCCTGAAGGACGTGGTGCCCGAGGACGAGCTGATGATGATCACCAAGGGTGGCGTCATCATCCGCTGCCCGGTGGAGGGAATCCGCGTCAGCGGTCGCAACACGCAGGGCGTGAAGCTCATGAACCTCGACACCGACGATCGCATCGTCGACGTGGCGCGAGTCCAGAAGGAAGAGGACGATGGCGCCGAGGAGGGTGTGGAGGCCGAGGCCGGCGCACCGTCCGATGAGGGGTCGGTGGAGGAGGGGTGAGCGGCCCCTCCCTGGCCGATCTGCAGGAGGCCGCAGCGGGGCTCGCCGGCATTGCCGTGCGAACCCCGCTGTTGGCGTTGGAGGGGCTGCTGCCCGGCGCCGAAGTGCGGCTCAAGGCCGAACACCTCCAGCCCATCGGTGCCTTCAAGATCCGAGGTGCCTGGACCGCGATCCGGCGCCTCTCGCCCGAGCTTCGTGCCCACGGGGTGGTGACCTCCTCCAGCGGCAACCACGGGCTCGGCATCGCCTACGCCGCAAATCGCCACGGCATCCCCGCCATCATCGTGATGCCGGAGTCCGCGCCGGCCATCAAGGTCGCCGGCATCCGCGAGCTCGGCGCCCAGGTGGTCCTGATCGGCCGGGTGCGGGGTCCTGAGCAGGGGGTCGAGGCGTCCCGCTTGGTGGAAGAGCGGGGGATGACCATGATCCCGCCCTATGACCATCCCGATGTCATGGCCGGGCAGGGCACCTGCGGCCTCGAGATCCTCGAACAATGGCCCGAGGTCGCGACCATCGTAGTCCCGGTGGGCGGAGGGGGGCTCCTGGCCGGCATCTGCGCCGCCGCCCGGGCCTTGCGCCCCGACCTCCGGATCGTGGCCGTGGAGCCTACCGGCGTCCCCAAACTCTCGGCGGCATTTCGGACGGGTCAACCTGAAACGTTGGACGGTGGCACAAGCCTCGCAGATGGGTTGTTGACGAGGTCGGTGGGGGAACTCACCTGGCCGGGGATCAAGACCACTGTTTCCGAGGTTGTTGACGTGACAGATGACGACATCACGGCAGCCATGAAATGGCTGGCGGCTCGGGGTATTCGTGTCGAGCCCTCCGGCGCGGTCACCACGGCCGCCCTGTTGGCCAGCCGGATCGAGCTGCCCGGGCGCACGGTGGTGGTCGCCAGCGGTGGCAACGTCGACCCTGCCCGATACGACGCCCTGGTCGGCTGATGCAGCTCAACCCCCGGCTGCTGCTTGCGACAGAAGACACCGCCCTCGCCCGGACACTCTCCTGGGTGCTCAAGGAGAACGGCTACGATGTGGTGACCGCCCAAGGCGGCCCGCAGTTGCTCGAGCGCCTCGACCAGGAAGACTACGACCTCCTCGTGGTGGATCTCGCAAGCGCCGATGCGGGCACGCTGGATCGGCTCACGCGCATCCGCGAGGATCTGCGCTACAAGGATGTGCCGCTCTTTGTCCTGACCGATCCCGGCTACAGTCCCGCGAAGCTGGCACCCTACGGGCTCTCCGCGACCGACATCGTGCAGCGTCCCTACCGGGTACGTGAACTGCTCTCACGCATCAAGGCCCACCTGCGCGTGGGACGCGAGCTCAACAAGGCACGGGCGGAGGCGCGTTCACGCGCCGAGATGGTGGGCATCCTCAAGGAAGTCACCGCTACGCACGACCCGGCCGAGATCTACCAGATTCTCGTGCGTCGAGTGGCGCAGGGGCTGCGCATTGCCCGCTGCTCCGTGGTGCTCGCCGCCCCTGGATCGACCGAAGCGACCGTAGTCGCGGCGTATGAGAACCCGACGTTGCGCGACCTGCGTGTGGAGTTGTCAAAGTATCCCGAGATCAGCCGCGCGCTGGAGACGGGCGAAACCGTGATGGTGAGCGATGTCGACGCCGACCCGCTCTATCAGGACGTCAAGATGATCATCGCGACCGAGGCCAACGCGGCTTCGCGCACGCGCTCGGTGATCGCCCTCCCCTTCCCGATCAACGGCCGACTCGCCGGCGTGTTCTTTCTCCGCACCACCGCCGATGACCCACCGCTCAATCGTCTCGATCTCGGCTTCGCCGAGCAGGTCATCGAAGCCGCCGTGACGGCGCTCGAGAAGGCCTACGACCTCGAGCACAGCAACATGGGTCATCAGCAGTTGCGGGAGCTCGCCGACACCGACCCGCTCACCGGTGCGGCGAACCGTCGGGTGCTCAACGAGCGACTGCGTGAGGAGCTGGATCGCGCCCGGCGCTACGATCAAGTCGTCACCGTGGCGATGTTCGACGTCGATGATTTCAAGCGCATTAACGACACCTACGGTCACCAGGTCGGTGATCTCGTCCTGCAACAACTGGTCGCCATCCTCCGGCGCGAACTGCGCACCATGGACGTCCTCGCCCGCTTCGGCGGCGAGGAATTCGTGGTGCTGCTCCCGGAGACGGGTGGCACCGGCGCGCGGCTCTTCACCGACCGGATTCTCCGCCGCGTGGCGCAGCACAACTTCGGCGACGACGACTCTCCGATCGCCGTGACGGTGAGTGCCGGCCTGGCCACCTTCCCCGACGACCGCGCCGCCGACGACGACGCCCTGCTCAAGCTGGCCGACGAAAATCTCTTCAAGGCCAAGCGCGCCGGCCGGAACCGATACCGCGACTAGAACAGTAGAGAGAAGAGAGAAGAGAGAGGAGAGAAGAGCTCTATTGTCGCTCGTCTCTCCTCTCTCTTCTCTCCCCTCTCTTCTCTCTTCTATATTACCGGTCTCTCCGACACGTCGAGGCTGTCTATGTCCCGTGGCATCGCCACCACCCCCGTCATCGCCGCACTCGGCCTGCTCGTCGGACTCGCCGGCGGCGCCCTGCTGGTGCGCGCTCGTCCCGACACCAGCATGCCCCAGCCGGCCACGACCCACGGCGAGTGGGTCAAGTTTGCCAATGCGGCCGGCGACAGCGTGCGCGCCTACGTCGCCTATCCGGAACGGAAGGACAAGGCGCCCACGGTCATCGTCATCCATGAAATCTTCGGGCTCACCGACTGGGAGCCGACCATGGGGGACCACTTTGCTGCGCAGGGATACATCGCCGTGGTGCCCGACATGCTCTCGTCGCGCTGGGGCAGTACTCCCGCCTCGCCCGACAGCGGCCGCAAGCTGATGGCGCAGCTCACACCCGACGGCGTGAACGCCGACCTCGATGCCGCCTACCGCTATGTCAACGCGTTGCCGGCGGCCCGCACCGACCGCACCGGTGTGATCGGATTCTGTTGGGGCGGTGGCACCGTCTGGCGCTACGCCGCGGCCAACCCCAAGCTCAAGGCCGCCGTGGTCTGCTACGGTCCCCTGACCGACACGCTCCTGCTCACGACCATCAAGGCGCCGGTGCTGGGTGTTTTCGGTGAAAACGACATGCGTGTCAATGCCATGATCCCGACGGCACAGCGCATCCTCGGTGCCCGAGGGATCTCCTTCGCACCCGATTCGTATCCCGGCACCGGCCACGGCTTTCTGAAGCCGGGGCGCACTGGCTCCGGCACGCCCGAAGCGGCGCGGGCACTACGCAACATCGACAGCTTCTTCGCGACCCGCCTCGAGGCCAAATGACCTTGCGGTCGGGCCTCGGCGGACACACCGCCCTCTGCCTCATGCTGCTTGCGGGGTGCAACCTGTCGCCGCTGCGGAATCGCATCAAGGTCGGTGAGGAGCCGATCGTGGTCTTTGTCGGGGAGGGCATCGACCGGAACACCGATCTCTTCGTCGTGCCGGCCAGCGGCGGCAGCATCACCCAGCTGACGTTCACGCCGCTGCAGGAGTCGATGCCGCGCATCAATGCGCGCGGTGACGTGGTCGCCTTCCTGCGCACGCGCGACACCGCCGCCACGGCGCCCAACGAGGTGGTCGCCATGAACCTCCTCAACGGCGCCGAACGTGCCATTGCCTTGCCGGACGGGGCGGGGCACATCACCGCCATCGCCTGGGCACCCGACAGCAACACCCTCTACCTCCGCTCGGCGCAGGGCACCTGGCTCGCCTCGACCCCACCATCGCCACCCAAGGTGGTTCCGGCCACTGGCGCCGAGTTCGTGCGCGCCGACAGCGTCTTCGAGTTGTGGGTGGGGGAACCGCGGTTCGCGCGGATTTTCGCGTGCCACGCCGGCGGCATCTGTGCAGTCGGCCCGCGAGTGGATACGACCGTGCTCTCGACCCTCGGCCGCGACCCGTTGCGCTGGGGTGCGGATTCCGTGGCGTGGTTCGAGGGCGATGGGATGGTGATTCGGGGGATCGGGCCGGGGACGGTGCGCCGTATGCTCTGGAGGCAGCCACCCGGCCACCCACGCGATGGGAGTTACAGCGGCGTCACGCGCGGAATCCCGTGACGCCTGATGGCTGCTACCGAACGTAGAAGACGAAACTCTCCAACTGGGCGATCTTGCTGTCCTTCTCCTTCAACTCGTGGGCAAGCAGGTCACCGGTGGTGACCACACCCACGACGCCATCCGGCCCGAGCACTGGCAGGTGACGGATACGACGCTCACTCATGACTGCCCCGCAATCGTCCAACGTCGCGTCGGGCGTGCAGGTGATCAACGATGTGGTCATCACCTCGGCTACGGTGGTGGCACCCGGGAGTCGGTCGACCGCCACGACCCGGCGCATCAGGTCACGCTCCGTGAAGATGCCAGCCAGGGTGCCGTCGTCCGTGACGAGGACGCTCCCGGTGCCGCGCTCGTTCATCATCTGCGCCGCTTGCAGGACCGTGGTCGAGGGCGACACCATCAGCAACTCGCGGCCCTTCTGAGCGAGGAGTTCTCGAACCGTCTCCATAGCCGAACCCTGCACGTTGAGGATCTTGGATAGTACCGTTCCGTTGCTCACTCTGCCAGAGCCGTCCTGGAGTGCCTCTCACCTTTCGCCCGACGCCTGTGTACGATTCTCTGCACCGGCAGACTCCCGTTTCTCGTCACCACGCAGGGCCATGAGCCGTCTCATCGAGTGCGTCCCCAACTTTTCCGAGGGACGAGATCCCGAGGTCATTCGGCAGATCACCGCCAGGATCGAGGCCGTCGAGGGCGTGCGGCTGCTCAACGTCGATCCCGGCAAGGCCACCCATCGCACGGTGGTGACCTTCGTGGGCAGCCCGGAGGCGGTCATCGAGGCGGCCTTTCAGGCCATCCGGACCGCGGGATCGCTCATCGACATGCGTCACCACACCGGAGAGCATCCGCGCATGGGCGCCACCGACGTCTGCCCGCTGATTCCGATCTCGGGAATCACCATGGCGGAGACGGTGGAGTTTGCCCGTGCCCTGGCCGAGCGCGTCGGGCGCGAACTGGCACTGCCGGTCTACCTCTACGAGGCCGCGCAACCCGATCCGGCGCGTCGCAACCTCGCCACTATTCGGGCCGGGGAATACGAGGGACTGGTCGAGAAGCTGAAGCATCCCGCGTGGCAACCGGATTTCGGTCCCGCCACGTTCGATGCGGCACGTGGCGCCACGGTGATCGGCGCCCGCGATTTCCTCGTGGCCTACAACGTCAACCTCAACACCACCTCGACCCGGCGCGCCAACGCTATCGCCTTCGATGTGCGCGAGGCGGGACGCAGGGTCAAGGACGCCCAGGGACACGACGTCGCGCAGCCCGGGACCCTCAAGGCCGTGAAGGCCATCGGCTGGTATATCGCCGAGTATGGCATTGCCCAGGTCTCGATGAACCTGGTGGACCTCACCGTCACGCCGGTCCATGTCGCCTTCGAGGAGACCCGCCGCGCTGCCGACGCCCGTGGCGTGCGAGTGACCGGCTCCGAATTGATCGGGCTGGTGCCACTCAAGTGTCTGCTCGACGCCGGGCGGTATTTTCTCACCCGTCAGCAACGCTCCCTCGGCGTCTCCGAGCGCGAACTGGTGCGCCTTGCGGTCCGCTCCCTCGGCCTCGACGAGCTCGCCCCCTTCCATCCGGAGGAACGGGTGATCGAATACCTGCTGCAGCGCGAGGACGACGCCCCGCTCGCGCGACTCTCGGTGCGGGACTTCGCCCAGGAAACCGCGAGTGAGAGCCCCGCGCCGGGTGGCGGCTCCATCGCCGCCTACCTCGGTGCCCTCGGCGCGGCCCTCGGCACCATGGTGGCCAATCTCTCGAGCCACAAGCGTGGTTGGGACGAGCGTTGGAAGGAGTTCTCTGATCAAGCCGAGACAGGGCAGCGCGACCTGCGCCGGCTGTTGGCACTGGTTGATGAGGACACCGCCGCCTTCACCCGCGTCATGACGGCATTCGGATTGCCCAAGACCACAGACGAAGAGAAGTCCGCTCGACGCGAGGCCGTGCAGGCGGCCACCCGTGCTGCCACCGAGGTGCCGTTCGAGGTGATGGAAGTGGCGCTGCACTCCATGACATTGATCAAGGCGATGGCTGAGCGCGGGCAGGAGAGTTCGGTCTCGGATGCCGGTGTTGGCGCGCTCTGCGCCCGCGGTGCCGTGATGGGCGCCTTCCTGAACGTCAAGATCAATGCGAGTGGCCTCACCGACCGTGCATTTGCCGATGACATCCTCGCGCGTGGCGCGGCCATCGAACGCCAGGCGCAGGCGCTCGAAGTCGAGATCCTCGCCATCGTGAACGGGAAGATTTGACCATGCCCATCATTCGGGCCCCGCGGGGCAACCAGCGCACCGCGCAGGGATGGATCCAGGAAGCCGCCAAGCGGATGCTCATGAACAATCTCGATCCCGAGGTCGCCGAGCGCCCGGAGGATCTGATTGTCTACGGAGGGCGAGGCAAGGCCGCGCGCAACTGGGAGGCCTACCACCGCATCATCGCGACGCTCGATCGCCTCACCAATGAGGAGACGTTGCTGATCCAGAGCGGCAAGCCGGTCGCCGTGCTGCGCACGCACGACCGCGCGCCGCGAGTGCTCATTGCCAACTCCAACCTGGTGCCCAAGTGGGCCACCTGGGAGGAGTTCGATCGACTCGATGCCCTCGGCCTCATGATGTACGGCCAGATGACCGCAGGGTCGTGGATCTACATCGGGACGCAGGGCATTCTGCAGGGTACCTACGAGACCTTCGCCTCTGCCGCCGACAAGCATTTTGATGGCACGCTGGCCGGGACCATCACGGTAACCGCCGGGCTCGGTGGGATGGGCGGTGCCCAGCCACTGGCCGTTTCACTCGCGGGGGGGGTGTCGATCTGCGTGGAGATCGATGCGTCACGCATCGAGCGACGCCTCGAGACGCGCTATCTCGACGAGGTCGCCACGTCGCTCGACGACGCCATCGCCCGCGCGGAGGCTGCACGACAGGCCGGGAAGGCGATCTCGATCGGCCTGCTGGGCAACGCCGCCGAGGTACTGCCCGAGATGGTGCGACGTCGCTTCACGCCCGACCTGGTCACCGACCAGACCTCGGCGCACGATCCGATGTGGGGTTACCTCCCGCCGGCAGCGCCCGACGAGGATATCAACGACCTGCGCAGCAAGCGTCCCGACGAATACCTCACCCGCGCCCGTGCCGCCATGGTGGCGCACGTCGAGGCGATTCTCGAGATGCAGCGCCGCGGCGCGATTGCCTTTGATTACGGCAACAATCTCCGCGCCCAGGCAAAACTCGGCGGGCTCGACGAGGCGTTCGGCTATCCCGGCTTCGTGCCGGCATTCATCCGTGATTCATTTTGTGAAGGACGCGGACCATTCCGCTGGGTCGCGCTCTCCGGCGACCCCGCCGACATCGCCGCGACCGACGCGGCCATGAAGGCGCTCTTTCCGGCCGATGTGCGCTTGCAACAGTGGCTCGGGTGGGCGGGCGACCGGATCGCATTCCAGGGGCTCCCGGCCAGAATCTGCTGGCTGGGCTATCGCGAGCGCGACAAGGCCGGCCTGATGTTCAACGAGATGGTGCGCGACGGGCGGGTGTCGGCACCGATCGTCATCGGTCGCGATCATCTCGATGCCGGCTCTGTTGCCTCGCCGTATCGCGAGACTGAGGCGATGCTCGACGGCTCCGATGCCGTCAGTGATTGGGCCCTGCTCAACTTTGCCACCGGCATCGCCAGTGGCGCGGGGTGGATGTCGTTCCATCACGGCGGCGGTGTGGGCATGGGCTACTCGCAGCATGCCGGCCTTGTGGCGGTGGCCGATGGTTCTGAGGAGGCGGCCTGGCGCCTGTCGCGCTGTCTCCTGAACGATCCGGCGATGGGGGTCATTCGCCACGCCGACGCCGGCTATCCCCTCGCACAACAGATCCGCCAGGAACGCGGACTCGACATGCCCTCCCTGTGATCGCGGACCTGCTGCTCACCGACATTGCTCAGCTGGTCAGCACCGCGGGCATCGGCGCCGCACATGGTGGGGCGATGCGCGACCTGGTGATCATTCCCGAAGCGGCCGTTGCCATTGCCGGGGGACAGGTCGCATGGGTGGGACCGCGCGGCAACTGGCACGGCACCGCAGCATCAGAGCTCTCCCTGGGCGGACGCGCGGTGGTACCCGGATTGGTGGATCCGCACACGCACGCGGTCTGGGCCGGCGATCGTCTCGCCGACTTCGACGCGCGCAGTCGCGGCGAATCCTATGAGGCGATTCTCGCGGCCGGCGGCGGCATCCGCTCGACCATCACCGCGACCGCCTCCGCAAGTCACGATGATTTGCTGGCGTTGGCGTTGCCGCGCATCGCACAACTGGTGCAGAGCGGTGCCACCACCATTGAAGTGAAGAGTGGTTACGGCCAGAGCATGGCCGCCGAGCTCACCTCCCTGCAGGTGATCGCCTCATTGGGACCGCTGACACCGGCGAGCATCGAGCCAACCCTGCTGATTCACGTTCCCCCGGCCGCAGTGAACGAGCGAGCCGACTATATCGCGATGGTGACCCGCGAGCTGATTCCCGCGGTGGCTGAACGCGGGCTTGCGAGCGCGATCGACATCTTCATCGAACGCGAGGCGTTCACGCTGGCTGAAGCGACCGAGGTGTTCACCGCAGCGCGCTCATCAATGCTGCGCGTGAAGGCCCATGTCGATCAGTTCCACGCCATCGGTGGCGTTGAGCTCGCCGTGAGTTGCGGCGCACTTTCGGTGGACCACCTTGAGGCCTCGGGTGTGCCACAGGTAACGGCATTGGCCAAGAGTCGGACCGTGGCTGTGGTGCTTCCGGGTGTCACCCTTCATCTCGGTCTGCCTGCAGCGCCTGCGCGGGCCTTGATCGACGCGGGAGCCGCCGTGGCGGTCGGGACCGACCTCAACCCTGGCTCCTCACCACTCTTCTCGACGCGCGAGGCCATGGCGCTTGCCGTGCGCCTGAATCGACTCTCGCCGGCAGAGGCCTTCACGGCGGGCACGGCCAATGCCGCGGCGGCGCTGGGCCGGGGCGACATCGGGCGGATCCGACCGGGCACGCGGGCCGACCTGCTGGTGCTGGACAGTGCCGACTGGCGCGACCTTCCCTACACTCTTGGCGCGTCGCCCATCGCGCGCCGATTCATCGCCGGACACGAGGTGTTGCTGTGAGTGCTCCCACGCTGGTCGGTCGGCCCCTGAGCCTGCGTGACGTCGTCCGGGTTGCTCGCCACGGTCAGCCCGTTGCGCTCTGCCCCGACGCGGCACGGCGCATCGCCGGGTCACGGGCCCATGTCGAACAGATCGTGGCCGAAGGCCGCATGGTCTACGGCGTGACCACCGGCTTCGGCAAGCTCGCCAACGTCCGGATTGCTCCGGCCGATGTCCAGCAGCTGCAGCGCAATCTGATCGTCTCGCATGCCATGGGCGTTGGTGAGCCGTTCTCCACCGAAGTGGTCCGGGCGATGCTGCTGCTCCGGGCCCAGTCCCTGTCGCAGGGCAACAGCGGCATCCGGGTGGATGTCATCGTGCTACTGCTCGCAATGCTCGATCGCGGCGTGCATCCCATCATTCCGTGTCAGGGGTCGGTGGGCGCGAGTGGTGATCTCGCCCCGTTGGCCCACATGGCGCTCACCCTGATCGGCGAGGGTGAGGCCGAATTTGGCGGCAAGATCCTTCCAGCTGCCGAGGCGCTCGCACAGGCCGGACTGACACCGGTGGTGCTCGAGGCCAAGGAAGGACTGGCGCTCATCAATGGCACCCAGGCCATGACCGGCATCGGTGCCCTGGTGATCCACGATGCCATGCAACTCGCCACGGCCGCCGATATCGCCGGAGCGATGTCGCTCGAGGCGCTCAAGGGCACCCGGGCCCCGTTCGATGCCCGGGTGACGCGGGTCCGTCCGCACCCTGGTGCCATAGCCAGTGCAGCCAACCTGCTGACCCTCTCGGCGGATTCCCCGATTCATGCGTCGCACGCCGACTGCGACAAGATCCAGGATGCCTATTCCCTGCGCTGCATGCCCCAGGTGCACGGCGCCTCCCGCGATGCGCTGGACCATGCCGCCGCGGTGCTGGAGCGCGAGGTCAACGCCGTTACCGACAACCCGCTGATCTTCGCGAGCGACGACCTCGTCATCTCGGCGGGCAACTTTCACGGACAACCGGTTGCGTTGGTGATGGACTACGCCAAGATCGCCATCGCCGAGCTCGCCAATATTTCCGAGCGGCGCGTGGAGCATATGCTCGACCCGGCCGTGTCGGGCTTGCCGGCGTTCCTGGCGCATCAGGGTGGCCTGCACTCCGGCCTGATGATTTCACAGTACACCGCCGCATCCCTCGTGAGTGAAAACAAGGTGCTGGCCCACCCTGCCAGCGTTGATTCGATTCCCACGAGTGCCAATCAGGAAGATCATGTCTCGATGGGCACCACCAGTGCGAGACAGTGCGCCATGATCCTCGAGAATTCCCGCTGGGTCATCGCTGTGGAAGTTCTCAACGCCAGCCAGGCACTCGACTTTCACCAACCGCTTGAGCCGGGCCCGGGCGTCGCCGCAGCCAAGCGCCTGGTACGCAGCGTGGTGCCGCCGCTTGATGCCGACCGGATCATGACCGGGGATCTCGCAGCCGTACGCATGCTGATCGTGGATGGGACGCTGCGGAGCGCTGTCGAAGAGGTCGTCGGACCGCTCCGCTAGGGAAGCGACGTCGTTCCGGAGATGCACAGACAACCTGGCCAGGAAGGGGAGGCACTCGCATGTCGGTTCGCTCCTACGTCACGACCCTGCTCTGTCTCGTCCCGATGCCGTTGCTCGCGCAAACCATTGATACCACTGCGATCAACGCCGGCTTCGCGCGCTATACCACTGACGCTTCGCCCGGCTGCGCTGTGGGCATCGCACGCGGTGCCGACGTGCTCTATGCACACGGGTACGGTCTGGCGAATCTGGAGGACGGCGTCGCGATCACGCCGAACACGGTGTTCGAGGCCGGTTCCGTCTCGAAGCAGGTGACCGCCGCCGCCGTCCTGTTGCTGGCGCAACGCGGCTTCCTGTCGCTTGACGACAACATCCTGCGCTTCTTCCCCGAGCTCCCGGATCTCGGCACGCCGATCACCGTGCGCAACCTGATGCAGCACACCAGTGGCCTGCGCGACTGGGGCGCCGTGGCGGAACTGGAGGGCTGGCCCCGCGGGACACGCACCGTGACCCACAGCGACGTGCTCGCCATCCTTGCACGCCAGACCCGCCTCAATCATCCGGTGGGCGCACGGTTCTCCTACACCAACAGCGGCTACAACCTCATGGTCATGCTGGTGGAGCGGGTCACGGGACAATCCTTCCCGGCCTTCACCCAGCGGGAGTTCTTCACACCGCTCGGCCTCACCCATACCCAGTGGCGGGACGACTATGCGCGCGTCGTGCCTGGGCGGGCTCAGGCCTACGCCCGCGACGGAGACCACTGGACTCTCGACATGCCGTTCGAGAACGCGTACGGCAATGGCGGCCTGCTCACCACGGTCGGCGACCTGCTGCGCTGGACCGAGGCCATCGCGGAGCACCGGATCGGCACCCCGGATGTCAGTACCGTGATGGAGACGCCGGGGCACCTGGCCGATGGCAAGGCCATCGAGTACGGCGGCGGGCTCTTCATGACATCGTTTCGCGGCGTCCGGGAGATCAGCCACAGCGGGGCCACCGCAGGATATCGCGCCTTCCTCGCGCAATATCCCGACAGCCGCTACCAAGTCGCCGTGCTCTGCAACAACGGCGCAGCCAACGCCATCGTACTCGCGCACAACGCGATCGACCCCCTGGTCGGATTCGCTCCGCCGCCCCCCGCTGCCGCTCCACCGCCACGGACTGCCCCGCCGTCAACACCGAGTCGGCGCGCCATGGCTGCGGTCACCGGCGCCTGGGTCAGCGCGGAGGCCGCCGCGCACTGGAGTATCGCCCTGCAGGGCGACACACTTCGTGTCACCCGACGACCGGGCGACGTGATCGCGCTACGGCCCCTGGCCGCGGACCAGTTTACCGGTGATGGGTTGACGCTGCGCTTCGAGCGCAATCCGCGGGGCACAATCAGCGGACTCACGGTGGACATTCCTCGCGCCCTTGGCGTGCGCTTCGTGCGCGCGAAACCGTAGCCACTGACACCACTCTGACACGGCGGCCCTGCCGAGTCGCCGTCCTCGGTGCGACGATTCACCATGCTGCGATCCCTGACTGCCGCACTCCTGGTGTTCGGCTGCGCCTCCTCGCCCACCAGCCCCACGGCACCGCCCCCCGTCGGCGCCGCCCGGGTGCTCTTCCTCGGCAACTCTCTCACCTACACCTGGGATGTGCCGGCGCTGGTGAAGGCCATGGCCGACGCAGCCGGTCGCGCCGACCTCACGGTGAAGTCCGTGACCTATGACAGCTACGCCCTCGAGGATCACTGGTCGTTCGGGACGGGCAAGGGCGAGTTGCAATCGGGGGCATACGATTTCGTGGTGATGCAACAGGGTCCGTCTACCCTCGCGTCAAGCGGCATCAATCTCACGCAGTGGGCGAGCACCTGGTCGGATGAGGCACGACGGGTCGGGACGCAACCGGGATTGTATGTGGTATGGCCACCGGCGGGTGGGAACCTCGATGCCGGCATCGCGAACTACGAGAGCGCAGCATCCAGCGCCAAGGCGGCGCTCTATCCGGTGGGTGAAGCATGGCGCGAAGCGTGGCGGCGTGATCCCACGATGCCGCTCTACGGCCCCGACCAGTTCCATCCCGGGCAACACGGCGCCTGGCTCGCGGCGCTGGTGATTGTCGCGGTGGTGCTCGACCGACCGGTCGCCGATTTCCCCAACACCTTTCCGGTCCAGATCACGCCGATCCAGGAGCAGCGGCTGCGCGAGGCGGCGACGCTGGCCATCGCGCGCTACGCGCGCCGCTGACCCTTACCCGCGCACGAGCATCTCGCGGGCCGCGTCGATGGCCACCCGAGTTCCCACCAGCACCAGCGTGTCATTCACCTCCAGGCGTTCCTCCTTGCTCGGCGCGGGAATCCCCGCTCCACTCCTGGTGATGGCAAGGATCGTTGCCCCGGTGCGGGCGCGCAGGCCGAGTTCCGCGAGTGAAAGGCCGACCCCATAGTGCCCTTGCTCAAGTCGGAACGGCGTCGGCATCCCGATGCCGGGGAGCATGTGGGTCGCAGTGGCGAAGCGATCGGCACTCCCTTCGAGCGTCGGCACCTGCATCTCCGCCGTCTCGTGTTCCGGGGGCAGCGTTGAACGCACCGCTGCAATGAGCACCTCACTGCCGGCGCGGACATGGCCATCGAGGTTGCGAGCCGATCGCCACGCCGCGATCGCAAGAAAGAGCAGCACCATCGCCAGCACCACGGCCCCGCGGAACGGTGGCAGGAACGGCCCCGTAACGGCCAGCACCGGCAAGCCGGCGAGCAGCAGAATCGCGATCTCAAGCCCCAGTACCAGCGCTCCACGCGGCGCAGCAGCGCGATCCATTCCTTCGCCGCGCGGCAGGGCCGCGGTCGCCAGCAGCACCGCGAGTCGACGTCCGGTACGCGCAATGCCAAGAAGAAATGGCGCCGCAAGGATCAGTGCCGCCGTACCGAGGACGATGCCACTCGCCGAGGCCCCGAGGTCGAACCGACGGATGGTTCCCGCAATCAACTGCGGCGCCATCATTGACGTGGCGATGATGATGACCGACACCACGGCGGCGTCGACAAAAATCCAGCGCACCAACTGCCCGATGCGCTGTCCATGGGATCGTTGGCGTGCGGACGCTCGGATTTCTTCGATCCACGACCCATAGAGCGTCGCGTAGGTCTGCAGCGGTTTGGGCAACTTGCGGTCGACGAAGGAGACAATCGCGGGTGACCCCCGCACCAGCCACGGCGTCGAGAGCGTGGTGATGGCGGAGACGGCGACGGCGACGGGATAGAGAAACGGACGCACCGCGCCGGTCACCAACCCGAGCGAGGCGATGATGAAGGAGAACTCGCCGATCTGCGCCATGCTGAGGCCGGCCTGCACCGAGGTCCGGGTCCCTTGACCCGCGAAAAAGGCGCCGAGCGAGACCGAGATCACCTTGCCGAGCACGACCACGAGCGTGAGCACCATCACCGCACCCCAGTGTTCCATCACCAATTTGGGGTCGATCAGCATTCCCACTGCGACGAAGAACACCGCCGCGAAGATGTCGCGCACCGGCTGAACCAGCTTCACCACCTGCTCGCCTTTCCCTGATTCGCTGATCATCGATCCGGCGATGAACGCCCCCAGCGCCACGGAATAGCCCAGTGCGCGCGCCAACAGGGCGAACGCGAAACAGAGCCCGATGCTCGCCACCAGCGTGGTCTCGGGGCGCATCTTCTTGATCAGGCGGCGCATCCCGCGCGGGATGAGTACCAACCCCACCGTGACCCAGACCAGCAGCAGGGCCACCAAGCGAGCCAAGGTGCCCAGCAGCGAGCTCGAGGCCTCGGAGCCCCCTCCACCGAGTGTCGCAAGACCGGCCAGGAAGAGCACGGCGACAAGGTCCTCGACGATCAGCACGCCGAAGACCAGATCGCGCAGCCGCCGCTCCACACCGCGCTCGTCGAAGGTCTTGGCGATGATCGTGGTGCTGGAGATCGCCAGCATCGCCCCGGTGAAGAGTGCCTCGCGAGGGCTCCACCCCAGCAGCCGTGCCGCACCGATGCCGAGCCACGCCATGAGCGACACGTCGATGATCGCCGTGATGACCACCGGTCCGCCCACGCGCATCAACCGGCGGATCGAGAACTCCAGTCCGATGCCGAACAGCAGCAGAATCACACCGAGCTCGGCCAGCGTCTCGATCGTGGCCTGATCGGCCACCAGCGGCACCGCCACGTGCGGCCCGATCAGCAACCCCGCGAGCAGATAACCGAGAATCACCGGCTGCTTCAGCCACTGACAGACGACGGTGGTAAACGCCGCCGTGCAGAGCACGACCGCGAACGTGGTGAGGAAGTTGGGGATGCCTTCGTGCACGACGGACTACTCCGAGGCCTTTGCGGGCGCGCCAACCACGATCGGGCGCCAGGCAATTGCCTCCCACGCCGCGTCGAGGGTCGCGAGGGCATGTGGATGGCTCGCGGTCCACTCGCGGCTCGCCACTTTTTCCGCCGCAAACGACACCAGCGTGAGCCAGACCGCAGTCCACAGCTCCACCACGCCGGCACGCACTGTCCCCTCCTGCTTGCCCAGCGCGATCAGGTGTTCGAGACCGAGCCGCAGTTCACCAGCCGCCGCGCGCGACGGCTCGTCAAGCTCCTGCCCCAGCCGCCACACCAGCAGCATCCGCACCCGGGCCGGCTCCTCTTCGGCCAGTGCGAGCCAGTGACGACCAACCTTCCCCAATCGCTCGCCCACGGTCGGCCCTTTCCCCTGGGCCGCCTCCCGGACAATGTCTGCGCCCCAGCGCTGGGTGTCTTGATATGCGGCGTTGAGCAGCGCCTGCTTGCTCGGGAAATGGCGATAGATGGTCCCCTCGGCCACTCCCGCGCGCTTGGCGAGGATCGGAGTGGTCGTGGCGTAGTAGCCAGCAGTGGTGAACAGCTCCCGGGCGGCCTCAAGCAGGCGATCGCGGGTGGTCAGGGCAGCGTCGGCCATCAACCCTCGCAGACGGGTGGGGCCACCCCGAAGGGCGGTTTATCTTCGGGCCGGTGGTAGGACCGACTCGAATAAGAGGAACTCCATGAAGATGCTCGTTCTCGGCGCCGGCCTGCAGGGCTGTGCCTGTGCCTTCGATCTCCTCCAGGACCCTGAGGTCACCAAGGTTACCCTGGCCGACCTCGAACCCCAGCGGATGGCCCGCTTCCTCAGCAGCCTGAACGACCCGCGGCTGTACCCGGTCACCCTCGACGTCACCGACCATGCCGCCGTCCGGGCGGTGATGAAGGGGCACGATGCCGTCATGAGCGCGATTCCATACTACTTCAACGGCCCAATGGCGGTACTCGCGGTCGAGGCGGGCTGCCATTTCGCCGACCTCGGGGGCAACACCGAGATCGTCATGGAGCAGAAGAAGCTCGAGGAAGAGGCCCACGCCAAGGGGCTCTCGATCATGCCCGACTGCGGCCTCGCGCCGGGCATGGTGAACATCCTCGCGGCCGAAGGGATCCGTCGACTCGACCGGGCCGATCGGGTCCGGATCTACGTCGGCGGTCTGCCGCAGCACCCCGAGCCCCCGCTGAACTACCAGATCGTTTACTCGTTGGAGGGGGCGCTCGACTACTACACCACCCCCTCATGGGTGTTGCGCGACTCCAAGAAGGTCACGGTCGAGGCACTGACCGAGCTGGAGCCGGTGGCATTCGCCGAACCGCTGGGTACGCTGGAGGCATTCCACACCGCCGGCGGACTCTCGACCATGGCCTTCACCTTCGAGGGCAAGGTCCGTGAGATGGAATACAAGACCCTGCGCTACCCCGGCCACGCGGCGCTGATGAAGGCGATTCGTGAGATGGGATTGCTCAGCCTGACGCCTGTGAACGTGAAGGGGAAGTCGGTCGTCCCGCGCGATGCCTTCATCGCCTGCGTAAGCCCCAAGCTCACCAAGCCCGAAGGCCGCGATCTCGTGGCCCTGCGCGTGATCGTGAGCGGCACCAAGGACGGCGCCCCGAAGACCACCACGTTCGACCTGGTCGATCGCTTCGACGAAGTGCACCACGTCTCGGCGATGATGCGCACCACCGGCTATTCACTCTCGATTACCGGTCTCACCCAGGCCCGTCGCCAGGTCATCCGCTTCGGCGTCACCACTCCCGACGAGGGCATGCCGTTCGATCGCTACGTCGACGGGCTGAAAGCGCGCGGGATTTTGATACGGGACCACTGAAGAGAGAGGGGAGAGGAGAGAAGAGAGAGGAGAGGAGAGGAGAGACACCCACTCGTTTCCCCTCCCCCCTCTCTCTTCTCTCTTCTCTCCTCTCTCCTCTCTCTTCTCTCCTCTCTCTTCTCTCGGCTGTTCTACCAGCTCCACCCACTGCTGACATACCAATGCGTGACCCCGGCGCCGCGCGCCGCCGTGATGTTGAGCTGCGCGGCGCGGAGCACACGGATCGCAAGACCACCACCACCCCCGACCTGCCAGGGATCGAGTGTCTCCACCAGCGCGTTGGCGGGCAGGCGCATCCCCGGTGCCGGGTCGACCAGCGGGTTCGGCCGATCGCGGTAGGCGCGCGCGCCGTCGACAAACACCAGCGCGGTGATCGCGCCCAATTCGCCGAAGTTGAGGAGATCGTGGCGCAGTTCGACGCTCGCGAGATAGCCACCCCGACCGGCGACCTCGCCGATGCCGAGTCCGCGGTGTGACGCGGGACCACCGAACACCGTGACCGGCGACTCCCACGCGGGAATCTCCTGCAGGATCCCGACGGCATCAGTCTCGGAGACACGCTGCATCGCAAGTCGGGCCGTCAGCCGGGTTCCGCGACGCGGCGAATACCAGCCACGGGCGATGCCGTATCCACCAGTGTAGCGCTGGTCGCCACCACCGGTGCCGACAAAGACGCCACCCTCGATCAAGGCCCCCTGCTGGGTCTCGAACTCCCGACCCCGCAGGTCGAGCACCAGCGCGGCCCGTCCGCTCACGTCGGTCTGATTGATGTGCTGGTCGGCGACGTTGGTGCAGAACATCTCCGGTGGGCAGCCGGTGGCAGCAACCACGGTGCGTGGATAGCGGAAGTACAGCTCGTAATTGCCTTCAATGCGCTGGTGATCCACCGCGCCGCGCACCGCCAGGGCCAGCGGGCCATGCAGTCGGCGGGTGACCTCGGCCCAGCCGCCGACGCGGGTGCGCGCCATGTCGAGCGACGGATCACCGAAGTGCGGCTGCTTGCCGGCCGCAGCGGTGGCCGTGAGCCGCCAGCCATCGGCGATGCGCGGGAAATCGCCGCGTGCACGCAACAACCAGGCGTTCTTGGTCGAATAACCGGCATCAAAACCCACGGCATCACGCAACGACACCCGGTCGCCATACTCCGCTTGCCGGAAAAGCAGCAGCCGCGCAATGCCCATCAGTCCATCATTGGGCGAGACTGTGAAGTAGGGGAAATACGACGTGCGCCACGGCACAGCCGGCTCACGCTCGACCGTGCTCGTGTCCTGCGCCGCGAGCGGCAGTGCAACCAGCGCGATGGCCCAGAGGGCATGGAGGCAACGCGTCATGAGAAGAGCACGGCGCAGTCTTCGTGGCGCGCACCCTGTGCATCGCACACCGCGAATTTCGACGAGGTCATGGCCGCGGCGCCGTACTCTCCCTTCTTGTTCACGGCGTAGAACTGGAGCTGGAACTTGGGACGACCGCGTGGATCAATGAGCCGCGGAGGCGCAACAGCCATCACCCGCTTGAGGGTCGCGAGGGCGGCATCCTTCGGATGCATTCCCTGCCGCATGTGTTCGACCGTGAGGAAACCACCGCAGACCAGGATGTTCAGTTCCCCAAGACCGGTGGAACCCGCCGCGCCCACATCGTTGTCGGTGTACTGCCCCGCACCGATGATGGGAGAGTCGCCCACGCGTCCGGGAATCTTCCAAGAGAGCCCGCTGGTGGTGGTCATCGACGAGATATCGCCGTTGGGGGCGACCACATTCATGTTGATGGTGCCGGTGGTGTGCGCCAGCTTCACGCCCGGCTCCTGGTCGAGCCAGTTGTCGTCGGGGCCCCGGTTCGCACGCCAGTGCAACCATGCCTCCCGCGAGGCCGGCGTCAGCAAGTCCTCAACGGGGTAGCCGTACGACTGCGCGAAGCGCTGAGCATCCTTCCCCACCAGCATGATGTGCGTGGTGTACTTGAGGATCAGCCGGGCGATCTCGCTCGGCGTCTTGATCCCCTCGAGCGCGGCCACGGCACCGGCCCGGCGCGTCGGGCCGTGCATGCAGGCGGCATCGAGCTGCACCACCCCTTCCTCGTTGGGCAGCCCGCCGTACCCCACCGACTGATCGCTGGGGTCGAGCTCCTGGATCTTCACCCCTTCCACCGCGGCATCGAGGGTGTCTCCACCCTTCATCACCAGCTCCACGGCCCGGGCCACGCCACGGATGCCGTTATCGCTGCTGATGGCGACCGGAGCCGCCGTGCTGCGGCGCCGCGCGTGGACCAGCGGGGCGGCCAGCGCCTCGGCGGGCGCGAGGGACGCCCCGGCGACGGCAGCACCGGCGGCTCCAAGGAAGGTTCGGCGGGAAAGGGCGGAGTCCGTCACGGCCTGCTCCAGAAGTTGGTGATAAGCAAATAATACGCAATTCAAGATGACAGGGACCCGACGCGAGGACAGATTTCGTCCCAATGACCACTCCACGCCGGACTCGGCTCGACCCCGCCATCTTCAACCTTCCAGTCGAGAAGATGCGAGCGGGCTATTACTCCGACAAGTATTTCGTCCGGGCCCGCGACATCATGCGCGAGGATGAGCATTCGCCGCAGGTCACCCTGCAGGTGTTCGGCAAGGCCGACGCACTCCTCGGCGGGATCGACGAAGCCATCGCCATCCTCAAGCTCTGCAGCGACGACTTCGCCGCCCTGACCGTTCGCGCACTCCACGACGGCGACACCATCTCCCCGTGGGAGGTGGTGCTCGAGATTGAGGGACCCTACGATCATTTCGCCCATCTCGAGACGCTTTACCTCGGGGTTCTGGCACGCCGGACCCGCGTGGGCACCAACACCCGACGCGTGGTCGATGCGGCTCGCCCCAAGGACATCATGTTCTTCCCGGCTCGCCACGACCACTGGCTGGTGCAGACCGGCGACGGGTACGCCGCCCACATCGCCGGCGCCATCGGCGTCTCGACCGATGCCCAGGCCTCGTGGTGGGGCAGTGAGGGTGTCGGCACGGTCCCGCACGGACTGATCGCGGCCTACGGCGGCAACACGGTGATGGCGGCCCAGAAGTTTCTCGAACACATGCCCGACGAAGTGCGATTGGTGACCTTGGTGGACTTCGAGAACGACTGTGTCCGTACCTCACTTGAACTCGCCGATGCCCTCGGTCCTGCACTCTACGGCGTGCGCATCGACACCAGCGAGATGATGGTCGATTGCTCGGTCATTCCCATGATGGGGCAGTTCAAGCCCACCGGAGTCAATCCCCAGCTCGTGCACAACGTCCGGAACGCGCTCAACGCTGCCGGTCATCCGGCAGTGCGCATCGTTGTCTCCGGCGGCTTCACCGTCGACAAGATCCTCGAATTCGAGACCCTTGACGTCCCGGTCGACGCCTACGGCGTGGGCTCGTCTCTCTTCCAAGGCCGTTTCGATTTCACCGCCGACGTGGTCCGGCTCGACGGCAGCCCCTGCGCCAAGGTCGGTCGGACCTATCGAGCCAGCGACAGGCTTGAGGTGGTCAGGTGACCGTGATCTGCTGGGACGTCGACACCCAGGTGGACTTCATCCACCATGACGGCGCGCTCGCCGTGCCCGGCGCCGAGGCCATCCTGCCGCGACTCGAGACCCTCACCGCGTGGGCTCGGCGCACCGGCGCGCAAATCGTCGCGACCGCCGACGATCACGATATTGGTCACGCGGAGATCACCGCGAACCCGGACTGGAAGACCACCTTCCCACCGCACTGCATGCGCGATACCCCGGGCCAGCGACGAGTGGCTGCCACGGCCCTCGTCAGTCCACTGATCCTGCAGCCGGTACCGCTCCCCGCCGCGGCGGTTGCGGACGCCGTGGTCGCGCACAACGGCGAAGTGCTGCTCAACAAGCCGGGCACCGACGTCTTTCGTTGGAACCCGCACGCCGCGACCGTTCTCAGTGCACTCCGCCCCACGCGAATCGTGGTCTACGGCGTCGCCACCGACGTCTGCGTCCGCGCCGCCGTCGACGGGCTCGCCCGACATGCCCCCGGTGCGGAGCTGGTGATCGTGGCCGATGCGGTCCGGGCCATCGATGCCGCGGCAGGGGACGCACTGCTCGAGGAGTGGCGGAAGCGGGGATGCCGCATCACCACCACCGCCGAGCTGACCGGGTGACGCTCACCGGGCGCTACTTCATTCCCGGTCCGGTCGAGGTCAGCCCCGTCGTGATGCAGGCGATGATGCATCCGATGCTGGCACATCGCGGCCCCGACGGTGAAGCCCTCGTGGCGCGGATCCAGCCGGGACTGCAATCGCTGTTCGCCACCACGCGACCCGTCATGCTCGCGACCGCGTCAGCCACCGGCATGATGGAGGCCGCGATCCGATCCGGCGTGCGCGACACGCTGCTCGCCGTGGTCAGCGGCACCTTCGGTGAACGCTTTGCCACCATTGCGGAGCGCTGCGGCAAGGAGGTCGTGCGACTGCACGTTCCGCGCGGCGCGGTGCTCGAGCCCGAGCTGCTCGCACGCATGCTCGACGGTCCCACGGTGGATGCCGTCTCGCTGGTGCACTGCGAGACCTCGACCGGCGCGCTGGCACCGATCGACCTGCTGCTGCCGCTGCTCTCACGGCTCCACGACGTCGTCACAATGGTCGATGCCGTGGCCTCGATCGGCGGCTCCCCGGTCCGCACCGATGAATGGCAACCCGACTTCATCTTCACCGGCTCACAGAAGGCCATGGGGCTCCCACCGGGCCTCGCCTTCGCGGTTGCCAGCGATCGCTTCCTCGCTCGCGCCGCTGAACTCGACGACCGCGGCCTCTATCTCGACGTGCTCACGCTCCACCAGGCCGCCGTAGCGGGACGCTTCCCCAACACGCCGGTACTCCCGGTCGTGAATGCGCTGGCGACGCAGCTCGATCGCATCGCCGCCGAGGGATTGTCTGCACGCTGGGCTCGGCATCGGGCCCTGCGCGAACGGGTCGAGGCGTGGGTTGCCGCGCACGATCACTGTGACCTGCTGGCCGCGGCGGGACGTCGCGCCGACACCGTCTCGGCGCTGCAGCTCCGCGCGGGGCGCTCGGCGCTCACCATTGCCGCAGAACTGGCCCAGCTCGGATGGCAGGTCGCCACCGGCATCGATCAGGACGCGGACCGACTCATCCGAATTGGTCACATGGGTGACCTGTTGCCCGAACAACTCGACCCACTCTTCGAACTGCTCCTACCGAGGCTGTGACGATGGAAACTTCGCGTCTGCGAGAACTGCTGGGTTACGCCGCGCGCAATTTCGTGCGTGGCCTCGCGATCACTGCGCCCGTGGCCTTCACGCTCTACATCGCCTACCGCGCCATTGCCGGAGTGGACGGCTGGCTCGGACTCAGGATCCCCGGCGCCGGACTCCTGATCGTGGTCGGCAGCGTGACCCTGATCGGTTCGCTCGCGACCAACGTCGTGACCCGGGCCACCTTGGCGACGCTCGACCAGATCATGGAACGACTCCCGTTCGTCCGACTGCTCTACACGGCAGCCAAGGACCTGATGCACGCCTTCGTGGGCGAGAAGCGCCGGTTCACCCGCGCCGTCCGGGTCCAGGCCGACCCTTCTGCCGACGTCTGGTCGCTCGGATTCATCACCTCGGACGAGCTCGACCGGCTCGGGTTGCCGGGGCACGTGGCGGTGTATCTGCCGTTCTCATACGCGTTTACGGGTCGCCTGATCCTCCTGCCGGCCGAGCGGGTGGTCCCCGTCCATGGCGACAGTGGCGATATGATGGCCTTCATCGTCTCCGGGGGAGTCGCGGGACGGGATCGAACGGTGCGGCCTTAACGCGCCTCCCCGCCGGCCGTCGTACAGGGCGAAGGGGGAGCAACCTCCCCCGCCATCCTTCACTTCACAGGCAGGTTCCGATGTTGCGCACCCGAGTTCTCGCCGCTGGCCTTCTCTGCTTCGCCGCGGCATGCAGCAGCTCCCCCAGCGGAAGTTCCTCACTCGACGCAGTGGCATCGCTCGATGCCGCGACGCTTGCCGCCGATGGCACCGCCGAGGACGTCGATGTGATGACTGGCATGGATGGCGGCGTGGGCTACCTCACCACCTCACCACTCCTCTCGTACGGGGCCGGGGCCTCGCTCCTGAATCCCCCCACCGGACGCCCCGGGTTCACCGGCTGCAGCTTCGCGGGTGGGTCGTTCCGCTGTCCTGCGGAGAACCGTGCCGGCCTCACCGTCACCCGTGTCGTGACGCTGTTTGATGCCCTGGGCGGCGTGCAGACCACCTATGACGAGCAGACCACGGCCTCGATTCATATCGTCGCCTCGGTCGCGGGCGATGTCACCCACGGCCCCTGGACCGCCACCGTCAGCCGCGCCCGGGACTTCACCATCACCGGCCTCGCGGGCACCGAGACCTCCCGCACGGTGAATGGCAGCGGCACCGAGGACCTCTCCCGCTCCCGACTTACCGATGGTGGGGAGGCACGCTCCTACACGGTGCAGGGCAGCTTCACCGTGACCAACGTGGTCTACCCGGTGCGCGCCCCCGGCGTCGATCCGTGGCCAACCTCGGGGGTGATCACCCGCACCATGGTGATGACCCGGACCTCGGGCACCAACACCGGCGAGACCCGGACCCGCACGGTCGTGATCACCTTCAACGGCACGGCCACTCCGGGTGCCACCGTCGACGGAGTCCCGTTCACGCTCGATCTGGCCGCGCGGCACGCCGCCCGGCGCTAGTCCGCCCTTCCGCCCTCTCCCACGACGGGCAGGCTCTTGAGGAGCCTGCCCGTCGTGCTTTGCCCCGCCCGTGGCCCTGCCAACGCTGTCATCGGTACGAAAGCGCT
>JBDUDP010000027.1:0-26203 GCA_040002895.1 Gemmatimonadota bacterium
GAGAGAGGAGAGACGAGAGAGGCGAGATGTTGGATTGCATTCTGTCGCCCTGAACGAAGTGAGGGGGCGATAACTCGGGCAGTCAAGATCACGGCATGGTGCGCCCCGGCCCCTTCGCTACGCTCAGGGTGACAGGGTTCAACCCGTCATCCATCCTCGCTCACCTCTCCTCTCTCATTTCTCATCGTCTCAGCCGCAGACTGTTTCCGACCACGGTCACGCTGCTGAAGGCCATGGCGGCACTCGCCAGGATCGGGGAGAGCAACAGTCCGGTGCTGGGATAGAGTACGCCGGCGGCGATCGGGATGCCGATGACGTTGTAACCAAAGGCCCAGAAGAGATTCTGGTGCATGGTGCGCATGGTCCGGCGTGCGAGCGTGATGGCATCGGCCACGCCACCGAGATCGGCGCGCATGAGCGCGATATCCGCTGCCTCGACGGCGATGTCGGTGCCACCACCCATGGCGATGCCGATGTCGGCTCGCGCCAGTGCCGGGGCGTCGTTGATGCCATCGCCCACCATCGCCACGACACGACCCTCGCGCTGCAACCGCTCAATCTCGGCCACCTTCCCCTCGGGCAGGACTCCGGCCACCACGCGATCGATGCCCACTTCCCGCGCCACGGCGTCGGCTGTGGCCTGCTGATCGCCCGTGAGCAGCACGACATCCAGCCCCATATCGTGCAGCCGCGCCACGGCGGCAGCAGATCCCGCGCGCACCGGGTCGGCGATGCCGAGCATCCCCACGAGCGCGCCATCGATGGCGACGAAGACGGTGGTGCGTCCGCGCTGGGACAGCTCGGTCGCGGCCCCGTCGAGCGGTGCGGTGGCCACACTCCAATCGGCAAGCAACGCCGCATTGCCGATCACCACCGCGTGGCCATCCACGACCCCGGTGATGCCGCGACCCGTCACCGACTGGAATTGCTCGGCCTGGGGCACCGATGCGCCGCGCTCCTCCGCTGCGCGCACCACCGCGGCGGCCAGCGGATGTTGCGACGCTTGTTCCAGCCCAGCCGCGAGGCGCAGCAATTCGGCTCCGGTCATGGTGGCCTCGGGCGACGTGACCACGTCGGTCACCGTCGGCGCCCCTTGGGTGATGGTGCCGGTCTTGTCGAGCACGACGGTGGTGATGTCGCCGGAGCGTTGCAATGCCTCACCGCCCTTGATGAGCACGCCCAGCGAAGCCCCCTTGCCCGTGGCCACCATGACGGCGGTCGGGACGGCGAGACCCATCGCGCACGGGCAGGCAATGATCAGCACGGCCACGCTCGCGGCAAAGGCACGCACCGCAGGCGCCTGGTCGGCCGCAACGAACCAGACCACGAAGGTCACCACCGCGAGCGAGATCACCACCGGGACAAACACGCCGCTGATGGAGTCGGCGAGTCGCTGGATTGGGGCACGCGCGCCCTGCGCGTCGCGCATGAGCTGAACGATGCGGGCGAGGACGGAATCGGCACCGAGCGTCGTGGCCCGGATGCGCAAGGCGCCCGTGCCGTTGAGCGTGCCGCCGATGACGCGATCTCCAACGCCCTTGGGCACGGGCAGTGACTCGCCCGTGAGCATCGCCTCGTTGGCATTGCTCTCCCCCCAGACGACCTCTCCATCCACCGCAATCCGTTCCCCGGGGCGGACGACCACTTCGTCGCCGGCCGCGACCGACTCGATCGCGACATCCTGCTCCACACCATCCCGGCGGACTCGAGCCACCGAGGGTTGCAGTCGTGCCAGGCTCCGAAGCGCGGCGGTGGTGTTGCGCTTGGCGCGCGCCTCGAGCGCATTGCCCGCGAGGATGAAGGCGATGATCAGCACCACCGCCTCGTAGTAGCTATCGGGCGTGAGGCCGTTCGAGGTGAAGATCTCCGGGGCCATCGTGGCCATGGCGGAATACAGGAACGCCGCGCCGGTCCCCACGGCGACCAGCGTGTTCATGTCGGCCGAGTGGTGCCAGAACGCGCTCCACGCGCGGACGTAGAAATGACGTCCGGTCCAGGTCATCACCAGCACGGTGATCCCGAACAGCACCCACTCCAACTGCTGGTGCGGCACGCGTGCAAGCCATGGTGCCGCCGACTCCACGAGCGGATTCAAGCTCCGCATGGCCCACCCCATGAAGGGGTCGGTGCCATGGCCGCTCGTGCTCGCCGTCATCAACGGCATCGACAGCACCATCGCGATCGCGCCGAGCACGGCCGTGACGATGGCCTTGAATTTCAGTTCACGGTATTCCGACTGTTGCGCCGTGTCGCGTGCCGACTGTTCCTCAATGGCGGAACGATCCGGAGTCGGCAGCGTCGCACCGTAGCCCGTTGCCTCGATCACCTTGACCAGTCGATCAGGCGTGAGGCGCGCGGGGTCGAAGCGCACCTTGGCGTTCGCGAGCATGACATTGACGTCGGCGCTGCTGACGCCCGGCTCCTGCTCGAGTGCCGACTGGATTCTGGACTGGCAGGCCGAGCAGGTCATCCCCTCGACGGGAATGGTGACCGTGGCGTCGGAGCGAGGCGTGGTCGCCTCAGGTGTGGTGCCCATCGGTCACCTCCGAGTCTGCGTCGACCACGAGCTCGCCGTGCAGCATCCCCATGCCGCAGCTCATGGGGTAACGACCCGCCTCCTTGGCCGGAAACTCCAGGGCGGTCTGTTGGTGCGCCGGGAGAAAGCGACGAATGCCGAAGTCAGGGATCACGATCTCTTCGGAGCAGCTGGAGTCTTCCTTCCGGTCGAACACCAGCCGGAAGGGACGCCCGGCCGCCACGTGAACGGTGGCGGGGTCGTAGCCGCCCCGAACCGTGACCACCGCTTCCTGCATTCCGCCGACATCCGCGGCAGCCCCTGCGGCCCGCCGGGCCATGAAGAACCACCAGTTCACCGCGGCAATGGTGACCAGGCCGAGGACAATCACGAGGGCGTCCATGACTCAGCCCTCCGCAGCCGTGGCGCGGTAGCCCGCGCGCGTCACCGCGGCCGCGAGGGTCTCGGCAGACGGTCCGTCGGGGCCGGTCTCGACCACCGCTCGGCCGATCTGGACGCTCTCGATCTTGGCTCCCGGCAGTGCGCCAATCGCCTGATTGACCGCGTTGAGGCAGTGCCCACAGCTCATCCCTTCAATATGCAGCGTGACCTTTGACATTACCCCTCCGGGGTATATTGGCTGGAACCATGATATATAGGGGGTGGGGGTATGTCAAGGGGGTGCCGCGTGGCACGCCCCCTGCACTCCATCCCCCGTCATGGACCCCGTCACTGCCCCTGCACTGGAAGCCTTCGTCCCGGTTCTCACCTGGGGTGGGGGGCGTCCGAGCCTGTCGGAGTTGGCCAGTTGGCATGAGGCGCTGCACGACGCTGTGGGAACGCTCATGCCGGCCGACTTGCTGGCGTGCTGGATCTACCCGGCACGAGGCGGGTCGGTTTTGGTGGGTCCCTCGACCCTGACCGCCGACCAGCTCAGCCCTCCCCCTGCTGAGCCGCTGGTCCACCAAGAGGGGCTCTTTGCCCTCGAGGACCATCTCCGCGCCGCGGGGTACCTCTCTTCAATGGCGCTGCCGATTCGCGCCGAGATGCAGGACGTCGGATTGATCGTGGTGGGATCGTTCGCCGCCGGCGCCTACGAGCTCAGCCATCAGCGCACACTTCACCGGGTCACGGCGCAGGTCGCGACCTGTTGCCGTCGGTTGGCGGCCCACCCCTGGGTGCGTCCGCGTCCTGCCGGGCTCGACCCCAACGGCATCGTGGCTGGCGTAACGGAAGGGATCCTCGAGGCGATGCGCCGTGCCCGGAACGGCAGCGAACTCGGGCAACTCATGTCCGATGCGCTCGCGTTGCAGCTGCCCCACGATCGGGTGGAGGTGATCGCCGTGGCACCCGCTCCGGACTGTTGGGCGCTGCTGGCCAATGAGCGCGGGGGAATGCACGCTCTGTCGCTGGGTCTCGAGGCCAGCGATGCGATCGACGGTCTGGTGCATCGACTCGGCGCGCGCGAGCTCGCGCGCATCGAGGACCTGCGCGCCGTCGATGTGCGTTGGCCGGTGACGACCGATCCGCGTGTGGGCGACCGGCTACGCAGCGTACTCGCGGCGCGGCTCGAGGTGGCCGGTGAACTGGTGGGATGGCTCTGGTTCGGGAGTGAGACGCCGGGCTTCTTCCGGGAGGACGACGAACCGATCGCGCGCCTGGCCGCCGAACTGGTCTCGTCTCGCGTGGCCGCATGGGCGGCACGGGCCGAGCTCGCCGGAGCGTGGAGCTAGGCGAGCGACGCGATCAGGGTGTCGACGCCGGTGCCGTCGCGGCGCTTGGGCGGGCCGTCAACCGGCAGCATGAACCAGAAGGTGCTGCCCTTGCCGTAGATCGACTCCACGCCGATCTGACCCCCGTGGAGTTCCACAAACCGCTTGCAGAGCACCAGCCCCAGCCCGGTGCCCTGTGCCGCGCGTGATGCGGAGGCATCGACCTGGGAGAACTCCTGGAAGAGCTTCCCCATGTCGTCATTCTTGATCCCCATCCCCGAGTCGGACACCGACACCCAGACCACATCCCGAGTCGCGAGCTTGACGCTTTCGCCGAGCCGCGCCGGCGTGACGCTCGGCATCGGCGCCACGGTGCGCACCGCCGAGACGGTGATGCGTCCGCCCTCGCCGGTGAACTTCGACGCGTTCGACAGCAGATTGAAGAGGATCTGCCGGATGCGCACCCCGTCGCCCACGATGTCGATGACCGTCCCCTCGGGCAGGTCCGTGGCGCACTCCTGATTCTTGCCACTCCGCAGCGAACTGGTGTCGGTGACCGCCCCGATGATCGCCTCACGCAGGTCGCAGGTCTCGAGCGACAGCGTCATGCGACCGGCCTCGATCTTCGAGAGGTCGAGCACCGAGTTGATCAGCCCGAGCAGGTGCTTGCCGTTCCGCAGGATCGCCTCGAGGAAATCCTTCTGCTGCTCCTCGAGCGGGCCGAGCCCCTCGGTGAGGAGCAGGTCCGAGAATCCGATGATGGCGTTGAGCGGAGTGCGCAGTTCGTGCGACATGTTGGCGAGGAACTCGCTCTTGAGCTGGGTGGCGCGCTGCAGTTCCTTGTTTCGTGTGGCCAGCATGCGCTCGTTGCGGCGCAACTCTTCGAGCACCGTGGTGCGATCGAGCCCGAGCACGACCTGGTCACCGAGGGTCTGCAGCAGCTGGCGGTCGTGCTCCCCGAAGAACCGGCCATCCTTGCGATTGTAGGCGCAGACAGCTCCCACCACGAGCCCGGCCGAGCGCAGCGGCACCATGGCGGCGCTGGTGAGGCGACCGGTGAGCTGTTCGTGCGGATGATTGCGAGGGTCCAGCTCCATGTCGTCGACGAGGGCGGCCTCATCGTGCAGGATCACGTGGCCCACGAGGGACTGTTCCATCGGCACCAACGATCCCACCGCGGACAGCAGCGGACCGGCGCCCGCCACCACCCGAACGAAGCGACCCTCTTCCACCACCAACATGATCGCCCCGCCCTCGGCCTCGAGCAGGTCGGCGGCGGCCTGGGCGATCTGTCGATTGAGGGCTGCGAGATCGTTGCCCGCGAGCAGTGCTGCCGCGAGGTCCCGGAGACGTTCGAGTTCGCGGTTGCGGCGGTCGGCGGCGGCGAGCGCCGTGGCCAAGGACTCCTGCTGCCGCTCCGCAAGCGCCCGACCACGACGCATGGTGATCAGAGCCACGAAGCTGCTGACCGCTGCGAAGACCAGCCCAGTATCGCGATTGGCTGAAGCGAGGAAAGCGACCGAGAGCCAGCCGGTGAGCAGAGCATAGAAGACCAGCGGCCCGGTGGCGAAGATCCCGCTGTACCAGCGCTTCTGTCGCCGCGCCGCGAGGCCGCGACGGTCTTTCACCACCACGGGTCGGAGCGGGCTGCTCACGCCGGCTCTCCGGACGACTCGTCTTCGATCACGGCGTGGAAGACGGTTGTGCCATGTGCCAGCATCTCCCGCAAGTAGGGTCGACACATTCCGCACTGATCCCCGCAACCGGTGGCGTCCTGCAGCTGGTCAAGATCCCACCCTTGTGCCGTGGCCTCAGGGAGCAGCCGGGCGAACGGCATGCGCATGCAAACGCACCGGTCGATACGGAGTTGGGGCAGCCAAGACATGGTTGAGGGCATCGCTCCAAATGTAGCAAGACCACGGGAAAAGGTCAGACCTTGTGGTAGACCACCCTGCCAGCCTGCGCCCCGTCTCCCGCCTGATACAGCTCGAAATCATGGAAGAACGCGGGCGACTCGGCACGCAGCGTCTCGAGGACCATCACGGCCAACCGGCGAATCTCGCGCTCGGCGCCTTCGCCGAGGCGCAATTCCAGCATGGTGCGCCAGGCCCGGATGTTCCCGCTCACGACGATCTTGGTCTCGGTCCCATTGGGGAGCACGCTGCGCCCGGCCTCACGCGCGAGTTTCCGCCGGTGGATTTTGTCGGGGACCCAGGCATAGCGCTCCATCAACCGCTCGACCATGGCGACATAGCTCGCCTGGGCGGCCTCCATCTGGGTCAGCCAGCCGGCCTCGAGTGCCTCATCGCCCTGCACCGCGGGCGGCATGACGAAGGCGGCATCCGATTCGTCGACATAGCGTTGCGACAGCTGCGAATAGCCGAATCCGGCGCGGTGCCGCACCAACTCATGGGTGAGCGACCGCGAGACGCCCTCGATCAGCAGCACATAGACCGCGTGCTCGAAGACCGACCCGTGTCCCTGCTTGAGGATGTTGCCGAGGTATTCCGCCGTGCTGCGCCCGGCAGGATTGTGCTGGCTCATGTAGCAGAGTCGGCCCGCAAATTCCGCCAATTTCTCACCGTCGGTCCCCGCTTCCTTCCATTGGACGCCGAGATGCTCGGGCTCGAGGAATTGCGGACGGGCGATCAGCGTGACGACGGGTTCGCGATAGAGGCGCATGACAGTCGTGGCGAGAGTGGTGGGTCGATGGCGGACGGCGGGTCGTGTGCCGCGCAAGATAAGTCAGGCGCGCGCCGACCGCCCACGCCCGGCGGCGTCAGTCCCAACGACTCCGGGCCCAGTCCGCGCCGAGCTCGATTTCGCGGAGTCGTTCGGCGATCCCGGCCGGGAGTGGCACGGCGTCGGAGCCGACCTTGAGGCGGTCGAGTGGATGGCCGCCCGATCCGAGGATGACCCCGGGATTCCAGAGGCCGTCGGGATCGAAGGCCGCCTTGATGGCACGGAACGCCTCGAGCACCCGCTCACCGTAGAGCGGAGCCAGCGTGCCGGCCCGCAGGCGGCCCGCACCGTGCTCTCCCGAAGTGGTTCCCCCGAGTCGCAGAACCGCCTCCGTCACCTCATCGAACACCGCGCGGACGCCCTCGAGCCATCCCGGCTTCCCCAGATTCGGCAACAGGTTCACGTGGACGTGACCATCGCCGGCATGTCCGAACATCACCGCCTCGATGCCCTGCCGGGCCGTCGCGATATCGATGGCATCGAGATACTCGCCGAGTCGTTCGGGCGGGACACAGCCATCCTCGATCACCTGCAACGATCGTCGACCGTCGCCGAGTGCGGCGAGCACTGGCGAGGCGCGGTGTCGAATCTGCCACAGCTGATCGATCGCGGCGGGATCGCGTGCCGTGTGCACTTGGACGGCAAATGGCGCCACCGCACTGGCGGCCGCGTCGAGCCGCATCTCCAGATCGGCCGCGTCGTCGTCCTCGAGGTCGGCCAGCAGCAACCCGGCCGCGCCGCTCGGCACGTCCACCGCTCCAACCGTGGCCGAACCAGCTTCGATGATCCGCAGGAAGGATGCATCGAGGAATTCGAGGGTGGTGGGATCGCATGCCCGCAGACGCTCGAGGGCGGGCACCAACTGGGCGCGACTCCCGAGCACCACCCGGAGCGAGACTCGATGACACGGCACCGGGTCGAGGCGGACGACAAGGTCGGTGATGATGCCGAGCGTGCCTTCTGCACCCACCACCAGGTCGAGCAGATCGCCGGATTGCAGCAGGTGGTTGAGCCCGTAGCCCGCACTGTTCTTGCGCACAGCCGGGTAGGCGCGTCGGATGGCATCGGCATGCTGCGCGAGCAGCGGCGCGACGGTCGCGTACCAGCGGATCATCACCGGATGCTCGAGATCGGGTGGCAATCCGCGCACGAGTCGCAACGGACCAGCTGCCGTCTCGAGGGTGAGCTCCGACACCCAGCGTCGCACACTGCCATAGCGGAGACTGCGCGCCCCCGACGCATTGGTCGAGAGCATCCCGCCCAGCGTGGCCCATGCCCCACTCGACGGATCAGGGGGAAAGCGAAGTCCTGCCCGCCCCGCGGCCGCTTGCAGTTGTGCCAGCGTGACCGAAGGTGAGAGTCGTGCCGTGCGGTCTCGCGCCGAGACGTCACAGCGACCTGCGTCGAAGACGGTGAGGTCGAGCAGCAACCCCTCCCCGAGATTGCCGCCATCCATGGCGCTGCCGGCACCCCGGGGGGTCACGCCCCAGCCCGATTCGCGGGCATCGGCAATCGCAGCCCGGAGTTCGAGCAGGGTCATGGGCCGGGCCACTGCGGCCGGAGTGATCCGGTAGATCCCGGCGCCTTCGCTGTATCGGGCCCGCCGGTCGGCCTCAAATGCGCTGGGCGCGAGGGTCATGCTCGAAAAGTAGCCACCTGCAACATCGTCGTTGCCCTTGACTCCCACCGGCGCATCCGGAGATTTCGCCTCCTGATGACTCCACCGCGCGCAGAACTGATTCATATCGACGTCGATCGTCGTCTCGGCCACGAGTGGGATGAGTGGGACGGCAAGCCGCTGCCCGATCAGGGCAACTTCGATGCGCCACCGTCGCTCTTCTTCCGGTGGGCCGTGGCATCGCTGATGGTGGCCCTCGCCGTGATCGCCATCGTGCTCTACCTGCTGGCGCCGCGGTTGCGTGAACTCTACTCCCCGCTTCCGGGGGTGGTGTGGGCCCTGCTCGCCGCAACCGGCGGGGCGGCGCTGCTCTGGTGGCTGCTGTTGGCGCTATCCTATGGCACCCGCCGCGCCCTGCTCCCGAGTGCGCTGGCGGAGCGCGGACTCTTCCTGCGCGTCATGCGTCTCACCTCCCGCGTGTCGGCCTGGTTCGGCCGTCGGGACTGGGTCGAGAACGCGTCGGTCAAGGTCTACAACACCCTCGCGTTGTTGCGCACGCGTCGCGTCGGCACCGGGGAACTCCTGCTGCTGATTCCGCGCTGTCTCTCGCGCGACACCCTCGACCGCGTGCTCGGTCTGGCTGGGCAGTATGGCGTGCCGGTGTTCGTGGCGACGCGCGGCCAGTTGGCACGTCGCGTGATCCGCGAACGGCGTCCACGCGCCGTGGTGGCGGTGGCCTGCGAGCGGGACATGGTGACCGGGCTGCATGATGTGGCGGGAAAGGTGCCGGTCCTCGGCCTCACCATGACGCTGCCGGCCGGACCATGCAAGGATGCGATCCTCGACTTCGTGACACTCGAACGTTACCTGCAGGCCTTCGTCGGCTAGGGCTTCTTCACCCGCTTCTGCGACGTCGAATCGGACTTCACCGGGAGCTCGTCCTCGTCCGTGTGCCCGCCGAATTTCTTGGACAACCCTGCCAACACCCGCGCCACTCGCAGCGCGACCGGATGATTCGCGACCACAATCTGTTCGAGTGCGCGGCCCTCACGGGAGGGATCGTCGAGCGGGCGGTACACCGTCTCCACGGTGACGCTGCTGTAGTTGGGCTTGCCGGGATCGACCCAGGCGCGCAGGCGCACCACCCCCTCGCCGAGCGGTCGACGGTCGGTGGACCTGAGCGTCGCGGCATCAAACCATCCGGTCTCGAGCCAGCCATCGGCGGCCTCGGTGCGCCGAACCGGGATCGAGTCGGCGTCCAGGGCGAGTGCCAATTCCTGCGTCGCCTCGCGCACCGAGAGCTCCCACTCCACCACCGACGCGCTCGGCAGCGGCAGCGTCGCGGGGCGGGTGGTGGAGGGGTAGCAGGCCGCCGTGAGCAGTGCGGCCGACACGAGAGCGCCGCGCACACCTGCGCGCGCCGGCAAGCAGAGTCGCTTCGGCATGGTCACTTCTCCTCGAACGCCTTGCGCACTTCGGTGGTGAGGTCGCGGACGACCTTGCCCACATCGCGCGCGAGGCGTGACGGTGGCACCGGTGCACCGCGTGTCCCCGGAGGGAGCGACGGTTTGCGCTCGAGGTCGTCGAGGATTCGCTCGAGCCCGAGTTGGGCGCGATCGGCAACGGGCCGGAACATTCGCGCCACCAGCAACCCGCCAGGGATCGCGGGGGCGAGCGGAAGGAGTGCCGCGACCTCCGGGGCACCGGCCACCACCATCACCGCTCCCACGATCATGCCACCAATCCCGAGCGCACTTCCGCCGACGACGTAGGCGTTGCGCGCCTTGCGGAGCGTCGCGGCCAGCGTGACGTGGCAGAAGCCGGCCTCGAGTGGGGTGATCACCACGGTCACGAGTTCCGCGCGATCGAGATAGGGCTTGCCGGCTCCCTCGAACACGCGCCGCATCCGGCGCAACGCTCCGGCGAAGGAACTCATTGGTTCAAAGGTGGTGCGGCCCACGGTCGCGCGCTGCACGACAAAGTGTTCGCGCGACTCGAGCTGGCGCGCGAGCGCCAGCGCGATGCTCTCTTCCGTGCCCTGCACCACCCGATCGGCCACGAGATCGGCGCGGCCGAACCAGCTGTCCAGGGTCGTTGTTGGCGTGGCGGGGAGGGCGCGGGTGCGCTCCTCGAGCAGCGCCTGACGCAGGTGCTGCTCGGGGATGCCGACTTCCTTTCCGAGGGCGATCACTTCCGCCTCGCTCACACCGTCGCCGATGTCACTCGCGGCGGCCTGCAATTCGGCCGCGCGCTGCAACAGACGGTCGAAGGTGGCGCGATCAATGCGCGCGGGAAGCTTTGGTTCCATGATGTCAGCTCAGGCCGGGAACGCTTCGACGATGACGGCGATTCCCTGCCCGCCGCCGATGCACGCCGAGCCGAGGCCGAGGCCGCCGCCCCGCGCACGAAGGGCATGCAGCAAGTGCGCGGTGATGCGCGCGCCACTCGCCGCGAGGGGATGTCCGATCGCGATGGCGCCACCGTGGACGTTGGTCCGCGGGCGATCGAGGCCGAGTTCGCGTTCGACCGCGAGATACTGCGCCGCGAAGGCTTCATTCACCTCCACGAGGTCCATCTGTGCCACGGTCATTCCAGCCATGGCCAGCGCCTTGCGCGCCGCGGGCACCGGCCCGATCCCCATCCGCTCGGGCGGAACGCCGGCCACACCCCACGCCACCAAGCGCCCAAGCGGTGCGAGGCGATGCTCGGCTGCCGTGGCGCCGGTCGTCATGACCAGCATCGCGGCGCCATCGTTGATGCCTGAGGCGGTCGCCGCCGTCACGGTGCCATCGGGACGGAAGAGCGCCGGCAATTTGGCGAGTGCCGCGCGCGTCACGTCGGCGCGGATGTGCTCGTCGCTCGCCCACGGGATGTCCTGCTTGGTCTTGCGATCGCGGATCGGGACCGGGATGACCTCGTCAGCAAACACCCCGTCTCGCCATGCGGCGGCGGCGGCCAGTTGCGACCGCACCGCGTACTCCTCGCAGTCGTCGCGGGTGACCCCGTAACTGGCGGCGAGATTCTCGGCCGTGTCACCCATGGCACAACCCGCGTAGGAATCCCGCAGCCCCTCGAACAATGAATCTTCGAGCAATGGCGAGGGACCATACTTGATGCCCCAGCGTGCACCCCGCACCACGTGAGGTGCCTGACTCATCGACTCGGTTCCCCCCGCAAGCACCACGGTGGCCTCACCCAGCAGCAGGCGATGGGCGCCCTGCACCACGGCCTCGAACCCCGAACCGCACAGCCGGTTCACCGTGACCGCGGGGGTCTCGATCGGCAGACCGGCGCGCAGTCCGATGTGACGCGCACAGTACATGGCATCCTTGGACGTCTGCAGGGCGTTGCCCACGATCACGTGATCCACTGTGGCCGGGGGCACGCCCGATCGCTCCAGGGCATGCCCTGCCGCGATGACACCCAGATCAGTCGCGCTGAGATCCTTGAGGGTGCCCCCGAACGTGCCAAAGCCGGTCCGGACGGCGGAGAGGAAGACGATATCTGTCATCAGTGGAATATGGCGGGAACCCAGCCCCGGTGCTCACCCGCCGAGCTTGATGCCGCACTCGGCGCAGTGCTTCCACTGCCGCTCGATCGACGAGCCACAGGCGGGACAGGTCGGCGCGCGCTGGTCGGCGCCGCAGAAGGGGCAGAATTTGACGCTGCGCCCCTCGGGCAATGCTTCGCCGCACCCCCAACAGCTTTCGGACGGGGAATGGAACTGGACGGCCGTCAGGAATTCGGGGGTCGGCGGGTGCGAAGTGCGCTCCTCCCGGTCTTCGAGCGCCACCCGAATGGCGTCGGCCACCGTGCGACTGACGGGGAGCGGGATGATGTCAGCGTCGTTGATCGGGCCGTCCTCACCCACCCCGATGGCGGGAATGTCGTCAAACGCCCGGGGCTCGGGATTGGCGATGGCAGCGGACATGCCGGGCACCGGAGCCGGGTCCACCGCGCGCGCCGGCGGCATCTGCAGCACGCCCTCGAGTCGGCTCACCGTGTCGGCGCGCACGGTGACGTCCGCCGGCCGAAGTCGCTGCAGCACATCAAGGTCGGGAAGCTTGGTGGCCAGCGTGGCGCGCGCCTGCTCGGCGGCCTCGGCGGGGTGGACCTCGACCAAGCCCTCTTCCTCGGCGAGCAGCCGGAGCAGGAGCGCCTCGTAATCCTCACTCACGTCGATGCCGAGGAGGCGACGGGCCCGACGATAGGGGAGCACCCGATCGAGCAGCGCGGCGATGGGAATGGGGCCGCCGGCCGTACCGCCCTCGGCATGCCATTGGGCCAGCAGCGTGGCGGTGAGTCGTTCGAGTTCGGTCACTTCCCCTCCGCGAGCGGAATCCGCTCTCCGGCAGCCAATCGGGCTTCGAACGCAACAAAGGTGGCATCGGGATCGTAGCTCGCAAATTTCCCTGCGGCACGCTTGGCGTCAAGCCATTCCGCATAGCCCGACTCCTCGATGCCCTGCGAGGTCATCTGCTCGGTGGCGGCTCGCACTGCGAGATCATTGGCGTATTCGTTCTTCGGGTGCCCGGCGTGACCGCGCACCCAGGTGAACTGTGCCTCGTGATTCGGGAGGGACTGCCAGAGCGCCTTCCAGAGCTCGAGGTTCTCGATCACACCGCCCTTGCGCGTCCAGCCTCGCGCCTGCCACCCCGGCGCCCATTCGCGAACGCCCTTCACCAGATACTCCGAGTCGGAGACAATCAGGAGCCGCAGCCGGGCGCCCTTCTGTCCCAGCAACTGCAACGCGGCAATGGCGCCGGCCAGGGCCATCCGATTGTTGGTCGTGGAAGGGGAGTGGAGAAAGAAGTCCCGACGCTGCACGCCCTTGGGCGTGCGCACCTCAATCAGGCCACCGGCACCGCCGGGATTGTCGCCCGGCTTGCCGTTGCCGAGGCAGCTCTCGTCGAGGTGCAGCAGGGCCACCGGAAGGGGAGGTTGAGTCAGGAGTCGATTACCTGGAAGTGGTCGAGGTCGGAGAGGACGAAGGTGAGTTCATCTCCCGTCATCGCGAGGTAGCCCATGAGCGCATCGCGACCGCGGGAGGTGGTGATCGCGGACGCGACCACCACGTACTCGTTGCCCCGGCGGCGGAGCGTGACGCGCTTCCGCTTCCGAACCGCGTGCTCGAGCTGTTCCATGCGTTCCGGAGTCCAGCGAAAGGTGCCCACGTGACGCTCCATGTCGGACCGGCGTAAGGTAATCGCGCAGGACCGCCGCGTCGGCTCGCTAGGGCACCCACGCCCCGCCAAGCATCACCCGCACCACCAGACGACTGTTGCGAATGTCGAGCAGCGGGTTGCCGGCGAGCACCACCAGGTCGGCGGCAGCACCCGCCTGAATTCGCCCGAGGGTGTCGGCCCGAAGCATCTCGGCGCCCCGCAGCGTGCCGGCACGCAGGGCGTCGAGCGGTGTGAGTCCGGCCCGCACCAGCAACTCCATTTCCAGATGCACTCCCGCACCCGGCACCAGGAGCTGATTCGAGGCGTCGGTGCCGGTCGCGAGCCGACCACCTTCCCGCGCAAACCGTTCGACAAAGCGATCCTGCACCGACCGGGCGGCACGGAACTCAATGAAGTCAGCGCGGCCCCATCCGGCACGTTGAATCATTCCCGGCACGTTCCAGTTGACGCGCGCGCTGTCCGGCACACCGGCGAGGTCGCTCGCGTGGTACACCGCAGAGTCATCGAGCCGTGAAAACGTCTCGTGTACTCCAAGGGTCGGAACCAGCGTGACGCCGCTCGCAGCGAGCACGCGCGCGACCTCATTCAACCTGGCACTGTCGAGCGTGACCCAGCTGCGTTCAAACGCGGTCCAGCCCGGGAAGAATCCCCGACCGTGCGCGGCAAAAAGCGCCAGCGAGTCTCCGGCCGCTTCGGGAACACCGCTGAGGTGCTCGATCGAGGCCACACCGAGTCGCGCGGCCGTAAGCGCGTCGGTCAAGCCGAGGTGTGCCGCCACGGGGAGGCGTGCAGCGCGTGCGGCGCGAACAATGGCTTCGAGCAGGTCAGGGGTGGTTCGGGTGTAACTCTTGACCCAGGTCGCGCCGTGCTGAACCAGCCACGCCACCGCGCTGTCCGCCGCGGCCGGATCCTCGAGACCGATGGCATCGGGATAGGTCGTGGGGAGACCGTCCAGCATCGACACCGCAAGAAAGAGCCGCGGAGACGGTGTGCTGGCGGCGAGGGCGCGCAACGTGTCGGCGAGCGGCAATCCGTCATGGAGATCGCGTACGGTAGTCACCCCCCACCGAAGTGCGAGCGCCATTCCCCAAGGCTGGAGGTGCGCATGGGCGTCAATCAGCCCGGGAATGATCCAGCGGCCCCGCAGGTCGGTGACCAACGCACCGTTGGGAACGGCCACTTCGCTCATCGGCCCGACTGCGACCACCTGACCGCCGCGCACCAGGATGGTCGCCTCGGGGATGAGGCGCCCCGACACGACATCGATCACCGATCCGCCGGTGAGCGCCTCCATGCCAAGACCCGGCCGCGACCGGTCGCACGCAGCGAGTGTCAGCACCACGAGAGCAAAAAGACGACGCGCCCCGAAAGACCCGGGGCGCGCCAAAACGCGGGTCAGCCGCGGCATTACTACCGCTTCTTTCCTGCTTTCTTCGCGGACGACTTCTTCGGGGCGGCCTTCTTGGGCGCGGCCTTCTTCGGCACCGCCTTCTTCGGCGCGGCCTTCTTCGAGGCGGCCTTCTTCGGCGCGGCCTTCTTCGGCGCGGCCTTCTTCGGCGCGGCCTTCTTGGGTGCGGCCTTCTTCGGCGCGGTCTTCTTGGGCGCAGCCTTCTTGGGCGCGGCCTTCTTGGGTGCGGCCTTTTTGGGCGCGGCCTTCTTCGGCACGGCCTTCTTTGCGGCAGCCTTCTTGGGGGCGGCCTTCTTCGGAGCCGCTGCCTTGGGAGCTGCCGGCTTCGGAGCCGCTGCCTTGGGCACCGCCTTTGCCGCCACCTTCTTCGGGGAAGCCTTGGCGGGCGCCTTCATTTCCGGCTTCGGTGCTGGCTTGGGAGCGGGCCGCTTCTTCGGCTTCCGCCGCTTCTTGGCGGGAAGGGAACCCATGGCCGGCTCGGGGATGCTCATCGGAGTCGGGGGCGGTGCACCCCCTTCGGAGGACTCCATCCAGCCGCCGGACAGTTCCCACGAACTCTCCGGACTGAGAAACAGATCCATACTTCGCTCCTGCAGGGTGGTGTTGGGGGGTGAACAAGTCCATCGGTTGAACCTGTGTGGATGTTTCGCGCACCGACGCGTGCGTGTCATCGCGCTATAATAAGTCGCGTCTCAACGTCGCTTCTGCAAGGTGTCATCGAGAGCTCATGCGCGCACTCTGTTTGACCGCCACCGGCGGGTCGCAAAATCTGGCGTTGCTCGAGCTCCCGGAGCCGCGTCTTGGCGCCCCGGACGAGGTGCGCATCGCGATCCGTGCGGTCGCCCTGAATCGGCTCGATCTCTGGGTGGCCGCGGGGTTGCCGGCGGTGCCATTGCCCGCCATACCGCACATCGTCGGGTGCGATGGTGCCGGAGTGGTGCTCGAGGTGGGGAGCGCCGTCCGTCATCTCGCGGTGGGCGACCGCGTGGTGCTGAATCCGGGGTGGGGGTGCGGCGAGTGCACCGCGTGCCGGGCCGGCGATGATGTCTTCTGTCGCGAGTTCGGTGTGCAGGGCGAGCATCGGAGTGGCACCGCGGCCGAACAGGTGGTGGTCCCTGCGCGGGCGGCCTCCCCGATCCGGGGCGAATGGAGCTGGGCCGAGGCTGCGGCCTTTCCGTTGGCCTCGCTGACGGCTTGGCGGATGCTCACCACTCGGGCCCGGCTCCAGCGCGACGAAACCGTTCTGATCTGGGGGATCGGTGGTGGGGTGGCGTTGGCTACGCTCCAGATCGCCCGACATCTTGGCGCTCGGGTCGCCGTCACGTCCGGCTCGGCGGAGAAGCGTGCCCGTGCGCTGGCGATGGGGGCCGAGCTCGCGCTCGACCATGGGCCCGAGGGCGACGTGGTCTCGGCGGTGAAGCAGCACTTCGGTCAGGGAGTGGACGTCGTGATGGATTCGGTCGGGGAGGCCACCTGGGATCGGTCGCTGCGTGCCATGCGTCCCGGCGGTCGACTGGTGACCTGCGGCTCGACCTCGGGCCATGACGTGGGGGTCGACCTGCGTCGATTGTTCTGGTTCCAGTGGTCACTCCTCGGCTCCACGATGGGGACGCCACGGGAGTTCGCCGAGGTGTTGGCGCTGGGTGAGGCGGGGCTGCTGCGACCGCCGGTGGATGCCGTGCTCCCGCTCGCCGACGGGAAGGAGGCGTACCGACGCCTCGCAGCGGCCGAACAATTCGGCAAACTCGTGCTCGAGGTCTCCCCGTGAACCAGCTCAGTGAACGCCTCCAGGCCGGAGCCGACCAGCTCTGGCGTGTGATCCCCGCCATGCTCATTGCTGCGTTGATCATGATCGCCGGCTATTTCGTCGCGCGGCAGATCGAAAAATGGGTCGATGCCACGCTCAAGCGACTCGACTTCAACCGTATGGCCGAGGCAGGGGGATTCCGCGAGGTGGTTGACCGCACCGGCGCCCGACTCGATCCGGTCCACGCCGTCGGCAAACTGTTGTTCTGGTTGGTCATGCTCATCGTCATCCTGCTCGCCTCGGCGGCGCTTGGGTTGGAGAGCATCAACGAGATGTTCAGCATCATGATCTCGTTCATCCCGACGCTCATCAGCGCCATCGTGATCGTGATTCTCGGCATGGTGGTGGGCGAGTTCGTGCGGGGTGTGATCCTGGCATCGGCGGGCAATGTCGAGGGGGTGCCCACCCTGGCGAAGGTGGCCAAGGGATCGGTGGTGGTGATCGCCATCTTCATGGCGCTGCAACAACTGGGAGTGGGCGAGGAGATCGTCACCGCCGCCTTCACCCTGATTCTGGGTGCCGTGGCGCTGGCGGTGGGCCTCGCCTTCGGCATCGGGAACACCCACTTGGCGGGCGAGGTCACTCGCCGCTGGTACGATCGGAATCGCGAGCGGCGGCGGCCGGAAACCCTCCCCGATGAAGAGACCGAGGAGAGCGTCGAGGAGCCCCTGCTCGACTAGGGCGTGCCCTTGGCCTGCTCCGGCACGGGATAGCGGAGCAGCCGGATTCCCCCGGGGAATTCCTCGGCCATGAGGATGTAGTGGCTGTCGACGCCGAGCGCGGAGCCGCGACTCGGCACGGTCACGACCACGCGCACCCCGGTGCTGTCCACCACCTGAAACCGGCGCACCGAATCGAGCGCCACCGCGCTCTTGAAGAGCCAGACGCGCTGATCCGGCGTCTGGAAGGCTCCCTCGAATGGCGGCTTGATCGCTGTGAACTGCAGCCGACGCGCCGCCTCCCGCTGGTCCTCCGGAAAACGACGAATGAAGATCTGCCGATCCATCTCCTGGACTGGGAGGATCGGGTCCTGCATGGCCGGGCCCGTGAACGGCTTCTTGGCATTGGGGTAATGCCACTCGATCCGGTTCTGGAAGACGCGCGCAATCCAGAAGGTGCCGTTGCGCTGGACACCCCAAAGATCCTGACCCGCCAGGAGCCGCCGCTCGTAACGGGGCCCGTCGGCCCCCGGGACGATGGCGAGATCGGGTGCTGCGAGCCGCGCGATGGTGTCGAACCGGGTCAGTTGCGCGTCGGCGCGCACGACCGCCGCACTGTCACGCAGGCCCGAGCCGTCACGCTGCGCCACCGGCGGCACCTCGAAGTACCACTGCCCGGCAGCATCGCGCGCATGGGGAAATGCCCCGCGCAGTGCGTCGGGCACCGGCCATGCCTCGAGTCGGGGCGCGCCTGGCAGCCAAGAGGTGAACCGCCGCAGTCCCCAATCGCCCACCACGGTCGTGTCGCCGAGTCCGAGCAGGACCGAGGGGTGGGGCACCTCCGCCGTCGTCATGCCCGGGAAGGGGATGACGCGATGCTGGGCGAAGTCGACGATGCGTACCTCGCCTTCCTCTGCCGCCAGGATCACCCACGATCCATCGGAGCGGGGCTCGGCCGTCGGGACAGACACCGCCGATACCACGACCGTATCGCCGGTGGGGGCCACCGCGAGCACGGGTGGCGGTGGCGGCGGTTCCTTGCAGGCCAGCACCGCAACCACCACGATCGGGAGAACTTGGGAAAGTCGCATTCTCAGAAGATACCTTCGCCGCATGACACCCGCCCGGCGACTGCATGACAACTGGCTGTCGATCCGATGAACACGGTCAGGTGATCTTCTTTGCCGCCGCCATTCCGAGGACCAATGTCACCAGGAAGATCAGCAGGAAGATCGCGAACAGCGTCTTGGCGATCCCGGTCGATGCCGCCGCGACCCCGCCAAAGCCCAGCACGCCCGCGATGATCGCCAGAATGAGGAAACCCATGGCCCAGCGCAGCATGATGCCCTCCCAAGGTTATCGTGGATGCCACTGTGTCGGGGAGGGACGTCGACTCCCGAGGGGAGGCGCACAGGATCTCGAAGATCAGCCGGTCAGGGGCGGGCATCCGGCCGGGGAAGAGCAGTTCAACTGATTGCGGGGAACCGACTTGCGCCGTACGTTCAAGGCATGAAGTACGCCACAGTGGACAACTATATCGGTGGAATGTTTGTGCCAGGCGATGCCGGACTCGCCTTGCTCGACGTCCACAACCCCAGCGACGGCAGCGTCATCTCCCGGGTGCCGCTTTCGGCCGCGGCCGAAGTCGATGCCGCGGTGCAGTCGGCCCGCGCCGCCCTGCCTGCCTGGTCGGCCACGCCGATCAAGGATCGGGTCCAGGTCTTTTATCGCTACCGCCAGCTGCTCGAGCAGCATCTCGACGAACTCACCGCGCTGGTGTGCGAGGAGAACGGCAAGGTGACCGCCGAGGCGCGCGCCGAGGTGCTCAAGTCGATTGAGCTCACTGAATTCGCGTGTTCACTGCCGCAGATGACCGCGGGTGAGGTACTCGAGGTGAGCCGGGGTGTCGAGTGTCGCATCGAGCGCTTCCCGGTGGGCGTCGTGGCCGCGATCACGCCCTTCAACTTTCCGAACATGGTTCCCAACTGGTCGATCCCGAACGCGATCGCCCTGGGGAATTGCATGATCCTGAAGCCGTCGGAACTGGTCCCCTTGAGTGCGGGCCGGATCGCCCAGCTGCTCACCGAGGCGGGGCTTCCCGACGGCGTGTTGCAGGTGGTGCACGGCGGACAGGCGGCGGTTGAGGCGATCTGTGATCATCCCGGCATCGACGCCATCTCCTTTGTCGGCAGCACTCGCATTGCGAAGGTGGTGTACCGCCGGGCTTCCGCGAACCTCAAGCGCGTGCTCGCGCTCGGCGGTGCCAAGAACCACCTGATCGTGATGCCTGACGCCGACCCCGAGATGACCTCGAACAACGTGGTCGCGTCGATGTCGGGATGCGCCGGCCAGCGCTGCATGGCGGCCTCGGTGATGGTCGCGGTGTCGGCGACCGACCATATCATCACGCGCATGGTGGAGCACGCCCGATCAATCGTCCCCGGGAAGAACCTCGGCCCGGTGATCTCGGCTGAGGCGCGCGACCGCATCCACCGCTACATCGTGGAGGCCGAAGCGGCGGGCGCGAAAGTACTCGTCGACGGTCGTGCCGTCACGGTACCCGGCCGGGAGGGGGGTTACTTCATCGGCCCGACCATCATCGACCATGTCACAGCGGACATGCGCATCGCACAGGACGAGGTCTTCGGTCCCGTGCTCGCCATCATCCGCGCGCGTGACCTCGAGCAGGCCCTCGTGGTCGAGAACGCCTCGCCCTACGGCAACGCGGCGTCGGTGTTCACCGAGAGCGGCGGCACCGCACGTCATGTCATGGAGCGGGCGAGTGCCGGCATGATCGGCGTGAACGTAGGCGTACCGGTGCCGCGCGAGCCGTTCTCGTTCGGGGGCTGGAACGAGTCGAAGTTCGGGGTGGGAGATATCACCGGTCGCGGTTCGATCGAGTTCTGGACCCAGGCCAAGAAGATCACCACCAAGTGGAATCGTGAGGCGGGAATCAACTGGATGTCATGATGGCACCGCCACCCGGCGGCGCATCGATGCACTCGGAGGCCCCATGTCAGTCGATCGATCGGTGGAATTCACCGGAATCCGTTTCGAGAATCCGTTCCTGCTCTCCTCCGCGCCACCGACCGAATCGGAGAGCAACATTCTCCGTGCGTTCGAGGCCGGATGGGGCGGAGTCGTCACCAAGACGATCGGGCTGCACCCGGTCGTGAACGTCCACGGCGCGAAGGCAAAGTTCCAGCGCACTTCCGCCGAGGATGCCTCGGTGTCAATGCGGAAGCGGCCCGGTGCGGCTCTGCATTCGTCGTGGAATTGGGAGCTCATTTCCGACAAGACGCTGGATTGGTGGGAGCCACGGATGCGGCGCATCAAGGACGCCTTTCCCAATCGGGTGCTGGTCGCCTCGATCATGGCGGGCTCCGGTAACGACAAGGAGTTGCGGCATTGGCAGCAGCTGGCCGAAAGCTGCCAGGAGCATGGCGCCGACGCCCTAGAGTTGAACTTCTCCTGTCCGCACATGGACCGACGCGACATGGGCTCCAACATCGGCAAGGATCAGGGCCTCTGCTCGGTGGTCACCGAGGCCGTGAAGGAGGTCTCGAAGATTCCGGTCTGGTGCAAGCTGACGCCCGCGACGCCGGACATCGTGGTCGAGGCCGCAGCCTGCTTCCGCGGCGGCGCCGACGCCATCGTGTCGTCGAACACCTTCCCTTCCCTTCCGATGATCGACCCCGAGACGCTGGAGTTCGAGATCAACGTCGACGGTTTCGTCTCCAGCGGCGGGATGGGCGGGCCGGCCATTCTTCCACTCTCGCTCGCCAAGATGGCGCAACTGACGCAGGCGTTCCCCGACCGCGACTTTTCCGGTATCGGCGGCGTCTCCGACTTCTCCCAGGCGCTGTCCTATTTCCTGCTCGGGTGCGGCACGGTGCAGGTCTGCACCTCCGCGATGCTCGACCAGGCCGTGGGGCCGAACATCATCAAGAAGCTCAATGCTGGCCTGGACGCCTTTCTTGAGCAGCATGCGTCGCGTGGCTGGACGCGGATCGAGGATTTCCGCGGCTCGCGGCGCGACCGAGTGGTGCCCCAATCGCAGATTCGCCGTCCCGAAGCCGCCGACTACCACGCCGGCTTCGAGGCCGTCGAGGGCTACGCCGCGCCACAGCTTGACGAGCGCACCCCGTGACCGCAACCGTGAGCCCAGATACCGCCATGCGCGCCACCATGCCCCCATGCGATCACGTGCCCCGGCCCTATTCTGGCCCGACCCGCGAGGAGGTGCTGCAGCTGCGGCGGCAGTTCACCAATCCCGCCGTGTACACGATGTATCACGAGCCGCTGATGATCGTGGAAGGCCACATGCAGTGGCTCTTCGACGAGACCGGCCGGCGCTACCTCGACATGCTCGCGGGGATCGTGACGGTGTCATGTGGCCACTGCCACCCCGCCGTGGTGACCGCGGTGAACGAGCAGTCGAGCACGCTGCAGCACGCCACCACGATGTATCTGCATCCGAAGCTGGCGCTGCTGGCCAAGAAACTCGCGTCGAAGATGCCGAAGGGCCTCGACGTCACCTATTTCGTGAATACCGGCAGCGAGGCTACCGATCTCGCCCTCACCATGGCGCGGCTCTACACCGGCAACACCGATGTCATCGCCCTGCGCAATGCCTATCACGGCGGCTCGCCCGGTGCGATCGGTGCCACCTCGCACAGCACCTGGAAGTTCCCGGTGCCATCCAACGTCGGTGTGCACCATGCCATGTGCCCTGATCCCTACCGCTCGCCGTTTGATGGCACGCCCGAGGCGATCGCCACGCAGAGCGTGGCCGACATCCGGGAGTTGATTCGCTACTCCACGCCAGGCAAGGTCGCGGCGTTCATCGCCGAGTCGATCCAGGGAGTCGGGGGCACCACGCACGGTGCCCCCAACTATCTCCGCGAGGCGTACGCCGTCATCCGGGAGCATGGGGGTCTCTGCATCGCGGACGAGGTCCAGACCGGCTTCGGACGCACCGGCACGCACTACTGGGGCTTCGAGAACTGGGGCGTGGTGCCGGATTTCGTCACCATGGCCAAGGGCATCGGCAATGGCGTGCCACTCGCTGCGGTCACGACCCGGATGGAGATCGCCCAGGCGCTCACCCAGCGCATCCACTTCAACACCTTCGCCGGCAACCCGGTCTCGGCCGCGGCGGGCCTCGCCGTGCTCGACGTGATCGACGCCGATGGCCTGCAGGAGAACTGTCGGGTGGTCGGTGGCCGCCTCAAGGCCGGACTGGTGAAGCTGATGGAACGGCACCGACTGGTGGGGGACGTGCGCGGCATGGGCCTCATGCTCGGCGTCGAGCTGGTGCGCGATCGTGCCGCCAAGACGCCGGCGAAGTCGGAGACTCTCGACGTGGTCGAAGCGATGCGCGAATCGGGCGTGCTCGTGGGCAAGGGCGGACTCGACGGCAACGTGCTTCGGCTCAAGCCGCCGATGTGCATCACCGCCGCCGATGCCGACTTCGCGCTCGACTGCCTCGATCGCGCCCTCACCCAGGTTGCAGGGGCCTAGCACCCACCCACCGGAGCACTCCGCCATGCGCTTCGACCGGATCATTACCGGCGGCACGGTCGTCACACCCACCGCCACCTTCGTCGGCGATGTCGGCATCCGAGGCGAGACCATCGCGGCCCTCGGCCCTGACCTCGACCGCACCGGGGCCGAGGTGATCGATGCCACGGGCCATCTGGTCCTCCCGGGCGTCCTCGACGTGCATGTGCACCTCGAGCTCCCCTTCTGCGGCACCACCTCCGCCGACGACTACCGCACCGGTACCCGTGCGGCCGCCCGCGGCGGCGTCACCACCGTGATCGACTTTGCCATCCCCTACGCCGGAGAGTCGCTGGCGCAGGCGGCCGACAACTGGCTGGCCAAGGCCCGGGAGAAGGCGCTCATCGATTACACCTTTCACATCTGCATCACGCGCTGGGATGAACATCGCGACCAGATCAAGGGCATGGTCGACCGCGGCTTCACCACCTTCAAGGAATTCATGATCTATGAATCGGAGGGGTGGCAATCCGACGATCGCGCGCTGTTCGGCACGCTCGAGAAGATGAAGGAATACGGCACCATGTTGCTGGTGCACGCGGAGTCGGCCCGGGTACTCGACGAACTGATCGCGCGGCACCACACTCCCGAGTTGATGCGGCAGTACGGCGCCCGACTCCACCCCATGACCCGGCCGAATTTCATCGAGGCCGAGGCGATCTCGCGTGTGGTGCAGTGGAGCGCAGCGACCGGGGGGCAGCTCTACATCGTGCATATGTCGACCGCCGAAGGCGCCGACATCGTCCGGGCCGCGCAGCAGCGAGGCGTGCCCGTGCTCGCCGAGACCTGCGTGCAATATCTCGTGCTCGACGACTCGGTGTTCGAGCGCGAAGACGGCCACCTCTTCGCGTGCTGTCCGCAGCTGAAGAAGCCGGCCGACGTCCAGCGGCTCTGGGAGGGGCTCACCCACGGCGAGGTCTCGGTGATCTCCACCGACACCTGCACTTTCTCGCGGGAACAGAAGGCGATGTGGGAAGGCGATTGGACCAAGATCCCCATGGGGATGCCAGGGCTCGAGACGCTGCTGCCGCTCACCTACACGCACGGCGTGCGCACCGGACGGCTCACGCTCGAAGAGATGTGCCGCAAGCTCAGCACCAACCCCGCGAAGATCATGGGCCTCTACCCGCGGAAGGGCGCGCTCGAAGTGGGCGCCGACGCCGACATCGCAATCATCCACCCCGAGTCGACGCGCGATGTGGATCCGGCGACCATGGAAACCAACGCCGACTGGTCACCCTTTGAAGGCTGGCCGCTCGCGGGCTTCGCCCGCACCACTCTCTCGCGCGGCGAGGTGATCGTCGAAGACTATGCCGTAGTGGGGCAGGCCGGTCGGGGACGCTGGCTCCCGCGCACGTCGGCGGGCCTTGCATGAGCGCGCCCGCCGCGCCGATCGAAGACTCCCCGCTCTGGAACCCCGACCTCGCCCCGACGTCGGCCGAGCGACGCACCTGGTCCACCTACAACATCGCCGCCCTCTGGATCGGGATGAGTGTCGTCATCACCACCTACACGCTGGCCTCCGGGCTGATGCAGCAGGGGATGACGTGGTGGCAGGCGATGCTCACGATCCTGCTCGGCAACGTGATCGTGCTCATTCCGATGGTCCTCAATGCCCACGCGGGGACGCGCTACGGCATCTCCTTCCCGGTGCTCTGCCGTGCCTCGTTCGGCGTGCGTGGCGCCAACGTCGCGGCGATGCTGCGCGCGGCCGTCGCGTGCGGCTGGTTCGGCATCCAGACCTGGATCGGCGCCCTCGCCCTCAACCTCCTGCTCGGCGCGGCGTTCCCAGGCTGGACGGGCGTGGCGGGGGGCATCTGGATCGCCTTCGGGGCGTTCTGGCTGGTGCAGGTGGCCATCATCGTGCGCGGCACCGAGGGCATCAAGCACCTCGAGAGTTGGTCGGCGCCGCTGCTGCTCGGTGGCGGGCTGTTGCTGCTCTGGTGGGGTGTCCGCCATGGCGGCGGCCTGGCCAACGTGCTCACCCAGTCGCAGAAACTGCAGGGTGGGCACGCGTCGTTCTGGACGATCTTTCCGGCGGCCCTGACGGCCAACGTCGGCTACTGGGCCACGCTGAGTCTCAACATTCCCGACTTCACCCGCTACGCCAGGAATCAGCGCTCGCAGGTCATGGGGCAGGCCCTTGGCCTCCCCACCACCATGACACTCTTCGCCTTCATCGGCGTGGCGGTGACCAGCGCCACGATCGTGATCTTCGGGGAGCCGGTCTGGGATCCGATCGTGCTGGTGAGCCGCATCGGCGGGACGGGCGTGATCATCTTCGCGGCGCTGGTGGTGCTCGCGGCACAGCTCACCACCAACATGGCGGCGAACGTCGTCTCGCCGTCCAACGATTTCTCCAACCTCTCGCCACGACGCATCTCCTACGTCACCGGCGGCCTGATCACCGCCGTCATCGGGGTGCTGATGATGCCGTGGCGGCTCTATGCTGACGCCGCGGCCTACATCTTCACCTGGCTGCTGGGGTATTCCTCGCTCATGGGTGCCCTCGGCGGCATCCTCATCGCCGACTACTGGATCATCCGGCGGCAACAACTGAACGTGACCGCCCTCTTCCAGCTCGACGGCGAGTACCGCTACCGCCGTGGCGTGAATCCGTGCGCCATCATCGCCCTCGTGGTCGGCATCCTGCCGGTCTTGCCAGGATTCCTGCGCGCCGTCAGCACACCGGGTGGCATGGTCGCCGACCCCGGCTTCACGGACCATCTCTACCAGTACGCCTGGTTCGTGACCTTTTCCCTGAGCTTCCTCGTCTACCTGAAGCTCATGTGGCCCTACCGGCCACGCCCCTCCGTGGAGAGCTGAGATGCCTCGAATCGTGAAGTGTGGCCTCATCCAGGCCGCACATGCTTGCAGCAGCAGCGAGAGCCTGGAGATCATCCGGGACGCCAACATCAACAAGCATCTCGCACTGATCGAGCAGGCCGGTGCGGAGGGCGTCCAGATCCTCTGCATGCAGGAGATCTTCACCGG
>JBDUDP010000028.1:0-25124 GCA_040002895.1 Gemmatimonadota bacterium
CGAACCGGTGATGGAGGTTTTGCAGACCTCTGCCTTACCACTTGGCTACGGCGCCAGTGGCGGGGATTCTACCCCCGCCGGGGGCCTGCGGCAATCCGCCGCAGGACCCCAGGATCAGTTGTCCAGCAGCTCACCGAAGGCCTTCAACGACTCCACCCGGTCGGCAATGACCTTCACCATCACCGTGAGTGGCACCGCCAGCACTGCCCCGGTGATCCCCCAGATCCAGCTCCAGAAGAGCAGCCCCACGAAAATCGCCACGGGGTTCAGCGGTAACCGACGGCCCAGCAGCATCGGCGTGGCGAGGTTGCTCTCGATCATGTTGATGACCAAGAACGCGCCCATCGCCAACAGCGGTTCACGTGTGGTGTCGAACGACACCAGTCCGGTGAGGCCGAGGACGACCAGCGTCACCACGGCCCCGACGTAGGGAATGAAGTTGAGCACGCCTGCTACCACACCCCAGAGCGCCGGGTTCGGGAAACCGATGAACTCGAGTGCACCCCACGTCAGCACACCCACGGCGGCGGCGATCAGGGTGGTGAGCAGCAGGTAGTGCGACATCTGGCGCTGCATCAGCACGATGGCCGCGGCCATCTCGCGTCGATGCCGTTCGGGCAGCATGTCGGCAAATTTGTCGCGGAACCGATCCCCCATGGCGAGCAGGAAGTACGCCAGGAAGATCACCGTCAGTAGCGCACCCACGGCACTGATCGTGGTGCCCGAGAGCTTGCTCATCAGCCCGGCCGGGGCGACGGTCACCGATTGCGCGCCGTTCGGCGGCCCTCCACCCACACCGGCGCTCTGGGTCACCTGCTGGACTTTCTCGGCGGTCTGCTGCAGCGTCTGCAGCGGTTTCGAGAGGCGGCGGATCTTTCGCTCCGCCTGTGCCAACGACTTGGGCGCCCGCTCGAGCCAGTCGGCGGCGGGATTCGCGAGCAAGGTGACGGCGATCACCAACGCCGATGTGACGCCGATCATGACCAGCCCCGCAGCGAGACCCGTGGGCAGTCGGTGCTGCGCCAGCCAGCGCACCGTCGGTGCCAGCAACAAGGCGAGCATTCCGGCCACGACAATGGGCAACAGCAGCGAGCCGCCGAGCTTGAGGGCGGCGATGGCCAACAGAAGGAAGATGCCCAGCATGGGGGTCATGACTCGCCCTCCGATTCGTTGCCGCGGGAAGTGATCGCCGAGTGTCTGGGCCGTTGGATTGTGCTCAACTGTTCGTCTCCCCGCGGCGATGCGCCGTGCCGCGATAGAAGACCACGGCGGTCGCGATCCAGATCGGCAGATCGCCGACAAGTTTCATCGTCAGGCCCGCGAGCTGGATGTCCTGATTGGCAGTGAAGTGCGGTGAAACCCGTGGGGCCAGTTCGTAGAGCCGATACAACGGCCAATCCGAAAAAACCATCATCATCGCGGGAATCGTGGGCACCACCGTGGCCCCGAAGAGATAGCCCATCTTGCCGAAGACGCCCAACCGCACGAACCCGGCGGGGGCAAGGATGGGCCACCAGAGGAAACATCCCGCAACCAGCCAGGAGAGGTCAATCGCGAACGACCCCAGCTGCGTGGTCATGGCGCGGTCGACCACCGAGGGAAAATGGGTGGCGACCACCAGAATGTTGTAGGCGACCAGCCCCGGGAGGGCCCGGGCAAAGAGGCGCAGGACACGCCGGGCACGCGATCCCGGTGGGGCCAGCCGCTCCCATCCATCGTCGGGAATGCTGCACAGCAGTGCTGGCGCCACCAAGAGCGTCATCGCCAGGAACTGCAGGGTATGGACCGAGGCGAGATAGCCGGCGCCGAGTTTTCCGATGGGCCAGTCAAGCGTCAGCCAGAGCCCCACCCACCCGACCAGGAACCACCTCAGGGGTCGAACTTGCCACTGGTGAGCCCGCCCAAGCAGCCACCAGCCGAGGCCCAGCAACAGCACCATCAGGTGCACGCCGGGATACCATTGCCACCGCCAGCTCCAGGGGAGTCCAGTGGCCGAGCACCACCACTGCATCCGCTAGCCCTTACTGACCATAGCCGACCAGCCGTGGCAGGTCGTGCGCCCAGTCACGCTGCCGGGTGCCGAAGGGATACATGACGCGGCCAACACCGTCGGGCGTGTAGGCGATCACCGTGGCGGCGTGGCCCACCGCGTAGCCGCCGGATCCATCCGAGAGGGTGTCCCGCTCCGCGGGTGGGAGCTTGACCTCCGCCTGCGCCGCCGCGAGCACCGAGTCGGACGCACGCAATCCCACAAAGGCGGGGTTGAATCCCTTGACCCATTTGTCGAGCACGGGCAGCGAATCGCGCGCCGGGTCGGTCGTCACGAACACCACCGTCACGCGCCGCTGGACATCGTCCGGCATCTTGTCGAGCACGGCCGCGATGTTCGCGAGGTGCACCGGGCAGATGTCGGGGCAGTGGGTGTAGCCAAAGAAAAGCAGCGTCACCTGGCCGGCGGTGCGATCCACCAGCCGGTAGGGTGCACCCTTGGAATCCGTGAAGGTGAAGTCTGGCTTCGGAACCGGCGTCGTCAGTTCGGCGCCAAGGAAGCCGCCGGGCGACAGCTCACCCTGTTCTCCACCGCTGCAAGACCATCCCAGAACAATCGTGGTCAGGAGCGCCAGCCGCTTCACGGTGCCTGGAGTACCGTGAAGGCGTATGTCCCGCGCACCGCATGGCCGTCGTCTGACGCGGTGCGCCAACGCACGATGTAGTTCCCGGCGGGGAGCTTGGTCGGCACCGCGGCCTCAATGGTCGCGGCGTTCGTGGACGGCTTCACCACCAGCTTGGTCAGCTCAGTGGAATCGGCACGCAGGATCGCGATGGCCGAGACCGCCGCGTTGACCTCTTCGCTGAAGGTGAGTGTGACTTTGGCAGGCGAAGTCGCGCGCGAGTTCTTCCCGGGCAGGCAGGACTTGAGTTCGACATGGAACCACCCGGTCGCCAGCACGCCGGCGGTGGTGAGCGTCAGAAGCAGCTTGGACAACATGGAATCCCCTTCTCACAGGCTGAGGTTGGTCTCACGGTCATGGAGACGCCCGTCACTGGGGCGGGAGCACGACCACCGAATCCACATAATACGCAGTCTCACCGAAACAGGTGGTGGGCACGCCGCGATGCTCGGCGTACTGCAGCACCACCCGCCGACCAAGGCTCGCCGTGACCTGTTTTGCGACCGCCTCGTCGCGCACCGTGAAATTCCACAGCGTCGGCGCGACGCCCGGCACGGTGCTCATTGCCAGTTCGCCCTCCCAGGTCTTGCAGAGCCATCCCTTGTGGGAAAACTTCTGCACGATCCCGGACCGGTCGCCCTCGGAATACGACCAGTTCAGCGCCATGCCGACGTAGATCGAGAAGAGCAGGACCGGCACCACCACCACGGCGAGCGCGATGAGGCCCCAGCGGCGCTTGTGGCTGGGTGGTGGCGTGGCGGCTGTGGAGCTCGGGTCGGTCACGGGGTGCTCCGGCGACGGGTGCGGAGAAGCTTAGCGGGACGCCCGGGGAGAGGTCGAGAAGACGAACCCCTTCCCCACCACGAAGACCCACCCCGCCGGCTGGCGGTCGCTGGCGAAGCGGCGGACCAGCTCGAGGCGGCTGGCGCCGTCATCCGGGGCGCGAGACGGCCCCAGCCGCAACCCCACCCCGGCATCCCAGCCGGTGCGGCGGCGATCGCCACGATACCACGCCCCACCGTAGTCCACGAACGTCGCCAAGCCCACCCCGGTGACCTTGGCAAATTCCTGAAACGCGGTGTAGCGATACTCGAGCGTGCCGAAGAACTGGCGATCGCCAGTGAAGGCGTGCTCGCGGAAGCCGCGCGGTCCGGCGCCGAGGCCCAGATCGAACTCGCTGCCGGGCACCGGGTTGCGCAGCATCCCGGCCTCCGCATGCAGCAGCACCTGGTGTCGTGGCGATGGCAACAGCGCGGCCGTGGCCCCGAGCTGCACCTGCCCCGAGTCCAGCCCAGCATTGGTGAACAATCCCGCGGCGAGGAAATCGGCCGTGACAAAGCCTCCGGGGAGCCTGGCGCCGGTGTGGGCGGACAGCCCCGGGGCAATGCCGTTCACGTCATAGCCCAACCCCTTGGGCGCGAGCAGCAGGGAGAGACGTGCCACCGAACTCAGGTCCACATCCTCCGGGCGTCCGAAGGACTGGTAGCCCCGCACCACCAGATAGTTCGCCCGACGCACCTCGAGATATCCCCCGAACGCAGCGGTGACCGAGTGCCCGGGGATCCCGCTGGTATCGAAGCGTGCCTGAGCCGCGAAGTCGTCGCGCCGCACTTGCGCCACGCCGCCGAGGCGGAGATAGCCGGCCGAGGAGGCGCGCAGGGCGTGGCCCACATCGAGCCGAGCGAGCACATAGCGACGTTGCAGCGTGTCACTCGGTGCCGCGAAACCGTTCCGGAACAGGAAAATGCGCTCGCGGCGGGTGTCGAATTCGAGGTAGCCGCCATTGCGACCGGACAGTGAGAAATAGGGCCTGCTGATGACACCGGAGAGCAGCTTGCCATCAGAGCGGTTGGCGTAGACCAGGCCGAGGCCCACCGTGTTGGCGATCAACCGCTGCTTGCGGAACTGCAGGATGGTGCTGGTCCGATCGGGATCCTTCTTGTACAGCAGCTGAGTCTGTGTCAGCGTCCCGAGCAGGTTGTCCTCGATCAGCGCGAGGGTGTAGGCCACCGATCCGCCGGTCGACTTGAAGCGGAAGTCGGGGCGAGTACTCCAACCATCGCGGGTGAACACATTCATTGTGAGGCCGGAGTCCGAGCGGACGGAATCGACCTTGACCGAGCTGAAGACGCCGAGGCGCCGGAGGTTACGGGCCGTCTCGGCGGCGAGCGCCGCGTCGTAGACGTCACCCTGCTTGAAGAGCAACTCTCGTCGGATGAGTGGGGTGCGGGTGGGCACATGCAGGGCGTTGACCACGCGAATGCCGAAGAACGAGCCATCCGCGGCGTCGAAGATGTTGCGACGATCGATGGTGACCGCGGTGATCACCCGGGAGGTATCCGGGGAGCGCTGTGCCAGCGCCGGACACGGCGCGAGCAGGGTCAGCAGAATGGCGAGGGATCGGAAGCGGTCCGGCGTTGGCACCAGCTTCAGCTCAAGGATTCCAGCAAGCGCCAGAGTTCGAGGGGGGAGAATTCCGCGAAGCGCGCCTTCAGGTCGGGGACGCTCCACTCCCGAAAGATCCAGGAGGAGGAGCGTCGCACATCACCGGCCACGAAGTGGACGCGCCCGGCGATGATCGGGCCGTCCTGACGAGTCTCGAGATGCACCGACCACGTCGTCCCCCCACGGGCGAGGTCGCCCATGTGGTCGGCGTTGCTGAGGTCGATGGTGTCGGACGGCTGAGTGGTCATCTGGGCCTGTGCGAAGGTCTCCCAAGGGTAGCAACGCACGCGAGCTGGCGCCAGCAGGGGCCGCTATATTGAGCACCCAACCGGAGAGAACCTGTGACCGAAATTGCCCCAACCACCTGTCCTCGTTGCGGCGCCACGGCGTCGGGGGACTTCTGTAGCGCATGCGGGAGCCGGAAAGGCAGCGTAGCCTGCACAGGCTGCGGCGCCGCGCTCGCACCCGACGCCCGCTTCTGTCATGCCTGCGGCACTCCGGCACCCGGTGCCGGCCCGAGTGCCGGCATGATGCCGACGCCGAGGAGCGGCAGCCCCCTGCCATGGATCGTCGCTGCGGTGCTCTGTGTGGTGGTGATTGGCGGCATCGTCTATTCGGCCCGGAGCCAGAAGGAACCGGCGGGCCCCGACATGGCCAACGCCGGCAATGCGACGCCAGCAGCTCTTGGGGGCGCCAACGCCTCCGCCGCTCGGGCGCCCGACATCTCCAACATGACGCCGCGGGAGCGCTTCACGCGCCTGGCCGACCGAATCGAGACGGCGATCGAAGCCCGCGACAGCAACAGCGTGTTCCAGTTCTTCCCCATGGCGGAAGGGGCGTTTGTCCAGTTGCCGGCCGCCGACCGTGATGTCGACGCCCGGTATCACATGGGCATGCTCTGGGCGCAGGTCGGTGAATTCCCGCGGGCGCAGGCACAGGCCGACTCCATCATGCAGGTCGCCAGCACCAACCTCTTCGGCTACTACCTCCGCGCCATGGTGGCCGAATTCAAGGGCGATTCCGCCATCGCCAAGCAGGCCCGCGCCGATTTCCTGGCGCACTACGACAGCGAGATCACGAAGGACCGGTCGGAGTACCGCGACCATGCCCCGTTCCTCGAACAGTACCGCACTGGCGCCAGGACTCCGTGATGACCACAACGATCCAGGTAGCCCACAGCCCTGATTCCGACGATGCGTTCATGTTCTACGCCCTCGCCGAAGGGAAGATCGATACCGGGAACCTGCGCTACACCCACGAGCTCTGCGACATCGAGACGCTCAACCAGCGAGCGCGCAGCAAGGAACTCGACGTCTCGGCGGTGTCGATCCATGCCTATGCCTACATCGCCGACGACTATGCCCTGCTGTCGAGTGGGTCGTCGATGGGCGATGGCTATGGCCCCAGGCTGGTCTCGCGCACCGCGCCGCCAGCCGACCGGGTCACCGGGAGCCGGGCAGTCCGGGATGCCGCGCGCGGCATGCGCATCGCGATCCCCGGGATGCTCACCACGGCCTACCTGTCGTTGCGACTCTGGCAGCCGGACTTCGAGGCCGTTGTGGTGCCGTTCGACCAGATCGAGGCCGTGGTGCAGCGCGGAGAAGTCGACTTGGGCCTCATCATCCACGAAGGGCAACTCACCTACGCCGACGATGGGCTCCATCTCTGGGCCGACATGGGCGAGTGGTGGCTCGCCGAGACCGGCCTGCCGCTGCCACTGGGCGGCAACGTGGTGCGCCGCGACCTCGGCCCGGAAGTCGTGGCCCAGGTGGCGCGTGACCTGCGCGACAGCATCGTCTATTCGCTCGAGCATCGCGCCGACGCCCTCGCCCACGCGGCGCAGTTCAATCGCGGCATCTCCGATGCACGCACCGACGAGTTCGTGGGGATGTACGTGAACCAGTGGACCGTCGACTACGGCGAGCGCGGCCGCGCCGCGGTGCGCTTGCTGCTCGATCGGGCCGCCGACGCCGGCATTATTCCGAAGCGGGTGGAGGTCGAGTTTATTGGATGAGAGAAGAGAGAAGAGAGAAGAGAGAAGCGAAAGGAGAACGGAGAAAGGAGAGATGGGCTGAAAGGCCGGCACCTCGATGAGATGTCGGCCCTTCGTGCTTTCTCTTCTCTCTTCTCTCTTCTCTCTAGCTGTTCACGGTACCGCGTTGGTCCGATCACGGACGAAGAAGACGCCTTCGCCGATACTGGTGATGATGATCGTCCCGCTCTTGAAGTACGGGTAGGTGCTCCACGCGCCGCTGAACGAGGTGCTGTTGTCGGCGGGATAGGTATCGAAGTACCCCACTTCCCGCGGGCTCATCGGATCAGAGATGTCGAGAATCCGCAGTCCGGACGTGTAGTTCGCCTCGTAGATCCGGTTGCCCTTCACGTAGAGATTGTGGTCGATCGACTTGGTGACGCCGACATACTCCTTGACCAGGACCGGGTCCTCGAGCTTGCTGAGGTCGAACACCATGGTCCGCGTGCCCTCGGCCGCCTTCCCCTTGCCAGCCGATTCATCCCCTTCGTCGTCAAGGTAGAAGTACTTGTGGTCATCCGAGAACCACCCCTGGTGGGCGTAGGCCACGTTCGGATAGGACGCGTGGGAGACCGCGACCGGGTTCTTCTTGTCGGTCACGTCGGCCACCGAGATCGCCGTCTCGTTGGAACCGATGCAGATCTCGTGACCCTTGAACTTGGTATCGGGGCCATGATAGGTGACGCACTGGGCATCGTGACTGTACCCGGTGCCGGCGTTGCCTGTCTTGGTGTCGGAGAAGCAACCGGCGAACGTCGGATGCTTGGGATCCCGGATGTCGATCATATGCAAGCCGCCGCCACAGGTCTCGCCACCTGACGAGGAACCGACGGCGTAGGCATAGCCGCTCTCCTCGTTGATCACGATGTTGTGCGCGCTATGGATGCCGTCATAGGTCATGTCCGGCGTGAACGTCTGCGGCGTCTTCACGCTCCGCAGCCGCGTCAGGTCAAACACCTGCATGCCGTGATCGCCCGAGGCATCGGCCACGATGAAGGCGTGGTTCTTGTACGTCTTGATGTCCCGCCAGGCGGCCGACGGCGAACCCGTGGTCTTGGGGAGGTTGCCGAGGTAGCGCGGATGCGCCGGATCGGTGACATCGACGAAGGCGGTGCCGTCGGTGCGACCCAGCAGGGCGTACTCCCTGCCGGATTGCGGGTCGGTCCAGCCCCAGTTGTCGTTCATGTGGGTGCCACGCTGGCCACCCAGCGCCGAGATCGGCAGGAAGGAGAGCAGGCCGGTATTGCCGCAATCGAAGTCCTTGGCCTTGCCGCCCTCACAGCGCACTTCCGGACCGGTCACGCTGGCGAACTCCTTGGCGGGCAGGTACGCCGTCTGGGTCACGGTCCAATTCCCCGACGCCGAGCGCGACAGGAAGGCCACCGTCCCGAGGCCCCCGCCGTCGCCGGGCATCCCGACAATGCCGCTGTTGCCCGAGAGCATCATGGTCGCGCCGAAGGATGCGCCGGGATTGAGGGAATCGGGCGACCACTTCGTCATCTGGGTCCAGCCACCGCTGCGATCCGAGCGGATCCGGTAGATCTGGCCCGTCCGATCGGTATTCGGTGCGCCGACCCAGAGTTCGTCCCCGGTGACCGCCATCGAGGAGCCGAAGCGACTCACGCCGACATCGAACCCGGTGAGCGTCGACTTCTCGGTCCAGATGCCGCGCTTGGCGTCGCGCTCGAACACGACGACCATGCCGGCAAACTGATTGGCGGAGGGTGCCGCACCCATGAGGCGATTGCCCGAGAGCGCCACCGACCCACCGAACTGCGCCAGCGTCGGCACGCGGCGCGCGGTCACCGTGGTGTCGGCGACCCATCCGCCATCACTCCCGCGACGGAAAAGATAGATCGCACCTTTTGACTCCCGACCGGGCGCGCCGACCGCCAGGACATTGCCATCCACGGCAAGCGAGGTCCCGAAGCGATCGCCGGCGGCGAGGCCGGCTGGCGCGAGGGTTCCTGCGGCGGTCCAACCCGAGGCCGCGTGGCGATAGAGCATGACCTCACCGCCCGTTCCGGCACCGGGAGCGCCCACGATCGCGAGGTCGCCCGTGATCGCGAGCGCCTGCCCGAATCCTGCGCGCGCGGGGCGGACACCGCCGTCGAGTTCACCGGCTGGGGACCACTTGCCGTCGGCGCCCTTGCTGAACGTCAGCACCGCACCACGGCCGCTGTCCGCTCCATTCATTGCATCGATCCGCGAGACCAGCAGGTGGTTCCCGCCCACGGCGAGTGCCGCACCGAAGCCGTCGCCATTGTGGCCCGACGGGGCCGTCAGGTCACCGGTGAGCTTCCAACCGGTCGTGCCACGACGGTAGAGGTGTACTGCCCCCGGCATGGCACCGCGCGGCTCGCCCACGAAGGCGTCACTGCCGCTGATGGCCACGGCGGCACCGAACGCGGACATCCGCGTCGGCCGGACCGGGTCGCTCGGACCGGCGACCAGCGGTGTCACGGCGATCAGGCCGAGAACCAGCGCGCCACTGATGGGACGCAAACGTCGAAAACCTTGGATCATGCTCGGAACTCCGGAAGAGGAAATGCTGCACAGTACATATGGCGGTTCCCACGCATCAGGGAACCGTGTTGGTGCGATCACGGACGAAGAAGACGCCCTCGCCAATGCTGGTGATGATGATCGTCCCGCTCTTGAAATAGGGGTAGGTGCTCCAGGCCCCGGTAAACGCCACGGCATCATCGGCGGGATAGGTGTCGAAGAACCCGACCTCGCGCGGCGCCGTGGGATTCGAGATGTCCATGATCCGGAGTCCCGAGGAATAGTTGGCCTCGTAGAGCCGATTGCCCTTGACGTACAGGTTGTGGTCGATCGACTTGGTCTTCCCAATATACGTGCCGGCCAGAATCGGATCGTCAAGCTTCGAGAGATCGAAGATCAACGTCCGCGTCCCCTTCCCGGCGGCGAGCGTGCCGGTGGTGTCGGCGGCCGCCGTGCTCTCATCGCCCTCGTCGTCGAGGTAGAAATAGCGATGATCGTCGGTGAACCACCCCTGGTGAGCATAGGCCACGTTGGGGTAGGAGGCATGCGACAGCGCCACGGTGTGCGCCTTGTCGGTGACATCGGCGACCGAAATGGCCGTCTCATTCGAGCCGATGCAGATCTCATGACCACTGTAGCGTGTGTCGGGTCCATGATAGGTCACGCACTGGGCATCGTGGCTGTAGCCGGTGCCCGCGTTGCCCGTCTTGGTGTCCTGGAAACAGCCCGCGAACTTCGGCAGCACGGGATCGCGAATGTCGATCATGTGCAGGCCACCGCCGCAGGTCTCGCCGCCGGATGAGGCCCCCACCGCATACGCAAAGCCGGACTGCTCGTTGATGACGATATTGTGGGCGCTGTTGATGTTGTGATAGACGTAATCGGCCGTGAAGGTCTTCGGCGTGGTCACGTTGCGCAGCTTCTTGAGGTCGAACACCTGCATGCCATGTGGTCCCGCCCCATCGGACACGATGAAGGCGTAGCCGCGGTAGGTCTTGATGTCGCGCCAGGCCGCCGGCGTGGCACCCTCGGTCAGTGGGAGGTCGCCCAGGTAGCGCGGGCGCGCCGGGTCGCTGACGTCGACAAACGCCGTCCCATCGGTGCGCCCCAGCAGGGCGTACTCCTTGCCCGAAAGGGAATCGGTCCAGCCCCAGTTGTCGTTCATCTGGGTGCCGCGCGTGCCGCCGAGCTTGGAGATCGGCAGGAATGAGAGCAGCGAGGCATTGCCGCACGCAAACTCCCCCGCCTTGCCATTGCCGCACTGCACCTCGCCACCCGTCACCGAGGCGAACTCGGTCGTGGGAATGAAGGCCCGACCACTGCTGCTCCAGCTGCCGGCGGTGTTGCGCGTGAGGAAGACCACCGACCCGGAGCCCGCGTCCTGCGGCATTCCCACCACGGCCACCGCCCCGTCGACCGCGAGGGTGGAGCCGAGGCCGGCGTTGGGCCCAATGGAATCGATCGCCAAGCGTGAGCTGCCGATCCACTCGCCGTTGCGCCGTTGCATGCGGTACACCGCACCGCGCGTCCCGGTGGCGGGTGCGCCAACCCAGAGTTCGTTGCCAACCATCGCCAGCGCGGTGCCGAATGCGGTCACCGAGTTGCCGTAGGCGGGCGACGCCGCGAACGGGTGCAATTCGGCGCGCTGACGCCACTGCTTGGAGGTGCTGTCGTAGGCAAAGACGATCACCGCACCAAAGAAACGGTTGGCATTCGGTGCCCCCACAAAGAGTTCCCGGTCGTGCAGCATCACCGTGCTGCCGAACGAGGGCTCGGTGCCCAACGCGGTGGTCGTCACCGGCATCGCCGCGCTCCAGCGCCCGTCGCTGCCGCGGTGGAAGAGGTAGCTGGTGCCCATGGTGCTGTCGCGGCTGCTGGCGCCCACGGCAATCCAGTCACCCTTCCAGTCCACGCTGCCGCCGAAGCGATGGTCGAGCCGTGTGGCCTCCGGCGGCGTCAGCGTCGCCGTCTGCTGCCAGCTGCCGTCCGCAGCCCGGCGATAGAGGTGCACGGTGCCCGCGCCTTCACGCGTGGCCCCCACGGCGGCCTCGTCCCCGGTGATGCTGATGGCGGCACCGAAGAATTGGTTGATGCCTGGATTCACTGAGGCGAGTGTGCCGGTGCGCGCCCAGCCACCGGCCGCGGTGCGACGGTAGGTCGTGACCGTACCACCCTTGCCGGTCGAGGCGTCGATGGCGGCAACAAAGAGCGATCGGCGGTCGGCCGCCAACGCATAGCCGAAGCCATCGTTCAGCGTGCCGATCGGAGACACGATACTGTCGATAACCCGCCACCCCCGCGCCGATCCGCGGTAGAGTCGCACCACGCCACCCGTCCCGCCGGCGGCCGGTTCCCCGACATACACCACGTCGCCAACCACGGCGACGCTCGAGCCGAACTGCGCCCGGGCGCGCGAGGAGAGGTCCCCTGGCCCGCTCGCGGCTGCCGCCGTGCTGGTCAACGCGAACAGCGATACCGCCAAGCATCCTTGCCATTTCATGCTTCGGGCCTCCTCTCGGAAAGTGACCATTCAAGTTTCATGGACGCGGCGTCCGGTTCTCGAACCAGAGGACACCACCACTGCCAACACCAACGATCAGGTCCAGGTCGCCATCGCCGTCGAGGTCACCCACCGCGGGCGAGGACAGCTCGAAGGTCGGCACCACGAAGCTGAAGTCTCGTGCAAAACGGATCTCGCCGGGGCCGCCGACATTCCGCCAGAGCTGCAGGCCTCCGTCCTCGCTCCCGATGAGCAGGTCAGGCCTGCCGTCGCCATCGAGGTCAGCCAGAACGGGGGTGCTCCGTCGCCCAACGTCGATGTCCTGGAAGTGATCGCTCACGAGTTCGAATTTCGGCACGGTACGCGTGCCCACGTTGCGGTAGAGGTTGAGCTCTCCCGAGGCCTCACCCACGATCATGTCGAGGTCGCCGTCGCCGTCGAGATCGGCGAGCGTCGGCGCCGCACTGCTGCCGCGGGTGAGCTGGACCAGCATCGAATCGGCGAGGACCCACTGCGGCGCCGCCACACTCCCCGTGTTGCGGTACCACTGCACGCGATCACGCCAAGTGCCCGTCACCAAGTCGGGTTTCCCGTCGCCGTCGAGGTCCGCCACCGCGGGTGACGAGTGATACTCCATCGCGACCGGCAGAGGTCCGCGATCCCGCCACGACGGTGCCGTGCGGGTGCCGACATTCTCGAACCAGGTGATCGTGCCAACCTCGCTATTGGCCGGGTCGATCTTGTTTGCGATCAGCAGATCGAGATCGCCGTCCCCATCGACGTCGGCCAGCGTTGGTGCCGCCTCCGAACCGACGTCGATCGTGGAGATCAGCCGTGAGGTCCGGACCGTGAACACGCCCTTGGCCGTCTGCTCGAGATAGTAGAGGTTGTCGACGGCGGTCCGGTTGGGCTGAAACGCCCCGCCAATCACGCCCATCACGAGGTCGAGATCGCCGTCGCCGTCCACGTCACCGAAGGTCGGGGCGTTGTACCCGCTCGTGAGCAGCGGATCGCCCACCGGAAACTGCGTCGGGATGCTGCTGTGCAGGTTGGGCTGGGCACAGCTGCCGACATTCTCGATGAACAGCAAGCCCGGCTCGAAGAAGTCCCCCCAGTAGAGATCGGGGTCGCCGTCGCCATCCACATCGGCGAACGCCAAGGTGTTGGCGCCGTGTCGCGTCGGGCGCGAGATCTTGCCATCGGTACCGGGCACGCCACCGAGGATCTCGATGTTCTCCCAGCGCTCGGCCAGCGGCCGGAAGCGCAGCATGCCGTCACTGCCGCGACCGTCCTCCTCGTAGCGATCCACCGTGCCGGTCACCCGACCGATGAAAAGATCCAGCTTGCCGTTGCAGTCGATGTCGATGGTGTTGAGGATATTCTGCCGATCGGCGAAGATGGCCGTGCCCTCGCTGTCGCGCAGCGAGTCGGGCATCGCCGTGAAGCGCGCCGCGCGCGTGCTGCCATCGTTGCGGAAGACCCGGATGTAGCTGTTGCGTAACTCGGCCATCAGGTCCACGTCGCCGTCGCCATCGAGGTCGACGAACCGGAACCACTCCCCGACATCGAGGTCCTGATAGCGGTCGCTACGCCAGGTGAACCGTCCCCCGACATTCTCGAAGTACATCACGCTGCCGCCTCGCTCCTGAATGAACAGGTCGAGATCGCCGTCGCCGTCGATGTCGATCAGTTGCGGTCGGGGCACGTCGAATCCGCCCAGGAAGGGCTGCGGCACCGCATGCCCGTCGGCGTCGACCACCGGAATGCCCTCGACGTGGCGCACGAACTGCCACGCCCGCGGTGCCTGCGCCGAGAGGTGGGGCAGGAACCCCACCAGGCAGAGCGATGCCACGGTCCAGCGTCGGTACCCACGGCTCACCGCGCCCCCGCCGCACCCATCCCAGTGGGGCTGGCTCCCAGCATCAGCGTCTTCACGATCTTGCCGCTCTTCACGTCGATCACCGAGAGCCAGCCATCGGTCGACTTCATCCCTGCGGTTCCGCTCATGCCCGGCATGTGGTCGTGCGCGCTCTCACCCGGCTTCAGTGCACCGGTGTTCTGATTCACCACGAAGAGGTACTTGCCGTCGTGCCGCAGGATCAGGTCGTAGGGCTGGGCGAGGTCGCCGGTGATGGTGCGCAACACTTTGCCATGCTTCACATCGATCACCGCGACCGCATTGGCGCCGAACAGCGTCACGAACACCCGCTTGCCGTCGGGGGAGAACATCGGGGTCCACGGCTTGCCGGCCAGCGGAATCTCCCGCACAGGCACCAGCGGCGGCGGACGCGTGAGGTCGAACACCAGCAGGGAGTTGGAGAGCTCGCCGCCCGCCACCATGGTCTTGCCATCACGGCTCTGGGCAAACTGCACCAGCGAGCGCGGAACCCCTGGCAGCGTGCTCAGGGTGACCCGACCGGTGGCCGTCTCGACCGAGGCGATCCGATTCTCGGCCAGCGAAGCGGTGTGGAACCACTTGCCGTCGTGGGTGGCCAGCAGGGCGTGCGGTCGCGGGAGCTCGACTTCCTGTTCCTCCACCATGCTGAAATCGGAGCGCTTGATGACCCCGACCGACTTCGGCGGATTCACGGCGGTCATCGATCGGCCGACGTAGAGCGAGTCGTGCCTCGGATCGATCGCGAGCAGACCAGGCGTCTCCATCTTCACCTGACCCACGAGATGGTTGCTGCGGTCGAGCTTGATGACGCGGCCATCGCCGATCAGGGAGACGTACCAGAACGCCCCATCGGGCTCAACCACAACGTGGTGAGGTTTGGCATTGCCGGTGAACCCCATCGCCTTGAGGTCGAGCACCGTATCCACGGTGAGCGACGTCTGGTCGACGACGGTGATCGAGGCCCCCGACTGATTCACGATGTAGAGCTTGGGCCCCGGCCCATTCGGAACCGTGGCGTGGGCCGCAGCAATCGAAACCGTCACGGCGCCGAACAGCGTCGCGAGGGAGATGATTCGGGTCATGGAATTCCTCAGCCAGTTGCAGGGGAGACCCAGAGTATACCGCTGGAACGGAAGCGGAGGGTCGAGTTTCTGTACGAAATGGCCCCCGCGCGGTTTCGCGGATCCGGGCCGAGGATTCGACCCTCCCCGGGCGGTGCATTATTCTTGGTGGACGCCCCACTCGCCTTCGGAGCCCGCATGCCGCCCTCGGACGACCTCGATCAGCTCGCCCCGCCCGAGCTGTCCACTGCGGAGGACCGCGCCCTCGTCACCACCCTGGTGGTCGACGACGAGGAGAACATCCGGACCACGCTGGCCAAATTCTTGACAGGGATGGGGCACGAGGTGGTGGTCGCCAGTAACGCCGCCGAGGCGGTTGAGCACGTCCGGCGCCGCAAGATCGGCTGCGTGCTGCTCGACATCCGGCTCCCCGACGCCTCCGGTCTCGATCTCGTCCCCACCCTGCTCGAGCTCGAGCCGTTCGCGGCGATCCTGATGCTCACCGCGGTGAACGATGCCCACTCCGCGGCGCTCTGCATGCAGCGAGGGGCGACCGACTACCTCGTCAAGCCGGTCGACCTCGCCGACCTGCAGCGGGCGATTGTGCGAGCCCTGGCCCGTCGCAGCGAGGCCATCGAGCAGGCCCAGACGCAAGCGTGGCTGCGGCAGGAGATCGTCCAGCGGGGGGCCGAACTGCGCCGGGAGCGGGGCAATCTTGAGCGGATCTCCGTGGCGACGCTCGAGGCCCTGGTCAACGCCCTCGAGGCCAAGGACCCCTACCTGCGAGGACACTCCGCCCGAGTCGCCGACCTCTCCGCGATGATCGCCAGCGAGATGGGTCTGGGCGATGAGCTGGTGGAACTCGTCCGGACCGCCGGCCGCCTCCACGACATCGGGAAGATCGGCGTGCGCGACGAGGTCATCAACAAGAAGGGTCCGCTCACCGACGAGGAATTCGAGCACGTCAAGGCGCACGTCGTGATCGGTGCGCAGATCCTGGCGCCACTGACCCACCTGCGCGATGTCGTGGCCTACGTTCGCTCGCACCACGAGCGCGCCGATGGCACCGGCTATCCCGATGGCCTGCCCGCCAGCGCGATTCCGATCGGTGCCCGGATCATCGGCGCCGCCGAGGTCTACGACGCGCTGACCACCGCTCGGCCGTATCAGGACAAGATGAGCCCCGATGAAGCGGTGGCGCGCATGAGGGACTTGGTGAGCACGGTGCTCGACCCCGACGTCCACCGGTCGCTCGAGACGGTGGTGGGCCGCCGGAACACCCTGGTCTTCCTCGATGATGGTGCGCTGACGGACTGACCCACCGCGAGGTGCGGTGGGTTCACGCCTCGAACGCCATCGCGCGCAGCCGCCGGGCCCGCTCCTCGATCGGCGGATGCGAGGAGAGCAGGTCGCCCCCGAGCCCCTTGAGCCGCTGAAAGCGGCCGTCCCCCGGATCGACAATGCAGAGATGCGCCGCTCCCCGACCCACCGCACGGGTGGGCCCGCGCGCGTCAGCAAGTTTCTCGAGCGCCCGGGCGAGCGCCGCCGGATTGCGCGTGAACTGGGCAGCCGTGGCGTCGGCGAGGAATTCGCGTTTGCGCGAAATTGCCATCGCCATGAGTCGCGAGAGAATCGGTGCGAGCAGCAACGACACGAGCCAGAGCACCAGCACCACTACTGCCACCGGCGTGCTGCGACTCCCACGACGGCCGGCTGCGCGCAACACGCCCCCGCTCGCACGTCCACCGTGCCAGAGGAATCGCCCGAAGCCGTCCGACACGAGCGCGATGGAACCCACCATCGCGGCCACCAGCGTCATCAGCTGGGTGTCGTAGCGCTCGATGTGCCCCATTTCGTGCGCCACCACCGCCTGGAGCTCGTCGCGATCCAGCAGGACCAGCAGGCCATCGGTCACGGCGAGGGAGGCGTGCGCCGGATCCCGGCCGGTGGCGAAGGCGTTGGGGTCGTCGTCGGGAACGAGGTAGAGCGTGGGGCGCGGCAGCCCCGAGGCAATCGCCATCTCGTCCACCACGTTCACGAATCGGTGTTGTCCTTCGGTGACCGGGTTCACCAGCTCCATGGCATGGGTCGACCAGAGCACTTCGCGATCTCCCCGCAGCCATGACACCCAGGCAAACCCGGAGGCGAGCAGGGTGGCGACGATCCCGAACAGGGGGACGACGTGACGGTATCCGCCCACCGGCGCATCACCGGTGGCGAGGTAGAGCGCGATGTCACCGCCGAAGCCGATCCACGCAAAGAACAGAACGAAACCGATCAGCAACCACGATGACTTGCGGCGGTTCGACTCCTGCTGGGCGAAGAGATCACGGGGAATCGGCATCGGGGATGATGCTCAGCGCAGCGAGATATCCACCTTGGGGACATCGCGTTCGCCAGGTTCGGTGATCTCCCAGAGTTCTGCGGGCGTGGCCTTTGCCATGCCGGCCATCAGATTCGTGGGGAACTGCTGCTGGGCGATGTTGTACTGGGTGGCGGTGTCGTTGTAGTGCTGACGCGCGAACGCGATCTTGTTCTCGGTCGACGTGAGCTCCTCTTGCAACTGCGCCACGTTCCCCAGCGATTTGAGATCGGGGTACGCCTCGGCCACGGCAAAGAGCCGCCCCAATGCTTGCGTCAACTCGCCCTCTGCCTTCGCGGTCGCGGCCACGCCGGTGGCAGCCACGGCGCGGGTGCGCGCGGCGATGACGGCCTCCAGCGTCTCACGCTCGAATTGCAGCGCGCCCTTGACGGTGTCGACCAGATTGGGGATCAGGTCGTGCCGTCGCTTCAGCTGGACGTCGATCTGTTTCCAGGCATTGGCCACCTGGCCCTTGAGCGAAATGAGTCGGTTGTATGCCCCGATCATCCAGAACACCAGAATGGCGAGAACCACCAGGAAGAGAATGCCGCTCATGGGGACTCCTTCGGGAAATGAGTGCGCTCGGTCAGCTCCGCCAGCAGGGCGTGGAGCCGTGGGGGATCGGACAGCAGCGGATGGGCCGCGTGCAGGTGCAGCTCCGCGTCGGAGGCCAGCGGAAAGCGCTGCCAAGCGCTCCCCGCCGGAGTCGATGCGGTCCCCGCCTCGTCCGGGTCACGCACGAGTCGGGGACGGAAACAGGCCGGGCCCAAGGCGTCGGCCACGTTGCGCTCCAGCGCGCGCTCACTCAGGCGCGTGCGCGCCGCGGCAATCTGCACCAGCGTCTCTCCCCGCTGCTGCGCGAGCCGGGCGGCCAGAAGCTCCACCAGATGACGATACTCCCACGACGACCCTGCGCCATGGCCATAGGGCGGGTGCACCACGCCCCGCGTGACGTAGAATCGCAGCGTGCGCTCACTGGTGGAGCGCTCCGGGGGGTGTCCCGCCGTCGTGAGCAACTGGTCGACCAGCGCGGCCAACTCACCGAGGCGCCACGGGGCGGCCTCCTGGTAGCGGCGCAAGGCATTCACGGCATCGGAAGGGGTCGTCACGCGCAGAAAGGTTGCGCCGTGCGTCCGCTGACGCCAGCAGGGTGTTGGCCCCGCGGCGAATCTTCGCCCATGCGACGCGGCATGACACTCCTCGAACTGTTGCTCGCCATCACCGTGCTGGGGCTGCTGGTGCTGGTGGCCGTTCCTGGCCTGGCCGCGCTTCACGATGGGGCACGCGTGCGTGCCGAGACCCTGCGGCTCGTCGCCGCCCTCGATCAGGCCCGCGGCGCCGCCATTCGCTTCGGCTCAACCGTGCGGGTGGTGCTGGGCGATTCCAGTTACCAGTTCACGGCGGATCCCACCGAGGGCGCGTCGGAATCATGGCGCCTACCCGGTTCCATCTCGTCTGACGTGCAGCTGGCGGGCGCCGGAGCACCGATTCTCTTCGGGGCCGCGGGGCTCGCCGTCGGGGTCTCGAATCGCACCTTCACGCTCACGCGCGGCCGAATCACGCGTCGCATCGTGCTCTCGCGGCTCGGGCGCATCACGTGGTAGTGGTCAGAGCCCGTACTTGCGCACCTTGGCGAGCAGGGTGGAGCGGGCGATGCCAAGCAGCAACGCGGCCTGTCGCTTGTTGCCGCCGGTGAAGTGCAGCATCGCCGCCAGATGGCGAGCCTCGGCCGCCTCGAGCGATTCCGGCGCGGGCTGGGCCGCGCCGTCGCTCACCACGAAGTCGGGGCCGGGCGCGACGCCTGCCGGTGGCTGCCCGGTGGCGTCGGACAGCACCACATGCCCTGCGCTCTGGAGCGCAGCACGCAGCGTGGCGACATCGTCGCGATCGGGATCGGCCACCATCAACCGGATGTGGAGCGAGCGCATTCAGCGAAACTACTGCGCCGGACCCGAACGAGCCAACCGCCCATGACCAGGCCGTCCACCGGACGCCGGCGGCGCGCGTCCCGAGGAGCGGGCGTTACACTTCACCCGAACCCCAACCCGACGCCGCCCATGCCCGCACCACTCGACCTCTCGACACTCACCGCCGGCGACGAACTGCACCACCCGTTGCTGGTGCTCGACGTCGTGAGTCGCACCGGTGACCACCCGCGCACCACCCTGGTGCTCGGCAACCGGACCGGGCGGATCGAGACCGCACCCTTCTGGGCCGGTCGCGACGAGCTCATCCAGGGCATCAGCAAGGGGATGCAGGTGCAGGTGGTGGGCCAGATCACGCGCTATCGCGACGCGCTGCAGCTCGAGGCGAGCTCGGTACGCGCCCTGCCCACCGGCAGTGTCCCGCTCGCCGATCTGGTACCCAGCGTGGGGTCGGTCGAGAAGTTCTGGCAGTTTCTCGACGAACTGCGCCAGAAGTTCACGGCGCCCAGGCTCCGGGCCGTGGTCGACCTCTTCTATGCCGATGAATCGTTCCGCGAACGCTACGAACAGTGCCCCGGCGCGCCGGGGACCGGCCACCACGCCTCGCTCGGTGGGCTGCTGCAGCACACCTGCGAGGTGGTCCAGATCGGTCGACAGATTGCTCGCGTGGCGCGCGCCGACGAGGAACTTGTGATCGCGGGCGCCATGCTCCATGACATCGGCAAGCTCGAGGCCTACACCTGGAGCACCGGTGTCTTCGAGACCACCGAACGCGGGCGGATGATCGGCCATGTGGTCGATGGCGTGCTCATGCTCCGCGATGCCATTCATCGCGCCCCCTCGCCGCCCTGCACCGCAACGGAACAGATGCTCCTCGAACACCTCATCCTCTCGCACCATGGCTTGCTGGAATACGGCGCGCCGGTCAGGCCCCTGACCCTCGAGGCGGAGATTCTGCACACCGCCGACAACGCCAGCGCCAAGACCGCGTCGATCACCGACGCCTACCAGTCGGCAGAATACTTTCCCCGCGACGCTCACGTCTCGGCGCGGCGCGTGTGGCAACTCGACAACCGCTGGTTGGTGCGGCTCACGGGAGATTTCGGAAGGGATCCCACGACAGGAAAAGACGAAGCGGCCGATCAGACAAGCTGATCGACCGCTTCACATTCCGTCGCCTGCGCTCGGGGGCGCAGCGGCGGGATGGGTGCTGTGGGTCAGAGCGGCTCGCGGACCACTCGCCCACAGGGCTCTCCGAGGCACCAGATCGGAGGGGATGTGACGCGCGAAACGCCCCATCATCCTCCCCTAAAGCTAGGGCCGTGCCACAATCTCGCAAGTGCCTGATTCTATTCGGGTTAGCTCACTTCTGAGTGGACAATTTGTGACTTCGAACTTGGCCCCCAGACGCGAGTTGTCGGCTTTATCCACGGCATGTGGAAACGTTGATCCACAAATCCACGTGCCGTGGCGAGCCGAATCACATGGTGATCGCCGATCGGAAGCCCTTCGGATCCACCGGAATCTGCAACGTCTTCAGCAAAACGTGGAGCTTCGCTTCGTAGAGCTTCACAGCCTCGGCCGAGTGGAGCGCCGTGCGGAAGAACGGCTCCTGGTCGGCATCCGCGGGCCGGGCGATGGCCACGCCGAGCGACTTGTCGCAGCCCTGCATGGAGCGTTCGAGGTCATCGAGTGCCTTCAGGTAGTCCTTGATGACCGCCTTCCCTCGGGCATCGTTGGTCCCCACGTCGGTCATCTGGCCGCGCATCACCGTGGTCGCCCGCACCGCGCGGACGCACTCATCGCGGAGGGTGCGTGCCGACGACAGCACGACCGACTGCGAGCCGCCAACTTTCGCGCGCACCAACCGGGCCGACACCGCGTCCACGGCGTAGAGCGAGTCGCGCAGCACCAGCACGTCGGCCTTGAGCGTCTTGCGCATCGGGTCGAGCGTTGGCTCCTCACCGAAGATCACCGACTGCTGTGCCAACAGCCGCGGTCCCGCGACCGGAGCAACCAGCAGGGCCAACACACTGAGTTCGAGCATACGACGCATCACGAGTCAATCCCCACTTCGATGTAACGCCAGGTCATCTCGCCCGCATCGTCTCCGATGAAGAGCGCACCCCCGGCGGAGGCCGCAAACCAGCCCGCAACCAGGCGGCGCGGGCCATCCAACTCCTGCACGATCGGGGCAAGCCAGCGACGAAGGTGCCGCAATTCCGGGGCACGGCGCCCCAGTTGCGCGAACAACGCCCCTGCCCCACCGGTGGCGCGAAGGAAATGCGCCAGCGCCGTCGCCCGCTCACTGAACCCGATGGCCAGCACGCCCGGTTCGTTCAGCAACACCTCGCCATCGTAGGCCTCGAGTCGCGGCGCATCGAGCCGCGGGCCGACAAAGATGAACTGCCGACCATCCGCCGACTTGCGTTCGATCACGGCGGCGGCGGTCTCCTCGGTGAGACGCCCGGCGTGAATCAGGTCATCATCAGGCAACACCCCGACGACCCGGGTCCACTCCAGTGCCCCGAGCGCCTGTTCCACCGGGCAACCCACCGCGTCGTCGAATGCGAGCAGTCGAGGCGACTCGCCCGCTCGCAGGATGCAGTGTGCCAGCGCTTCGGCCCGGTCGGTGAACGTCCGGACCACGAGAGAGGTCGGGGAGGTCATGAACGGGATGATAGACCTCCCTCCGGACCTCGGAAAGGGGTTCCGCCTTGCCAAGGCACTCCGCCTTGCCGCAACATTAGGCCATGGCAGACCTCCCGTCCCTCCGCAGCCGCGTCACCGCAGGGACGGCCCTGTTGCTCCTGCTGGTGTTCGCGATGACCCTTCTCGGGGTCTCCGCCGTCAATTCCCTCGACAGTGCCGTACGCGCCGAACTGGTGACGGTTCGCGAACGGACCGTACTGGCGCAGACCATCACCCGCGCTGTGGTAACGGCGGTGCGCGACGGTGACGCACTCACCACCCGTCCCGATTCGGCCCAGCAGCTCGAGCTCGATTCCGCCTTCATCACCATCCGCGGCGCGACCGCAGCCTACGGTCAGGCCGATCTCACCTCCGCCGAACGTCGCGTGGTGGGTCGGGTCGGTGACCTCGCCACGGAACTGGCGCGGCGCTCCCCTGGTGGGGTCGCCTCCTCGGAATCGGGGCGCGGCGCGCTGGCCGATTCCCTGCTCGCTGAAGTCGGCGCCCTCACTGCAGTGCAGGAGGCTTCCGCCACCGCACGGGCGACCGCCATTGCCGACAGCAGCACGCAGCGGCGATTCATCGTCTGGATCCTGTTCGTGGTCGCCCTGGTGCTCGGGGCGGGCTCTGCAGTCACCACGGTGCGGGCGGTGGTGCTGCCGCTGCGTCGGTTGATCGAGGCCACGGAGCGAGTCGGTTCGGGCGATCTCCGCCCGCTCGATCTCGGGCCGATGCCGCGCGAACTCGGCCTCCTCGGTGCGGCCGTTCGGCGCATGAGCGAGGGCCTGCGTGGTGTGGTGGGGAGTGTCGCCGATGTCTCGGCCACCCTCACCGAGAATGCCACGCAACTCAACTCCCGCTCCGAACAACTTACCGAGAACGCCGCGCAGGTCTCGCGCGCCATCGGAGAGGTCTCGGCCAGCGCGGAACGGCAGGCCACCGGCATGCGCGAGAGCGACATCGCCCTCGGCGATCTCCGCGCCGCGGCGGCGCGCAGTGCCGGTGCGGGCCAGCGGGTGGTGGCGGTCGCGGACGGCATCCGCCGCACTGCGGCCACCCACCAGGGCCACCTCGGCGCGGCGTCGGCGACCCTGCTCGAGCTGCACGAAGTCGTCGAACGAACCACCAGCTCGGTCGAACACCTCACCACCGCTGCCGAGGCCGTTTCGGAGTTTGTCGCCCTGACCGGACAGCTCGCCGCGCAGACGGAGCTGCTCGCCCTCAACGCCGCGATCGAGGCAGCACGCGCCGGGGAATCGGGTGCCGGATTCGCTGTCGTCGCCGGCGAGATCCGCGAGCTGGCGGAAACCAGCGCCGAGGGCGCCCGCCGCATCGCCAAGACCGTGGCGACACTCAACGAACAGGTGCGCCTGGTGGCGTCCACCGTGGGCGCCGGGAAGGAGCGGGTCACCGGCGTCGAGGATGTCGCCGGTGGCGTGACGATGGCGCTCGCGGAAATCGTCGGCTCAGTGGAGGAGGTATCGAACGCGGCGGGGACGGTGGCGCGAGAGGCTGCTGCGCACCGCGAACTGGCCGACCGGCTCGCCGCGACCGGCGCCGATGTCGCGCGAGCGGCACAGGTCAACGCCCACGCCGCGCAGGCGGTGACTGACTCGGCGCGCGAGCAATCGTCGGCCACGGAGGAAATCGCAACGGCGGCGACCACGTTGGTGGCCACCGCCGATCGATTGACTCGCCTGGTCAAGGGCTTCCGGGTCTAGCGCTTCTTCGCCTTGGCGGCCGACTTCCCGGCGGGCTTGCTGGCCTTGGGCTTCACCTTGGTCGCCGCCTTCACCGCTTTGGCTGGCTTGGCCGGTTTGGCCTTCGCGGCCGGCTTGGCGGCCGCCTTGCTGGCGCCCTTGGCGCCCTTCGGCTCCGGCTTGGCCTTGACCTTGACGGCGGGCTTCACTGGCGTGGCGAGGGCCTTCTTGGCCTTGGGTGGAGGCTTTGCGGCGGGCTTCGCGGCCATCGGCTTGCTGGCGGCAGGGGCGGCCTTGGCCTTCCCGTTGGCGGCGGAGGGCTTCGCGGGGGCCGAGGCGGTTGCCACCGTGGGGGCCTCGACGGTGGCCGCGACAGCGGCCTTGGGCGGCGCCTTCTTGGCCTTCTCGACCAGCGGCTCGACCTTCTTGGGTTGGCGATCCGCCACGACCTGCAAATCGGCCGTCACCGAATCAACTTCGTCCTGGGTCAGCAGGTTGCGGCGGACTCCGTAGCGCAGGAGTTCCTCCGCGAAGGTGATGTCAAACTCCTCCAACCCAGCAGCCGCGCGCGAAAGCGAGACAATAGCGTTGGCAACCGGGCTGCGAAGCACGGCGGCGATGCCCGGGAGGGCTTCCATCAGGGATGAGATCTGGGGCGCGGCCAATTCGGTCATTACGGCCCTCGGAAAACGCCGAACGTACGCGGTCGGCTCCCCCCCCGTCAAGAGATCGAACGGTCGGCCCCTTGACGGGGTGCCCGGGAAGGCCTAGCTAGGAAGGACGCGAAACGGTCGGGATTCCCCCGGCCTGCAGCGTGGAGAGGACCAGCAATGGGCCGGCGCCACGTCAAGGAGTTTCGCCCGGACGAGGCCTTGAGCCTCATCAGCGCCGACCGCGAAGGCAAGTCTCTGCGGTGTCCGTCCTGCGGCAGTGAGGCGGTGGATCGGACCCCACCGCGCCCCAGTGACGGGGCCCCTACCCCGGGCCGGGTCGGTCTGAATTGCAGTGCATGCGGTCGGGTCGTGTCGTACATCGACCGCGGGGAAGTTCCCGCCGCCCTGCACTAGAGCGTCCGCGCGATACCAGCAGTCAGCCGCACGCACCCCGGATTGGCCAATTCGTGGGGTGCTGCTTGGCTATTCCGGCACGTGGAAGATCCGCTTCCAGCGCACCTCGGTGAAAAACGGGAAGGCCTTCCAGCTCTCGGCGTCGTAGCTGAAGTAAACCAGCAGCGGGCGACCGCGGACGTTGGCTCGCGGCAGGAATCCCCAGTAGCGACCATCGTACGATCCGTCGCGGTTGTCCCCCATCGCGAAGAGCGAGTCGGGCGGCAC
>JBDUDP010000029.1:0-24458 GCA_040002895.1 Gemmatimonadota bacterium
TACAGGCGGCACGCGCGGCCCACCCGGGCGCCGAGGTGCTGGTCCATCCCGAGTGCGGCTGTGCATCCCGCCTGCTCTACCGCATGGCCGATGGCGACGTGTCGCCGGAGGAGATCCACATCGCCTCGACCGAAGGGATGATCAACCTCACGCGGACGCTCGCAGCCGACACCTACATCATCGCCACTGAAACCGGGATCATCCATCGGATGCAGCAGGCCGCGCCTGAGCGCCACTTCGTTGCCGCCGACGAACGCGCCGTCTGCGCCTACATGAAGACCATCACGCTCCCCGGCGTCCGTGATGCCCTCGCCCTCGGCCAGTTCGAGATCGATGTGCCGGAGCCAGTGCGCCTGCGCGCGCAGGGGGCCATTGATCGCATGGTCTCGCTGGGCGACTGAATGGTCACCGAGGACATGCTGCACGCCGACGCGGATCGCGTTGCGCGCATGGCGCTCGCCGAGGACGGTGCGCGAGACATCACGTCCGAGGTGTGTGTCGCGGAGGACCAACAGGGCGTCGCGGTGATCGAGGCGCGCGAGGCCTGCGTGCTCGCAGGTCGGGTGTACGCCGATGCCGTGACCGCGGCGTGCGGCGTGCCCACCACGGACTGGTCCGCCCGCGATGGGGAACGGATCGCGGCTGGTATGGTGATCGGCACCCTCACGGGGCCGTTGCGCGCTCTCCTGCGCGCCGAGCGCCCGCTGCTGAACCTGCTGCAGCGGGCGGCGGGCATCGCCACCATGACCCACCACTTCGCCGCCGCAGTGGCCGGTACCGGCTGTCGCGTGTTGCACACCCGCAAGACCACGCCCGGGTTGCGGCTGTTCGAGGTGCACGCGGTGCTGGTGGGTGGGGGCACGCTGCATCGCCTCGACCTGGCGCAGGCCGTCATGGTGAAGGACAATCACTGGCAGGCGCTGGCACAGGATGGGCGAACGCTTGCTGCCGCGCTGGCGGCCGCACGCGAATTGGGCACCACCGATCTGCAGGTCGAAGTCGAGAGCATGGCGCAGCTGGAGCTGGCCTGTGCCGCCGGCGCAACCCGGTTGCTGATTGACAACCAGACACCCGCCACGGTGAAGGCGTGGGGGCGCCGAGCCCGCGACCTCGCGCCCGAAATCGACATCGAAGCCACCGGCGGAATCACCCTCGAGACGGTGCGGGCCTTCGCGGAGGCCGGGGCCGATTATGTCAGCACCGGCAGCTTGACCCACTCGGTACGGGCGGTGGATCTCGGTCTCGAGATCCGCTGAGGAAGTATATTTGCGTCTTCACCTCGTACCGGAGCTCCGCCTTGGGTCTCGTGTTACCCGTTCGCCATCAGCCCGCACTCCCCGAGTCCCTGATCCGAGCCGACGCGCCGAATGCCGAGGCGATTGAGCTCGACGTCCTGATCGTGGGTGCCGGACCCGCCGGGCTCGCGTGTGCCATTCAGTTGGCGCGCACCGCGCCGGATCTGGCGATCGGGGTGCTCGAAAAGGCCGGTGCCCTCGGCGAGCACTCGCTCTCGGGTGCCGTGGTGAATCCGGTGGCCCTGCGCGCCCTCTTTCCCGACCTCAAGGATGCCGACTTCCCGTTCCGGCAGGCGGTGACGGGCGAGGCGGTGTATTTCCTCTCCGAAGCTCGCGCCACCCGCATTCCCACACCGCCGACGATGAAGAATCACGGCAACTTCGTGGCGTCGCTGTCGGAGCTGGTGCGCTGGATGGGTGAGCAGGCCGAGGCGCTGGGCGTGAACCTCTTTCCGGGCTTCCCGGCGGAATCCCTGCTGGTCGACGGAGACCAGGTGATCGGTGTGCGTACCGTACCCGGCGGACTCGATCGCGACAGCCAACCCACGGCCAACTATCAGGAACCCACCGACCTCACCGCCAAGGTCGTGGTGCTGGCCGAGGGGACGCGTGGCCCGCTGGCCGAGGCGTGGCGCACCTGGCAGGGGATCCGGAGCGAGAATCCCCAGATCTTCGCGTTGGGCGTCAAGGAAGTCTGGGAGGTTGCCCGACCACTCGACCGGGTGATCCACACCATGGGCTGGCCGCTGCCCACCGATGCGTTCGGCGGATCGTGGTGCTATCCGATGGGACCCCACCAGGTGTCCATCGGGCTGGTGGTGGGCCTCGATTATCACGATGCCTCGCTCGACGTGCACGAGTCGTTGCAGCGCATGAAGCTCCACCCGCTCTTCCGCGACATCCTCACCGGCGGCACCATGGTGGAGTGGGGCGCCAAGACCATTCCCGAGGGCGGCTACTACGCCATCCCCAACCGGTTGAGTGGCAACGGACTGCTGACGGTGGGCGACACCGCCGGCTTCGTGGACGTGCCGTCGCTCAAGGGCATCCACTACGCGATGGAGTCGGGCATGCTCGCGGCCGCGGCCATCGCCTCGGCGCTCCACGATGGCGGCGCCGCGAGCCAGCAGGCGCTCGCGAGCTACGACGCAGCGGTGCGTGACTCGCGCATCACGCGCGACCTGCACAAGACGCGCAACATGCGGCTCGCCTTCAAGGATGGCTTCGTGACCGGCGGCATCAAGGCTGGCTTGATGACCCTCACCGGGGGCGCCTTCCCAGGCGGTCGCATCGCGATGGGTCGCGATGCGGAGACGCCGCGGGAGATCCATCCGCCAGTACCGTTCGTACCCGACAATGTGCTCACCTTCAGCAAAGTCGACGCGGTCTTCAAGTCGGGCAACGCCACGCGCGATGATCTTCCCTCGCATCTCGTGGTGGGGCGGGACATTCCCGGTGACGTGGCCGATTTTTACGCCCACCTCTGCCCGGCCGGTGTGTACGAGCGAGTGGGCGACGCGTTGCGCGTGAATCCGCCGAACTGCGTTGATTGCAAGGCCACCGATGTGCTGGGGCCCCGCTGGACTCCTCGAGAGGGTGGCAGTGGCCCGAAGTACCGGTTGATGTGAACCCCCCGCTGCTCGCGTCGCGCTCCACCCGCCTCTGGCGGTGGCTGACGTCGCCCCCCGACGAGGCGCTCGCCGATGCGGCGCGCGACGGTGAGCTCATCGTGGCGCGCGTGCGCACCTGGCTGACGCTGCTCATCACGCTCAGCCCGCTCTTCTCGCTCATCGTCGAACCGTTTGACTACCAGAATTACATGGGCCTCGCCGTGGCCCTGACGGCGGTGCTGATCGCCGTGCTGGTAGAGCGGGCGCTGCAGCGCGGGAGCTATCGCAGCGAGATCTCTTTCGTCTCCGCGGTACTCGACGTGTCGCTGGTCTCGTTCGCGCTCTGGGCCTTCTGGCTCATCAAGATGCCGCTGGTCACGACCAATTCGCGGGTGATCTTCGAGGTCTACTTCATTGCCATCGGTGCCTCGGCCCTGCGCTACGACACCCGTGTCACGGTGGTGGCGGGTCTCGCGGCGGTGTTTGAGTACGGCCTGCTGTCGGAGGCCACCTGGTACAGCCACACGGCCACCGAGATGGCACGGGGGGCCGCGGAGTACGGGGTCTACAGCTCCTCGACGCAGGTGTCGCGGCTGATCATGCTGGTGGCCATCACGGCGGTGGCGCTGGCGATTGTCCATCGGTCTCAGCGACTGCGTCGGCAGAGCACCAGCGATCGGCTCACCGGGCTGTTCAACCGGCCCTATGTCGAGGACTTCCTCGCCAGCGAACTGCTGCGCACTGCGCGCACCAAGGGGAGCATGGTCGTGGCCATGCTCGATGTGGATCGCTTCAAGAACTTCAACGACACGCACGGCCATGCCGCGGGCGACGTGGCGCTCCGCGAACTTGCCGGAGTCTTGCGGGCCGCGCTGCGGCGCAGTGACGTGGTGGCGCGCTATGGCGGGGAGGAGATCGTCCTGGTGCTGCCGGGCACCGACATCATCCGCGGCATGGAAAAACTCGACGAGATGCGGATCCAGGTGGCGCTGCACGACATCCTGTTGCCGCGAGGCGGGACCGATCGGATCACGGTCTCAATCGGCGTGGCGGCGTTTGGCGTGGATGGACGCACGGTGGATGCGTTGCTCGATGTCGCCGATCGCCGCCTCTATCAGGCGAAGGACGCCGGGCGGAACCGGGTGATCGGCCCTGCTGTCCTAGCCGATCAGTCCTGAGCGCACCGCCAACTCGGCATTCTGCACCGCCGCGCCGGCGGCACCGCGCACCAGATTGTGGCCGAGTGCCACTAACCGCAGGTGCTGCAATGGGCAGGGCCGGACCCGCCCGACGGTGACGGTCATGCCGTGCCCGCGATCGAGATCGAGTCGCGACTGGGGCCGGTCCGCCCTTCGATCCACCTCGATCGGCAACGCCGGCGAACTCGGCAGCCCCGCCACCATGGGATCGCCCCGAAACCCCTCCAGCACCGCAATCGCCTCCGCGACTGATGGCGCGCGGTCGAAACCGAGCGAGGCGCTCACGAGATGCCCGTCGACCACGGGGACGCGATGCACCATCGCACTCACCGTGATCCCGGCCGGCGTGATCGCGTCGCCCTCCAGTTGGCCGAGGATTTTCATCGTTTCGGCCTCGATCTTCTCTTCTTCGCCGCCGATGTGCGGAATCACGTTGCCGATCAGGTCGAGCGCGGGAACGCCCGGGTAGCCGGCGCCACTCGCAGCCTGCAGGGTGGCCACGGTCGCGACGCGGAGCCCGAAGGCGTGGTGCAGCGGGGCAATGGCAGTCACCAGTGCCGCGGTGGAGCAGTTCGGGTTCACGATGATGGCACCCGACCAACCGCGCTCGCGACGCTGCCGGGCAATCAGGCCCAGATGCGCCGCATTGACCTCGGGGATCAGCAACGGCACGTCCGATTCCATGCGGAATGCCGAGGCGTTGCTCACCACCAGCACGCCGGCACGCGCGAAGGCGGGCTCCACGTCGCGGGCGACCGGGGCATCGAGGGCCGAAAACGCCAATCGCGCGCCGTGTCCGGGTTCCGCGAGGGTGAACCGCAGGTCGGCCACATGGGCGGGGAGCGGCGTGAGCTCGCGCCAACGCACTTCGTCGCCGTAGCGCTTGCCCACGCGCTCCGCGGATGCGGCGAGTTGGACGATCTCGAACCACGGATGATCGGCGAGTAGGGTGATGAACTTCTGGCCCACCGTGCCGGTGGCGCCGAGGATGGCGACGGGGATGCGTGTGGTCATGCCGGAATGCTAACGGGCTGCTGCGCCGCCCGCTCTCCGGCTGCGACGTCCACCCGGAGCAGCAGCACGAAGCCCACGATGAAGAACGAAATCAGTGCCAGTACGCCGTTGCGGCTCGAGCCGGTGAGGGCCACCGATGCGGCGAAGGTCAGGGGGCCGAAGATCCCCGCAAACTTCTCGAACACCGAGTAGAGGCCGAAGAACTCGCCGCTGCGCGACGCCGGGATCATCCGCGCAAAGAGGGAGCGCGACAGCGCTTGGGTGCCTCCCTGAACCAGGGCCACCAGGCCCGCCAGCACCAGAAAGTCCCGCCCGTTCTGCATGTTGCGCCCCACGACCGCGATCACCGCGTAGGTGGCCACGCCGAGCAGCGTCGCGCGCTTGGCGCCCACCTTGCCGGCGAGCCAGCCGAACGCAAAGGCACAGGGGACCCCGATGAACTGGACCATCACGATCGCGGTGATCAGCGTCGACTCGGCGATGCCGATCTCCGAGCCCACCGTGGCGGCCAGCTTGATGATGGTCTGGATCCCGTCGTTGTAGACCAGGAACGCGGTGAGCATCAGCAGCGCCTGGGGGTACGACTGCAACCCGCGAAAGGTGTGAACGAAGCGGGCGACCACGGCGCGCGGCGTGATCGGCGTGCGCGGCCCCGGAGTCGCAGCCGGTTCCGACACGCCGCGGAACAGCGGGATGGAGAAGAAGCCCCACCACACCGCGGTCGCCACGAAGGCGAGTCGCGTGAGCACGCCCTTGTCGCTGATGCCGAGCGGGATGACGCCCTGGATGGCGGCGAGCTGCAACACCAGCAGAATGCCGCCGCCGATGTAGCCAATGGCATAGCCCGCGGTGGAGACGCGGTCGATCTCCTCGGGCCGTGCCACATGGTTCAGCAGCGCCTCGTAGAACACGAAGGAACCGGTCGCGCCCACCACCGCTCCGCCGTAGAGCAGTGACGCGAGCAGGATGTCGCCGCGCCCTACGAACCAGAGCCCGGCAGTGGAGGCCACGCCGATGGCGAGGAACACCGCCAGCATCGGCTTCTTGGAGCCGCGCTCGTCGGCGAGGGTGCCAAGGATCGGCGACAGCAGCGCGATCACCACCATGGCGGCCGAGTTCACCAGGCCGAGCAGGGCGGTGGCGGTGGCCGGTGGGAGGTCGGCCGCGACCACCTTGGGGAAGTAGATCGGGAAGAGTGCGGTGGTGATGGCGACCTGGAAGGCCGAGATGCCCCAGTCGTACGAGACCCAGGCCCGCAATTCGGGGCGATGCAGTCCGAGGCGCTCGAGGACCGGCATGGCTCAGCCGACCCTCGCGATGCGGCGCGTCTCGCGAATCGAGAGCAAGACCGAGCCAGCCAGCACCAACACGATGACGCCGAGCGAGAGCAGGATCGGCAGGTGCAGCCACGCCGACAGCACCATCTTCAATCCCACGAAGACGAGGATGAGGGCCACGCCCGGCTTGAGGTACACGAAGTTGTCGAGCGCCTGGGCGAGCAGGAAGTAGAGTGCCCGCAGGCCGAGGATGGCGAAGATATTGGAGCTGTAGACAATGAAGGGATCTTTCGTGATCGCGAAGATCGCGGGAATCGAGTCAATCGCGAAGACGAGATCGGTCCACTCCACCACCAGCAGGACCAGGAGCAGTGGCGTGGCGTACCAGCCGCGCTGAGTCCGGGTGATGAAGCGGTCGTCGTCGTAGGCGGCCGAGATCGGCAGCACGCGACGCGCCAGCCGCACCACCGGATTGCGTTCGAGGTCCATGGTGTCGTCGGAGCGGACGAGATACATCCGGATTCCGGTCACCACCAGCACGCCGCCGAATAGGTAGATGATCCAGCTGAAGCGCTGCAGCAGCAGTGCACCAAGCCCAATCATCACCGCCCGCATGACGATCGCGCCGAGAATGCCCCACTTCAGCACCTTGGGCTGGAGCCGCGCCGGGACGTCGAAATACTGGAAGACGAGAATGAAGACGAAGAGGTTGTCGACCGAGAGCGAGAGCTCGATCAGGTACCCGGTGAAGAATTCCAGGCCGTGCCGCGATCCCTCGCGCCACCAGAGGAAGGCACAAAACAGCATCGCCAGCGCCACCAGCGAGCCGCTCCATCGAGCGGCTTCCCGGGGCGTGAGGACATGGGACTTGCGATTGAGCACCCCGAGGTCGAGGATGAGCAGCACCGCGATGACGCCGGTGAAGCCGAGCCAAACGGCCATCGGGTGGGCGCTGCCGAACACGCTAGCGTCCGGCGTCCATCGCCAGCAGGGCCCGGACGCGATCCTCGGTCGGCGGATGGGTCGAGAGCCAGCGCATCATGCCGCGGGCACCACTGAGCGGGTTCACCTGGGCCAGTGGTGCCAGCGATGGCGAGACGTCCATGGGTTGTTGGTGGGCGATGGCGTCGAGTCGCGTGAGGGCTTGCGCCAGCGGCCGCGCCTTGCCGGCGATCTCCGCCCCGGTGCGATCGGCTTCGAACTCGCGCTGCCGCGAGATCGCGAACTGCAGGATCATCGCGAGCAGCGGGGAGAGCATGAGCAGGATGAGTCCGCCGACGCCACCGCCATCATCGTCGTCCCCGCCCCGGCCGAACATCACCAGATAGGGGACCACCGAGAGCATGGCCGCAATGCCGGCCGCCACGGTGCCGATGAGCATGTCGTGGTTCTTGATGTGGCCAAGCTCATGCGCGAGCACTCCTTCGAGCTCGTCGGGCGGGAGCAGGTCCAGCGCGCCCTGCGTCACGGCCACGATGGCATGCGTCGGCGAGCGGCCGGTCGCGAATGCATTGGGCTGCGGTTGCGGCACAATGGCGAGCCGCGGCATCGGCAGGCCCGCACGCTGGCGCAGCCGGTCGACCATGGCGAACAACTCCGGCGCCTGCTCGGCCGTCACCAGCTGGGCATGGTAGCCGCGCAGCACCATCCGATCTGAGAACCAATAGGACCCGAAGGTCATGATGACGCCGAGGGAGCCGCCGATGAGCAGGCCGCCGGCGCCGCCGAGCAGCTGCCCCACCACGAGGCAGAGCGACAGCAGCCCGGCCAGTAGCACGAAGGTCTTGACGTTGTTCATGGGTCGTTTCTCCTGAAATACTGAAGGCGAGGTCGGTCGCTCCGGTGTCCGGCGTGTGCGACGAAGTCCTCGCCTGTTCTGTCCCGCGTTGTGACTGAAAGTTAGTGGGGGAGGGGGGCGGGAGCGCACCGGCTCCCGGCTCGCGCGGGATGACGCTACCTTCCCCGGGTGATCACGACCCTGCGTCGCTTCCGCTGGCTTGCCGCCTTCCTGCTCGTCGCCTCGCCGGCGATGGGGGGGCAGTTGATCGCGGTATTGCACCCCTGCCCGGCCAAGGCGGCCGTGGCCGGGGTCATGCCCGCCGCCGGCCACCAGCACGGACACGCCCCCACGGCGCCGGGTCACTCGCACGACCCCACCCAGCACTGCAACTGCGTGGGCACTGGGCAGGTCGCCACCATCGGTGGTGCACCCGCGCCGACAGAAATCGCGGTGGCGCCTCTGGTGCTGTTGCGCCCCGCCTCGTGGCGCAGGGTGGAATCCCGTGTCATTGCCTCCGCCCTTCTCGACCGACTCCCGCACCAGACCGCTCCGCCTCTCGCTTGATGGGTCGGCCCCCGGGCCGACCATTCGCGTCGATTCCGCCACTCCCACCGGAGCGGCTTCCTGACGTCATCAAGTGTGTCGCCGCCTGAGCAGCGACGCGTGGAGGATGAAGTATCATGGTTGTGTATCAACGGCTGCTGGTCACGGCGGTGGCCCTGCTTTCGACCGTCTCGGTGTTCCCGCTGCATGCCCAGCAGACCAGCAAGGACACGGTGCGCCTCCCCGAGGTCACCGTATTCGGATCGAAGGCGGAGATTGCGGAGACCCGTCGCGAACTCGCCCGGCAGCCAGGCGGTGTCGCGATGGTGGAGCCGGGAGTCATTGCGGCTACGCGGCGGGCCAATCTCAAGGATGTGCTGCAGTTCGTCCCCGGGGTCTGGGTGGCTCCGCGTTTCGGCGCCGCCGACGAGAGTCAGCTCTCGATTCGCGGCTCGGGGCTGCGCAACAACTTCCACATGCGGGGAGTGAACGTCCTCGTCAACGGGATGCCGTATCGCAATGCCGATGGCTTCACCGACCTCGAGTCACTGGAACTGATGACGACCGATGCCATCCAGGTCTACAAGGGTGGCAACGCCTTCCGCTATGGTGGCTCCACCATGGGCGGCGCCATCAACCTGCAGACTCACACCGGCTATTCGGCCAAGCTGCTCGACATGACCGCCGAGGGCGGCGCGTTCGGCTTCAGGAAGGGCCAGCTCTCGAGCGGAGCCCATCGCGGGCGCGTTGACTACTACGGCAGCATCACGCGTACCTCGCTCGACGGCTATCGTGACTGGTCGGACCAGGGCCGCACCCGCTTCAACGCCCACCTGGGATACTTGCTCTCCGATCGCACCGACCTGCGCGCGTTCTACTTCTACGCCCACGTGACCGAACACCTGCCGGGTTCCCTCACAGCGGCGGACTTCGCCAACAACACTCGCAGCGCGGATCCCGGCAACAAGGCGAACCGTTGGGGTCGTGAGTACGACCTGCATCACGTCGGGCTGCAGTTGCGGACCCAGCTGACGCCGACCCAACGCATCGAGGTATCGCCGTACTTCCAGTATCGGGACATCGACCATCCGATTTTCCAGGTCATTGCGCAGCAGAGTCGTGACATCGGGGCCGAGGTGCGCTACGAGAACAGCGCCGCACTCGCTGGCAAACCCAACCGCTTCACGCTTGGCGTGCAACCGACGCGTCTGAGCATGGACAACCGTCAGTTCGTGAATGTGCAGGGCAAGCACGGCGACCTGAAGAAGGACCAGACCGATCATGCGGGCGGCGTGGCGGTGTATGCCGAGGACGGCTGGACCGTGGGCGATGGAGTGACCCTGATTGCCGGGTTGCGCTATGATCGCCAGACCCGTCGGAGCGAGGATCACTTCCTCAGCGATGGTAACCAGAGCGACAACCGCGTGTTCGAGGCGGTGTTGCCGCGCTTCGGCGTGCTGGTGGATGTCGCGGGAACGCGACAGCAGATCTTCGCCAACGCGACGCGGAGTACCGAGCCGCCGCTGTTGCTTGAGCTCAACTCGCTCGCGATTCCCGGCTTCGTCAACGTCGCCGCGCAGAAGGCGTGGCAGTTCGAGGTCGGCACCCGCGGTCGGGCCGGTGGCGTGACGTGGGATGTCTCCCTCTACGACATCGAACTACGCCACGAGATCCTCAACCTCAACGTCCAGCCGTTCCCCAACGCCCCGTTCACGGTGCCGACCTACCGCAACGCCGCGGAGAGCCGCCATTCGGGCGTCGAGGTTGGGATGTCCTATGCTGCGCTGCTCGGGCTGCTGACGCGGGAGAATGGTGGGGACGCGATCTCGATCGAGACCAGCTACACCTACGGCCGGAACCGCTTCGTGCGCGATTCTACGTTGTCGGGCAACCAGATACCCGGGGTCCCGGAGCATGTGCTGCACGTTGCGGTGCGCTACCTGCACCCGTCGGGCTTCACGCTCACGCCATCACTCGCCTGGGTGCCGCAGTCGTATTTTGTCAACAGTGCGAACACCGTGAAAAATGAGGGCTGGAGCACGATTGGCCTGCGTGCCGAGTACGCCATGGCGGCTTCGGGTCTCACGGCCTTTGTGGCCGGCGACAACCTCACCAACCGGCGCTACTCCAACTCGGTGCAAGTCGACAACGCCGCGGGCAAGTGGTACGAGCCGGCCGATGGCCGCACCTTCTACGCTGGAATGAGGTTGACGCGATGAGAGCATGGATTCGAGCTGCCGTGGTGCTGCCGTTCGCGGCCGCATGCAGCAAGGCACCTGCCGCCCCGACCACCCCGTTCGGGGCAGCCTCGGTGGTGTCGGAGGCCACCAGCAACGGTGCCACCCCGATGTTCCTGGTCACCAGCAACGGCACCCAAGTACTGTCATGGGTCGCCATGCCGGGGGATACTGGCGGCGGCGCACTGTACGTCCGGAGCACCTTCGCCGACGGCGCCGTGCGCACCTCCGGATTGCGCGATCCCCTCGGCGGGATCGAGCCCCACGGCGAGGCGCCGCCGCAGATGGCGGCCGGGCCCGATGGCGTGCTCTACACCCTGTACACGGTGGGGAAGGATGTTGGCGGCCGGTATCCTGCAAGTGCGCTGCGTTTCGCGCGCAGTGACGACGGCGGGACCAGCTGGAGTACGCCGGTGAGCGTGAATGAGGGTCCGGCCTTCGGGTCGCATTCATTCCATGCCCTCATCGCCGGCCCCGACGGCACCGTCTATGCCTCCTGGCTCAACAACAATCCGGCGGAAGCCGGCGTCTGGCTGCGCGTCTCCCGCGACGGCGGCCGCACCTGGGATGCCGCGCGCGCCGTGTACCGCGAGCCGACCTGCCCCTGCTGCCGCACCGCGCTGGCCCTGGCCCCAGATGGCACGCTCTACATCGCATGGCGCGCCGTGCTGAGCGGCGATGTGCGCGACATCATGGTGATGTCGAGCAAGGACCACGGTACCTCGTGGAGCACGCCGGTGCGGCCGCACGCCGATGACTGGGTTTTCCCCGGCTGTCCGCATGCGGGTCCCTCCCTGCGTGTGGATGCCGCTGGTGGAGTGCATCTCTCGTGGTGGACCGGTAAGCCCGGCGCCGCAGGAACGTGGTACGCCAGGTCCGCGGACGGCGGCGCGACGTGGCGGAGCACACCGATCGATACCGCCATCACGGCACAGCCGGCGCACATTCAACTGGGAGTTTCTGGCTCGCGCGTGCTGATCGGCTGGGACGGCGGACACGCGGGACTGCCAGGAGTTTTCCTCACCGCTTCCAATGACGGCGGCACCACCTTCGGGCCGACGTGGCGGCTCTCGCCCTCCGAGGTCGCCGCGACCTTCCCGGTGCTCGGGCTCGGCGCCGATTCGCTCAGCGTGGCCTGGACCCAGGTGGGTGACTCGGCCTACCGCGCCTTGCTGGAGGCGCACAAGGAACCGGAAGGGGAGCACGATCGGATGGCACTGCCGCGCGTGGGGCAGCAGGAGATCATGCTGCGTCGAGCTCCGCTCACAGCGCTCGACGGAACTCGCTGAGCGGCGCGACTGGAGTCGCTCAGGGTCCGTGCGGGAGGACCCAGCCCTCTTGCTGCAGTGCACCCGACCCCGGCGCGACGATGAGCAATCCGTCCGAACGCGCGATGCTGGTGAGGATCCCGGACCCCTGAGGCCCGGTGAGGCGTGCGAGTGGCAGGCCGCCATCGGCAGGCCACGCGAGCGTGACCCGGGGGTAGAGCTCGAGGCGGGCGTCACGCGTCACGGCGCGCTCCAACCGCACCCGGATCGCGCGACGTCGCGGCTCGGGGTGACCCGCCATGCGGCGGATCACGGGGCGCGCAAACAACTCGAACGTCACCATCGCGCTCACCGGATTGCCGGGGAGTGCGAGCCAGCCGCGACCATCGGGGAGCATCCCAAAGGCGGTCGGGCCGCCCGGCCGAATCCGTACGCGATCAATCACCGCCGTGACTCGCTGTCGGCGCATGACCTCACGCACATGATCTCGATCGCCCACACTCACCCCGCCCGCCGTGATGAGCAGATCGATATCGCGTGCGGCGCTGACCGCCGCATCGAGCGCATCGGGATCATCGGGCACGAGCCCGAGCGGCACGGCGACACCACCGGCCTCGTTGATCAATGCGGTCAGCGCCGGACCGTTGACGTCGGAGAGCCGGGTGCCATCGAGGATCTGCTCGCGATGGTCGAGCGAGACGACTTCGTCACCCCCGGTGAGCAGGCCCACTCGGGGTTTGCGGCGCACGACCGGGTGGGCGACGGCGAGTGCGGCGAGCAACGCCAGCTGGTGCGGCCCGAGTACCGTTCCCGAGACCAGGGCCACCGCACCCCGCGCCAGGTCTCCACCCAGTGGGCGCACGTTGGCACCGGCGTCGCGGTCATGATGAATCACGACGTCATCAATGCCGCGATCGCTGTCCTCCTGGCGCACGACCGAATCGGCGCCCTCGGGCACCGCGGCGCCGGTATAGACCCGCACGGCCTCGCCACGCTGCAGCGCGCGAGAGGGTGCGTCGCCCGCGGCCACCACCGCCACCACCCGCAGCGAGACCGGCGAGGTGGCCGAGGCACCTCGCACATCGGCGGCGTGCACGGCGTAGCCGTCCATCGCGGCGTTGGTCCAGGGCGGAAGGGGAATCGGCGCGAAGATCTCCTCGGCGAGGACGTGGCCCACCGCATCGGCGAGTGGAACGCGAAGGGAGGGCTGGACTTGGACGGCGGCGAGGAGGGCGGTGCACGCGTCGCTGACGGAGTGGGGCTCGAGATGGGTCATGGTGCGACCGTTAGTAGCGTCGGCCCCGACGCTTCTCGAGCACCACATCGAAGCCGAACGTGACGCTGGGCAGGGCGATGTACTTCGACCTGGATTGACCGCGCATGTTTTCCATCGGATTCGGGCCCGTGATGACCGGAAGTCCGATCCAGGTGTTGCGCACCTCGACCCGCGCCTGATAGCCGGCTCGCGGAGCCGTGGCAATGCCGAAGGCCAGCGTGCCGGTGGGCCGCACCTCGTGCGACTTGCTCGCGAAGTAGATCGGCAGGGCGCCCTCGGAGGCGGTGCCGAAGGTGGCGATCAACTCGACCGTGCTCCGCGGCACGAGCGAAAGCCCGCCGAGCCCCCGCACGTACGGCTGGAACAGGGCGCGCGAGAGCGGACGCAGCATGAGGCCCGCCATCAGGGCGACACCGGAGGCCGAGCGATCGTTGCCGTTGATGCTGCGGCACGCGGCCTCGTTGACGAAGTCACCGGTGGGATCGATGAGGGCACACTGGTCACGCGTGCCGATGCCGAGATAGGTGGCCTCGGCGGTGATGCCGACGTGCGGGGACGGGAAGAAGGTGCCCTGACCTGCGAGGGTGATGTTCGAGCGCAGCGTCCGGTGCAGGTCAAAGAGGTCCGACCGCGGCGCGGAGGCCGTCACCGGCTGCCGAACCGCCCAAAGATCCTTGCCGCCGATCCATCCGCCGGCGACGCCGATCACCAGTCGCGACTCGTCATGACTGCGCTGAGCGACGAGCGGAAGTACGGCACCCGACACCAGCAATGCCAGCGAACCGATCACGATCGGGGTTGCACACGAACGACGGGCCACGGGTACCTCCGGGCTGGGGAGCTGAGTCACTCAGGCGATACCGGTGCAGTCCGCCCAGAGCGTCTCGTCTTCGGCCACGCGCACTCGCTCGAGCTGCACGCCTTCCGGGAGACGGGTGGCGATGGCGCCCCAACACCACTCGGCAATTGCCTCGCAGGTGGGCCATTGCGCGCCCGACGCGAACGCCGGGATGACCTCGTGAAGATGGCGACCTCCAAGCGGAACAGTGACCCCCTCGGTCAGAATCTCGTCAAGTCGGTCGAGTGCCATCACCATACGGGTCGTCGGGTCGAGGGCTCCTGTCACCGTGATCGCCACCTGGTAGAGATGGCCATGGGCCACGCCACCCGGGTACCGATGGGTGGCGTGAAAGGCGATCGCGCGCGTCAGGGAGCAGGGCATCGGAATGCTAGAACGCGTAGCCGAAGCCGAGATTCAGGGCCGGTACGGGCACGTACTGGCTGCGCCGACCGCTCACGTTCACGGCATTGATGACATCGCCCGTGCCAGGCTGCTTGCTCGGCTCCTCGGTGTAGCTCACCGGGTACTTGAGGCTCCAGAAATATGCCTTGGCCTCCAGCTTGAGGAACGCCCGCTGTCCCAGCATGAGCCGCCCGCCGACGAACGGCGCGAAGAAGAGCTTGGTCCCGAAGACATAGCCGGAGGTGTCGGCCGGGGGCGTCTTCTGGCCACGAACCGCGCCGAGTCCGACCCCGACGAAGGGCGCGACGTCGTGCCACGTCTTCCCGCCGGTGAGATTGAATTGCAGGGCAATCTCGCCGGCATAGAGGTGATGCGGAATCGCGGGCTTCACGCGCGTCGCGACCGAGTCGTCGGCGTCGACAATGTTGCGCACGGTGTTGGCGTACCATCCGCCGAAGGAGATCTGGATGGTGTTCTTGGCGCGGAAGTCCACCCGGGCGCCAAACGCCGTGCCGTCGCGCGGCCCCACCGGAATGGTCCCGCCACTGCCGAGGATTCTCCCGGCGGTGAGCTCGAGGTAGCGCCCATGCAGGATGTCATGGTAGGGCGAGTTGGCGGGATCGTAGCCCACCTGGGCGCTCGCTGCGGAGACCGCGCCCATCATCATCAGAACCACGAGCAGGAACCAGCGCATCACAGACACCTGTCAGAGCAGCAGGGAACGCCCGGTCATCTCGGCTGGCTGCTCCAGGCCGAGAAGGGCAAGAATGGTAGGTGCCACATCGCACAGCGCACCGTCGGGTCGGAGGCCGGTCACACTGTCGCCCACGGTCAGGAACGGCACCGGATTGGTGGTGTGGGCGGTGTGCGGGCCGCCCGTCTCGGGGTCGATCATCATCTCGGCGTTGCCATGGTCGGCGGTAATGAGCAGTCTGGCGCCGGCACGCTGCGCCACGGGGAGCAGCTGCGCCAGGGCAGCATCGACCGCCTCGACGGCACGGATCACGGCGGGGATCACCCCGGTATGTCCTACCATATCGGCATTGGCGAAGTTCACGAGGTAGAAATCGTGCTCGCCCTTGGCGACGGCCCGGGTCAACACGTCGCTGATGCCCGCCGCACTCATCTCCGGTGCGAGGTCATAGGTCGCGACCTTCTGCGACGGCACCAACTCACGCTCCTCGCCTGGCCACGGTGGTTCGTGCCCACCGTTGAAAAAGTACGTCACGTGGGGATACTTCTCGGTCTCCGCCGTTCGGAACTGGCTCTTTCCCACGACGCTGAGGACCTCCGCCAGGATTCGCGCCATGGAGAACGGGGCGAAGAGCTGGGGGATCGGGAAGGTCTGGTCGTACTGCGTCATGGTCAACGCCGGCAGCGGCGTGGGGGCTCCCGACCGGAAGCCATCAAAGCCCGGCACGGCCAGGGCGGAGACGATCTGGCGCATCCGATCAGAGCGATAGTTGAAGAAGAAGACGGCGTCGCCCGCGCCGATGGTGGCAACCGGTGCGCCGTCATCGGTCAGGACCAACGGCTTGATGAACTCGTCGGTCTCGCCGCGCGCGTAGGCATCCCGGATGCCGGCAACGGCATCGGCGATCGGGTGCCCCACACCATGCAGCATCGCGTCGCTCGCGAGGCGGGTGCGCTCCCAGCGCTTGTCGCGGTCCATGGCGAAGTAGCGGCCGGTGAGCGAGGCGAGCCGGGTGCGACCGCCGCCCACGCGCTCGATGTCGCGGAGCAAGGTGGCCACGAACTCCGCGCCCGACTTTGGCGGAGCGTCCCGCCCGTCGAGGAAGCCGTGGACCGCGATGCGGGGAACGCCGAGCGCCACGAACGCCGCGATCGTGGCCACGAGGTGCGACGCGAAGGCGTGGACGCCCCCGGTGCCGAGCAGCCCCACGAGGTGCAGTGTGCCACCGCGCTTTTGCACCGTGGAGGCCAGTTCGGCGAGCGCCGGCAGCGCATGGAATTCACCCGAGGCAACGCTCTGGTTGATGCGAACCAGGTCCTGGGGGACCACCCGGCCGGCCCCGAGATTGAGGTGCCCGACCTCGGAATTGCCCATCTGTCCGGCCGGAAGCCCCACCCGGACTCCACTCGCCTCGAGCAGGGTTCGCGGGGCACGCGCCACGAGGCGATCCCAGGTCGGGGTCGCCGCGAGGGCAATGGCATTGCCCTCGGTTGCGGTCCGCCAGCCCCAGCCATCGAGGACGGCAAGGATCACGGGAGCGGTGCTTCGGGATGGGGCCACGCACACTCCGGTAAGGAACCAACGATGAGGTGTCAAACTAGCCGGGGCCGCACGGGGGGGCCAATCGGTGCGGCCCGGTGTAGACTTGGCGCATTCCCCTGCTCACCGCCCCTTCGGAGACGACCAATGCCACGCCCCCGTGGTCCCCGATCGCTCGCGCTTCCCGTTGTCGTCCTGCTGGGACTGCTCCTGCCGCGGTTGCTTCCGGCTCAGACGGCCCCCTATCGCCTCGGGGCCTGGAACCAGGATTCCCTCGGCAATCAGCGTGTGGTGGTACGGGTCGACTCGACCCTCGACCTCACGGCCGTACGGGTCCTGATTCCGTGGCGTCGACGCGATCCTCGGCCGGAACAGAAGCGGGTCATCGTCACCGACGCCCTGGGCAATCGGGTGGCGGATGTGCTCGCGCTTTCGGTGCGCAGCGATTCGGGGGACATCGTCTTCCGCCCGCGCGCCGGAATGGGGAACTACTTCCTCTATTACCTGCCGTACAGCGGCACGGTTCGGTCGAACTACCCCAAGATCAGCTATCCCGCGCCGGATTCCTCGGCCGACCTGCCGTGGGATCGCGAGGTGCGGGCGCGGCGAGACCAGTTGCCGAGGGCGCATGTCGTCGCGTTCGAGTCCGCGGATTCGATGTCGCTGCTCTGGCCGATGGAGGTGGCGGCCACGCAAGGCGAGGTCGCAGTACGCCGGGCGGCGGCAGGCGCGGCGGCCTTCGTGGTCTTTCCCGAAGATCGGACCCGGCCGATCAAGATGCTCGACCTGCTTCCGCAACGCTGGATTGGCGACAAGGCCCCGACCGTGCTGACCGGAACGGCCGACCGCGACGAATATTTCTCCTTCCAGCTCGGGGTCTGGGCGTTGCGCCGGCTCGATTCACTCACTGCGGCGTTCACGTCGCTGCGCGGTCCCGGCGGACGAACCATTCCGGCGACGGCCTTCAACTGCATCACCACCGACGGCGTCGACTGGGTGGGCCAGCCCTTCCATCGACGCGTGCCGGTGGTGGCAGGCGAAGTCTCACCGCTCTGGTGCGGCGTCATGGTCCCGCGCGGAAGTGCAGCGGGTCCCTACCGTGGTCGCGCCACCGTCCGCGCCGCGGGCGGGGCATCGGTCGAGGTACCGATCGATCTCGAGGTGACCGAACAGGTGGCGGTGCGACACGGTGACGATGAACCGTGGCGGCTCTCGCGACTGCGCTGGCTCGACTCGCGACTCGCGGCCAGCGGCGCGCCGACACCGCCGTACACCCCGGTGCGCGGCACCCCCGCCACGGGCTTCACGGTGCTCGGGCGCCGCATCCTGCTCGGTGCGGGTGGCTTCCCGCGGCAGATCACGTCGTACTTCGACGGCGCCATGACCGGGACCACCCGCACCGGCCGGGAGATGCTGCAGGCACCGATCACCCTGACTCTGCGCGATTCCCTCGGATCGCCGATGCGTTGGGTCGACGGCGGCACCCAGCTTGTGTCGCGCAGCACCTCACGCGCGGAGTTCAGCTCGCGTCAGCGCGCGGGGGCGCTGTCGCTCACGGTCCGCGGCACGCTCGAATTCGATGGCAACCTGGAGTACACGGTTGCGTTGGCCGCCTCGCGCACCACGGCACTCAGCGATGTGCGTCTGGAGTTGCCGTTCCGCCCGGATGTGGCCCGCTACTTCATGGGGATGAACCGACCCGGTGGCCTCGCTCCCGAGACGTACGCGTGGTCGTGGGACGTGAAGCGCAATCAGGACGCCGTCTGGGTGGGCGACGTGAATGCCGGCGTGCAGCTCACCCTCAAGGATGAGCACTACGTCCGTCCGCTCAACACCAACTTCTACCAGCTCCAGCCGCTGGTGATGCCGCGGTCGTGGTCCAACAGTGGCAAGGGCGGCTGCCGCTTTGCGCGCGGCGAGGCCGTGTACCGCGTGAGTTGTGGGAGCGGCGCGCACACGATCACCGTCGGCGACACGCTCTACTTCAACTTCCGCCTGCTGGTGACGCCCTTCCACACGCTCGATCCGTCGACGCACTTCGCAACCCGCTACTACCACGCGTTCAAGCCGGTGGATACGGTGCGCGCCGCCGGCGCCAATCTCGTCAATGTCCACCATGCCACGCGCATCAATCCCTGGATCAATTATCCCTTCCTGCGCGCGGCGGCGATGCTGGCCTATGCCGATTCGCTCCATGATGCCGGGATGCGCTTCAAGGTCTACTACACCGTGCGCGAACTGAGTTACCATGCGCCCGAACTCTGGGCGCTGCGGACCCTCGGGACCGAAGTGCTCGCGACCGGCCCCGGCGGCGGGCACTCCTGGCTGCAGGAGCACATGCAGAAGGACTACATCACCGGCTGGGTGGTGCCGGAACTGCGCGACGTGGCGCTGGTGACGAGTGGCGTCTCACGCTGGCACAACTTCTATGTCGAGGGCATGCAGTGGCTGGTGGAGCACGCGGGGGTGGATGGGATCTACCTCGATGACGTCGCCTTTGATCGCACGACCATGCAGCGCATCCGTCGCGTCCTCACGGCACACGGAACGCCGGGCGAGCGGATCGACCTCCACTCCGCCAACCAGTTCAACCCCAGTGACGGCTTCGCCAGCAGCGCGAACCTGTATCTCGAACACTTTCCCTACATCGACCGACTCTGGTTCGGCGAATACTTCAACTACGACTCGCCGCCCGACTACTGGCTGGTGGAGCTGTCGGGCATTCCCTTCGGCTTGATGGGCGAGATGTTGCAGGGCGGGGGCAATCGCTGGCGCGGCATGCTGTTCGGGATGACGGCGCGACTGCCATGGGCTGGGGATCCGCGTCCCGAGTGGCAGGAGTGGGATGAGTTTGGCATCGGCCAGAGTCGCATGCGCGGGTGGTGGGCCCCGGATACGCCAGTCCGTACCGATCATCCCGCGGTACTCGCCACGACGTATCAGCGTGCCGGTCGTTCGCTCGTGGCGCTCGCGAGCTGGGCGCCCGACACCGTCCGCGTGCGCCTGACCATCGACTGGAAGCGTCTCGGCCTCGACTCCACGCGAGTCCGGTTGGAGGCGATGGCGATCGACTCGTTCCAGCCACACGCCGAGTTCGCTCCGGGAGAAGCTATCCCGGTCGCACCGGGTCGCGGTTGGTTGTTGCGGCTGGCGCCCTTTGACGCACACCCCGCGCCCCGGTAGACTCACCAATGCTCTGGCTGACCCGCACCACCGCCCACCGATCCCTCTCCCTGCTCGCAGCAGCGACGCTGGCATGCGCCGTGTCGCTGGTGGCGCAGACCCCGCGACGCAACACCGTCACGGACGTCGATTTTCTCAAGGATCCTTCGGGGACGCAGCTCGTGCGCCTCAACAAGGGGGCGTCGGTGGTGATGGGCGCGTCGCGGGCGGGTTGGCAGGAGGTCACCATCGAGGGATGGGTGATCGGCAACGCCATGCGTGACGACAAGCGTGATGGCTTTGACGTGGCGGTGAACCTCGGTTCCGGGACACCGATCCGCACGGGGATCGGCACCGGCGCCACCATTGGCCAGGCTCGCGCCGGCGCGCTGTTCAATCGACTCGAGACCAAATCGGGCTGGATCCAGGTCCGTCGCACCGGCTGGGTGGCGCAGACCGCAATCGCGACTGCGACCGCTGCGGCGAAGTCGCCGCCGCCTGCCGCGCCCCCCCCGCCGGCACCGACAGAGGCGGCCGCCGGCACCTCATCGGCGGTCACCGTCGCGGCCGGCACCGCGCTCAGCGCCCAACCCAACGGCCCGCCGGTCGGTGCCCTTGAGACGGCGGTGCGAGCCGAAGTCAACGAACATCGCGCCGGCTGGACCCGGATCACGATCGAGGCCTGGGTGCGCGATGCGGCCATCGGGGTCGCGAATGCCGGCGGGATCACCGCCGCCGACCTGCGCGACAATCCCGACAAGTATGTCGGCCAGAGCGTGGACTGGAGTCTGCAGGTGATTGCGGTGCAGAAGGCCGACGAGCTCCGGCCCGAGCTGCCACTGGGGCAGCCCTACGTCCTTGCACGCGGTCCCCTGCCCGAAACCGGATTCGTCTATCTCCTCGTACCGCAGGACGAGGCCGAGCGTTTCCGCTCCCTCGCGCCGCTGGCGCAGGTGCAGGTTCGCGCCACCATTCGCGCCGGTCGCACGCGCTTCCTGCCGACGCCGGTGCTGACCTTCGTGCGTCGACTCGACTGACCCCTGGAGGGGCCGTGAACGAACAACTGAAGGAGCGCCTGATGCGGCGGCTGGAGGCGCTCAACGACGAGCGCGGCTATCAGGTGCTCGACTATGTCGAGTTCCTCGAGAGCAAATACGCCGAGCGCGCCGCACCGAGCAACGTCTTCTCGAAGATCACCGATACCGTCACCGATGCGATGCGCGCCGGCAAGCTTTCGGCCGATGCCATCTCCGGGACCGTGGGGCTCTTCGACGGTGCCTCCAAGGTGATGAAGGGTGTGGCCTCAGCGGCGCAGGCCGTGGTCGCCGAGGCATCGAAGACCGCCCAGACCATCGCGACCCCCCGGAAGGACGCCGTCGAGCCCTCCGCGGCTGCGCCACCAGTGGAGTTGCCGACGGAGCCGCCGACGGGGCCTGGGACACCATGAGTGGGATCCAACGGCATGGCGGTTGATTTCGCCCCGTTCCGACCGCTATTCTTCCCGATGTCTCCTCTCCGCCACTGCCCGTTCCGCTGGTCCCTCCCGTCATGACACGACTCCGCCCCGGCTACGCCCTGACGTTCGACGACGTCCTGCTGCTGCCACGCCACTCGAGTGTCCACCCTCGCAACGTCGTGACCGCCACCCGCTTCTCTCGTGCCATCTCCCTCAACATCCCGCTGGTTGCCGCCGCCATGGACACCGTCACCGAAGCGGAGATGGCGATCGCGATGGCGCGTGCCGGCGGCATCGGGGTGCTGCACAAGAACATGTCGATCGACCGCCAGGCGGCGGAGGTCGATCGGGTCAAGCGCAGCGAGAGCGGGATGATCCTCAATCCGATCACCCTCGGCCCGGAACGTCCGATCCGCGAGGCCCATGCCTTGATGCGGCGCTTCCGCATCTCCGGCGTGCCGATTGTCGACGGGGGGGGACGTCTCATCGGGATCATCACCAATCGTGACCTGCAGTTCGAGTCGTCACTCGACCGGCCCATCGCCGAGGCGATGACCAAGGACGATCTCGTCACCGCGCCCGTTGGGACGTCGCTGGCCGAGGCCGAGGCGATCCTCGCGCGGCACCGGATCGAGAAGCTGCCGGTGGTGGATGCCGATGGCATCCTCAAGGGGCTCATCACGGTGAAGGACATCTTCAAGCGGCGTGAGCATCCGAACGCGAACAAGGACCACCACGGCCGCCTGCGGGTCGCCGCGGCGGTGGGCGCGGGTGCCGAAGCCAAGGCGCGCGCGCAGGCGTTGATCGCCGCCGGGGTCGACGTGATCGTGGTGGATTCGGCCCATGGCCACTCGGAGGGCGTCCTCGCCACCGTGGCCGACTTGCGGGAGAGCTTCCCCGACATCCAGTTGATCGGCGGCAACATCGCCACCGAATCGGGCGCACGCGCCCTGGTGGAGCGTGGGTGCGATGCGGTCAAGGTCGGGATCGGGCCGGGCTCGATCTGCACCACCCGAGTCGTGACGGGCGTCGGCGTACCGCAGGTGACCGCGATCATTGATGCCGTGCGCGGGGCCGGCGACGTGCCCGTGATCGCCGATGGCGGCATCAAGTACTCCGGCGACGTGGTGAAGGCACTCGCGGCTGGCGCGTCCAGCGTCATGATGGGGTCGATGCTGGCGGGCACCGAAGAGAGTCCGGGCGAGAGCATCCTGGCTGAGGGGCGGCGGTTCAAGTTGATCCGGGGCATGGGATCGATGAGCGCCATGCAGGACGGCTCGGCCGATCGCTACTTCCAGGATGGCGAGGTCTCCCCCTCCAAGCTGGTGCCGGAAGGGATCGAGGGACGGGTGCCCTACAAGGGGCCGGTCGCTGACGTGCTCTTCCAGATGGTGGGCGGCCTGCGCAGCGGGATGGGCTACTGCGGGGTGGTCGACATTGCCGGGCTGCAGCAGGAGACGGAGTTCATCCAGGTGACGAGCGCCGGCCTGCGGGAGTCGCATCCGCACGACGTCACGATCACCCGTGAGGCACCCAACTACAGCGTGTAGGGGTTGTCGCGGAGGGGTGAAGCAAAAGAGTCGCTGGGAGCTCCCGATCGGGACGCCACCAGCGACTCATTTTGTTGACTGCCCTTCAAGCGGTGATCAGCTTGTCTTGTTGAGGAGACTGTGCTTCCGGCTGTAGCTGAAGAAGATCACCAACCCGATCGCCAGCCAGACGATCAAGCGCATCCAATTCTCCCAGCCCAATCCATAGATCATCGCGCTGCAGACCACCACGCCGGCGATCGAGACGAACGGCACTGCCGGCACCCGGAACCCGCGCTCGATGTCGGGGCGGCGGACCCGGAGCATCCAGACACCGATGCACACCAGGATGAAGGCGAAGAGCGTGCCGATACTGGTCATATCGCCGACGATGTCGCCCGGAATGAAGGCGGCAAAGAGCGAGGTGAAGACGAAGAACAGCCAGTTGGACTTGTACGGCGTGCGGTGCACCGGGTGCACGTCGGAGAAGACCTTCGGAACCAGCCCGTCATGGCTCATCGAGTAGAAGACGCGCGATTGGCCGAGGAGCATGACCAGGATGACCGACGAGAAGCCTGCCAGAATCGCGAGCGTGACGAACTTGGCCAGCCAGCCGTAGCCGATCATGTACTTGGAGATGACGAAGGCCACCGAGCCCTCGCGACCGACGGTCCGGAAGTCCTCAAGCGATCCGACGCCGCTGAGCACGTGGGCGAAGAGGACGTAGAGCACGGTACAGATCACCAGCGAGCCCAGGATGCCGATCGGCATGTCGCGCTTGGGATTCTTGGTCTCCTGCGCCGCCGTGGACACGGCGTCGAAGCCGATGAAGGCGAAGAACACCGTGCCAGCCGCCCCCAGGATCCCCATGATGCCGCCGAACTTGTGCGTGATACCGGCGGAATCGGTGAATTCGGACGGTGCCGGGATATACGGCGTATGGTTGGCCGGATTGATGAAGCCCCAGCCGATCCAGATGACCAGAACGACGATGACCACCTTGGCGATCACGATCAGGCCGTTGACGAAGGCTGATTCCTGCGTGCCGCGCACCAGCAGGGCGGTCAGCGCAAACAGGATGCAGACGGCGGGAATGTTGAGGATGCCATGCACGCCGGTGGCCGCATCGGTCTGGAATGGTGAATGGCACCATTGATAGGGAATGTTCATCCCCACGAACTCGAGTGCCTTGTTGAGGTACTCACTCCATGCGATGGCGACGGTGGCGGCGCCGACGGCGTACTCCAGCACCAGGTCCCACCCGATGATCCACGCCATGAACTCGCCCATGGTGGCGTAGGAGTAGGTGTAGGCGCTGCCGGCGATCGGGATCATC
>JBDUDP010000030.1:0-24271 GCA_040002895.1 Gemmatimonadota bacterium
AGCGAGTAGGTCTGTTCACGGACGGTGCCGAAGTCGTCCAGGCGCAGCGTGACATCCTTGGGACCCACGCTGGCCACGTAAATCCGACCGATCCGCTGGCCGGGGTGCACATCATAGCGGCGATTGCTGCCGACGTCCCGGAAGACGCCAATGCTGTTGCCCGGGTCGCGATCGTCGTAGAAGATCGCGGTGAGCCTGAGGTCGGGCAGCTCGGGACCCCGCTGCACGATGCCGAGCACCGAGCGGAACGGGTCGCGGGCGGCGCCCTGATAACTGTAGGTCTCGCGCATGAGCGGTCGGTCGCCAGCTGCAGCGACGGTGTCGACCGCGAACTTGCGCATCCGTTCGGCGTGCGCCTCGGCGGCGGCCTTGCGGCGTGCCGTGCCGGCGGCCATGGCCGAATCGGCCTTGGTGGTGGTGCTATCCACTGTGGTGGTCTTGGTGCTGCCGCCGCAGCCGAGCAGGGCTACGAGGGCCACCAGCGAAAGAAACTCACGGCGCATTGGTCGAGTCCTCCGCCGCCTTGGCCTTCACGAAGGTCTTGATGGTGAACCTCGCCTCGAGCATGGCGGTGGTGTCGCCGAGCGCCCGTGCCTGGGTGGTGTTGGCCGCACCGATCACCACATTGCCCGGCACGATGATGCGCCGCAGCGAGGCGATGTCGGTGAGGAACTGCCCCACCTGATGGTAGTGTCCGATCACCGCGAGGTTGTAGCTGTAGGTGTCATACGGTGCCGGACCGGCCTCGGGCGCCACTGGCGAGAAGCCGGAGAAGGTCACCCCGCGCACCTTGGCGCGAATCTGGATGTCGTCGAGGAGGTTGTTGACCTCGCGCTGCTCCGGCACAAGCGTACGCAGCACGCCGAGCGAGGCCTTGTAGGCTTCTACTCGCTTGCGCAGCTCCTCGATCGAACCCCGCGCCAGGTCGCGCTTGGCGGTGTCGATCTCAGCCTGGAGTCGGGTGAGCGAGTCGGACATCAGCACCACCCGTTCCTGCCGCGCGCGCAGTCCGCTCACGCCGAGGGTGCTGAGGCCGGTACCGGTGTAGGCGACATAGCCGAGCAGCAACGCCACGAACGTGAGCATCACCGGTGTGGACTTGGGCAAGTCTCCCATGGCTACCTCACCACCGATTCAATGACCGGCACGGTCCGGACATAGGCCGAGTCGGCCCGGACGTACGTGGCCTGGATGATGAAGGACGTGAGCGCCCGATTGTCCTCGACCACGGTCTTGGCCTCGACCGGAAGGACGTTCGTGAGCCACGGGCTCTCCTCGAGCCGCCGCAGGAAGGCGGTGTAGTTCTGCAGGTCGCTGGTGCGACCGACGATGCGCATGTTGACCGGTCCGCCGAAGGTGCTGTCGACCACCACGCCGGCGGCCGCCGGCAGGATCGACACTTCGGTCAGCCAGGTGAAGTCGGGAAGCGCCCCGCCAATGTCATCGAGAATGTGGGGCCAGGTGTAGCGCTGCTGGTCGACCCCAGTGATGGTGCCGATCTGCGCGAGGATCGAGTCGCGCACATTCTCCTCGCGACGCTTCTGCTTCACGAAGTCCTGATAGCGCGAATACTCACTCGTGGCCGCCTCGAGCTTCGGATCCAGCGAGCGGAGCTGGGCCGTGGTACTCACCAGGACGAAGCCGAGGAAAAAGATCACCAGGATCCAGGTCCCGAGGGCCACGGCGAGCCACGGCTCCTTGACCCGGGAGGTGATCACGGTGATTTGCGAGCCGAGACCGGCGAAGGCCGAGCCGCGCTTGGACTGGCGGCGCGCGCCCGGTCGGAGGTTGATGGTGATCATCGCGTAGGCCTCCTCACGCCGCCGACCGCAGGGCGAGCCCGACTGGGAGCATCAACAGTGGCGCGACGTCGTCGACCACCAGGTCCCCGAAAGCATCGGGTGCAACGTCGAGCCGCTCAAGCGGATGGGCCTGCGTCACCGGGACGCGGAGGCGATCGGCGAGCACGCCGGCGAGCCCCGGCACCCGTGATCCACCGCCCGTGAGATAGAGTCGCACCAGCGCGCCCACGGGCCGATTCGAGGTCTGCAGGAAAGCCGCGGCGCGCTCGATGCCGAGCGCCATCTCCTCGCCACGAGCCGCGACGTGCGGCGCCAGCGCCGGGTCGAGATCGCTGCCGCGCACCACACGATCGGCCGCGTCGGCCGGCATGCCGCGCTCGCGCTGGAGGTCCTCGCGCAGGCGACGGACACCCACCGCCAGGTCACGGGTCAGCACCGGGACGCCATCTTCGAGCAGGTTCACCGTGGTGGTCTCGTTGCCGATGTTGGCCAGGGCCACCACCCCGCGCATCGCCTCGGGATAGTTCCGCTCGAAGGCGTTGTGGAGGGCGAACGCCTCGACGTCGATCACCGAGGCATCGAGGCCGCATTCGGCCAGCAACGCCAGCTTCGACTCGACCAGCTCGCGCTTCGCCGCCACCAGCAAGACCTGCATCTGCAGGCCGTCGGCGTCGGGATCGAGGATCTGGAAGTCGAGTTCCACGTTCTCGGGATCGAAGGGGACGTGTTGGTCGGCCTCCCAGCGAATCACTTCGCGGGCCTCGGCCTCCTTCATCCGATCCATGGTGATCTTCTTGATGATGACGTCGCGCCCACCGACGGCGACGACGACATCACGGGTCTTGATCTGGAGGCGCGCGAGCAGTTCCTGGACGGCACTCGCCACCAGCGTGGGATCCATCACTTCGCCCTCGACGATGGCGTCGTTGGCGACCGGTTGGATCGCGACCCGCTCGAGGACAGGCTGCCCCGAAGCGTGGTTCACGACCACGACCTTGATGAATCCGCTGCCGATGTCGAGACCGACCGTCGATCGCGCGCGGGGGAAGAGCGCCATGGGAGCCCGGATTGTGCGAGGAGGGTTGCTATATGGTATCACCGCCCCGACCAGATGGTCAAGCGTGGAACCACATACCAACCCGTTGTCCGGGGACCACTTACGGCCACTGCCCCCGGCACGGAACCGGGGTACAAACCCCGGTGGTCACCTGTCAGGAGAGCACTCCCCGTGCCACACTCGTTCAGTAGCGCGGTCGGTACCCTGACACCCGCACAGTATCGGCAGCCACGCGCCCGATGAGCAGGGTCTGACGGCGGGCGCCGAGCAACGCGCCGCGGCGGTCTCGAAGGGTCAACTCCACCCGAAGCAACAGCAGCGCACCTCGTCGAATGGCCCAGCGTTGGGCCACCCAGCCGTGCTGCAGCGTCTGCAATGGCCAATCGATCCGTCCGCCGTCGGCGAGGCTCCCGAGCAGTGAATCGGCGCGGAATCGCGCCCCGGCCAGCGCACTCGCCGCGAGCAGGTCTCCCTCGACGGCCAGGCGGGCGTCTCCCGCGAGTCGCAGGCGGCTCCGGGCGGCGCCCAATGCCAGGGCGGCGAAGCTCTCGAGCAACAGCACCGCTCCGAGTGCGAGCAGCAGCGCGAAGCCAGCGCGGGGCTGCGGGCGGACGCTCATGGCGGGGAGAGCGCCGCGTTCAACAGCAGCACCCCACCCCACGCGGGCTGCATCAGCACGTGCACTCCGCTGGAGTCTCGCGTGAACTGCGAGGCTGGGAGGACCACCGGGCCGGCCACCGGTTGGACCGGGCTCGACCCATCGGCAGGGGCCTCCCCCAACCACGCGGCGACGCCGGAGCGATAGAGCCGGAGCTGGAGCGGTTCCACGACTCGGACCAGCTGGACCGTGGCCACCGGCGTGGCCAAGAGGAGTTCCAGCGCAAGCGCACCGTCGGGGCAACGGCCCGCGCGTGCCAGCAACAGCTCCGCCGCCTCCCATTGGCCCTGCACCGCGTCACGGAGCAACCACAGCAGGTCGCGCCCGGGCTCGGGATCACGCGAGGCACGCCACTCCGTCCGCGCGATCCGGAGAGTGTCGGCGTCGGACCAGCACACCGCCCCGCCCCCGACCGGCTGTTTCATCGTGATCGCCACCGGCGAGGCGACCTCCACATCGCCCCCCTCGGCGTCGCGGAGCGCCGCGCGCCACCAGGCGCCCACGGTCTGCCCGAGGCGCTCCCGATCGAGCGCCCTGCGCTGCCGCACGGCCGCGCGCGCGCTCGCCGTGATCACGGCGGTGCACAGCGACGCCAGTAGTGCCGCGAGGGCGACCACCACCAACACCTCCACGGCACTCCAACCGCGGCGCGTCACGACCCGCAGCGCACCAGCGCGGTGAGTGAGTCGCGCTCCTCGGTGGCGGCAAATCGCAGCACGGTGGAGTCGGGTACCGCCGCGCCCCGACACGATGGCAGCACTTCCGCCGCCCGATAGCGCTCCCAGCGCTCGCGATCGGTGGCCGACCCGACGGCGGCACGACGACCGAGTCGATCGGCGGTGAGCGCGGCGGTCAGCGCCGCCAGGCCCGCGATTTCCAGCAGCAAGAGCGCCACCACCAACTCAACCAGCGACATCCCCCGACGCGCATCCATGTCCTGCTCCTGAAGAGGTGCAGGGGGATGGTCGCGTCAGCTGGGCACGAGGCAGTGGCCTGAACGACGCGAGCCGGTCGCGCATCGCGCGACCGACTCAGTCGGGCGTGATCACAAAGGCGCCTTCAGGCGCGACGTACGTCAGCTACACAGGATGAGGCCGTCGGCCGTCGTCCCGGAACCGACCACCACGCTGCACGTCTTCGGATTGGTCGAGATGCTGCTGTTGGTCACGGTCGCGGTGAACGAGGTCGGATCAGCGACCGCCGTCGCGGCATTGTTTGGGGATGGCTGGAAAATCGTCGATGGCAGCGAACCCGTGTAGGTCGCGTAGTCGGCGAAGTAGGCCTCCTGGCCCACGATGATGTTGCGGAGGTCGGTCTTCACCGACGCCAGCTTCGCCTTGTCCTTGGTGGCGGCAAACTTGGGGATCGCGATCGCCGCGAGAATGCCGATGATCACGACGACGATCAGCAGCTCGATCAGCGTGAACCCCTTCCGGGCGGAAGCCATCATCGGAGCAACTCTCCAGAACGGGTGGTGGACCAGGCGACGTCTCGGCGACGAGGTATCACGCCGTCGGTGCAAACTCCTCGCAGAATCCAGCACAACGAGTGCCAACCCCCAAAACCCCACCCAACTCCATGCCCGACAGGAAGATGGAAATCCCACAGGGGGTCTTGTTCGACGGGCTGTGGAGAGGTCGCAACAGCAGATTGCGAGGGGAGGCACGGAGGTCGGTACCAAAGCAAAAGCGGGAGTCCCGAGGGGGCTCCCGCTTCCGGCTGCCTGGCAGTGTGTCGATCAGGGACAGGCGATCACGCCGTCCGTGGCCGTACCATCACCCACGGTAACGCTGCAGGACTTCGGGGCGACGGTGATGCTGGCGTTCGTCACCGTGGCGCTCCACGAGGCTGCGGTGCCCGACCCGGAGAACGTGTTGCCGCTCGACGGGGAGAAGAGGGTCGTGCTCAGCGTGCCCGTGTAGGTGGCGTAGTCCGAGAAGTACGCTTCCTGTGCGGTCATCATGTTGCGCAGGTCGGTCTTCACCGACGCCAGCTTCGCCTTGTCCTTGGTGGCGGCGAACTTCGGGATCGCGATCGCGGCCAGAATGCCGATGATCACGACGACGATGAGCAGCTCGATCAGGGTAAAGCCCTTCCGATTCTTGGCCAGCATGTGAGTCACCTCAGCAACACGGGGTAGAGTGGGGGCCTCCGCGAGAGGCGACCAAGGCCGAAAGGCGGTCCTGGCTAGGCGCAGAATGCAGCACAACAAGTGCCGAATTTGCCATGCCTATCTAACTCCATGTCCTGGAATGAGATGAGAATCTCATGTTGAGCCTGACCCACAGCTTTATGGAAGGGTCGCAACAGCAGATTGCGAGGGGCTGAGCGGAGCTGCGCGCGGCACACCCGGCTACGAGCAGACCATCTGGCCGCTCGTGGCGGCCGTGGTACCCACTGTCACCACACACTTCTTGGGATTGGTTGTAATGCTGCTGTTGGTGACTGTGGCCGTGAACGAGGTGGCCGATCGGGCGTTGGCGACGGTGTTTCCAGGGCTCGGCTTGAACAAAGTGGCCGGCAGCGCCGTGGTATAGGTGGCATACACCGAGTAGTAGGCCTCTTGGGCCGAGATGATGCTGCGAAGGTCGGCCTTCACCGCGGCGAGCTTCGCCTTGTCCTTGGTGTTTCTCAATCTGGGGATGGCGATGGTGGCCAGGATGCCGATGATCAGCACGACGACCAGGAGTTCAATCAGCGTGAAGCCATGCCGACGCGAAGTCATCAAGGGCGCACCCTCCGGAAGCGGGGACAGTCAAGGTACCCAATCCCGTCCAGACAGCCAACGCAAAAGCGGGAGCTCCCGAGGGAGCTCCCGCGTGTGTTGCTGAGGCAGGGTTCAGCTCAAGGACAGGCGATCACACCGTCAGTGGCGGTGCCCGACCCAACCGTGACGCTGCAGGACTTCGGGGCGACGGTGATGCTGGCGTTCGTCACCGTGGCGCTCCACGAGGCTGCGGTGCCCGACCCGGAGAACGTGTTGCCGCTCGACGGGGAGAAGAGGGTCGTGCTCAGCGTGCCCGTGTAGGTGGCGTAGTCCGAGAAGTACGCTTCCTGTGCGGTCATCATGTTGCGCAGGTCGGTCTTCACCGACGCCAGCTTCGCCTTGTCCTTGGTGGCGGCGAACTTCGGGATCGCGATCGCGGCCAGAATGCCGATGATCACGACGACGATGAGCAGCTCGATCAGGGTGAAGCCCTTCCGATTCTTGGCCAGCATAGTGCACTCTCTCCGTGTCATGGTGGCGCGTGACGGCGCGCTCGGCCGGTTCGGCCTAGCGAGGGCTGGCCGTGGGACATCCTGCACAAGAGCAGGAGTGGTGCCACTCCGCAGGCCGCAGAGGGAACCCATTGTCAGACAACGAGTTAGCGGCGTGGCATGGAACCGCACCCCCCTACCGAGCCGTCTTGGCCCACGGTAGTTTGCAAGTTGCTTGAGCGGGTCTGGACCACCCTGTGCGATATCCGACGCCACAACAACCACCCCATCCCAGCGGGTTGAATGCTCCGACACCGGCTCCGCGGCAGGCGCAACCTGATGGCCGGCGTGCTCGTCGCCATGGCCGCCACGGGCGCCAGCATCAGTACCTGGAACAATTTCTTTGCCCAGGACGACGTGCCCCTGGTGATCGAGGATGCCCGGGCGCACAGCCTCACGGAAGTCGACCGGCTGTTCACGGAGGCGTACTGGCCCCCCCCGTACACCCGCGATCTCTACCGTCCGCTGACCTCGCTGCTGATTTCCCTCGAGTGGCAAATGGCGGGTGGCGCCCCCTTCGCCTATAAATCTGTCCAGATCGCGCTCTATGCGGCCTCTTCGATCGCGGTGCTGATCCTCGCACTGCAACTGTTGCCGTTCTGGGGGGCCCTGGCCGCGGCGTTGTTGTTCGCGGTTCACCCGGTCCATGTCGAGGCGGTGGCGCTCGCGGTCAACCAGGCCGAGGTCGTGGTGGGGCTGATCGTCGCACTTGCGGTGGCGTGGTATATCAACCGCCGCCGGGATGGGCCGCCCGATTGGCGGGCCGCCTTCGGCCTCGGGCTGACGACGCTCGTCGCGGCACACTTCAAGGAGACCGGGCTGATGCTGGCCCCCCTCCTCGTGGCCACGGAGCTCTTTCTCGTGCCGGCCACTCCGGGTCGCTGGCGCGCCACCCGGCCGGTCTGGCTGGTCCAGTTCCTTGCCGCGACCGTGACTCTCGCCATTCGAGCCCGAATCCAGACCGACCGCCTCAGCGGTACCTTCGTCGCCGAGGTGTTTGAGCACAGTACCGTTTGGAACCGGTTTGAGACGATGCTGCGGGTGGTGCCCGAGTGGCTCCGGCTCCACCTCTGGCCGGCCACCCTGCAGGCCGATTACTCGCCCCGGACGATTACCCAGGCCACCGGCTGGGGATACGATCAGTGGCTCGGCCTCACCATCATCCTGCTCGTTGGGGTCCTCGCAGTACGACTCTTCCGTCGCGCCCCGGTGGTGCTTTATGGTGTCGCGTGGGCGGCGATTGCGCTCTTCCCCGTCAGCAACGTGCTGGTGCCCACCGGCATCGCGATGGCCGAGCGCACGCTCTTTCTCTCGTCGATTGGCGCCATGCTGGCCGTCGTGGCGTTCGGCCTCGAGGGGCTGCGTGGCATGTCGGCCGAGCGGCGCACGAGGGCGGCACGCATCGCGTTCGCCGCCGTCATCGTGGTCTCGCTGCTGGGGATCTCGCGATCGTACTCGCGCCACAAGATCTGGCACAGCTCCATGACCATGTGGCGCCAGACCGTGATCGATGCACCCGACGGGTACCGCGCCTGGGTCGCCTTCGGGTCCTTGGCGTATCGGATCGTCGGACATGATCGCGGGATCTACGCGTATCGGGTCGCCCTCACGCTCTACGACAAGGCCGAGGGACCGATCATCCAGTTGGCGGAGTGGTACCGGATCGATGACAAGTGCCCCACCGCCATTCCGCTCTATTATCAGGCGCTTGCGTTGCGCGAATTCGCGCCGGCGATGGCGAGTCTCGCGGCCTGTCTGGCGTGGGAGGGCGACTACCGCCGTACGCAGGAGATCGCCTTGCGGGGGATGCGCACCGGCTATTACGGCGGGGTGTTCCATGTCTGGTATCGCACCGCGGTTGATGCGGAGCGCGCGAAGGCGCCGATCCACACCGTGCGCTTCCCGCCCGGCCATGAGAATCTGTTCACTCAGGCAGTCCCCGGGGTGTCAGGCTTCGAGGCGGGGACGAAGTCTGGGTCGGAATAACCGGCGGTGAGCGAACCCTACGTGGTAGACGCCGTCGCGATGAGGCTCGAGCCCGGCAGCCAGCGCGCGAACGGACCGAGGAGGGTGCCCTCGAGCAGGTGATACCGTCGCGCCATGCGATTGATCCAGGGCGCGGGGAGTCGCGGCACCACGGGCAGCTCGTGACGCAGTTGTTCGCGGAGTCGCACCGCAAGCTTCGCCGCGGCGAGCGCGTGGAAGGCGTAGCGCACGTCGACACGCCCGAGTCCTGCGGCCTGGAGCTGTCGCCGCAACTCGCCCTGGGTGTAGCGCCGCCGGTGGTGATTGAGCAAATCGTGCCTGGTCCACAACGCGGGCAGCGCCGGGACGGTCACCAGCAGCACGCCGCCCGGCGCCAGGAGCGAGCGCGCCAGTCGCAGTCGCTCCACCGGTGCGTCCAGATGCTCGACCACGTCCAGCATCAGGATCAAGTCGTAGGGTCCGGACACCGGCAAGGGCGCGTCGAACGGCACATGGTGAATCCGCCGTCCCGCGGGCGCCGTCGCGCCGAGGGTGGCGACATCGGGCTCGATCCCCTCGACCGTGCCGAATGCCTCGAGTGGCGGAAAGAGCCGCCCATCGCCACAGCCGACGTCCAAGATGCGTGCCGGGGGAAGCCCGCGGCGCAGACGTCGGATGCGATCGAGCAGCCGTGCCTCACGCGCCTGCCACCACCAGTGATTCGCCGCCAACTCGGCATAGGCGGCAGCATAGGCGGCGTCCACTCAGGACCCGCGTTCCATGACGTCCTCGACGATGTACAGCGGACGCTGCTTGGTCTCCTCGTACATACGACCGACGTATTCTCCGATGATTCCGAGAAAAAACAGGTTCACGCCGGAGAGAAAGGTGATGGCGACGATGATCGACGTGAAGCCGGCCGGTGAGTGGCCCAAGATGAGCCGGGCGTAGACGGCGTAGATCGCGAACAGCACTGCGACGCCGATCGCGAGGGCGCCCGCCACCATCGCCGCACGAATCGGCACGGTCGAGAAGGCGAACACACCGTCGAGTGCGAGGCGACACAACGCCACGAACGAATACTTGCTGGCCCCGCCCTGCCGACTGGCGCGGTCCACGGGAATCCCGATCTGCCGAAACCCCACCCAGGCGCGCAGGCCTCGGAGAAATCGATTGCGCTCCGGCGCCGAGCGCATCGCCACCACCACCCGCCGCGTGAGTAGCGCAAAGTCGCCGGCGTCGAGCGGAATCGGCACCCGAGAGAGCCGGGCAAAGAGTCGGTAGAACAGGCGATAGGCGAGCCGCAGCGGCCACGATTCTGCACGAGTTGTCCGCGTGGCGTACACCACGTCATATCCCCCGGCCAGCGCCGCCAGAAAGCGCGGGATCTGCTCCGGCTCGTCCTGCAGGTCACCGTCCATCACTAGCACGACATCACCCCGCACATGATCGAGCGCCGCCGAGATGGCGGACTGGTGTCCGAAGCTGCGCGAGAGCCGCACCACTCGCACGCGAGCATCGCGAGCCACGGCATCGGCCAGCAGCATCGGCGTGGCATCACAACTCCCGTCGTCCACGAAAACCATCTCATGGGGGCCGCCCTCCGTCCCGTCCAGCACCGCGATGAGTCGACGGAGCAATTCGGGGAGGACCGCTTCCTCGTTGAGCAGGGGGATGGCCACGCTCAGGATCATGCCGGGTGCCTCGGAGAACCGCAGAAATAGATCATGGCCCAGAGCGGAACCCCGGCCAGGGTGAGCCGAAACGGCTCCTCGTGCTCAAGCGCGACGTGCCGAGCCAGCAGCGTCCGCAGCGCGGACAGCGTCCGGGGATGTTCCCCACGATCGGCCAGGGCGAGGCGTCGACCGATGCCGCGCGGCGGAACCACCAGATCGATCACATGCAACCGACCGTCCGGATGCATGACCTGCACGACCCGCGCCAACATCGACTCGACCTGCGCATCGGTGAGATGATGGAGCAACGAGTTGACGAAGACACAGTCGAATCCGGCACCGGCGGCCAACGGGAGGGCGGCCGCATCGCCCACCATGACCCGCATCCCGCGGCCCGCAGCCGAGCGGACGTACCCCGCGTCGCGATCGAGTCCGATGTGACGCGTCCCGGCGAACAGACCGGCATTGGTGCCAGGTCCGCAGCCGATGTCGAGCACCCGGGTCGACGGCTCCAGCGCCGCCCGCCGCCGGAAGCGCGCAACCTTCTGCGCTACGAAGGGCCATTGCCAGGCGCGATAGAGCAGCGCCGAATCAAGCGGGTGCCTCACGGCGTGCCCTCCCGCCAGCGCACCTCGAAGGTCCCCACCCGTCGTGCGTACGGGAACGCCTTGCCGAGTTGCATCAGTGCCGCCTCATCAATCGGCGCCGAGAAGGGAGGTTTCAATTGCACCACCACGGTGCGAACACCCCGCCGCATGAGCAGATCACCTGCAGGAAGGACTCCATCAGTCGAAGGGTCGAGGAAGGCGAAGAAATTGTTGTTGCGGTCAATCCGTCCCGCGAGGAAGGCGACCTCGGGCGCATCCGGCCCCGCCCAGATCGGCATGGTGTCGTGCGCCTCCGCGATGGCCCCGAGCAGTTGCCGGTAGCGTTCGGCCTGAGCGGGCAACACCAGCAATCCGCCGTGTTGCCCCGGAAGCGTCGTCAGTGCGGGAGCGTCGACGCGACCCATGCCGCGCTCCATGGGTGTGCCCGGAATGATCTGCACCAACGCAAAGGTCAGCAATCCCGCCGCCGTGACAATGGCGTGCACACGGGCAGGCCTCCCGGTCGGCACAAACGCGAGCAGCCCAAGCACCGCGAGGGGCACGAGATAGGCATAATAGATCTCTGCCGCAAACGGGAATTGGCTCAACACCATCGCCGAGCCGACGAGGACCACCAGGACATGGTCGGGACGCTGTATGCGCGCATCCCGTGCGCTCGTCGCCCACGCCCACACCAGCCATGCCGCTCCGAGCGGAACGACGCCTCGCACCGCCAACCAGATGGCGCGGTGCACCGGAGGGTGATCCCACGCCGCGATCGACAGTATGGCGAGCACCACCAAGAGCAGGCCGAGCCGAAGCTGGCGCGCGGCGACGCCCACCAGCAGCAACAGCAGCGGGATCCCATACAGGACGGCCATCACGGTCGGCGGCGCCTGATGCGCGTTGGCGGCTCGCTGGCCTGCCACGCCGGCGAGCGAATGCAACAGCGGCGCGAGTGCGCCATGGGCAGCGAGCCACGCAAGGAACGGCAGCACGGGCAGCGCGACGCCCGCCACGATCCAGGTCACCTGTCGTCGGAAAACCGCATCGCCACCGACCCCTCGCCCCAGTGCCGTTCGCACCTCGACCACGAGCACCACCGCCACGAGACCGACCGTCGGGAAGAGCACATGCAGGAGCACCCGCGGCGTGGGGGTACCGCTCACCACCGCGACGGCGGCGACGATAAAGGCGGCGGCACCCGCCAATAGCATCGGGCGTGCACGGCCGTCAGAATTCTCGATCTGTCGGATGCGTCCGAGCGCAATCAGCGCGCCGGCGAGCGCATAGAGCGCCGTCACCTTCGCAAGCAGTGCCACGCCGAGGCACGCCCCCGCCAGCAGGAGTGCGCGTCGCCGGTCGGTGGCACCGGATTGCACCAGGATCGCGAGCGCGGCTGTGACCCCAAAGAGCACATACCACGACGGCATCGCCGCCGGGTAGATCGGGACGCTCCAGGTGAGGGCCACGAGCGCGGCGAGGGCGGCTCCCCATCGTGGCAGCCACCGTCGGGCCAACAGGTAGAGCAGCGCGAGCCAGCCCCACGCGACCACGTCAAACGCTCGCCGCAGCACGTCGAGGCGCGCACCAAAGAGCTGGAACAGCAGCGCGTGGAGAAACGACAACCCTCCGGTGTAGGGATCGGTAAAGTCCCGATGGGGAACCTCACCGCGCAGCACGCGAGCCGCCGACTGTCCCAGCAGCCCTTCGTCATGCGCGTACCAGCCGCGCAGGCCGCACCACCAGAGCAGGGTGCCGCCGAGCAGCATCACGACCGCAAGGGGCAGCGCACGGCGCACCCCTTGCTCGACCGCAGCTTTCACCTGGTGGGCCCCGCACCCACCGGATACCGCCGCCGGATCCGCCACAACTCGAGCGGCGCGCGCAGGAAATCACGCAGCCGCACCGTCGACCCGCCCGGGTCCTCCCAGCTCGGAAGTGGCACCTCGCGCATCTGCGCCCCGGCATCGCGGTAGCGCGCCAGCAACTCCACGTCGAAGAGCCAGCGCGAGAGAAACGGCGAAGCCAGCGCAGCATCGGTCGCGGCATTGGCGCGCATCACCTTGGCGCCACACTGGGTGTCGTACACCGGCAGGCCGAGCGTGAGCGAAGCCATGGTCGCGAAGATCCGGCCGAGGTAATGGCGTCGTTCCGATCGGCGGATCTGCCATCCGAGCAACTTCACGCGCGATCCGAACGCCACGGTGAGCTTCGGGTCACTGTGCAGCGCCGCATGCAACAACAGCATGGCGTCAAATGGCGCGGCCAGGTCCGCATCGAGGTAGCCCACGAATGGGCAGCCCGCGGCGAGCGCCGCGTGCAGCCCGGCCCGCACCGCCTCGCCCTTGCCACCGTTCGCTCCAAGGTGCAGCACGTGGATGCGCGCGGGCACCTCCTGATGCATGGCGTCGAACAGCGCCCCGGTGCCGTCGGTGGAGCCATCATCCACGAGCCAGAGGTCCGCCGTGTCCTGCCGATCGACAAACGCGAGGAAGGCGGCAGAGTCGAGCCGCGCGGCCTCGTTCCAGGCCGGGATCACCACGCCGAATCGGGTCGTCATGGTGCCCCTCCGGACGGTGGCAGGGCCCACTCGGCCCGGGCCGAGTCGAGCCGAATAGGAGTGAAGCGCAGGGTACTGCCAAGCTCGTCACGCTTGGTCAACAGGTAGAGCTCCCGACCGGCATGAGCGTTGATCGCAATCGAATCGGCGGCATGCAGATCGCGGACATACACGTTCCCGCCGCTGCCGGCCAGCAACAGCGGCGAATAGAGCGTGAACCCGGCGCGGTCCTCCTGGATCCGCCGCAGGCAGATCGGCACCAGGCTCGATCCCGGCAGGATGCGGGCCGTCGTGTCGGAAGCGCCGCGCAGCGACACCAGACGCAGCGAATCCGCGCGGTATGGTGCCAGCCACTGGACCAGCATGAGCGAATCGCCTCCCGCACGCTCCACCTCACCCAGCGCCTGCTCGAGTCGGCAGGCGTCGGTGGTGCGATACAACTGCTCCGCCCCGACACGGGTCGTCCCCAAGGCCCACATCCGCACCAGCAATTGGGCACCCCAACTCTCGCGTGCAAAGACGAGCGCGTGTCGCACGCCAGCCCCCTCGGCGAGGGCATCCACGTCGAAACGCATCGACAGCATGCCGTGGCGATACTGCTCCGCCCGGATCGGCAGCAACATCGTGGCCCCCATGACCAGCGACACCACCCCGCCCGCCACCACGGCGCGGTGCAGTGGGATCGGCACCTCGCGAGCGGCGAGCTCGGCCGGGAATCGTGCGGTCCAGAGTGCCAGCCAAGGCGCCAGCGGCAGCATGAATCGCGGTCCGAGGTAGAAGCCGTCATGCCAGTAGGCAAAATAGGAAAGCAGCAGGAGCAAGCATCCCCAGAGCACCCAGCGATCGAAGCCGCTCACCCGCCGCGCCAGGGCGAGCGCGCCGGTCGCGAAGAGCAGCGACGGCACCGGGGTCTCGAGGAAGTAGCTCTGCAGCCGGAGCAGATAGAGATTCACCAGCTCGAGGCCGCGCGCCGGCGTGTGCGGGAAGCCCCAGGGCGCCGCGTGGAAGCCGAGCTCGTGCGTCTTCCCCCACATCGCGATGTAGCCGAACTCCGTGGCGTGGCCGGTCTGGGCATGGTTGACCCAGAAGAGGGCGGCTATCGGAACGGCCACACCGACGCCACTGGCGAGCAACGCCACCAGATCCGTGCGCCCCCCGCGCACCGCCCGCCAGAGCAGCCACGCCGCGGCCGGAAGCGCGAAGCTCAACGCATCGAGCGGTCGGATCGTGGCGGCCATGCCGAGGCAGAAGCCGGTCAGAAGCCCATACGTGACGGCCGCGCGACGCACGACCGTAGCGGTCGCGCGCTGCGCGACCGCGATCGTCGTGCCGTCGGAAACTCCAACTCCGCTTTCCGCAGAAGGACCGGTCGCGCAGCGCGCGACCGAAGCGGAGGCCGGAGCCGGCGCAGGTGCCGGCGCGGAAATCCCGGTCGCGTGGACAAGTGCCAGCGCCGCGGCGAGGAGCCAGGTGGTGGTCGTCACATGGTTCATCATCGAGGCATCGAGGAAGACCGCAAACGGCGCGAAGGCGAGCAGCAGCAACGCCGCGAGCGCGACGCCGTCGCGCGGCTCCACCAGGCGCAGCAGCCGGGCAAAGAGATACACGCCGATCCCGCCCGCCACCGGTCCCACCAACCACTCGGCGTGGAGGAGTGTGCCGATGGCGAGCATCGCGGGGCCGCCCGCCGGAAATTGACCGTAGACCTTCCCGCCCCAGTCGAGCAGGTGCATCGACGATGTGAATTCGGGGTGATCGGCGGCCGCGGCCCAGAGTCGACCACTCGCAAAGATGCGCGCCTGATAGAGTTGGATGATCTCGTCGATCAGCAACGGCTTGGCGGAGAGCACCAATTGCGACACCGCCGCGTAGAGCGAGGTGGCGAGGACGGCGAGGAGGGCGTCACTGCGCCGATGCCCGCCCCGCCACCGTGCCGCGAGGCGCGTCCACGCGCCAACTCGCCACCACGCAGGATGTCGTCGCACGGTGATGCCCACGAGCAGCATGACGCCGGCAACGATGGCCCCACCGCTCAGCCAGAGCTGCATGCGCTCGGCATACCAGGGCGCGTCGTGCCCGCCGGGAATCCAGTTGGCAAGGGGGAGCAGACCGAGCACCAGCAGCAGCAAGGCGGCGAGCTGGGTCATCATGGATCGCCGCACCGCGGGTGTGGAGCGTCACTCAGCAACATGCCGCGCTCCCGAGGTGATCAGGCGTGGGACAGGGTCGCGTCACGGCGGCACCGGGGCGTCGGCACGCCACTCTGCCACGGCCGAATCGAGTGCTACCGGAAGCAGGCGGAGGGGTGCCGCTGCCGTGGTATCCGTGAGCAGAAGATATACCGGACGCCCAGGATGAGCGCGCAAGATGAGGGAATCCCGGGCGTGCAGATCGCGCACGAAGAGGTTGCCGCCGTGGCCCGCGAGCAGCAGCGGCGTGAAGCTGGTGAAGCCGGCCTGATTCTCCCGAATGCGCCGCATGCAGCGCGGCGCGATCGGTGCCCCCGCCACGAGGTGCACGGCAGAATCTCCCACGACGCGTACCCGCACCAGTCGGCGGGTGGTGTCGGCGAGCGCACGGGCAGTCGGAATGAATTCGGCCGCGCCCCCGTGCCGTTGCTCGACCTCGGTCAGCAGAGCATCGAGCTGGCAGGCGTCGAGGCGGGAGAAGAGCCGGAACGACTCGACGCGCGACACACCGAGTGCCCACATCCGTACGTAGAGCTGCTCTCCCCAGCTCTCGCGCACCAACACGACCGCGTCCCGCACACCGTTTGATTCCGCCGTGGCATCGGCATCGTGCCGCATGTCGGGGAGCCCATCGCGATACTGCTCCACCCGGATCGGGACCAGCAGCAGGCCCGCTGAGAGCAGCGAGACGATGCCGGCCGTGAGCGCGAATCGCTGCCACTCCCGCGACGCCCCGCGCTCGGCCAGCGCCGCCGGGAAGCGCGCCGTCCAGAGCGCCAGCCATGGTGCCAGCGGCAACACGAAACGCGGACCGAGGTAGAAGCCATCGTGCCAGTAGGCGAAGTAGGCCAGCAGGAGAAAGCCGCTGCCCCAGAGTGCGTAGCGATCGAAGCCAGTGAGCCGGCGCGTGCAGGCGAGCGCGCCGGTGGCGAAGAGCAGTCCCGGCACCGGCGTTTCGAAGAGGTAGAGCTGCAACCGGAGAAGATAGAGGTTCACCAGCTCGAGACCGCGAGCCGGGGTATGTGCCGGCCCCCACGGCGCCTCATGGAACCCCAGCGCGTGCGACTTGCCCCACATGGTGATGTATCCGAACTCCGTCGGATGACCGCTCTGTGCCCAGTTCACCCAGAGCAGCAACGCGATCGGAATGGCAACACCCACACCACTCCAGAGCAGGGCCATCCAGTGCTTCCACCCTCCGCGCCACGCCCGCCACGCCAACCACACGGCGGCGGGGATCGCGAAGGCCGCACCATCGGTGGGCCGGATCGTCGCGGCCGCACCGAAGGCGAGCCCCATCAGGAAGGCGGCCCGCGGTGCCGCCTGCGCATTGCGCGTCGCCATCCCAAGCGCGAGTGATGCGACCAGCAACCACATCACCGTGGTGCTGTGGTTCATCATCGAGCCATTGAGGAACACCACGAACGGCGCGAAGGCAAACAGCAAGAGCGCGGCGAGGGCGACGCCGGCACGCGGTTCGATCAATCGCAGCAGCCGCGCGAAACAGTACACGCTCACCGCACCGGCCAGCGGCAGCACCAGCCACTCGGCACTCACCAGACTGCCCAGCGCCAACATCGCGGGCCCGCCCGCCGGGAATTGCCCGTACACCTTGCCACCCCAGTCAATCAGGTGCATGGCCGACGTGAACTCGGGATGCGGACTCGCCGGCAGCCAGAGCCGCCCGCCGGCAAAAATCCGGGCCTGAAAGAGCTGGATGACTTCATCAGTGAGCAGCGGACGGCCGGCAAAAACACCGCGGGCCACGGCAGCGTAGAGCACACCCGCCGCGAGCGCGATTGCGCCATCGCCGCGGCGACCGGTGTGGTGCCAGCGCGAGGCGATGCGCCCCCAGCCATCGCTGCTCCAGATGGTCGGCCACCGCCTCGCCGCCATCACCACGACGGCGGCGAGGCCCGACACGACCGCGCCCCCGATCAACCAGAGTCGGAGGCGCTCATCGTACCATGGGGCCGCATGACCACCGGCGATCCAGTTGGCGATCGGCAGCAGGCCGAGCACCGCAAGGAGCAGCGCGGCCACGGCAGCCATCCTATTTGCCCTCGACCCCCTCGTACCGCGACAGCTTGCGATAGAGCGTGCTGGGATCGATCCCGAGCACCTCCGCGGCACGGGTCTTGTTCCCACCCTCGGCCTGGAGCACGAACATGATGTAGGCCCGCTCAATCAAGTCGAGCTGCGGATTGGGCTGGGCACGATCGGCCACGAGCGGCTCCTTCTTCCGCCGCGTGATTCGATCGGGGAGGTGCTGCGCCTCGATCAGGCCGCCTTTCGAGAAGACGGTGGCATGCTCGAGGGCATTCTGCAGTTCGCGCACATTGCCCGGCCATTCATACACCATCACGGCGTCCATCGCCTCCGACACCAATGCCTTCGGCTCGATCCCGCGCTCGGTCGCCAACTCCTGAAGAAAATGGTCCATCAGCAGGATCAGGTCGTCGCGTCGATCGCGCAGTGGCGGCAGGTCCATCGCGATGACATTGAGGCGATAGAAGAGGTCTGAGCGGAAGTTGCCACGCCGCATCTCCTCCTCGAGGTCGCGATTGGTGGCCGCAATGATCCGCACGTCCACCGGGATCGCCTCCGTCGCGCCCACCGGAATCACCTCGCGCTGCTGCAGCACGCGCAGCAGTTTCACCTGCAGCGACGGCGGCATCTCGCCGACCTCGTCCATGAAGAAGGTGCCGCCGCGCGCCGCCGAGAACAGTCCCTGCTTGTCGCGCACCGCGCCGGTGAACGAGCCCTTCACATGGCCAAAGAGCTCGCTCTCGAGCAGGGTCTCGGGCAGTGCGCCACAGTTGATCGACAGGAAGGGACCGTCGGCACGCAGCGAGGCCTCGTGGATGTAGCGCGCGAGCACCTCCTTGCCGGTGCCGCTCTCGCCGCCGATCAGCACCGTGGAGTCGGTCGGCGCCACCACCTCGGCGAGCCGCAACACATCCAGAAAGCGCCGCGACTTGCCGACCGGGCGCGAGACAATCGGGCGGGCGCCCCCGCCGGTGCGTCGGATCTCCTGCTTCAACTGCTTGTTCTCGACTCGGATCTGCCGGAACTCGCAGGCGCGCCGGAGGATCGCGATCAGCTCGTCGTTGGCGAACGGCTTCTGCAGGTAGTAGAACGCCCCCGCATTCACCGCCTGAATGGCACTCTGCAACGAGGCCTGGGCGGTCATCAGGATGACCGGCGTCATCGGGTCGAATTCCTTGACCGCCTGGAGGATGTCGAGCCCGGTCACCTGGGGCATTCGCACATCGGTCACGACGATGTCGGCGCCAGCGCTGCGGATGGCATCAAGCCCCGCCTTGCCGCCCTGCGCCACCGTCACCTCGAATCCCTCCTTCTTGAGCAGGATCCTGAGCGTGTCGAGAATCCCCGACTCGTCATCGATGATCAACACCGAGGGCTGTACACTCATGCCCTGTCCTCCCTGTCCCAGGTCGCTGGAAGTAGAATCGTGAAGGTCGTGCCCGCCCGCGGGGCGGAGTCCATCAGAATGATGCCGCGATGCGCCGAGACCGCGCGCTGCACGATGGCGAGCCCGAGTCCGGAGCCACCTGGGCGGCCAGTCACGAACGGCTCGAAGAGCCGTTCTCGCACCGCCTCCGGAATGCCGGGCCCGTCGTCGTGAATCACCAGCTTCACCGGATCTGATCCGAGGGAGGCCGGATGCTCCGAGTCGTCCGCCGGTCCGACGCTCACCGTCACGGAGCCGTGACCATCGAGGGCCTGCACCGCATTGAGGATCAGGTTCGTGGCGATACGATGCAGCAGGTCGGTGTCGGCCTCGAGCTCCATGGCAACCCCGGTCAGGGCGATCTCGACGCCCTCGGCCGCGGGATGTTCGCGCACCACCCGCACCGCATCTTCCACCACCTCGAGTAGGTCGAGGCGCTCGAAGCTGGTGGCACGCACTCGGGAAAAGTCGAGGAACTCACTCAGCAACCGGTTGAGGCGGGCGCTTTCCCGCATCACCAGGTCGGCGAGCGTCTGCTCGTCCTCATCGTCCGGATTCACGGAACGGGCCAGTTGCTCGACCGCACTGCGGATGGCTGCAAGCGGGTTCCGGATTTCATGGGCCAGCGAGGCACTGAGGGCCGCGACCGCCTCGAGTCGCTCGGCCCGGAGCCGGAATTCCTGCAAGCGTTTGAGATCGGAGATATCGGTGAAGATTGCCGTGACCTGGGAGCGTTCGCCACTGCCTCGACGAAAGGTCGTGGTGCTGAGTCCCACAGGAAAGAGTGACCCATCGGCACGGCGCACCGAGGCCTCGCCTCGCGCCACGCGCGATCCGTCATTGATGCCGCGCTGGATGGCATCGTGGAGCTCGCGCGAGCGCGCGCGCAGCGTCTCCATCACCGGCTGTCCGGGAATGAAGGTGTCGGGGGTGGCCCCGAGAATGCGCCGTCCGCGCGGATTGACGAAACCCAGCCGACCCTCGGCGTCGACACTCAGCACTCCGGACTGGATGGTGGCGAGAATCTCGTCGGCCTCGAGCCGCACCTGCTGCAGCGCGGCGGCGAGGGCCGCCTGTTCCTCGAAGACCCCGGCGAGCCGATTGCCGAGCACGGCAATCAGGACGCCGACAAAGGCGATCACGCCGAGCTGAGCCCAGAAGGTCGCACCCGGGGCGGGGCCGGCGTAGCTGAGGGTGAGCGCGACATAAAACGCAGTTGCCAGCACCACCACCACCAAGCCACGACCCACGGGGAGCAGGAGCGCGTAGACCGTGACCAGGGCCACGTAGAGTGCGGCAACCGGCGTCGCCGCCTCGCGATCGACCACCGACACCATCGCCGTGACGACCAGAATATCGACGGTGGCCTGCGCGAAGATGGCGCTCGGGCCCGGCACCACTTCGCTACGGCGCAACACATGGGTGAGCCACAGGCTCGCGAGAATGGCGGCCACCGCGACCACCAGCACCAGCGACAGCTCTCCCTTGCTGGCTTCCGACGGGGCCAGTACCTGCACCAACGTCAGGGTCACGAGCACCAGCCGCGCGACCAGCAGCCCGGCCAGCAGGGCACGCGGTCTCGGCAAGGTCAGGCGGTCGAGTGCACGGAGACTGCCCGGTGCGGCCGGTGAGGCGACCGGGAATTCCCCCGTCAGTGATTCCGGGGTGTCTGAGGCGGGAGGAATGGAATTCAAGAGACCTGTAATATGATCTAGTGAGGGCCCTTTTGGCCCGGCGAGGAGAAAATCCATGGCGGTGGACAATGCACGGCACGGGGCCGAGAAGACCCGGCTCGACAAATGGCTCTGGGCCGCACGCTTCTACAAGACGCGCTCCGCCGCGACCGAGGCGGTCGCGGGCGGCAAGATCGAGGTGAACGGCGAGCGCCCCAAGCCGGCGCGGACGGTGCAGCACGGCGACGAAATCCGGATCCGGCTCGGCCCGTTCGAACATGTACTCCATGTCACCGGACTGGCCGACCGCCGGGGCACGGCGGCCCAGGCGGCGGCCCTCTTCACCGAGACTGCCGGCTCCGTGGCTGCTCGTGAGCAGCACGCCGAGCAGCTGCGTCTGGCCCCGCACCTCGATTTCGAACACGGCCGACCGAGCAAGAAGGACCGGAGGGCGCTGGACAAGTTCCGGGGGAAGCGCTGAGCCCCCACGATCGCCGCGCTACCGCTGCGCAGGCCGGAAGACTAGAGCCCGCCGAACCAGGGATAGCCCTGATCCTCCCAGTAGCCGCCAGGCTTCCGGTCAGTGAAGGTGACTCGGGTGAGGTACTTGGTGAGCTTGTAGCCCAGCTTGATGGGTGAATAGAGCCGCAGCGGCGCGCCGTGGTTCGGCTGAATCGGAGCTCCACCGAAGCCGTCGGCAAGCATGGTCTGCGGATGCATCGCGGAGGCGATGTCCCACCCGTTCATGTAGCCCTTGTCGAAGGAATCGAACTGCACATACCGTGCGGCCGGCATCGGCTGCACCAGATCGGCGAAGACCGAGAACGGCACTCCGCGCCACGACGCCACCGCGCTCCACCCCTCCACGCAGTGATGCTCCACGCTGTAGTCCATGTGCGGCAAGACCGCGATCATCTCACTCGAGAGCGACATCGGCGTACGCACCAGCCCACCGATCTCGAGCCGCCATGCGGCGGGATCGTCAAGCATCGGGGTCGAGTCGGAGATGAAATACGATGGCATCCGGCCGGTCACCACCTGATGGGGCGGCACACCGGCACCGCGGACCTGGAGCAGCTTCTCGCCCAGCTGGTTGTTGAAGCCGATGACTCGGTCAAACAGCGGTTGCAGGCGCGGGCCACCGTCCCAGCCACACGCTGCCAGCGCCGCCGGAAGGATCGGGGCGGCACGGCGGAAGAAGGCACGACGATCGAGCGCATCAGTCATGATTCGAGAACCTCCCGCGATAGCGACCGGTAAGGATCGCGCGCATCGACGCCGGGTCGGCGACAAACACCATCACGACATGCACGACGATGAACGCCATGAAAGTCCAGACGGCCACGAAGTGCCAGTAGCGCGAGAGCTGGTATCCACCAAAGAGCGCCGTGAGGAAACCGAACTGCACCGGCTTGGCGATGGCGAAGCCCGTGAGAATCGAGATCACCGAGAGCAGCAGGATGAAGGTGTAGGCACTCTTTTGCAGCGGGTTGTGCTTCCCCTGCGGGGGATGATCAGGCCGGAGCCGGAAGTAGTAGCGCAGCATCTGCACCGAGCCCTTCACGTCGCGCGGCCGAAACAGCAGCGCACGCCACTCGCCAGACACCAGCAGAAAGAGGGTGTAGGCGAGGCCCGTGACCACAAAGGGCCATGCCAACACGAAATGCCAGCGCAGGCCGCCCGCGAGCCAGCCGCCGAGGCGCAGGCTTCCCGGTACCGCCATGCGGCTGGCGTCAAAGGGATTGGGCAGGTTGAACACCGCGTCATGCGGCCCGAAGTGGGCGTAGGCGGCATAGATCTGCAGCCCGCTCGCGATCATTCCGGCGAGGAAGACGGCGTTGAGCCAATGGGTGAGACGAACCAGGCCGTGATGGCGCAGCCGCGGCGGGGGCGGAAGCACGTCGGCGACGCTCTCGACGGTCGGTGGTGGCGCCGGGCTCGGTGGGGCGGTCATCGGGAAACTCCGAAGAGGAGACTACAAGCTACGTCCCGGAGCGCCGACCGGTTCTTCGACCCGGCGCCCTCAGTTTTCGAGCTCCGCCAAGGCCCTCTCCCACGCCGCCATCGCCGCCTCGAGCTTCCTCCGTTCGGCGTCGCGGGCGGCCGTGAGCGTCCTGGCCGCCGTCGCCCCATCGCCCTGGGTGTAGAGCCCCGGGTCGGCCAGCGAGTGCTCGAGCGACGCGAGCTCCGCCTCGTGCCGTGCCACCTGTTCCTCGGCCGCTTCCACCGCGCGCTCACTCGCCCGGCGGCGACCGCTCCCGCTCTCGACGGCAGCACTCTTGGCCACGGGGCGCACGCGCTGGCTCTCACGCTGCTGCGTGCGGGCAAGTTCGGCGGCACGGGCCGCGCGTCGAGCGCCGGCCTCGGTCTCCCATTCGGCGAAGTTGCCGGGGTAGTCCGTGAGCACGGCATCCTCGAACGACCAGATCCGCGTGGTGAGCGTCTCGAGCAGGGCCCGGTCGTGCGAGACCAGCATGACCGTGCCCTCGTACTCGGCGATCGCGTCCTCCAGGGCCTCGATCGATTCCACATCGAGGTGGTTGGTCGGTTCGTCGAAGACCAGCACATTCGCCTCGGCAAGCATCATGAGGGCGAGTGCCACCCGCGCACGTTCCCCACCGGAGAGTGAGCCGGCGCGTCGCAGCACGCTGTCGCCCGAGAAGCCGAAGCGTCCGAGATGCCCCTGGATCTGTCCGCGGGTCCACAATCCTCGCCGCACGGCGATCAGGTCGTAGAGGGTGCTGCCGGGGTCGACATCACTGAGGTCCTGGCGGTAGAACGCCACCTGCGACGCCGGCATCAGCCGCACCACCCCGCCCTCCGCGCGACGCTCGCCCAGCAGCGTCTTGAGCAGGGTCGATTTGCCCGCCCCATTCGGTCCGATCAGCCCCACGACATCGCCGCGGCGCAGGATGCCACTCCATGGCGTCAGCAGCGCCCGTCCCTCGATCGCGATCGCGAGCTTCTCCGCCACGAGCACCTGGTCGCCGCCGCGATCGCCCGCGGTGAAGGCCACCGACATGGTGCCCTCTTCGCCCGGCGGCGGCGAGAGTCGCGGCACTCGCTCCAGTCGGCGCCGGCGCCCCTTGGCCTGCGCCGAATTGCCGCCGGCGATGTTGCGACGGATGAAATCCTCTTCTGCCGCGAGCTTCGAGTCCTGCTTGCGGAAGGCGCGCTCGGCCGACGCGCGTCGCTCGGCACGCTGCGTCACGAAACCGGCATAGCCCACGTCGTAGGCCACCGCCGTGCCGGCCTCGAGGTGCAGCATGTGATCGGCCACCGAACTCAGGAAGGCGCGGTCGTGTGAAATCAACAGCACGGCCTCGTCGATGCTCTTGAGGTAGCCCTCGAGCCAGCGGGCCGTGGCG
>JBDUDP010000031.1:0-24038 GCA_040002895.1 Gemmatimonadota bacterium
GGTACGACTTCAAGGGCACCCATTGCACCATCGAACTCGATCGCGAGAAGGCGACCATCGCCCTCTTTGCCGATGACGACTTCAAGATGGAAGCCCTGCTCGATGTCGTCCGCGGCCGCCTGATCAAGCGCGGCGTCCCCACCAAGAACCTCACCATCGGCGACAACATCCCGGCCACGGGCATGTCGGTGCGTCGCGTGCTCACTCTGGCGCAGGGGATTCCGACCGAGGCCGCCAAGAAGATCCAGCGCGCCATCAAGGACGGCGGGTTCAAGAAGGTGCAGGCGAGCATCCAGGGCGACGAACTCCGGGTCACCTCGCTCTCGAAGGACGAGCTGCAGGGCGTGATGGCCTTCCTGCGCGGTGAGGACTTCGGCGTCGAACTCCAGTTCGGCAACTACCGGGGGTGAGCCGCCGCCGCGCCCGGTGGGGCTCGGCGCTCGTGCTCGCCGGTTTCGCCGCCTGTCTGGTCAACGAGGCACCGCAGGAACTGGCGCCGCGCAACGGGCCAGAGCCGCCGCTCCGGGTCGGCATCCGGGTGAACGCCCCCAGCGTCACGTTCGGCAGCGAGGCCGGGCTGCGCATCATCGATCTCGATGAGGGCGTGGTGGAGGAGCTCGGCCCTGAGAGCTCCCTCCAGGCCAGCTCGCGCGCTGGCGAGGTGACGGTGCGCGGCGGCACGGTGGCCGTGACCCGACGTGTGCTCCGACTCGAGCCCGCAGACAGCGGCGCCACCATCCGCGTCGATGGTCGCGAGTATCGCGGCAGCGTCGAACTGCTGCGGGGTACCACTGGTCTCACCGTGGTCAATCGCATCGGATTGGAGCAGTACCTGCGCGGCGTGGTCGGTGCCGAGATGGGGCGGCGCGCGCCAGGCGAGGAGGAAGCGCTCCGGGCGCAGGCGGTGGTCTCCCGCACCTATGCGCTCCGCAACCTGGGACGCTGGGCGCCGCAGGGCTTCGATCTCATGGCCGATGTTTCGGCGCAGGCCTATGCCGGCGTGCTCAACGAAAACCCGATGGCCTCCGCCGCGGTGGATGCCACCCGCGGGCAGATCCTCACGTTCAACGGCGAGCCGATCGACGCCTTCTATTCGTCCACCTGCGGCGGGCGCACCGAGGATGGAGTCGCGGCCTTCGCCGGGGCCGATCGCCCCTATCTCCACAGCTTTGCCGACGTCGACGATCGTGGCGTGGCGTGGTGCGCCATCTCGCCTCGCTATCAGTGGCGGGAGCACTGGGAGGGTCGCGCGTTCGCGGCCTCGCTGAAGCAGACCCTCGCGGCCGAGCGGCTCCCCACGGCGCGCGCGGCCGATCTGCGCGAGATCCGGGTGCTCACGCGCACCGCCAGTGGCCGTATCGCGACGTTGGAACTGTCGGGCCTGGGCGGGCGAACCAGCGTGAGCGGTCAGGCGATTCGCCGGGTGCTCTCGCCGCCGGCGGGCGGCTGGTTGCGGAGCACGGATTTCACCGTGCGGCTCACCCGCACCGGGAGCCGAATCGAGGCGGTCGACATCGAGGGACGCGGCAACGGCCACGGCGTGGGGATGTGCCAGTGGGGGGCGGTGGGACGGGCCCGGGCCGGCTACCGCTACGACGCGATCCTGATGAGCTATTTTCCCGGCACGGAGCTGCATCAGCAGTACTGAACCAGCAGACCAAGGATGGCCGTCGATGGGCGATCGGTTGCGACTCGGCATCGTGGGGGCGGGCGCCATCACGCAGGTGGGACACCTCCCGGGCCTCAAGCGGGTGAAGGAGATCGACGTCGTCGGCATCTGCGACAACGATCTCCCCAAGGCGCGCGCCCTTGCCGACCGCTTCGGCATCCCCGACGCCTACGGCGACATGGAAGAGCTGATCGAATTCGATGCGCTCGATGCCGTGCTCATCTGCACGCCCAACCACCTGCACGAATCACAGATCCACGCCGCGCTCGCCTCCGGCCTGCATGTCTTCGCGGAACGACCGCTCGCCTTGACCTCCGGCGGCGCCCAGCGGCTGGCCAAGGCTGCTGCGAAGCATGACCGCGTCCTGATGGTGGGCGCCAATCACCGCTACCGGCCAGATGTGCAACAGATCCGCTCATTCGTGAAGAGCGGGGAACTCGGCGATCTCGAATCCATCCGGGCCTGGTGGTTCATGGCCCGTGCGGGTCGCACCTCGCTCGGCTGGCGGCAGAAGCGCGACCAGGCCGGCGGCGGCGCGATGCTCGACCTCGGCCTCGGACTGCTCGACCTCTCGATCTGGATGGCCGGCTTCACCGCGCCGCAGCGCGTCTCGGCGATCTTCCCGGAGAAGGGGCGCGAGAAGTCGCTGGAGCAATCGGGTACCGCCATGGTGGCGCTCGAGGGTGGCACGGCCATCCACCTCGACACATCGTGGCGGTTCGTCGGGCCGCACGATCGGTACGGCCTCGCCGTCCGCGCGACCCGCGGGTCCGCGCGCATCAATCCGCTCGCGATCTGGAAGGAGTTCCATGGCGCACCACAGGATGTGGCGCCATCGGGGGCCCATTCACGTGAGACGCCGTTCGCGATCGCGGTGCGGGCGCAGTGGGCGCACTTCGCCGCCGCCATCCGCGGCGAGGCGCCGCCGCCCGACCTCGCGGAGCAGGTGACGCTGATGCGCGTGATGGAGGCGATCTACCAGTCGGCGGAATCGGGGCGGGACGTCACGTTGTGATCCACCACCTCGGTGGACGCGGGGGCGTGCGGTGGGTCACTGCGCTCTTCGCGATGCTGTGCTGCGCACCGTTGGGGGCCCAGGCCCCGGCCGACAGCACGCCCGGAAGCCAGTTGCAGATTTTCCTGATGACGATGGGACCGGGCGCCGAGGTGTGGGAACGATTCGGCCACAACGCGATCTGGGTGCGAGACAGTGCGGCCGGCCGTGATCTGGTCTACAACTACGGCACCTTCGATTTTCGCGACCCGAACCTGGTTCCGCACTTCGCGATGGGGCGCCCCATCTACTGGCTCGGAGTGGGTGATCTCGACGAAACACTGCGCGAATATTCGGCGCGGCAACGCAGCGTCGAGGTCCAGGAACTCGACCTCCCGCCGTTGCTGCGTGCGGAGATCGCGCTCCGGCTGGCCGAGAATGCCAGACCGGAGCAGCGCAACTATCGCTACGACTACTACCTCGACAACTGCTCCACCCGAGTCCGCGACCTGCTTGATGGGGTGCTCGGCGGCACGCTGAGCCGTGCCACCCGCGGCAAGCCCGCCGAAGGGACGCTGCGTTGGCACACCCATCGATCCCTCACCAACGACAAGTTCCTCTACGTCGGCATTCTCGCCGCGCTGGGACCCACGGTGGACCGTCCGCTGGATCAATGGGGGGAGATGTTCCTGCCGCAAAAGCTGCAGGAACGGATTCGAGAGCTGAGGGTGCAGGGCGCCGACGGGCGGACCGTGCCGTTGGTCAAACGCGAGGTGCGGTTGCTGGATATCGATCAGTTCCGGGTGGAATCAGAGCCGCCGAATTGGGGGCCCCTCTTCTCGCTGCTCGCCGTGGCCATGACACTGGTGCTGCTCTCCGGTCTGATCGATGGACCCGTCGGTGTGCCGGGCCGCTTTGCTGGCGCCCTCTGGCTGCTGCTGATGGGGGTGGGCGGTGTCGTGCTGCTCTTCCTCTGGTTCGTCAGCAACCACACCGCCGCGGCACGGAACCACAACCTGTTGTTGTTGAGTCCGCTGGCCCTGCTGGTGATTCCAGGCGTGTTGATCGCTGCGCGACGCGGCCCGGGCGCGTGGGCGCCTCGGGCCGCGTGGGCGGTGCTCGGGTCGGTCGTGCTGGGGACGTTGCTGGCCGCCGTTCCTTCCATCGGCGGACAGTGGAACCTGCAGCTCGCTCAGCTGACGGCGTTGCCCACCATCGCGGCTGCGTGGCTGGCGATTCGGCTCAGCCCCCGACGCGGCCTAGCGCCGTCGTCGCCTCCGTGAAGCCCGGCGCCGCCCGCACCGCGGCACGGTAAGCCTCGGCCGCCTTGGTGCGGTCGCCGGCATCCTCTGCGCGCAACCCCTTCCCGAACAGCACCAGCGCGCTCACCGGCACGCTACCCCGGGGCATTGAGCCTTTGCTGCCACCCACGGCCGGTTGCTGGGCAATCCGGTCGGCGAGGTCGGCAATGGCTTGAGCCAACTGTTCCCGCTTGACCAGCGATGGATCGCCGCGCACCACGGCGATCGGTTCTCCGGTGACCGCGTTGAGGACCCGCGCTTCGACGTGGATGTCGCCATACTGGTCGAGCAGGGTGCCCACGACCAGCACCTTGGCGCCAGCCTTGGCCGCAGCCGCCCGCGCGGCACCGACATCGACCCGCCCGGCGCGCGCGCTGTTGAGCGGATCGACCGCCAGTGCCGTCGTGGCAGCACCCCGACCCCCCACCTCGGCCGAGAGCAGGGCGCTGAGCGCCCGACCGAGGGCGTCGTAGTCGTCACGGGAGAGCCCCACCGAGCCGTCGGTCTCGAAGCCCGCCACCGATACCTTGGTGCTCCCCTGAGCCGCCAGTGGGGCCCCCGGGAGGGCGAGGCCAAGTGCAAGGGAGGCAATGGTTTGGACGCGGTACCGCATGGCTGCTCCTGGAAGAGACCTGATGGTGCCACTCAGGGAGACGATCCGGGGGGTGGAACTTGTACCAGCCCCGGGAATGTGGCTATATTTTCCGGCTATCGTGGTTCCGCATGGGAACTACGGCTCAAGTGAAGGAGAGGCACCGATGAAGCCGAATATGCATCCGGTCTACGAAACCATCACCGCGCATTGCCAGTGCGGCAACTCGTTTGAGACCCGCAGCACCACCAAGTCGCTGAGTGTGGAAGTCTGCGCCGTCTGCCACCCGTATTTTACCGGGAAGCAGCGTCTCATGGATACCGCTGGCCGGATCGACCGCTTCCGCCGGAAGTACGCGACGGAACCCGCCGCAACGTCCTGACCTATGGACGACCGTCTCCGCCAGGCGCTCGCCCGGGCGGAGGAGGTCGCTCAGGCACTCTCGGATCCGTCGGTTTCGGCCGACCCCGCCCGATTGCAGTCGCTCGGTCGCGAGCACGCTCGGTTCCAGCCGATCGTGCGCGCGGCCGACAAGCTTTTGAGGGCCCAGCGTGATCTCACCGGTGCGCGAGAGGCCGCGGCCTCGGGCGACGCCGATCTCGCCGAACTCGCCGCCGACGACCTCGCGACACTCCCCGCCCAGATCGCCGCCCTTGAACTGGAGCTTGGCGATCTCCTCGTCCCTCGCGACCCGCACGACGATCGTGACGCGATTCTCGAGGTCCGGGCCGGCACCGGTGGTGACGAGGCGGCGCTGTTCGCGGCCGACCTCCTGCGCATGTACACCCGCTTTGCCGAGCGGCAAGGACTGAAGTTTGAGCCGATCGAACTGCACGAAGGGAACATGGGCGGGATCAAGGATGCCGTGGTGGCGGTGCGTGGCCCACAGGCGTTCGGATTGCTGCGGCGCGAGTCTGGCGTGCACCGAGTGCAGCGGGTGCCCACGACCGAAACCCAGGGGCGCATCCACACCTCCGCGGCAACGGTGGCCGTGCTGCCGGAGGCCGAGGAGGTCGATGTCAGGATCGATCCGAACGACCTGCGCATCGACGTCTTCCGCTCCTCAGGCCCCGGCGGGCAGAGCGTGAACACCACCGATTCCGCCGTCCGGATCACCCACCTCCCCACCGGCATCGTCGTGAGCCAGCAGGACCAGAAGTCGCAGCTGCAGAACAAGCTCAAGGGGATGGAAGTGTTGCGGGCGCGAATCCTCGATCGGCGCATCGCGGAGATCGAAGGCGCGCGCGCGGCGGAACGAAAGCTGATGGTCGGCACCGGCGATCGCTCGGGAAAAATTCGCACCTACAACTACCCCCAGAGCCGGATCACCGACCACCGCATCAATCTCTCGGTGCACAACTTGACCGATGTGCTCGACGGGAAACTCGATGAACTGGTCGAGGCGCTGCGCCGGGCCGCGCGCGAAGAGGACGCGGGTGACTGAGTCGACTGCGACGCTGCAGGGGCTGCTCGAGAGCGCCGCGACGCTCCTCACCGCGGCGGGCGTGCCGGAGGCCCGCCGGACGGCGATCCGGCTCTGGAGCGACCTTGCCGGTGCCAGCACAGGGCGCACGATTCTGGCGCGCGGGGAGTCGGTATCTTCCGGGCAGGCGTTGGACTTTCTCGCGGCCGCCGGCCGGCTCGCCTGCGGGGAGCCGTTCGCCTACGTCACCGGCTGGTCTGGTTTCCGCCGGCTGACCCTCGCCACGGACCGCCGCGCGCTGATTCCCCGTCCGGAGACCGAGGGCGTGGTGGAGTTGGCGCTGGCCCGTGTGCGTCAGGGCACCGCAGTCGACGTCGGCACCGGAACCGGTGCACTTGCGCTGGCGTTGGCGGATGAGGGGGAGTTCCACCGGGTGATCGGCATCGACGTCTCCCCCGATGCACTCGAGCTGGCGCGCGCCAACGGTGACCGTCTCGGCTCGGATGTGGAGTGGCGGCTTGGCGACCTGGTGGCGCCGCTCGATGGCGAGCGCGTCGATCTGCTGGTGTCGAACCCGCCCTACCTCACCGACGGGGAGTATGCCGAGCTCGATGCATCGGTGCGCGACCATGAACCGCGGCTCGCGCTTCCGTCGGGGCCGGACGGTTTGGGCGCGACCCGGCGCCTGCTGGACGAGGGACGCGCGGTGGTGCAGCCGGGTGGCTGGATGGTGCTTGAAGTGGATTGCCGGCGCGCCATTGCGACGGCAGCGCTGGCTGAAGGGTTCGGCTGGCAGGAGGTTACTGTGCGGGATGACTTGTTCGGTCGCGCGCGCTACGTGCTGGCGCGACAGGGAGCGCTCTGATGATGGAAGAGAAGGCCATGGAACTCGGTCGTCTGCTCGGCCAGTCCAATGAGTATCAGGCACTGCGACGGGCGGAACAGTCGTTGCGGGATGATCCCGAGGCGCAGGGCAAGCTCGAGGCGATCTCCAAGCTGACGCGTGACTTCGACGCGCTGATGGCCGAGGGGAAAGCCCCTGAGGAGGCGCAGGCGCAGGAATACGAGAAGACGCTCCACGAATTCGAGCTCTCTCCGCCGGGGCAGAGCTACCTCGTCGCCCGCGCGAATGTCGACAAGCTGATGCAGCGCGTGAACCAGCAGATCGCGTCCGGCATCGAACGGGGCGCCAGCAGCGGGATCATCACCCTCTGATGTCACGTGGCCTCTTCGTGGTGCTTGAGGGGCCGGAGGGAGCGGGGAAGACCACCCTCGCGGCCGGCCTCGCCGAGCGCATGCGGGCGCAGCAGCTGGAGGTGGTGACCGTGCGCGAGCCGGGCGGGACCCCGGTCGCGGAGGCGTTGCGTGCAGAGTTGTTGAACAGCGATCGCGTGTGGGCCGCGGAAGCGGAGCTCCTCTACATGGTGACGGCCCGCGCCGACCTGGTGACCCGGGTGATCCGTCCGGCACTCGAGGCGGGGAAGTTGGTGCTCTCTGATCGCTACGACCTCTCGACCATGGCGTATCAGGGTGCGGGGCGTGGACTCGACCGTGATCATGTGCGCTGGGTGAACGAGGCGGCGACCGGCGGATTGCGCCCCGATCTCACGCTGGTGCTCGACCTCGACCCCGAGATGGGACGCGCCCGACAGCGCGCTGCGGGCAAGGGCGCGGATCGGATGGAACGGGAGGCCGTCGCCTTTCATGATCGCGTCGCGGAGGAGTATCTCGCCGCGACCGGCGCAGGGGTGCATCATTTGCAGGCCGATGCGTCCCCCGAGCAGGTGCTGGAGGCGGCGTGGTGCTGCCTCGTGGCCGCGCGCCCCGAAACGTTTCACCCCATTCCCGGGTAGGGAGGGGACGTGCAGCACACTCCGGAATCGTCCACAGAGGGTCCGATGAAGCAGCGTTGGGGATTGATCGCCGTCGTCGCCGCCATTTCGTTCTTCAGCGGAGGTTGGCTCCTGCAAGGGGCCAGCGCCGCCCGAGCGCCGAGCGGTCCACAGCTGCTGCAGGATGTCTTCGAGCGGGTGCGACTCTACTACGTCGACTCGCTGTCGACCGATTCGCTCTACCACAAGGCCACCACCGGGCTGCTCGACGCGCTGAACGATCCGTACACCACGCTCGAAGAGAACGACGACTACCGTCAACTGACCGAGAGCACCACCGGCAACTACGGTGGCCTCGGCATGCAGATCGACGTCCGCGACGGCTGGATCACCGTGGTGGCGCCGCTGCCGCAGACACCGGCCGAGCGCGCCGGGATCGAGGCGGGCGATCTGATCACCGAGGTCGACGGCAAGTCGACCCAGGGGCTCAAGCAGGACGAGGCGGTCAAGACGCTGCGCGGAACGGCCGGGAGCAAGGTCTCCATCAAGATCCGCCGTGCCGGTGTGCCGCAGTTGATGCCGTTCGCGCTGGTGCGCGAGACCATTCACAACCGCTCCGTCTCGCCGGGCGTGATGTTCGATGGTGGCATCGGCTTCGTGCAGCTCAGCGTCGTGAGCGAGGCGTCTGCGACCGAAATTCGTGAGGAAGTCAGCACACTGCTCAAGCAGGGGATGAAGGGGCTGATCCTCGACCTGCGCGGGAATCCTGGCGGCCTGCTGAGTCAGGGTGTCGCCGTCTCGGATTTGTTCTTGAATCCCGGTCAGAAGATCGTCGAGACCCGCGGCCGACTCCAGGAGATGAACGCGAGCTTTGCCGATCAGGTCCCGCAGCAGTGGGCGGACTTGCCGGTGGTGGTGCTCGTGAACGAGTGGTCGGCCAGCGCTGCGGAGATCATTGCCGGTGCGCTGCAGGACAACGACCGCGCGGTGATCGTCGGTACCGCCACCTTCGGCAAGGGGTTGGTGCAGTCGCTCTTCCCACTCCGGCCGGGGCAGGCGCTCAAGCTCACGACCGGCCGGTGGTACACGCCCAGCGGGCGCACCATCCAGCGTACCGCCAAGAGCCAGGATGAGCAGGTGCGTCAGGCCACACTACAGGCGTCGGGGAAGGACACGGCGGCCAAGGAGCTGCCGACCTTCAAGACCATCAGTGGACGGCTGGTGAAGGGCGGAGGCGGCATCGTCCCGGATCGGATCGTGCGGGTCGATACCCTCACGGACTCGGAGCGCGACTTCGCCAAGGGTATCGGCGGCAACGTCGCGGAGTATCGCGATGCGCTGGTGACCACTGCGCTTGAGGTGAAGGAGAAGAAGGAAGTCACCAGCGAGGCCTTCACCGTCTCGGATGCCATGCGCGCGGCGGTGGTGGCGCGGCTCAAGGCGAAGGGCGTCGCGCTGACTCCGGAGCAAGTCGTGCAGGGCAAGTCCATCCTGGATGACCAGCTCAGCTACGAGATCGCGCGCTACAACTTCGGCCGGGCGGCCGAGTTGCGCCGCCGTGGACTCGACGATCCGCAGGTGCGCGAGGCAGTGACGATGCTGCAGAAGGCCGCGACGCCGAAGGCCCTGATGGCAGAGATCACGCCGAAGTGAGCCCAACGGCAGTTGCCGTCCTGGGGTCGGGGCGCGTCGGGCTTACGCTCGCACGCGCCCTCGTGCATTCCGGGCACCACGCACGACTGTTGGTGCGGACGGCGCGTCGATCGGTTGACGGTTTGCCGAGCCCCGAGACGGACTGGGCCGATGCGCTCCGCACATGCGATTGCGTGATCATCGCCGTCCCCGACGACGCGATTGCGGAGGTCGCCACGCTGCTGGCGCAGGGTGATGGGCTCACCGGGCAACAGGTGGTGCTCCATACCTCGGGCCTGCATGGCAGCGAGGTGCTCTCGTCGCTCTCCTCCAGCGGTGCGGCACTGGGCTCGTTCCACCCGCTTCAGGCCTTCCCGGCGGGTGGCAGCGATGCGTCGCTGCTCTCGGGGATTCCGGCGGTGGTGGAGGGCGACCCACGCGCGGTGGAGGCCGGCAAGTGGCTCGCCGGGCTGCTGGGGATGGAGCCGGTGCTCGAGCTCTCGGCGACCGGCAAGCGGCGTTACCATGCCGCGGCGGTGGTGGCCTCGAACTACCTCGTTGTGCTGGCCGACATGGCACAGCGACTCGCGCGAGAGGCCGGGGCAGGCGATGCGTCCAGCACGCTCTTCGGTCCCATCATGCGGCAAGTGCTGGCCGATGTCGCGCAGTTGGGGCCGACGGCCGCCCTCACCGGGCCGGTGCGTCGCGGCGATGCCGGCACCGTGGCCGCGCATCTCGAGGTGTTGCGGGGCGATGATCGTGCCGCCTACGTCGCGCTTGGGCGTGAGGCGTTGCTGCTGGCGCGGCGAGCAGGGTTGGCGTCTGATGCGGCGGCGGCGGTCGAGCGGCTGTTTGACGCGGTGTAGCGTTCGGTCCTGAGGGATCGTGCGTTGCCGCTACTGGTCGATCACCCGCACGCCGTCCGGAACCCGGAAGACGAATTCGCTCGGCGGCACCGAGGCATTTTGGCGGAGGTTGGTGAGCAGGATCGTGCGCTTCTGCCCCTGACGTTCGTCGATCTCGAAGCGCCGCGGGAGGCCATCCTCGCGATCAAACCACAACGTGGCTCGACGGAAAGGCAGGTCGCGCGCGGTGGGCTCCAGCAGCACCACGTCGGCGCGCCGCCCATTCAACAATTCATTGCTCACGTACGTGAGCCGATACCGGTCGAGCGGATTGTCGAGGAACCAATCCATCAGATTCACGCCATACGTCGTCGAGCTGGGCGCGGGGTACCGCAACACCTGGCCTGGCGAGGTGCTCGGCGTGTAGATCCACAACTTGGTGCCGTCGATCACGATCGCCTCGTTGGCGGGATCGCTGAAGCGCATCGCGAAGCGGTTCTTGCCCGTCTGGCTGAGCTTCCCCTTGCTGTCGAGGTTCCCGACCATCGGATCCTCGATGTGCTGGCGGAACTCGGCCTGCATTCCGCTCAGCTGCTTGTAGACTCGCGAGGCGCGCGACACGACCTGCGCCGCGGTCTCCGCACCCGGCACGACTTGCGCCCCGAGGGCGAGGGGAGCGAGCAGCACGGCGACGCTCAGCCCGATCCGGTTCACGAGGGGTTCCCCACCGGCGTCGCGACACCGCGACCGATCACCTCGGCGATGGCCGAGACCTCGCGCATCATCCGCTCGAACTGTTCCGGGAAGAGCGACTGTGCCCCATCGGAGAGCGCCCGCTCCGGATTGGGATGCACCTCCACCAGCAGCCCATCCGCGCCAGCCGCGATCGCGGCGCGCGCCATCGCCGGCACCATGTCGCGATGCCCGGTGGCGTGACTCGGATCGGCCACGATCGGCAGGTGCGAGAGGCCATGGACCACGGCAATCGCAGAGAGGTCGAAGACGTTCCGCGTGGTACTGTCGAACGAGCGAATGCCGCGCTCGCAGAGAATCACGTTGGGATTCCCCTCGGCCAGGATGTATTCGGCCGAGAGCAGCAGTTCGGGAATCGTGGCCGAGAGCCCGCGCTTGAGCAGCACCGGCTTGCGCTGGCGACCGCACTCCTTCAGCAGCGAGTAGTTCTGCATGTTGCGCGCGCCGATCTGCACGATGTCGGCATACTCCGTGACGAGCTCGAGGCCAGTGGCATCCATGGCCTCGGTGACGATCAAGAGCCCAGTCTCTGCACGTGCCTGAGCCAACAACTCAAGTCCGAGCTTGCCGAGTCCCTGGAACGAGTAGGGTGATGAGCGGGGCTTGAACGCGCCTGCGCGCAGCACCGTCGCGCCCGCCGCCTTGACCGCACGCGCGGCGGCGAGGATGCCGGCCTCACTCTCCACCGAGCAGGGTCCCGCCATCACGATCACCTCGCGGCCGCCGACGACCGACCCGTCGGGGAGCGGCACGCGGGTGGGCTCCGGCTTCCACTCGCGCGAGACCTGCTTGTAGGGCTTGCTGACATGGATGACTTCCGCCACGCCGCCCATCGCCTCGACGCGTGACGCGTCGACGCGACCGTCGTTGCCCACAAGGCCGACGGTGGTGCGCTGCCGGCCGGGCATTGGGCGGGCCTCGTAGCCCATCGATTCGATGATCTCCACCACGCCGGCAATCTGCTCCGGCGTGGCGTCCTGCTTCATCACGATCAGCATGGTGTGACTGGTCTCGTTCGGGTCAGGCGGCCGAGTCGGCCGCGTCGTGGTCGCCGATCCGCACGCCGACGATGGTCGAAACGCCCGGCTCCTGCATGGTCACGCCGTACACACTGTCGGCGGCCTGCATGGTCCGCGGGTTGTGGGTGATCACCAGGAACTGCGTCTGCACCTTGAACTCCTCGAGCAGTCGGAGGAAGCGGCCGACGTTGGAGTCGTCGAGCGGCGCGTCCACTTCGTCCATGAGGCAGAAGGGGCTCGGCTTGGTGAGGTAGATCGAGAAGAGCAGCGAGACCGCCACCAGCGTGCGCTCGCCGGAGGAGAGCAGGTGGATGCGCTGGGTCTTCTTGCCTCGCGGGGCGGCATGGATCTCGATCTCGGCCTCGAGCGGATCCTGCTCGTCGCTGAGGCGCAGGTCGCACTCGCCCCCACCGAAGAGGGTCTGGAAGACGGTGTTGAAGTTGGCGCGGATGGCGTTGAAGGTCTCGGTGAAGAGCGCCTTGGCCGTGCCGTCAATTTCCTTGATGGCCTGCAGCAGCGACTGCCGTGCGGCCACGAGGTCGTCACGCTGCGTCTGCAGGAAGAGGAGCCGCTTGCTCTCCTCGGCGTGCTCTTCCACCGCCAACGCGTTCACCGGGCCGATGGCCTCGAGCGCCGACGTGATTCGCTCCGCCTCGGTCTCAAGCGTCTCGAGGTCGAGGTCGAGCATCGTGGCGGTTTCCATGAGCGTGTCGAACGGTCGCTTCCATTCGGTCTCGGCGCGCTCGATGATCCGCTTCCGGTTGGCCGTGGCCTCGCTGACGCCGAGCTCCAGACGATGATGCTCCTCGCTGGCAGACTCTACCGCATGGCGGGCCTGCGCAAGATCGGTCTCTTCGGTGGTGAGCCGTGTTTCCGCCGCCTGCAGGGCACCTTCCGCTTCGCCTGCGGCGGTCTCGAGGGCCACCAACTGCACCGAGCGCTCATCGCGTCCGCCTTGCCACAGGGCGCGCTGGGCCTCGAGATCGGCGGCGTCGGCGTCGAGCCGGGCAATCTCCTCGGTGCGCGCGCGTCCGGAGGTCTCCGCCTCGGCAATGACCCCCTCGGTGCGCGCGATCGACTCACCGGCCGCGCGCAGTCGCGCGGCGATGTGAGCCTCCTGCACCTGCCACTGCGACCGTGCTTCGCGGGCACGCTCCTGATCGGCCTCGAGTTCAGCGAGTTGTGCCCGCGTGGTGCCGAGCGATTCGTCGAGTCGAGCCCGCGCCCCCGTGCCCTCGGTGAGGGAGGTATCCACTTCACCACGCCGCTGTTCGGCGCGGGTGAGTCGCTCGCTCAGGCGGGCGACCTGCGTCTCGGCTTCGGCGAGCTCGCGATCGAGATTGCCGACGCGACGCGCGAGATCTTCACGCGTGGCCACGGCCAGCCGCTCGACCTCACGCAGACGCTCCGAGCTCTGCTGCGTGTCGGCCGCCGCAGTTTCCTGCTCCACGAGTTCGCGCGCGGTGCCGATGCGCCGGGCATCGACCGTGGCAAGGGTGCCGCTGGCGATGTCGATCTCGCGTACCAAGGACTTGAGTTCCGCACGCCGGCGGATCGGGCCGGTGGCTGCTGCGGGACCGGTGAGATACACTGCGCCATTCGCCCGTCGCAGGGCGCGGCCGGCGGTGTCCAGGACCTCGGCGCCACCCACGAGTGCAGCCACCCATGGCGCGGCCTGCGGGTCGACACGCAGCCGGCTGTCGAGTGCGCCACCGGCGTTGCGCGGACCCGGATTGGTGGGCAGGAGAATCAGCGTGCCGGGCTGCTCCTCCTGATGCCACGCCTGCAGCGCCGGGATGACGCTGGCATCGCGCACCAGCACGGCGTGGACGAAGTCGCCCAGCAGTTGCTCGGCGAGTTCGGCTTGATCGCCATCGGTGGAGATGAAATCCGCCAAGGGACCGAGAATGGCATCCCCGAAGCGCCCGCGCGCTGCGAGCAACGCCGAGGCCGCCGGGGCGAGCCCGACACGATCGCGTTCGAGCGCCTCGAGTGCCGCGCGTCGGGCGACGTGCTTGGCCAGATCCTCTTCGAGTGACCGCCGCTCGGCCAGCTCCCGGATTTCGCGCTCGCGCGTTTCGCGCAACAGCATGCGCGCCTGCTCGGCCGCTGCCGCGCCGTGGCGCGACTCCTCGGCGTGGCGATCCGCGACGGCCGTGGCCTCGGTGAGTCGCTCGCCGTGCGTCTGGCGCTCCTGCGCCAGATGCGCCCGATGTGACTCCTCCTGCGTGATCCGTTCCCGGAGCGAGTTGATCTCGCCCTCGAGTGCGGTGCGTTCGCCTTCGAGTGAGCGGAGCTGCTGGGCGTGCTGCTGCAGCTCGGTCTCCATCCGGCGCACGACTTCGCGGTGTGCGGTGAGGCGCTGCCGCGCCGCCTGCTCCGCCTCGGTGTGACCGCCGAGTTCGCCTTCGATGCGACCATGCTCGCCTTCGGCCGCCGTCGCCTCTTCGCGGGCGCGCTCGAGTTCGAGACGTGCCTGCTGCAGCCGGACCTCGAAGTCGCCCCGCTCGGCTGCGGCGCGTTCCCGGCGCTGGGAGGCGTTCTGCAACCGTTCGGAGGCCACGGCAAGGTCGCCCTCGAGCTTGCCGAGGGCCAGGCGCGCGGCGGCGAGATCTTCGACCACCGCCGTGCGGTGGCGCTCGGCGGTGTGGCGGGCCTGCGCGGCCACTTCGCGCGAGGCGGCGACGGCGGTCAGGCGTTCGCGCGCGTGGGGCAGGGTGCTGGTGAGTTCGGCGTGCCGCCGCTCGAAGCTCTCGGTGTCACGCGTGAGCTGCTCCAGGCGCCGACGTGCCAGTGTCAGCGTCACCGAGAAGTTTTCCTCGGTCAGCGACACATGGCGTTCGGCCTTCCCCTTCTGGCGGGCGAGCGAGCGCAACTGCGACTGCACCTCGGCGATCAGGTCCTCGAGCCGCTGCAAGTCCCCCGCAGTCTCCTCGAGTCTGCGCGACGTGGTGTGCCGGCGGTCGCGATAGAGCCCCACACCGGCGGCCTCCTCGAACAACGACCGACGCTCATCGGCGCGATCGGAGAGAAGCAGGTCGATCATCTTGGCTTCGATCACGACACCGGCATCGCTCCCAAGTCCAGTGCCGCGCAGGAGGTCCTGGATGTCGCGCAGACGCGTAGGTGCGTTGTTGAGCAGGTAGTCGCTCTGTCCCGAGCGCGACAGCCGCCGGGTGATCACCACCTCGGTGTACGGAGTGGGCAGCTCGCCTTCGCTGTTGTCGAGGAAGAGTGAAACCTCCACCACGTTCACCGGGCGCCGAGTCGCGGCACCCTGGAAGATCACGTCTTCCATCTTGCCGCCCCGGAGCAGCCGGGCCGACTGCTCGCCGAGCACCCAGCGCACGGCATCCGAGACGTTGGACTTGCCGCAGCCGTTGGGGCCGACGATGGCCGTCACCCCCGCGTCGAAGGTCAGGGTGACGGTGTCTGCAAAGGACTTGAAGCCGGAGAGTTCCAGCTTGGTGAGCTTCATCGGGGCAATCTGGGAGTGGGGTGGCAGCCGACGGCACACAACGCCCCCGCGAGGGGTGCGTGCCGGAAGCCGCAAAGATAGCCGAAACGAGGGGTCCTCGCAGGGGCCGTCAGGTCTCGCCGCTACCCGGGGTGAGGAGGAAGTACGGGCGGCCCAGCCGGCGACCCACCGCATCGGCCTCGTCGCGCGTGAGATAGGGGCCGATCACCACCCGATAGGGGTCCCCCGCGGCCTTGGGATTCAGCACCCGGGCCGGGAATCCGCCGTCCTTGAGCTGGGTGGCGAAGGCATTGGCCCAGTCAATATTCTGGGACGAGGCCACCTGCAGGAAGACCGAGGACGCCGCCCCGCCCGTGGGCGCAGTGGGGATGGTGACAGCTGGAGGCACCGGCGTGGTCGGCGGCACCTCATCGGGGACCGAATCGCCCAGTGCATCGACGCTGTCGGCCTCGACCGGTGGCGGGGTGACCGCAACTTCCACCGGTTGGGCCACTGGACTCCACGGCACCAGCAGGAAGACGTCATCGGCGGCCCCGGCGAGCCGGCTTCGCTCACTCGGGCGCTGGGCGGTCAGGTCGATCGCGATCACATCGCGACCATCGCGGGCGATCAAGGTCCGCCCGCCAGCGACTTCCGGCAGATCATCAGCCCACGGAGTGAGGATCGTGGTGACCACGTCCCAGCGCACGAGGTCGACGACCCAGACCGAGTCCCCCGTGCTGGGGCGGGCCAGCAGCCAGCGGCCGGTGCGATCGACCCGGAGGGCTCGCGCCACGCCGGGCAGCGTGAGGGCGCGAAGGTTCTCGCGCGTGAAACGATCGAACATCACCAGGTCGCCCTTCTGGCGCGCAACGTAGATCCGGTGCCCCGATGGGGAGAAGACTGTCGCGACCGGATTGCCCCGAATCGAGAGATACTCCGGCTCCGCGCGTTTCCCGGACGGATCGGCGAGCACCAGTCCTGAATCGGTCGTCACGGCGAGCAGGTCACCGGCCCATGTCCCCGAGATGCTGCCTCGTGGCAGCGTGATTCGGCGGGCTTCGCCGTCCTCGTCGAGCACCTGTGCCACCTTGCCCGCCGCGGAGAAGGCCACCAACTGGCCTCCCTGCGCGCCCAGCAGTTCGGTGGTGCCCCGATCAACCGAGGCGCGGAAGGTGGTGAGGGCGCGAGTGGCCAGCCGCAGGGGATGGCGGGCCGAGTCGAGGCCGATGATCACGCCGTCCGCGGTGCTGGTGAGATCGCGTGCTGATTGCAGGTACGGCCGCCAGCGCTGGGCCCGAAGGTCGATCCCGATGAGCCGACCCTTGTCGTCCACCACATAGACCATCTGCTCCTCCCGATCGGTCCCCAGCGCGCGGGTGATCGCCGGGAGTCCGCTGGTGTGCCACGCGATATCGCTGAGCAGGTCGGCGCGCAACAGCGACGCCACGCCGCCGTCGCGCGGCAGCCGCAGCAGCGACGCTTCTGCGGGAAGTCCGTTGGGCACATGGCGCGCTGGGAGCGGCGCACCGCCGCCGCAACCCGCAAGGAGCAGGGCGGCGACAGCGAGGCGTCGGGACAGGGGCGTGTTCAGAAGGTCGGTCCGATCGAAATGGTCCAGTAGGCCTTGGTGCCAGGACGTGATTGTGGCTTGGTATAGTCGAAGCGCAGGACCACGATCCCGAAGACGTTGGTCCGGATCGAGGCACCGAGCGAGCGAAGCGGAGTGCGGATCGCCGAGGGCGATGCGCCGGCGGGGCGCGACCAGCGCACCGAGCTGTTGCCATCCCACGCCACGCCGATGTCGTAGAAGAGCGCGCCTTCGATCGGCGGGAACATCTTCGGCACCACGCCCAGCGAGGCGTTGAGGATCGGGAAGCGCAGTTCGACGTTGCCCACGGCGATGGAGGTGCCGACCAGTTGGTCGAGCGCGGCGCAGCCGGTCCGGCTGTTGGGGTCGATCTGGGTGTTGAGGCACTCATTGCGCGAGAACGAGCCCGAGGTATAGCCCCGCAGCTGATCGGGGTAACCCAGAAAGATCGTGAACCGATCGGCATCGCGTCCCGAGCGGCCGAAGTAGAGCGCCCGCGTGGCGAGCGTGAACGGCCCCACAAGCTTGTCGTAGCGGCGATAGTCCGCGGTGGCCTGGGTGTAGCGCCATCCCCCGATGGCCTGCGCGATCTCGACCCGGGAGCGACGCCCGCGGAACGGGCCGACGTACCCCTGCAGCGAGTTGTCAAACACCAGCGCGACCGAGGGCTGCACCAACCCCACGGAACTCAGCGAGGTCTTGGTGATGGTGGGATCCTGTGTCTGGAGCCCGCTGAAAGGGTCGAACGGTTCGTTGATCTGCAGGATGGCGTCGTCGACATTGGTGGCCCGCAGTCCGGCCTCGACGCGGCGGAAGCGCGAGAACGGATAGGCCGCCTGCAGGAAGGCGGAGCGGAGCACCACGCGACGGTACTGTGTGATGTAGGTGTTCTCCCCCTGACTGGGACCCTCGACGATCGCGCTGCCGTAGTACCAGAAGTAGGGGTCCTGTTGCAGTCCTACGGCCCAGTTGACGCGGTGGGCAATGTTCGCGTACGCCGCGAGCACCTGTGCCTCTTCGATCCGGCCATTGATATAGCCGCTGAAGATCAACTGCTTGTTACCGAGCATGTCCGACAGCGACACCGTGGTCCCGCCGAAGAAGCCGCGACCGAAGTTGTCGCGCACGTAGCCGATGCTCGGGCGCGCCACGTAGTCGGCGGTGAAGCCGGTCTTGTACTTCCGCTCGGTGAAGCTGCTGGTGTCCGGGAGCCCGAGCGAAGCCGAGTCCATGAGCGTCGCCATGGAGGGCGGCGGCGCCTGACGCAACGAGTCGGGGAGCGGGGTCAGCGAATCGGCCCGCCGCAGTCCCCCGGCCGAGCGATAGAGCGCACTGCCCCCGGCGGAGGGCGGCGTCGCCGCCCGGACAGTGTCGACGGGCGTCAGTGTACCCGGGGCCGCCGCGACCTGCGTGGTCGGCGCCTTGGGCGACCACGGCGCCTGCTTCCGTGCGCGCGGATTCGACATCACGTAGACGTCGTAGTCGCCGTCCTCGTAGTAGACATACGCGAGCTTGTCGGCCTGCCGGGCCCAGGAGAGGATCGGCGACAGCGGCGTGATGCCCTGCGCGCCGGTGTAGAAGTCGGTGATCTGGTACGACTGCCGGTCGGCGAATTCGTACAGGAAGATGTTGGCCACACCGGTGCGGTCGGAGACATAGGCGAGGGCCTGGCCATCGGGCGACCACTGCGGGTTGACGTTGCGCCCCACGTCCATGCCCGGCAGCGCCTCGATCCGGCTGTTGTCGAGGTGGTAGAGGGCAATCCGGAAGTTGCCGAATGTCAGCGTCTGGAAATTGGTCTCCGGGCCGCGATCGGTGGTGAACGCGATCGTCGTGCCATCAGGCGACCACACGGGATGCAGGTCGGCGTATTTGTCGTGGGTGAGCCGCGAGAGATTCTTGCCATCGGCGTCCACGACGAAGAGGTCGGAGAGACCACCGTCGTAGCCGGTAAAGACGAGTTTCTTCCCGTCCGGGCTCCACGATGGCGTGGTCACGCCGCTCAGGTCGACCGTGATGCGGGCGACTTCGTCGTTCTTGGCCACATCGAGCACCACGATGTCGTCCTTGGGGCCGCGTTTGGCGGCGAACGCGAGATACTTCCCGTCGGGTGACCACGAGGCCGCCGAATTGATGAAGCGGAAGGTCTCGTAGTTGGAGCTCCAGGTCGACTTGAAGAGTCGGCGCGTGGCCACGCCGTCGGACACCTTGGCCAGCCACATGTCGACGAAGAAGAAGTCCTTCTCCGAGAAGTAGGCCACCTGGGTGCCGTCGGGCGAGAGGGCCGGGGCGAGGTGATAGGTGCCCTGGCTCTTCTCCTTGGTGAGCGTCTCCTGCGAGATCGCGCTGGCCTTGTTGCGCACCGCGAGTTCCGGCAGGTACTGCTTCTGCATCGCATCGCGCCACTGGTCGCCGAGCTGACGGAAGTCGAGCCCGATCACGCGGCGGAACGCGCCCTCGAGGGAGCCGGCGCGTGAGGCCGAGAGGATGGCGCCGATCGCCTCGTCGCCCCAGCGTCCGCCGATGTAGGTGAGGATCGACTGGCCGAAGCGATACGGGAAGATTCGCGGATCATTCTCGAGTTGCTTGATGGTCGGCAGCTTCCCTTCGGCGGCCGCGTCGCGGATCCACATCGCCGTGTTCGGGTCGACCCCACCGATCGAGAGGTACTCCGCCATGCCCTCGACGAACCAGAGCGGCGGGTTGACGCTGATGAGCGTCTGGATCCCGGCGCCGGCCTTGCCGCCCGACCAGACGTCATACTGGAACTGGTGCGCCATTTCGTGCTGCAGCACATGCTCGACGTCGCTGTACGCGCCCGTCAGCGGGAGCACGTTGCGATGCTTGAGGAAGTCGGTGAAGCCGCCAGTGCCCTCGCCCACATCGCCGCCGGCCGTGTTGGTCTGCGAGAAGTCGGAGTGCGAGGCGTAAAGAATGATCGGCTTCCGTTCCCGAAACTTGTGGCGCAGCACCAACGAGAGGCGTGCATACGAGCGCTCGGCCATCCGCGCCACATCGAGCGCCGCCTCGCGCTCGACCGGGTAGAAATACACGTCGAAGTGCTCGGTCTCGAGCACCTGGAAGTCAAAGTTGGTGTATTGCACCTTGTTCTGCCCGAAGTACTGGGCAGACAGGGCGGCCGGGAGGGCCAACGGTGCCAGCAGCAACAGCCAGGCGAGGCGACGCATGAGCAATTCCTCTCGTCCTGCGGACATCACTGTCCGGAAAGGAGCGCCGGAGCATCCTGCCACAAGCGTTCGAGCTGATAGAACGCCCGGGTCTCCGGGTGAAACAGGTGCACCACCACATCCACGAAATCCAGCAGGACCCACCGCCCGGTCTGGAGTCCCTCGACCCCGTAGGTGCGGTGTCCGTCGGCCAGCATCGCGCGCATCACGCCATCGGCGAGGCCGCGCACATGGGCATCGGAGGTGCCGCTCGCGATGATGAAGTAATCGGCGGCGTTGCTCAGGTGGCGCAAATCGAGCACCTGGATCTTCACGCCCTTCCGATCATCGATCGCGTCCACCACCGTTTGCACATCGAGCGGCAGCCTCGGCTTGCGGACCTCAACCACGCGCAGGCTCCGGCGTTCCGTCTTCGACCTGATAGAACACGGCCCATGCCCCACTGCCCACATGGGTCCCCAACACCCCGGTGACCGGCGCCACGATGATCTCCTTCGGCCGATAGGCGGCCATGAGCGCCGTCCGCACGCGCTCGGCGGCTTCGGGCGCTTCGGCATGAACCACCCCGAACCGGATCGTGCGTGGGCGTGGGGTCAACTTCTTGTCGAGCAGTGCCAGCACCCGCGGCACCACCTGATCCGCGCCGCGGACTCGGTCAATCGGCTGCAGCCGTCCGGCGGTGTCGATTTCGATGATCGGCTTGATATCGAGCAGTCCTCCCAGCCAGGCCTTGCCCCGCGACACTCGGCCCGATCGGATGAGATTGTCATACGTATCCACTGTAATGAACATACCTGACTGCGAGCGCACCCGATCGAGCTCCGTCACGAGCGCAGCAGCCGACCAGCCCGCCTCGATCAACTCGGCCGCCCGCAGTGCCAGCATCCCGAGCCCGAGCGAGGCCGCCCGCGAGTCCACCAGGTGCACCCGCTCGATCCCGGCGGCTGCGACCGCGGCTCGCGCCGAGGCCAGTGTGCCCGACAACACCCCGGCGACGAAGATTCCCACCACTTCATCCGCCTCTTCCCGTGCCGCCCGAAATGCCCGGACAAACTCTGTTGGTGCAGGTTGTGACGTTGTCGGCAATTCCTTGGCCTGACGGAGCCGGCGATAGAACTCGTCGGGCTTCAGGTCGATGCGATCGCGAAAGGTCTCGGTGCCGAACATCACCTGCAGGGGCACGACGATGATACGATGTTTGTCGAGCAACGGATCCGGCAGGTCATTGCTGGAGTCGATCACGATCGCGATGCGGCGTTGCTCGACATGGCCCAAGCGCCGATGCTGGGCGCGCATGTCTTCAGCCTTCCGCGTGGCGATCGTGCCCCACTGTTCCGCATACGTGAAGACGGCTTCCGGTGTATCGGTGTGCACATGAATCTTGAGAATATCGCCGACCACGGCGACGACCACGGAGCCACCAAAGTTGTGCATCGCCGCCCGGACATCGTTGGCCGGCGGCAGCGGTGTCCCCCGCACGAGAACCTCGGTACAGAACTGGAAGTCACGTTCCGCGGCGATCGCCATCATCGCCGCGGGCATCACCGATTCGTGCTCGCTTGGTGCGGCTGCGGGAAGTATGGGGTCGCCGTTGATGAATCGAACGAACCCTTCCACCATTCTTACAAATCCCTTGCCGCCGGCGTCGACCACTCCCGCTTCCTTGAGGACGGCCAGCAGGTCCGGCGTGTGCTCGAGGACGCGGTCCGATTCGGAATGGAGCCGACGCAGGAAGTGCCCGATGTCGGCCGATTCGCTGCCGGCCCGTTCGGCGGCTCGCGCACCGTCGCGCACCACCGTGAGAATGGTGCCCTCACGCGGCTCATCCAGGGCGGCCTCGAGGGCGTCGGCGCCGCGTCGCACCGCCCGGGCAACATCGGGGGCGCTGGCGGTGGCGAGCTGTCCGAGGCCGTCGGCGAAGCCGATCAGGAAGTGGGCGAGCATCATGCCGGAGTTTCCGCGCGCACCCAACAGCGCGGCGCGTGCGGCAGTGGCGGCTGTTTCGGGAAGGGGCGCCTCGCCGAGTGCCCGAAGGGCATCGGCAACCGCACGCAGGGTCAGGGAAAAATTCGTCCCGGTGTCGCCGTCGGGCACCGGGAAGACATTGATACGGTTGAGTTCCTCTCGCCCGGCCGTGACCCAGTCCGAGGCGGCAAAGAATCCGCGAGCCAGCCGGGGCCCGTCGAGGTAGCCGATCCCGACCGGCATCGCCCCTCAGCCCTGGGCGACGACGTTGACCTTCACTTCGGCGTGGACGTCGTGGTGCAGCTTGACGCCCACCGAGTGGAAGCCGAGATGCTTGATCGGGTGCTCAAGATCGAGCTTGCGCTTGTCGACGGTATGGCCTTGGGCCGCAATCTGCTCGGCGATGTCGCCAGCGGTGATCGAGCCGAAGAGCTTGCCGTCGTCGCCAGCCTTCGCAGTGAAGGTGAGCGTCAGCGCGCCCAGCGTCGCCGCAAACGCCTCGGCCTCGGCCCGCTCCTGATTGGCCTGGGCGGCGCGCGCCTTCGATTCGGCAGCGATGCGCTTCTTGTTCCCCTCGGTGGCCTCGAACGCGAGGCCGCGCGGCAACAGGAAGTTGCGGGCATATCCGGGCTTGACCCGGACCAGATCGCCGGCCTTGCCGAGGGACGGCACGGCCTCGCGAAGTATCAGTTCCATCATGGCATTGCTCCTTGGGGCGGCTCCAGACGACGCCGCAGGTCGAGCCAGGTATCGGACACGCCGATCATGAACAAGGCAAAGGGTAATACGGGAATGGCCAGCAGGTAGAGCACCAGGGCAAACCACGGTGACACCCGCCGCAGGGCGCACTGCACCACGGCAATACCGCGGGCGGCATAGAGTCCGCCGATGACCACGAAGAGGTTGGCCGAGAGGCTCCCGATGGCGGGCTGGGGGGCCAGCAGCGCCAACCCGACCACCGCGATCAGCAGCCAGATCAGCTGGTCATTGAATCGGAATTCCGTGAACGGCTTCGGCGCCGGTCCGATCGGTCGGCGGGTGATGCGGTAGTACCACCCCCACGCCAGCCATCCCCCGAGGAGCAGGACGAGCGTGAGCCACCCCGGCGCCAGGTCGCCCGCGGTGAGGACACCGTCGGCCATCTGGCGCGCGAAGTCCGAGACGGCGCTGCTCCCGACGAACTCGACTCCATGCGCGGGCGGCGTCGCCGGCAGTTCAGGGAAGCCCCGGCGGTAGGCATCCCAGGTTTGCGTCACCACAGCGGCGCGCAGGTCGACGAAGCGCAGTTGCAGCTTCAGGTACCAGCCCATCACGCCGAGGGCCGCCACACTCACGCTGATGAGCGAGCGCGTGACCAGGGAGCGGATACCGAGCAGGGCGGTGACGACGAAGGCGCCGGCGAAGAACGCCCCATATCCCCGGATGGTCTGGTCCAGCAGAGTGCTGCGCCCCAGCGCGGAGGCGATGACGCCGCCGATGGCGAGCAGCAACCAGATCCATTCGCGCTTGCTGGAGGGGCGGGAAACAAGCAGCAGGAGGGCGAGCGGGCCGAGGAAGAAGAACGACGGCGCAAGCAAGAGATACCCGGCCAGGAGGAGCAGGGTGAGGAAGCTCGATCGACGCCCGGCAGGGCCGGGCGCCGTCGGGGCGGTGGTCAGCCGGCGAATCCCTTGATGTACGGGATCAGCGCCAGTTGACGGGCACGCTTGATCGCCGTGCTGAGCTGACGCTGGTGCCGGGCACAGGTGCCCGACAGGCGGCTCGGCAGGATCTTGCC
>JBDUDP010000032.1:0-23829 GCA_040002895.1 Gemmatimonadota bacterium
ATGTGAAGTTGGTGTTGAGGTCGCTGGGTGGATGCTACTTCCCGCGCCGATCGATGCGAAAGATGCGGATGCGGGGGAGGTCGTCGGTGTCTTCGTCGACAAAGGCAACACGATCGCCAACCCAGGAACTGCGCGAGAAGGTGCCGAATGTCGCTGGGACTGCGCCGAGGTAGCGGCCGTCCGGCGAGAACACGTCGAAGCGCTCAACGCGACTAGCAGCGCTTGGGGTTGAGACCCAGAGGTTCCCATTGCCGTCAAAGGTCATCTCATACCAAAGCGGCAGGACCGCGGGAATGTCGCTCTTCGATGCGACTCCGTTGAATTCTTGCCGGGTCGCGAAGCGGGCCCAGAGTGAGTCGCGCCGTGCGGGGCTGACCGGCCACGGCTTGACTCCGGTGCGTCCAAAAACGAGTGCGGTATCGGCGCCAGTGCGCGTGACAACAAGCTCATAGTGATTGTCTGCCCCGTAGAGTATTCCGCCGTCCTGCCTGAAGGCGTACTTCGTGCTGGGAGCCAAGGGGATGGTGTAGGAGGCGATTCCACCCCCCGCAGCGACACGCCAAACTTTCTGCTCGACCGCGGACGGCGGCAGCATCGAATCGAGGCGATGTCCGAGGAGATCGAAATACACCCACTGCTGCACAGGTGGCGCGTTGGTGACGCGACGTCCTCCGGTGACGCGCAGCCGATTGCGAGTGTCAACGGAGATTGGCGGACCATCGTAGTGGGTGTCGGTGAGAAACTCGCGGACCGCCTTCCCCGACGTAGTCAGAATGGTGACCCGGCCCGCGGCGCCGGCGAAGAGCACCACCGAGTCGCCGCGGGTGGCTAGTTTGGCGCGACGATATTCGCCGGGGCCGTCGCCCTCACGTCCGATCTGACGGAGGAACCGCCCTGATGCGTCGAAGAGCTTGGCGCTGATCGGGCTGGATTGGAACACCACAACGCTGCCGTTCGCGAGGAGCGCGACGTCGGAGACCTCAGCCAACTCTCCTGCCTCCCCATCCTTCGGCTGGATCGTCCGCTCGAGCACCAGCTTCCAACCATTCGTGTCCGCCCAGACGGTGGGACCGGGATTCATGACCCGAGTGGCGGAACCGACCTTGTCGATCACCGGCTTCGCCAGCGGTCGTTGGGCCGATGCGGTGTTGAAGTCGCAGAGAAGCAGGACAACGGCAGCGAGGGGGACGCGCACAGGGGCTCCGATGTGGGGGGACGGTCAGGAAAATAGGCGCAGGTGATATCTTTTCGCCTGAACCCCGACCCGGACCGCCTCGTGCACCAGACTGCCCTCGATGCCCGCCACCGCGCCCTCGGCGCCCGGATGATCCCCTTTGCCGGGTGGGAGATGCCGGTGCAGTACGCCGGCCTGGTCGAGGAGCACCACGCCGTGCGCAACGCGGCCGGGCTCTTTGATCTCTCCCACATGGGCGAGCTCTACATAAAGGGCGCCGAGGCCGACCGGGCACTCGATGCCGCCGTGGTCACGACGCCGAGCAAGCTGGCGCTGGGTCGGGCGCACTATTCCATGATCTGCGCCCCCGATGGCTCGGTCATGGACGACCTGATCGTCTATCGCCTTGGCGAGACCTCGTACCTGGTAGTCGCCAATGCCTCCAACGTCGACACCGTCTCTGCTGCGCTCCGCGAACGGATCGTGGGCTACGATGCCTCGCTCGACGATGCCACGATGCGCACGTCGCTGGTGGCGATCCAGGGGCCCAAGGCCGCAGAGATCCTCCAGCCGTTCACGCCGTTCGACCTCAGCACCCTCAAGTACTACACCGCGGTCCAGACCACGGCCTGCGGTGTGCCGGCCCTGCTCGCGCGCACCGGGTACACCGGCGAAGATGGCTTTGAGCTCTTTCTGCTCTGGGATGACGGGGTCGCGGTCTGGGATGCCCTGCTCGAGGCGGGGAAGGATCGCGGGCTCATTCCGGTGGGTCTCGGCGCCCGCGACACTTTGCGGCTCGAGGCGGGTATGCCGCTCTACGGTCAGGAGCTCACCCGCGAGACGACGCCCTTCGAGGCCGGGCTCGGCCGGGTGGTGAAGCTCGACAAGCCGGGCGACTTCGTAGGCCGGGCCGCGCTGGAGGCCGCCAAGGAGCGCCCCGGCAAGCAGTTGGTGGGGCTCAAACTGACGGGCCGGGGCATCGCCCGGACCGGGTATCCGGTCTATCTTCCCGCCGCGTCGGAGGCGTGTGGGGAGGTGACGAGTGGCACCACGTCGCCCACCGTGGGCGCCCCGATCGCGATGGCCTTTCTGCCGCCAGAACATGCGGCGCTCGGGACGGCGGTCGAGGTGGGAGTCCGCAATCAACGAGTGGCCGCCGAAGTGGTGGCCCTGCCGTTCTACAAGCGCGCGACCTGAGCGAGGAGATCGACGTGGACATCCCCGAGAAGCTGAAGTACTCCGTGGAACATGAGTGGCTCGCCGCCGACGGCACCGTGGGCGTCACCGCATTCGCGGTGGAGCAGATCGGCGACATCGTCTTCGTGGAGCTGCCGGCGGTGGGCACCACGATCGAGGCCACCAAGCCGTTCGGCGTGATCGAGTCGGTCAAGGCGGTGAGCGAGCTGTTCGCCCCGGTCAGCGGCAAGGTGATCGCCGTGAACGACGCACTCACCGACGCGCCCGAAACGGTGGCCGCCGATTGCTACGGCGCCGGTTGGCTCATCAAGATCGAGCCGACCAATCCTGCCGACCAGGCCGCGCTCAAGGATGCGGCGGGGTACCGGGAGTTGATCGCGCATCAATAATCGAAGGCAGCAACGCAACGGGGCCGCTCCTGGTCCCGTCGCCTCATGACAGGAAATGATCTGCCGATGACGAAGGCCACTGCCGACCGCGCTACGGCGCCGAACAGCTTTGCTGCTCGGCATGTCGGACCGCGGGCTGATGATGTTCGCGCCATGCTCGCCACTCTCGGGTTCGACTCGCTCGAAGCCTTCACCAGCGCAGTGGTTCCCGAGAGCATTCGCCTCCGCCGACCGCTCGCGCTGGCACCAGGGCTCGACGAACCGAGCGTCCTCGCCGCCATGCGCGCGCTCGCCGCGCGCAACCAGGTCTTCCGCTCTTACATCGGCATGGGATACCACGGCACCGTCACGCCGCCGGTGATCCAGCGCAACGTGCTCGAGAATCCGGGGTGGTACACCGCCTACACGCCGTATCAGGCCGAGATCGCCCAGGGTCGGCTCGAGGCATTGCTGAATTTTCAGACGGTGGTGAGCGACCTCACCGGCCTCGAGATCGCCAATGCGTCGCTGCTCGACGAGGGCACGGCGGCCGCCGAGGCGATGGCGATGACGATGGCGGTGGTGAAGCACGACGGCACGCCGATCTATTGGATCGACGAGGGCTGTCATCCGCAGACCATCGAGGTCGTGAAAACGCGTGCTGAGACGCGTGGGGTCGAGATCCGGGTTGGAGCTCCCTCAGACTTCGTCTTCGGGACGAACGTGGTGGGTTGCCTGGTGCAGTACCCGGCCACCGATGGTGCGGTGCGCGATTTCCGGGGCGTGGCGCAGACGGCGCACGAGGCCGGCGCACTGGTGACGGCGGCCACCGACCTGCTCGCGCTGGTGTTGCTGCTGCCACCGGGTGAATGGGGCGCGGACATCGCCGTCGGCAACTCGCAGCGATTCGGGGTGCCGCTGGGATACGGCGGACCGCATGCGGCTTTTTTCGCGACGCGCGATGCCTACAAGCGGCACATTCCCGGCCGGATCATCGGGGTCTCGAAGGACACGGACGGCAAGCCGGCGTTGCGCATGGCGCTGCAGACGCGCGAGCAGCACATCCGTCGTGACAAGGCCACCAGTAATGTCTGCACGGCGCAGGTGCTGCTGGCGGTGATGGCATCGATGTACGCGGTGTACCATGGCCCCGAAGGCATTCGGGAAATCGCCGAACGAGTGCATGACCACACGGCACGTCTGGCCGCTGCACTCCGCGGCTGGGGTTTCTCGCTCGCGCATGACGCCTTTTTCGACACGCTGAGTGTAGGCGTCACCGCGGCGCAGCAGCAGGACATCCTCGCGGCAGGGCGCGCGCGGCGCATCAACTTTCGTGCGCTGGGAGCCGACCGCATCGTGGTGGCATTCGACGAGACCGTGACCGACACGGACGTCATGGAGGTCGTTGACTGTTTCCATGGCGGCGCTGGCGGCACCATGCCGGAGCGTGCCGCGACAGCGATTCCCGCGGCGCTGCGGCGCAGCAGCGGCTATCTCACGCACCCGGTGTTCAATCGCCATCATTCCGAGACCGAGATGCTGCGCTACATGCGCGGCCTCGAGGCCAAGGATTTGTCGTTGACGGCCGCGATGATCCCGCTGGGGTCATGCACCATGAAGCTCAACGCGACCACCGAGATGATGCCGGTGAGCTGGCCCGAGTTCGGCGCGATCCACCCGTTCGCACCGCTCGACCAGACGCAGGGCTACGCCGAGATGTTCCGCCAGCTCGAGGCCCAGTTGGCTGAGATCACCGGCTTTGCCGCGGTGTCGCTGCAGCCCAACGCTGGCTCGCAGGGCGAGTATGCCGGCCTGCTGGTGATCCGGGCCTGGCACCGCTCGCGTGGTGAGGGGCATCGCACTGTCTGCCTCATTCCGGCCTCGGCGCACGGCACCAATCCGGCCAGCGCGATCATGGCGGGGATGTCGGTGGTGCCGGTGGCGTCGGATGCCAAGGGCAACATCGATGTGGCCGACCTGAAGGCCAAGGCGGCGTTGCACGCCCCCAATCTCGCGGCGCTCATGGTGACGTACCCATCGACGCACGGCGTGTTCGAGGGGTCGATCAAGGAGATCTGTGCCACGGTGCATGAACATGGCGGCCAGGTCTACATGGATGGCGCCAACATGAATGCGCAGGTCGGCCTCTGCCGGCCGGGCGACATCGGCGCCGACGTCTGCCACTTGAACCTGCACAAGACCTTTTGCATTCCGCACGGCGGCGGCGGGCCGGGGATGGGACCCATCGGCGTGGGCGAGCACCTGGTGCCGTTCCTGCCGGGTCATCCGGTGGTGGAGCTCGGACATGCGCAGGCGGCCGGCACTGTGTCAGCGGGACCGTGGGGCTCGCCGTCGATCCTGCCGATCTCCTACATCTACATCCTGCTCATGGGGGCCGAAGGGCTCACGTGGGCCACGGAGATTGCGATCCTGGCGGCGAACTACGTCGCGAAGCGGCTCGAGGGCCACTACGACCTGCTCTATGCTGGCGCCAACGGACTCGTGGCGCACGAGTGCATTCTCGACACCCGCCCGTTCAAGCTGAGTGCGGGAATCGAAGTCGAGGATATTGCCAAGCGCATCATCGATTTCGGCTTCCATCCGCCGACGGTGTCGTTCCCGGTGCCCGGGACGCTGATGGTGGAGCCGACGGAATCGGAATCGAAGGAGGAGCTCGATCGCTTCATCGATGCCCTGATCGCCATTCGCGAGGAGATCCGCGCGGTGGAAAGCGGCGTTGCCGATCGCAACAACAACGTGCTCAAGCGCTCGCCGCATACGCTGGTGCAGGTCATCACTGATGCCTGGGACCGTCCCTATTCCCGGGAGCAGGCGGCGTTTCCCATGCCGGGCCTCCGGGGGCGGAAGGCATGGCCCACCGTGGGGCGAGTCGACAGCGCCTACGGCGACCGGAACCTGGTCTGTACCTGCCCGCCGATGTCGGAGTACGAGTGAGAGGAGAGGGGAGACCGGAGACGGACCGAAAGATGTCGTCCTGAGCGAAGCCTGCGCAGCAGGCGAAGTCGAGGGAGCTGCTGCCCGATTATCAGCTCCTTCGACTGCGCTCGCTGCCGGCTCACTTCGCTCAGGATGACAACCTGAAACCTTCCGCCCTCAGCCCTTCTCCCGTCTTCGGTGTTTTGCTGTACCTTTTCCCAGCACCCATTTTGGTGTGCCAACCCACAGCTGATCAGGGGAGGGTCTCATGTTGAAGGGACTGACCGCGCCGACCGCGCGCCGGGGCTTTTTCGGTCGGATGACTGCCGCCGCGCTAGGCCTCAGCGCCATCGGCCTGCTGCCGAGTGTGGTCGAGGCCGAGGAGGAGCCGTCGGTCGCGACTGACCCGCAGCTCGAGGCATGGTTCCGCAAGCTCGAGGCGGGGAAACACCGGGCGATCTTCGATGCCCCGGAGCCCAATAGCGGCATGCCGGCGATCTGGCCGCGCGTCTACCTCAATACCACCGATGCGACCTATCCCGGCGAGAAGACCACGGCGATGGTCATCCTTCGGCATGGTGGTCTCTGCATGGGGCTGAACGATACCATCTGGGCCAAGTACCACTTGGGCGAAATGTTCAACATCAAGGACGGCGATGCGCCCGCGACGGCCAATCCCTGGGGCTCGATCACCAATCTTCCGATTCCCGGTCTTGGCATCGTCGAGCTGCTCAAGAGCGGCGTGATGATCGGCGCCTGTGATGTGGCACTCACCATGCTCAGCATGAAGGCCGCGACCAAGATGAAGATGGATCCCGCCGCGGTGAAGAAGGAGTGGATCGCAGGGCTCTATCCCGGTATTCAGGTCGTGCCGTCTGGGGTGTTCGCGGCGGCGCGCGCACAGGACTTTGGTGCCCGGTACATCTTCGCGGGGTGAACGGCGCTGTAGGGGTGAGGCATGCCTCACCCCTACAGCAGGTAGACTTCTTCATGCGATCCAGCGTCATCCCTCTCCTCGCGCTCCTGCTCCCGACCTCGCTGGTCGGGCAGGTACGCGCGGTTCCATTCCGCAACGGCATGGTGATCACCCATTCGGTGCGCGTGCGCCCCGGCCGCTATCTGGCGCCGGCGGGCGATTCCGGCGCGATCACGGTGCGCGGCAGCGACATCGTCGTGGACCTGCGCGGGGTGGAGTTGATCGGGAGCGACGATCGCCAGCACCCGGATCATTTCTCGGGCACGGCAGTCCGGATCGATGGTGGTGAGCGCATCACCCTTCGGGGCGCGCGCCTCCGCGGCTACAAGGTCGGCATCATCGCGCGCGGTACGGCGCAACTGCGGCTGCTCGACAACGATCTCTCCGACAACTGGCGGCCGCGGTTGTATTCGGGGATCGAGAAAGAATCGCTGGCCGACTGGCTTTCCTATCACCACAACGAGGCCGACGAGTGGCTGCGCTACGGCGCGGCCATCTACCTCGCGGATGTGCGCGAGGGTGAGATCAAGGGCAACACCATCCGGCGCGGAATGAACGGGCTGATGCTGGTTCGCACCACCGGGCTGCGCGTCTGGAACAATGATGTGTCGTACAATTCCGGTGTCGGCGTGGGGATGTACCGCGCGACGCGAGACACGTTGATGCACAATCACATCGACTACGACGTACGCGGCTATTCCGATGGCTTCTTCAACCGTGGGCAGGACTCGGCCGGGCTGCTGATGTTCGAGCAGAGCTCCAACAATGTGGTGGCGTACAACTCGGTCACGCACGGTGGCGACGGGCTGTTCCTCTGGGCTGGGCAGAGCACGATGGACACGGGGGTGGGTGGCGCGAACGACAACCTCTTCTACCGCAACGATTTTTCGCATGCCCCGACCAATGGCATGGAGGCGACCTTCTCGCGCAATCTCTTCATCGAGAACCGGGTCGAGGAGAACTGGCACGGGCTGTGGGGTGGCTACTCGTATGAGTCGGTCGTCCAGGGGAACCGATTCAGCCGCAACGTCGAGGCGATCGCGATCGAGCATGGCCAGGACAACAAGATTTTCAGCAATACCTTCAATCAGGACACCACCGCGATCCACCTCTGGTGGAACAAACTGGAGCCATCGGACTGGGGATACCCCAAGTCTCGCGACACCAGGTCCCGTGACTACGTGATTCGCGGGAACAGGTTCTACGAGTCACGCGTGGCATTCCGGATCGACAACACCCAGCGCGTCGAGATCGATTCGAGTTTCACCCTGGCGGTGGACACGCTCTTCCGGCTCTCCGGCGATACCACCGGGTGGTACTTCGCAACGGCCTCCACCACACCGCGGCCCGTTGTCTATCGTGACCAGATCTGGCTGCCGGACCTGCCCGGTGCCGTCGACCCGATGATCCCCGAAGGCGGGCGCCGCGGCCGCCAGACCATCATCGTCGACGAATGGGGCCCCTATGAGTGGAAGAGCCCCAAGTTGTGGCCCGTCGGGCGGTCCGATGCGCTGCCGCAGCGGCTCCGGGTGCTCGGGCCGGCCGGGCGCTGGCGGGTGGTGGCGCGCAAGGGCGTGGCTGCGCTTTCGGCGATGTTGGGCAGAGTAGGTGACACCCTCGTGGTGACGCCGGTTGCCGGGCGGGAGCAGGACTATCGTGTCGAGCTGGAGTTCCGCGGTGGCGCCACCACGTCGCCGTTCGGTGAGGCGATACCTGCCGGCCGGCCAGTGCGGTTCAGGTGGTCGCACTTCCTTCCCTCGATTTCGTGGCATCTGCGCTTCGTGCCATGGGATTCGACGACCGCACCGATCCCGGATTCCAGTGCCATCGCCCGGGTGCTGTCGGGAGTGGAGGCGGCGAGCCTCGACACCACGCGACTCGACCTGACCTGGTACAGCCCACCGAACAAGCAGATCCCCCAGGCCAACGTGCTCACCGAGGCGACGGCCGAGGTGACGCTCGCGCCCGGTCGCTACCTGCTGCGCAGTATCTCCGATGATGCGGTTCGGGTCTATCTTGACGGCGCCTTGCTGCTCGATGACTGGGTGCCGGGTGAATCTCATGTGAAGGAAGCATCGTTCACGGCCACCGGTCGGCACCGACTCCGGGTGGTGCATCTCCAGCTCGACGGCTGGTATGAGCTTCGGCTCGACATCGAACCTGTCCGCTAGCACCTCACTGTTTGCCGGAGTTCGACCGACGTGAACACTTCGCAGTCCGACGAACCGCATGTGCGTCCGTTGATCATCGGCGTCGTGGGTGGTTCCGGCTCCGGCAAGACCACGGTGGCCCGGGCCATCCATGAATCAACTGGCGTCGACGCCGCCTTTGTGGATCAGGACGCCTACTACAACGATCTCGATCACCTGACGCTCGACGAGCGGAAGCAGGTGAACTTCGACCATCCTGACGCCTTCGACACCGATCTGCTGGTATCACACCTGCGGCTGTTGTCGCAGGGAATCGCCGTGGAGAAGCCGACCTATGACTTCGCGGCCCACTCGCGGGCCAAGGCCACTGTGGTGGTGCAGCCGAAGGGGATCATCATTGTGGATGGGATCCTGCTCTTCACCGATGCGCGCCTGCGCGAGCTGTTCGACATCAAGCTGTTCGTGGATGTTGCCGATGACATTCGCTTCATCCGCCGCCTGCAGCGCGACGTGGAGGTGCGGGGTCGCACCATGACCGACGTGATCCGGCAATACCTCGCCACCGTCCGGCCCATGCACCTCGAATTCGTGGAGCCCTCGAAGCGCTACGCCGATGTGATTCTGCCCGAGGGGGGGCACAATCGCATCGGTGTCGAGATGATCATCGCGCGGGTGCGGCTCGAGCTGCAGCGCCGTCAGGCGGGGCGGCCGAAGCCAGGTTGACCACGAGTCTGGGTGGGATACTCAAGGATGCCCCCGCCCTTCGTCGCGTTGCGGAGCGCTACCGGACGCTGCGCCCGGGCGGTGGCATCCCCCTGCTCACACGCTTTGCGCCCTCGCCTACCGGTGAGCTGCACCTCGGCCACGTCGCCCATGCTCTCTGGCTCTGGGGTGTGGCGGAAGTCCTCGGCGCAGGGGTCCTGGTCCGCATGGAAGACCACGACCAGACCAGGAGCCGACCGGAGTTCGAGCGGTCGATTCTCGAGGACATCGAATGGCTCGGCTTCGCCGGTGAGGCGGCTTCCACCGCATCCCTCGCCGGCCACCCATCCGACTTTCGCCAGAGCGACGTGCCTGGTCGCTATGCCGAGGCGCTTGAGCGGTTGGCGGGCGCAACCGAGGTGTACGGCTGCACCTGCACTCGTGCACAACTCGGTCCCGCCGATGCCGACCGCGAGCGGCGCTATCCCGGCAGCTGCCGTGGCATGCCACGTATCAGGGAGGGCCGCCATGTCCTGCGCGCCCAACTCCCCGGCGGGATGATCACCACGCAGGATCTCCGGCTTGGGCAATTGCGGGAGGATCCCCAAGCCACCTGCGGCGACATCACCGTTCGCGATGCGCAGGGGCAGTGGACTTATCAGTTCTGCGTGGTGGTGGACGATCTGGTGCAGGGGGTGAATCTGGTCGTGCGTGGGGAGGACCTCGAGCATTCCACGGCCCGCCAAGCGTTGTTGGCGCAATTGCTGGGGCGGTCCGAGCCGGTGCTCACCGTACACCACCCGTTGATCACTGACGCTGAGGGGCGAAAGTTCAGCAAGCGCGACCGCTCGCTCACCGTGCGGGCAATGCGGGAGAGCGGACTGTCGGCCGAGGCCATTGTCGCGCAGGCATGGGTGGCTTCGGGTCTCGATGTCACGCCGGGCTAACGGCTGCTGCCTCCGGATCCGTAGAGCATTCGGTACATGGCGTAGTTTCGCAGGATGATCCGCACGTAGTCGCGCGTCTCGACGTACGGGATCCGTTCCACAAACATCTCAATGTCGGCAACCGGCGCGCGCACGGCATCGCCGCTGCGTGGTGTGCCATCGAGCTGGCTCGCCGACCATCGAGCCACTGGAGTGCCGCCAGCGTTGTAGGCCGCGAGCGCGCGTTCGATTTCGGGGTAGCGCTTGAGGGCCGCACCGAAGTGCCGCATGCCCAGTGCGAGGTTCACGTCAGGAACCCAGAGCAGGGCGGTGTCGAAGTCACTGATGCCGGCGCTGCGTGCCAGATCACGACCGGTGGCGGGCATCACCTGCATCAGTCCGCGCGCATCGGTGCGCGAGGTGGCGTGGGGAACGAAGCCCGACTCCTGCCGAATCACCGACGCGGCGAGCATCGGATCCACCCCGGCTCGCTCGGCGGTGGCGCGCAACGCCGCCTCGAACGGGAGGGGATACAGCAACTGCCAGAGCGCTGGACCACGCGATGCACCCGCGGAGGCGGCACGGAAGCCCGCCTGCTGCGCGCGCGATGCCAGACCGTTGGCGGCAAACGCATTGCCCAGCACCAGCATGGTACCGGCCGCTTGAGCGGTGGCCATCAGTCGGTCGAGTTCCATGCGGGACTCGACGTCGAGCCCGAGGGAATCGAGGCGTGCGGCGCGACCCAACGCTGCCCGGAGGGAATCCGGGGTTGTCAGTTCGGGGAGTGACTCGACGCGCCACGGTACCGTATCCAATCGCGCGGCGGCACGCAGCGCGTAGTAGCTCTCGGGGCCATTGGCCACGAGCGCGCGCCATCCGTTGCGCGCACCACTCGAATCACCGGCGGCGAGGCGTGCGCGTGCGAGCCAGTAGCGCATGGCGTCGCCCTCGCCCCCCATCGGGCGCGCGATGGCCGCCTCCAGTTCACGTACCGCGGCAGGCGCCGCGCCGCGTTGCAAGGCGATGATTGCCGCGAGCAGCAGCGCTCGCGGGCGCTCCGTCGCCGTGGGGTAGCGGTCGGCGAGACGGAGGAAGAGCGCGCGGGCGGAATCGAGCTGCCCACCGTCGATGGCGAGATCGCCGAGCAGGTAAAGGGACACCGCCGCGGCCACCGTGTCGCGTGGGAATTGCGCCACCACCCGCCGGAGTGCGGGGATCGCCGCGGCGCCGTTTCCGGCCCGGAGTTGTGCCCGGGCCGTGAAGTAGGCGGCGTGACCGGCGAGTGCGGGCACCGTCACGCCGCGGAACTGCTTCGCGGCATCAGGCCAGCGGTTGAGCTGCCCCAGCACGGTGCCGTACGTGAAGCGATCTGCGCCGGTCAGCGGGCTTTGCTTGGCGGCGGCGGCGAAGGCATCCATCGCCTGGACGCTGCGCCCGACGGCCGCGGCACGTCGCGCGACCACCAATCGCTCTGGCCGCGTCAGCCAGGGCGCGAGTCGGTCGAGCAGGTCGAGCGCATCACGCGATTGCGCCGCGCTGCTCTCCGGAGCCAGGAGCGCGAGCGCAGCAGCAACGACCCGTGCGCTGTCGGCGCCGGTTCGTGCCGCGCGCCAGCGCATGCGGAGCGCCGAGACCACAGCACCGACCCGTCCGTATGCGGTGGCAGCTCCAGCGAAGTCGCTCGCGCGTTCGCGAGCGAGGGCTTCGGTCCACGGCACCCGCGGCAGCGCGGCCGGGAGTGTGACCCTGGCAAGCAGCGCTGCACGGCGCGACGAATCATCGCTGACGCCCGCCGCGCGGAGCACGATCCAGTCGGAGACATCGGGCAGGAGGGCGGCCGCGCGCGCATAGGTCGCGGCGGCTGAGTCACGGGCGTCGGTACGGTCGAGAGCGCGGGCGAGCAGCAGCAACCGCTCGCCCTGTTCCTTGGGGCTACGGCGCTCACTGGACGGGGCGACGGCGAGCCGTGCCTGCGAGACGGCGTCGCTGTCGCGTCGTTCCGCGAGCGCCGCTTCCGTCAACAGCCGGCGGGCCGCCCGGTCAAATTTGGTGTCGAGCCAGTTCGTGCGCTCCAGCAACTGGCGCACCCGGCTCCAGCCTTCCCAGCCAGCGGCCGCGCGCGCGGCCACCATGATGGCTTCCGGCGTGCGCGTGGCGGAGTCGGCCAGCACTGGGGCCATCAGTTGCGTCGCACGCCACGGCTGCCCGCTGGATATCGCGGCCTCGGCGTCGGCCAGTGGGGACTGGGCCGGGAGCCGGCAGGCGATGAGCAGCAGCAGTGCCCAGGTGGGATGGCGGAGGACGCGTCGCATGCCGCAAGATACTCCGCCGCTGATGGCCGCTAGGTCGCGGCGGCCTCCTCCATCGGCGGATGGAACTCGCCCTCGACCCGCGCCATGACCACCGACGCGAGGCAGTTGCCGAGCAGGTTGACCGAGGTCCGCGCCATGTCCATCACCGCGTCGACGCCGAGAATCACCGCCACGCCCTCCAGCGGGAGGCCGAAGGACGCCAGCGCGCCGGAGAGAATCACCAACGAGGCCCGCGGGACGGCGGCCACGCCCTTCGAGGTGAGCATCAGCGTCAGCATCATGAGCAGCTGGTTACCGAAGGTCATCTCGATCTGGGCGGCCTGGGCGACGAACACCGACGCCACGGCGAGGTAGAGCGTGGAGCCATCGAGGTTGAACGAGTAGCCCGTCGGCAGCACGAAGGCGACGATCCGCCTGGGTACGCCCATCTTCTCGAGGTTCTCCATCGCCAGCGGCAACGCGGCCTCGGACGAGGCGGTCGAGAAGGCGATGAGGTACGGCTCCTTCACCCACTTCCAGAACAGCTTGATCGGCACCCTGAACATCAGGGCGATCGGCAACAGCACCAGCAGGACGAACACCACCAGTGCGCCGTAGAGGGTGAGCACCAGTGCGCCGAGGTTGCGGAGCACGCCGAGTCCGCTGTGGCCGATGGTGACGGCAATGGCGGCGCCGATGCCGAACGGGGCGAAGAGCATCACCAGTTCGGTGAATTTGAACATGACCTCGGAGAGGGCCTCGCAGAAGCCGAGCATCATCTCCTTGGGCTTTCCCTTCACCTGCGCCAGCGCGATGGCGAAGAGCAGCGAGAAGAAGACGATCTGCAGCACCTCGTTGCGCGCGGCGGCCTCGAAGAACGACTGCGGCACGGTGTGTTCAAGCACGCTGGCGAAAGTCGCCTTGGTCTGGGCGAGTTGCTCACCCGTTGCGGCGCTGCCTGTGAGCGTGATGCCATCGCCGGGCCGGATCAGGTTGACGGCGCCGAGTCCGATGAAGAGCGCGATGGTGGTGACAATTTCAAAGTAGATGAGGCTGCGCAGCGCGAGCTTGCCGACGCGCTTGAGGTCGTCACCATGACCGGCGATCCCCACGACCAGCGAGCCGAAGATGAGCGGTACCACGATCGACTTGATCATCCGCAAGAAGACCGTGGCGATGGGGGCGAGGTACGCACCGACATCGGTGTTGACCCAGACCTCATTGTCGAGAAAGCCGATGGTGACGCCGACAATCATCGAAATGATGATCCACCAGGACAGCGAGATCTTTCGCAGGCCACTCAGCATGCCAACTCCTTCGGTGGGGACTCAGCCGGCGAGACTGCCGACCTTCTGGTGCACGCGATCCAGCAGGGAGTGCCAACTCGTCGCGAACTTCGCCACGCCGTCGACCTCGAGGAATTCCGTGATCTCGGCGAGCGGCCGCACGCCGAGTGCGGCATAGCGTGCCAGCAACTTGGCGGCCTCGACCTCCGCGGCCGGCGTGATCCGCACATGCGGGTCGCCGTGATCGAGATAGGCGGCATAGGTGTCTGGCGGGATGGTGTTGACGGTGTCCGGTGCGATCAACGCTTCGAGATACAGGGTGTCGGGAAGGGCAGGGTCCTTGGTGCTGGTCGAGGCCCAGAGTGGCCGCTGGGCCTTGGCCCCACGACCGGCAAGCGCCTGCCAACGCGGCCGCAGGAGCGTCTCGCCGAAGACGGCATAGGCGACCACGGCATTGGCGATCGCCATCTTGCTGCGATAGGGCGCGCCGGCCTCACCCAGCGCGGCAAGCGCGGCATCCGTTTGGCCATCGACCCGACTCACGAAAAATGACGCCACCGAGTGCAGAGCGTTGACTTGTCCGCCCGCGGCGACGCGCTGCTCCAGGCCAGCAAGGAACGCCTCAACCACCTGCTTGTAGCGCTCCACCGAGAAGAGCAGGGTCACGTTGATGTTGATGCCCTGCGCCAGGCAGTGGGTGATGGCCGGCAGGCCCGCGAGCGTGCCCGGAATCTTGATCATCACGTTGGGGCGTGCGACTCGGGCCCAGAGCCGTTCCGCCTCGGCGATGGTCCCGGCGGTGTCGTTGGCGAGCGTCGGTGCCACCTCGATCGAGACGGTGCCGTCGCCATGCCCGCTGGCATTGTAGATCGGACGGAAGACATCGCATGCGGCCTGGACGTCGGCGACCATCAGCGATTCGACAATCTCGGCCGGGGACGCCCCCTTGGCGGCGAGCGTGGCGATGTCCGCATCGTAGTCGGCACTGCCGGCAATGGCCTTCTCGAAGATCGTCGGGTTCGACGTCATCCCGCGCAGGCCTTCCTCGCGGATCAGTCGCGCCAGTTCACCCGAGCGCACCAGATCGCGGGTGATGAAATCGTACCACGGGCTCTGGCCCAGGGCGACGAGTCGGGTCAGCGGATTGGGCATGACAACCTCGATGAGTCAGACGAGCGAGCGGACGGCCGCTGCCACGTGGTCGGCGGTGATCCCGAATTCCTTGAACAGCGTCTCGGCCGGGGCTGAGGCGCCGAAGTGATTGATCCCGATGCTGATGCCGCCGCTGCCGACCCACTGCATCCAGCCGAACGTGGTCGCGGCCTCGATCGAGACACGTGCGGTGATCGCTGCAGGGAGGACGCGCTCACGCCACCCGGCGTCCTGTGCGGCAAAGAGTTCCCACGAGGGCAGCGACACGACCCGGGTCGGGATGCCCTCGGCGTCGAGGGCGGTGGCGGCCGCGACGGCAAGCTGCACCTCGGAGCCGGTCGCGATCACGATGGCCTTGGGTGACGTGGCGGGTTCATGAAGAATGTACCCGCCGCGGGAGGTATCGCTCACGGCGTCGGCGGTGCGGGTGAGCGCTGGCAGCTTCTGGCGCGTGAGGATCAGCGCCACCGGACCACTGCGATGTTCGATGGCCGCGCGCCACGCTGCCACGGTTTCGGCGGCGTCGGCGGGGCGCAGCAGGGTCATCCCCGGAATCGCACGCAACATGGCCAGTTGTTCGATGGGCTGATGGGTGGGGCCGTCCTCGCCCAGGCCGATCGAATCGTGGGTGAGGATGTACAGCGTCGGCAATTTCATCAAGGCCGCAAGTCGGATGGACGGCTTGCAGTAGTCGGTGAAGATGAGAAAAGTGGCGCCGTAGGGGCGCACGCCGCCGTGCGCCGCCATGCCGTTGAGTGCCGCGCACATCCCATGTTCGCGCACGCCCCAATGGATCCGGGGGCCGTGGCTATCGTGGTTGAAGACCTCGCCGACGGTGATGTTGGTGCCGTTGCTGCCGCCGAGGTCGGCGGAACCGCCGGCGAAGCCGGGCACGGTCGCGGCCAGCACCGAAAGCGCCTTCATCGAGGCCTGACGGGTCGCGAGTGATTCATTCGCGAGATCCGGGAGGGTGGCGTCCCAGTCGGCCGGCAGTTCCCCCGCGAGCTGGGCGCGGAAGGCCTTGCCGAAGGCGTGGTTGGTGACGCGTGCCTCCCACGTCTTCACCAGGGCATTGCTCTCGTCGATCACCGGTCGCATCTCGGTGTAGGCCTCGGGCGCCACATGGAACGGATCCGTGGGCCAGTCGAGGATCGCCTTGGTCCGGGCGATCTCATCCTTGCCGAGCGGTTCGCCGTGCGCCTTGGGTGAATCACGCTTGGTGGGTGCGGGGTCGCCGATGATGGTGCGCAGCACGATCAGTGTCGGGCGCTCGGAGACCGAACCGGCGTCGGTCAGTGCGGCGTCGATGGCGTCGAGATCGTTGCCATCGTGCACATGCAGCACGCGCCAACCGTACGCCTCGTAGCGCGCGCCGACGTCCTCGGTGAAAGCGATGTCGGTGCGACCGTCGATGGTGATGTGATTGTCGTCATAGATCACCGTCAACTTGCCAAGCCGATTGTGGCCCGCGAGCGAGGCGGCCTCCGAGGCGACGCCTTCCATCATGTCGCCATCGGAGGCGATGACCCAGGTGCGGTGATCAACCAGGTCCGCGCCGTACTTGGCGGCGAGCAGCCGCTCGGCCATTGCCATCCCGACCGCGTTGCCGATTCCCTGACCTAGTGGGCCTGTGGTGGTCTCGACACCGACGGTGTGGCCGCGCTCGGGGTGGCCCGGCGTCTTGGAGCCCCATTGCCGGAACTGCTTGATCTCGTCGAGCGGGAGATCGTATCCCGAAATATGGAGCAGGCCGTAGAGCAGCATCGAGGCGTGGCCGCACGACAGCACGAAGCGATCGCGATCGGCCCACTCGGGATGTTGGGGCGCGTGCTTCAGGTGGCGTCGCCAGAGCAGGTAGGCCACCGGCGCCAGCGCCATCGGGGTGCCCGGATGGCCGGAATTGGCGGCCTCCACGGCGTCCATGGCGAGGACGCGGAGCGAATTGATGGTGAGCCAGGCGGCTGGGGTGTTCACGGGAGACGCAGTGGGAGCGGTCACGGCACTCGGAGAGGTCGAAGTCGGGAGTGTGGGCCATGCGGGTGGCCGCGGGGAAGATAACGAAACAGCCGGTACCCGGGCGGGAGACGGCCGATTCTGCCTGCGAGCGAGGTGAAGACAGAGTGCGGGCGAGTTCCGGTGACGGGGAAGGCCGGGATTGGCGATGATCCACATGACCAGTATCTTCTGACCGGTCATTTTACAGGAGCGTTTATGTCAACGCCTGTCTCGCCCATCCGACTCTCGGCCACCGAGTTCAAGGCCCGCTGTCTCGAGTTGATGAACGATGTGGCGACCCGCCGCACACGCTATGTCGTCACCAAGCGCGGCGTGCCGGTCGCGGAACTGGTTCCGACCGGGGAGGCCGGGACCAGTCCAATCGGTTTCCTCCACGGCACCGCGATCGAGCACGGCGACCTGGTGGCGCCCGACCTGGCCGACTGGGTGGAGGGTTCCGACCCTCTCGACGGGGCATGACCCCACACCATCAAGTATGGCGCGCCAGGGAGCAGCCGGACTTCGCTGGCCCGCTGCTACTCGATACGCATGTGTGGTTCTGGCTGCTGGTGGGTGATCTGAGCAGGATGCATCCGAGTGTAGGGGGGATGCTTGATCGGGCGGCACGCCACGGGATGCTGTATGTGAGTGACATTTCCGTGTGGGAAATCGCCCGGAAGACGGTGAGCGGTCGACTCTCGTTGTCGCTTCCGGTGGATATCTGGCTGGAGCGAGCGGCGCAGGCTCCCGGGATCAGCTTCCTGCCGTTGGATCGTTCGGTGCTGGTTCTTGGTGCCCGGCTTGGCGAGATGCACGGCGATCCAGCCGATCGGTGGATTGTCGCCACCGCCAAACTCCGGCAGCTCACCCTGCTTACGGCCGATCGGGCGGTTCTCGAGTTCGGTCGGAGGGAGCAAGTGACGCCGATGGGTGATGTGCGGAAGTAGTCTTTGCATTGGATGCGAGTGCGAGCGTAGACCTCCCCGTTCGGTAGACAGTTGGTTCGTAGACAAACGGAGCACGGGTGGACCTCGGGATGAAGTCGAGTGGTGGCACTTCGCCGAGGACGCGCGCTGGGATGAACCGTGCCTCGCCGATCCGGCGGCTCCCCCAGCCGGGCTGTTCCGCTTGGGTACGCTGCGCTTGGTCCACACTCAGAGTCGTTGAGCGGGCCCCGCCCACTCGCAGCACCTCCTCGAGACTCCCAGAGCGGCCCTTCGCGGCCATCGGCGGTCGCCGGAGCGCAGCGCACGGGGCCTCCCTGGTAGCAGTGGAGTTCCTGTCGGGGCACGAGCACCACCGAACAATTTCATAACGTGTTATAACTCAAGGTGTTAGCATGATCCGTTAGCGCTCGCCCGGGCCAGCGCCACACTCTGGCACGACCGCTGCACTATTCCCCACCATGTCGCATGACTCCACCCGGCCACGCCTCCAGCTCTCGCTCGGAGGTGCCGCCCTCCTCGGAGAGGAACGCCCCTCTCTTGGGGGGCGCCGCGTCTTTGCCGCCAACTGCCGCGAAAGCGGGAGCGAGCTGCTGGTCACCCTTCATCCGCTGCCGCCCGAAGGTCCGACGCCGTTGGCCGTGCTTGGGAGGGCGTCCCGGTTGCAGGCGCTGGCGCACCCGCGCCTCAACACCCCCATCGCCGCCGGTGACCTCGACGGCCGAGCCTGGGTGGTCGAGCCCGCGCCGACTTCGCCGAGCGTCCTGTTGCGGTTGAGCGACGGCGGTGCCTTCGGCGTGAAGGAGGGAGTGCGCGTGCTCAGAGAGGTGACCCGCGCGGTGGCCTCGCTGCATCGGACGGGCCTGGCGCATGGCGCGCTGGAACTCGAGACGGTGCAGCTGGCCGGGGGTGAGGTGAAGGTTGGTGGCCTGGCGAACCGGACCACGGCCGAGGCCAGCGAAGACATCGCTGCCTTGGGGCCACTCGCCTGGGCACTGTTTACCGGCGATCTCCCCGATGCGACGCACGAGCGCCTTGCCCAACGTCGCCGCGGCATTCCGGCAGGACTCGACGCGCTGGTGGCATCGCTGCTTTCCCCCGACCCGTCTCTGCGGCCCCCCCGTGCGGAGTCCGTTCTGGCGGCGCTCGACTCGTTCCCCGCCTCGGATCCGGCGCCTTTCTCGACCTTTCTCGACGGTGCGGGACGAGGGGCCAGGACCCCTCGAGGGCGCGAGGCGGTCTTGCTCGCGGTGCTGTTTGGGCTCTCTGTACTGATTTCCGGCCTCGTTTTCGGGCGATAATGCCCAGGCCACCTCCCGGAACCGGCTCCGCCCGGTTAGCGTTACGCCTTCAGAAACTGAACCTCAAAAGGAATTTCGTGGCACGAACAAGACGTCGAGGCGGCACCAATGTCGCCCCACCGGCCGAAGAGCCGGAACTCACCAACGGCAGCAACGGCTCCAGCCTTCGCAAGTCCTCCGGTCGCTCCTACGGCTCCCATCGCGAGTGGTTGTTGGCCCATCACGGCTCGGTCTGTGCCTATTGCGGCACCCGGGTTCCCCCCGAGACGATCACGCTCGATCACGTGCGGCCACGTCGCGGCCAGTCGGCCTACGACCGCCCCGACAACCTCGTGCTCGCGTGCCGGCCCTGCAACGCGGCCAAGGCCGACACCCCGTTGCTCGCCTTTCTCATGGCCAAGCGCGCCCGCGGGGTCTTCCTGCTGCACTACGGTGATCACCTCTCCGAGCCGCTGAAGTCCCTCGCGCGCAACGCGAGTGAACGGCCGCTGCTGCCGCCGGACTGAAAAGCAAGAGAGAAGAGAAAAGCGAGAGGAGAGCGGAGAACAGCACAGAGGCCGGTATCTCGTCGAGACGCCGGCCTTCATGCTGCTCACGATCCCTCTTTTCACTTCTCTCTTCTCTCTTCTCTCTTCTCTCAGGCTCCGCCGAGCGCCGCGCTCACAATCCGCTGCTGCTCGATCTTGTGCTGTGAGTCGTAGCCCTCGGATGGGGCGGCGCGTTCGGGTCGACCGATGTAGCGCAACGAGACTCCCTCGGGGAGCAGCACCGTGAGGCGCGGCGCCACGAAACTCCAGGCGCCCATGTTCTTCGGCTCCTCCTGAACCCAGACGATTTCCTGTAGCTTGGGATGCTGCGCAAAGAGATCTCGGAGTTCCTGTTCCGCAAAGGGATAGAGCTGTTCCAGCCGCGCGATCGGCGGGGCACTACCCGCATCGGCCGCCTCCTTGGCGAGGTCGTAGTACACCTTGCCGCTGCAGAGCAGCAGGCGCGTGGCGTCGGCCGACGGTGCGTCGCGGAGCACGGGATGGAACTGTCCGACTGAGAGGTCGTCGAGTGAGGAGCCCGCGGCATGCAACCGCAACAGTGACTTGGGCGTCATGACCACCAGCGGCCTGCGCTCGGGGTCGCGCGCCTGCCGCCGCAGCAGGTGGAAGTACTGCGCCGACGTGGTGGGGTTGGCGACGCGGATGTTCCCTTCGGCGCACGCCTGCAGGTAGCGTTCGAGCCGCGCCGACGAGTGCTCCGGACCACCCCCTTCATATCCGTGCGGCAGCAGCAGGGTGAGGCGAGAGGTGACGCCCCACTTGCTCAGGCTCGAGGTGATGAACTGGTCGACAATCACCTGCGCGCCATTGGCGAAGTCGCCGTACTGCGCCTCCCAGAGCACCAGCGTCTCGGGTGCGGTGGTGGCGTAGCCATACTCGAAACCGATGCACGCGAGTTCTGACAGCGGCGAGTTATGGACCTCGATCGTCGCCTGCGCCTCGGCGAGGCGCTGCATCGTCATGATCTCGGCGCCATTGGTGGCGTCGTGCAGGATGATGTGTCGCTGTGCAAAGGTGGCACGACCGACATCCTGACCAGTGAGCCGAATCGGGACGCCGTCCACCAGCAGGGAGGCGAACGCGAGCGCCTCGGCGTGTCCCCAATCGATGCCGTTCGGGGCGGTGAGGCCAGGGCGTCGACGCTCAAGTTGGCGCGCGAGCTTGGGATTCGGCGTGAATCCTTCAGGCCAGGTCAACAGCTGCTCGTTCAACGAGGTGAGCATGCCGCCGTCAACCGCCGTCGTTACTGTCTCTCGCGCTTGCGTTGGTGCGGGTGCGTCGTCACTTGGTGTCGCCGCGGCAGCTGCCTCCTTGAAGGCCGTCTGCACCGCGATGTAGTTGTCGTAGACCTTCGAAACCATGGCATCGGCCTCGCCAGGCGCGATCGCCCCTTCACGCGTGAGCAGGTCGGCGTACTGGGCCCGCACCGTGGGCAGCTCCTTGATGTGGGCATACATCATCGGCTGGGTGTAGCTGGCTTCGTCGGACTCGTTGTGACCATGCCGACGATAGCCAACGAGGTCGATCAGCACGTCGCCACGGAACTTCATTCGATACGCCACGGCGAGCCGCACGGCCGCGAGACAGGCCTCGGGATCGTCGGCGTTCACGTGGACGATCGGGATGTCGAAACCCTTGGCTAGATCGGACGAGTAGCGCGTCGAACGCCCCTCGATCGGATCGGTGGTGAAGCCCACCTGATTGTTGGCGATCAGGTGGATGGTGCCGCCGGTGAGGTATCCGGTGAGTCCACCGAGGTTCAGCGTCTCGGCGACAACACCTTGCCCCGGGAAGGCGGCATCGCCGTGGATGGTGACGGGCAGCGAGGCGTCAGAGTTGTAGACCAACTCCCGGGTGGAGCGATCGGTCTGCTTGGCGCGCGCATGGCCAATCACCACGGCACCCACGAACTCCAGGTGGCTCGGGTTGGGCAACAAGACCACGGCGGTTTCTTTGCCGCTCAGGGCAACGAAGGAACCGGTCGCGCCGAGATGGTACTTCACGTCGCCGGTACCGCCCTGCGGGATCATGCCTGATTCCGCCGACTTCCCACCCTCGAACTCCGCGAAGATCGAGGCGTAGGGCAGGTTCACGGTGTGGGCGAGGGCGTTGAGGCGGCCGCGATGGGCCATGCCGAGCACGACCTCGCGGATACCGGCATCGGCGGCGAGCTCATTGACGAGGTCGAGCATCGGGATCATGACATCGACGCCCTCGATGGAGAATCGCTTTGCCCCGATGTAGGCGTTGTGGAGGAACCGCTCCATCCCCTCGACCTGCGTCAACCGTTCGAGCAGTGACTTCTTCTGCGTCACCGTGAGCGGCACGCGGTGCACACCCGACTCGATCTGTTCGCGCAACCAGACTCGACGCTCGTGTGACGCGATGTGTTCCACTTCATAGGCAATCGTGCCGCAGTAGGTCGCCTCGAGATACGGCAGCGCTTCGGCAAGCGTGTTGCCGGGCACCGCGATGCGCAGCACGTCGGTGGGGATCGTCGCCATGATCTCGTCCGTCAGGCCGACCTCAGCTGGCGTGAGCGCCGGATCTCCCACGGGTGGCGTTCCCAGCGGATCGAGCCGCGCCGCAAGGTGACCGTGGGTCCGGAACGCCTTCACCAGTGCCATCGCGCCGGCCACCTGATGCAACTGGACCGGTGAGGCAGGGGCCGACACGGCCTCGGTGCGCACGCTGCGGGCAGCATCCATGGTGAAGCCACCGGCTGGGGCGATGGCCGAGGGAGCGCCGACCCCGAGTTCGGTGTAGATGGTCTCGTAGAACGCTCCCTCGCCCTGCAGCATCTGATCGACCACGCGCAGGAAGGTCCCCGACTCCGCGCCCTGAATCACGCGATGGTCGTAGGTGCTCGTGAGCATCATGACCTTCGAGAGCCCCATCTGCTTGATGGCCGCGGGGTCCATGGCCGCGAATTCGGGTGGGTATGCGATGGCACCGGTGGCGATGATGGTGCCCTGTCCCGGCATCAGCCGCGGCACCGATCCCACCGTGCCGAGCCCGCCGGGGTTGGTGAGCGTCATGGTGGCGCCGGCGAAGTCGTCAGGCATCAACTTGTTGGTGCGCGCCTTCTCGACCAGCGTCTCGTAGGTCGAGAGAAAATCTGCGAACGCCATGGTCTCGGCCTGCTTGAGCACCGGCACCATCAGGCCGCGCGAGCCATCCTTCCGTTCCACGTCGACCGCGAGTCCGAGGTTGGCATGCTCGGGCATCAGTTTGTAACTGTCGCTGCCGCTCTTGAGCACCCCGCTGCCCATGATGGGAAACTGCTTGGCGCCCTGAACCAGCGCCCACGCGATCAAGTGGGTGAACGAGAGCTTCTCACTCCGCGCAGCGGTCTTGAGCCGACCGTTGATCTCGGCCCGCCGCAGTTCGAGCGTTCGGACCGGGATTTCCCGGAAGGTCGTGGCCGTGGGGAGGGCGAGCGACGCCTCCATGTTGCGGGCCAGCGCTGCGGCCGGTCCCTTGAGCAGGACCGCACCCTCCGGAACCTTGGCCAGGGGGGCCTCGGCGGGCGCGCTCGCGGGCGCCGCGGTGGGCGCCGGCGCGGCACCATTGCCGAGCGACTGAAAGGGGACGGTAGACTGGCTCTCGAGCAGCGCCGTATAGATGGCTTCGGCCGGGAGTGCGAATTCGGGCTGCTCGGCTTCATTCGACGACACGCATGGCTCCGACAGGTAGGTAACCCCCAAACATAAGCAGATTCCGCTTACCTTTCGCGGATGCTGACTCCACCTCCCGGCCGCCGTGCCGTCGTCATCGCCGGGGTCCGGACGCCGTTCGCCAAGGCGGGGACCGTGCTCCGCGACGCCTCGGCCGCCGATCTGGCCCGGCACTGCACCCGAGAACTCCTCTACCGCACGGAAC
>JBDUDP010000033.1:0-23684 GCA_040002895.1 Gemmatimonadota bacterium
CTCGTGGCCCAAAGGCGCAACGGGTTACCACCCTATCCAGAACGTACTGCAAACGACAAATTGAGAGATACAAGGCGTCTGGGACCCACTTGCCCCTTTACGGTAACCTCATGATCATCACGACAAGAGCGACGCATTGTGGTCTGGTCATCCTTGGGGTTTTGGGATTCGGAGGCTGTAGCTCACCAGGGCAACGGACCGAGGGAGGCGAAAGCTTAGCGCACCTCCCTGGGGAGTCGTCGATGTATGGCAGGAACGCGGCTTTCATGGTGAACGGAGCGTTGATCACTCTTGTCGACGGCGTTTCGAGCACGACAATACCGAACTCCTCTGCCAAGGCCACGACCCGCTACCTGGGCGGTGAGGCAGAAGGAGATCTCAACGGCGACGGACTGGAGGACATCGCATTCTGGGTTACGCAGGATGCGGGCGGAAGCGGTACGTTCTACTATGTGGTTGTCGCGCTGAAGCATCCTTCGGGATACACCACAACCAATGCCTTCCTTGTTGGCGACCGAATCGTCCCCGAGACCATGCGGATCCGCACTGACGCTTCGGAACTCCACGTCAATTTCCTTGGGCGAACACGTGATGAGCCCATGACCGCTCCGCCGTCGCAGCCCAAGGTGCTGCTTCTCAAAGTCACACCGACCGGGATACTGGAAGGACTGATGAGCTGACGGGCCGGACGAGGACCACAGGCTTTGCCGATCCCCGCCTTGGGCTTGGGATGATCCGTAGGGGTGCTGAGGCAGGCCAGACCACTGTTGGTAACTCTGACGCCTCTTTCGGCACCTATGTCGTTGACGCATCACGGGGTCGAGTGACGCAACCGGATATCGGCGAAACGCGCCGTCCCGGACTCGGCGCGAGCGACTGGAGCAACTTCGTGGGGCCCCAGAGCGGGTACGCCGCTAGCGCGCCGCGGCGGCAGCGCAGGTCGGTGGACGCACAACATGGAGGTCCATCGATGAAGGGAATCATGTTGTTGCTCGCGATCGTCGGCTTTGGCACTGGGGTTCCGACGAGTCCGCACACGGCCTTCTCAGGCGCTGCCGCGCCGCGAATCATCATGCTATATGGCGGGGTGCTGAAGGAGCGCGTCTACCTGACAGACTGGTATGAAAACCTCGCGTTCATGCTGGCTGTCTCGGAGCCCGTGGCAGCAGCCACAGCGGCACCATCAGACAGCACGCCGCACATTGAGGTCGCGATGTACTGGTATGGGCCACAGTGGGAGCCGTATGTCCATGACACGACCCGGCTCCGAACGCTCGATCCCAAAGATGCGGCCCCGAGTCGGCTTTATCTTGGCCACGCAAACCTTCGGCCATTCCTCGCATTTCCAGGTGCGTCGGCTGCACGCGGCATTGCGGAGTCCGGGTTGACAATCCTTGCGAAGTATCATGTGCCAGCGGAGTGGTGACGCAAGCGTGAGCGAGAGTGCCGCCGAATCCGCGCTTGCCGCGGATGGGGCCACACTGCCTCGGCCACCGCGACGTAGATTTGTTGGACACGCGGCAGCCTCTCCTGGCCTCGCAGCAGAACCGCAGATCGTTCGGTTGACCGCCCAGCCTCGCGAAGAGTGAAGCCAATGCGCTACGAGTACCAGCCCGACACAGAAGAACGACCCAGCCTGGTCCCGCCAGCGCGTCGACCACCGACCGCGGTCGGCGTTGCTACGCCACCACCACCGGGTAGGCCGGAGGCAGAAGACTACGGGGACCGGCTCTCGTTGTCCGCTCGCATCGCTCGTGGGCTTCTCGGGTCCATGATCCTCACCGGTGGGATCGGCTTGCTATCCGTCCCAGGACTTGGGCAGGTGTTCGGGACCGGCATGGCGCTCACGGGGATCGATGTGCTCTGCCGCTCGGTGCGTCAGGAAGGACTGGTCGGCAGCGTCCGGAGCGCGTGGAACACGCGCCACGACAAGCCTGGTCGCATGAAGGTGACCCCGGCGGCGGTCCGCCGGAAGAGGCGGTCAGCCTAGCCCGCGCTTGCTGCCGTCGAAGCCACACAACTCGGCCGCCGCGAGGTATGCTTGATCCAAGGACTGCGGTGGCCTCACCTGGCCTCGCCGCAGAAGCGCACGTCGTTGAGTCGCCCAACCACCACGATCCGTGACCATCGGGCGCTTCATTCAACTGGGGAGAAACCATGCTGCCGCAGCTTACCCTTCTTCTTGCGCTGATCGCATCCTCCACGGGAACGGCCGGCCCGTGCGAGTTGGTGGATCGCGCCACTGTCAACGCGTTGCTTGGAGCGAAGAGTTCGACGGGCATGCCGGCCGGTCCCGAACGTGATGAAGATTCAAGCGGCATGGTGAGCTATTGCATCTTCCGAGCTGGCAGTGCGGCACTGATCCTCTCGCAGGTCACCTTCTCGAGTGCCGCAGAAGCTGGCAAGGCCACGACCAAGGAGCTCGTCACCTCCAGGATGGATGGCGACGGCGCCAAGATCACCGACGAACCCGGCCTCGGCGACCGAGCCTATTGGGCCTACACCACCGAAGGGGCGGAAATTGTGGTGCTCAAGGGGTCCGTCGTGCTCGGGGTGGCCCTCGGCGGGCAACTCGCGAATCCGCCAGTATCGTATCGGAAAGCACTCCGAGCCGCCGCAGCCGCTGCACTGCTCAAGTTGTGACTTCTTGTGCTGCCCAACCGTCGCCTGAAGCGAACTCGCGTGACGAGATGCGCGATTCCCGACGTTCGACGGCCCGAGATCCGAGATGATTTCCACCTTGACGTGGTGCTGCACGGATGGGCGCTGAACGGCCAGCGACTCCGGCTATCAGCTGATCGCGCTCCGAGAGGAATTCGAATTGAAGGGCCCCCCGGTCGGCGACTGGCGCGTCGATGAGCGCGCGGGTCACGAATACCTGGTGTTCTTCGTCGTTGCCCCCGACGGATTGTGTTACTACTTCCACGAGCCAAAGGCGGCCGGATGATGGCGTCGACGTCCGGACACCCTTCACCAGGACCTCTTCATGCGACCTGAAGCATCACGCCTCTGGCGTGCCCTGTTCGTGGTCGGCGGCATCCTTTACCTCGCCGGCAGCTTCCAGCACCCCCGTGGTCCGATGACCGCGATGCTCGTCGATCCCGCCTGGATCCCGGGGCACGCGATGGCCTGTGTCGGCCTCATCGGGTTGACCCTCGGCCTCTGGATGCTGCGCCGCCAGCAGGCGCACCCGCCGGCGATGGAGCGATGGCTGCGGATCGCCGTCGTGATGGCCGCGCTCGAGGCGGTCGAGATGGGGATCCACACCATGGCCTACGTCGATGCCGCCGCGCTCAGCGCCGGTCAGTCTACACCGGTGCTGGGCACCCATTCGTGGCTCGCCACACTGATCTATCCCTGCTGGGCCATCACCCTCATCGGCCTCATTCTGGTGGGGCAGCGCACCCACGCGCTCGGCACACGCTGGATCGGGTGGCTGGGCATGATCGGCGCCGCGGCGCACGGCATGGTGATGTGGTTGGTGTTCGTGCTGCACGTCGACTGGGCCGGCGTGCTCTTTCCACTGGCGGCGATCGGGATCTCGTTCTGGTTCATCCTGGCCGGTTGCTGGCCCGCTCGACGGTCGACCTCCGCGGCGTAACTCCGTCATCTACCCGTCGGCGCTCTTTCCCCGCACCCACGTTCGAGGATAATTGCACCATGCACCCTGTCGAGCCGAAGCGCTCGTGGTTCTATACCGTGATGGGCGGGGTGGTGCTGTTCGCGGTTGCCGTGGGATTCGGGCGCACCTACGTCGTGCCGATGGCACGCGGGACCTTCCACCCACCCGCCGTCCTCCATCTCCACGGCGCGCTCGCCATGACCTGGGTGCTGTTGTTTCTGATCCAGCCGCTGCTGGTGCGCTACGGGCGGGTGCGCTGGCACCGGAAGCTGGGACGCATCGGCTTGCCCGTCGCGATCGGGGTCGCGGTTACCATGATCCCGGCCGGGTACTATCAGGTGACCCGCGATGCCGCGGCCGGGGGCGGCGCGACCGCCATCTCGGCGTTCCTCGGCGTGTGGACTTCCGCGGCCATCTTCCTGACGCTGGTGTCCGCGGGCATCATCGCGCGACGCAACCGCGAGGCCCACGCGCGCTGGCTCCTGCTCGCGACCCTGTTGGTGGCCTGGCCCGCGTGGTTCCGCTTTCGGCACTACTTCCCCGGCGTGCCGCGCCCCGACATCTGGTTCGGATTCGTGCTCGCCTTCGTGTGGATTCCGGTGGCGGCCCTGCGCGACCGCATCACGCGAGGCACGGTGCACCCGGTGCTTGCGTGGGGTGGCCTCGCGCTCATCGTCGAGCAGAGCTTCGAAGTGCTGGCCTTCGACTCGCCGTGGTGGCGCGCCATTGCCCAGACACTCTATGCCTGGGCGCAGAACGCGGGATTGGGGTGAGGCCGGCCGACAACGTGGTGCACGGGAACCCGGGTTGGCACAGGAGAGGCACCGCCGAGAATCAGCAGCAGGGTGAGCGGTGCCGGTCTGTTACGGAAGCGGTTCGCCGTCTTCAAGGGCAAAGGGGCCATCCTCGAACCCGGCCATCTGCATGAGCGCGTTGAACGTGACCGTGAAGGTTGACCCACTCCGCCGAGCGGTCGCCTGCCAGGGTCCGGGATGGCTTTCACCATCGAACAGAAAATTGATGTCCGTAGCGGTTGCCTGAAAATGTCCGGAATAGAACTTGTAGCTGCCGTTCTCCCACCGCTGAAGCGTGAAGGTGCCGTCCGACCAAAAGAAGCAGACCGAGAGACTGAGTCCGAACGGGCCGGTTGCGTAGCTGTCATACTCGGTTAATGTCGCGACTGCACTGGTGAAGGCGACTGAGACGGGTGCCGCCAGCGGCGTGCCTGCGATATCCTGGATGCCTGCCGTGGCGGTGATCACATAGTCCGTACTCGGGACCAGCAATGCAGAAGGGGTGAAGATGACCCGGAGGTGGTAGCGGTCCTCGAGTGTGATCGTGCCGCGCACAAGCACCCCGCCTTTCTGCAACTGCAGCGAGCCCTCGGTCAGCGAGCCCGGATCCATCGACTCGCTGAAGACCACCGCGATCCCGGCATTCAGCGGAAATGTACGCAGCCCTTGCACCGGTTCCGTCCTGACCACGACCGGGGCGCGGCTGGCGGGGACGATCTTGACCTTCTCAACCGCTCCTGCTGGTAGCACGGTCGTGAAGACAATGAACCCGATGGTGTCGCCCCTGATCGCGGGCAACGCAACCGGGTCGACCCCACCCAGAAGGAAGGGTGCGGAGGCCCGTGCTCCGGTGCGATGGTTCACGAGGGTGAGCGAGACGCCGTCCGGCACGGTGCCCGGCGGCAAGGAGGCGAACACGAGATTGCCAGCGAGCTCCGGATTCACGAGCACGGCCAGAACCGGCTCCGACAGGATGGCCGCCGAAAATTCGGTCGGAGGCGTGGTTCCCGGCCCCACCGGAGTGTCGCATGATGCCGGCGGCAGACAGCCAACGGGTGGCGGCGGAGGCGTTCCCGATCCATCCTCCGGACCCACTCCCGTACTGCATGCCGCAAAGGCGAAGCACGCGACGAGGGAGCGCAGTCGCAGCAGGTGCATCAGGGCAGGCCCGGCCCGTCGATAAGCGAATAGGTGCCGTGTTCGAAATCAGAAGCCACCATGACGCCATTGTACGTGACAGTGAAGCTCATCCCGCTGCGCGTCGCGGTCGCATCCCAGGGGTAATTGTTTGCGTACACATCCCAAACAAAGGAGATCCCGGTTGGGGTGACTTGGTAGTGCCCTGGATACTCGTAGAAAAATGGTCCCCAATCCAAACCGCCGTACTTCAGGACGAAGCTGCCGTCCGAAGAGAGGATATAGAACGAAGCGAGGCCAACTGGATCCGGCGTGACGCGTTCATAGATACTGTACACGGGAACGTCGCTCGTGAAGACCACGGGTACGGAAGCGAGCAGCGCGTTCCCGGCGACATCCTGAATCGTGCGAGACACATTGAGTAGATAGTCCCGACCTGGACGCAGCGGGTCGGTGGGCGCGAAGGTAACTCGGGTGCGATCTGGGCCGTCGAACGTCATCGTGCCGGGAACCGTGACTCCGCCCGTTTGCAATCGGAGCCCGCCATTCGTGAGTGTGCCAAGTTCAACCGGCACGCTGAACACGACCTTGAACTTGGCGTGCAAAGGCACCTTCTGCGCTCCCGTGGCCGGTTCCGTCCGGATGACGACCGGATCTATCTGACTGGAAGGCACGACCCTGATCTGCTCGGGTGCGACGGTGAGTCCGTGCGCCGAAATCACGATGAATCCGAGCGTATCATCCACTTCAGCGGCGACCGCGATCGGATCGGCACCACCAGCGATGATCGGGCCGGACGCTCGCGCCCCGTTCCGATGGTTCACGATGCTGAGCGAGACGCCGTCTGGGACGGTACCCGGCGGCAGGGAGACGAACACAAGCTTCCCGGTGGACTCCGGATTCACCAGCGCCGCCAGGAGCGGTTGCGACAGGATCGCTGCCGTGAATACTGTGGGAGGCGTGGTGCCGGGATCCGTCGGCACACTCGTGAAGCCCACCGGTGGCGGTGCAATGAGCGGGTGGCCTGCCGCATCCTGCAGCGTGCCGGCAATGACCACGACATAGTCCTGACCCGGACTGAGTGGGGCAGCGGGGGTGAAGGTCGCCCGGAGATGATCGGGGTCATCGAACGCCACGGTGCCGGCCACACCCACTCCGCCCGTTTGCAGCTGCAGCGCGCCTGGGGTGAGCGTGCCGGGATCGATCGGTTCACTGAAGACCACGAGGATCCTGACGTTCAGCGGGACATCGCGCTTTCCCTGGATCGGTTCGGTGCGCACCACGATCGGGGGCTGACTCACGGGGACGACCTTGATCTTCTCGAAGGCGACAGCCCGCCCCTCCGCTGAGAGCACTGTGAAGCCCAGCGTGTCACCAGTCGACGCAGGAATCGCAACCGGGTCGACCCCGCCCGCGATGATCGGGGCCGAGGCGCGCGCGCCATTCCGATGGTTCACGATGGTGAGGGAGACCCCCTCCGACACCGTGCCCGGCGGGAGTGAGGCGTAGACCATGTTGCTGGTCGACGCGGGACTGACCACCGCGGCCGCGACCGGTTCGGACACGATCGCGGCGGCAAAGACCGTCGCCGGCGTGTTCCCAGGCGTGGTTCCCTCATCCGGACCCACCCCCGTGCTGCATGCCGCAAGAGCCAGGCACACAAGGAAGGAGCGAAGTCGCAGCGACTGTGTCATGGCAACCCCGGCCCGTCGGTGAGGATATAGGTCCCGTCCTCATACCCCAGCTCGGACATGAAGAAATTGTAGCGGACGGCGATGCTCGACCCGAAGCGGGTCGCCGTCGCAAGCTGCCAGCCGCTGGTGCCGTACGGGCCGAAGTCGAAGGAGATGCCTGTCGCGGTGATCTGGTAACTGGGAGAATCGACCGAGAAGAGCCCGGCCCAGTCCGTACCACCAAACTTGGCGCCATATTCGATCGTGCAGAGGCCTCCGGAAGAAAAAATGAAGCGCGACGGAAGCCCAATGGTCAGATCCGGTGTGACGCGTTCATAGATGCTGTAGACTGGCACCTCGCTCGTGAAGAGCACGGGTACGGGAGCGAGGAGGGAGTTCCCGGCGACATCCTGAATGGTATTGGCAAAATTGATCAGATACTCTCGGCCAGGCAGCAGGTGGTCGGCGGGTGTGAAGGTGACCCGGGTGTGATCCGGGCCGTCGAACGCCACCGTGCCGCGAACAGCAACCCCGCCCGTCTGCAGCTGGAGCCCACCATCGGTCAGCGTGCCGAGAGCAAGAGGCACACTGAACACGACCTTGAGCTTGGCATAGAGGAGGACGGCGTCCCTTCCCTGAATCGGTTCCGTCCGGACGACAACCGGAGCTTGACTGGAAGGCACGACCCTGATCTGCTCGCGTGAGACGGTGAGTCCGTCGGCCGAGATCACGATGAATCCGAGGGTATCGCCCACGGCAGCAACGATCGCGATCGGATCGACACCGCCGGCAATGATGTGGCCGAAGGCGAGCGCCCGGTTCCGGTGGTTCACGATGTTGAGCGACACCGCGCCCGGCAGCGTGCCTGGCAGTAGCGACACGTACACCAGCATGGCAGGCGACGCCGGATCCACCAGGGGGGGCGCGACCGGTGGGGAGATGATCGCGGCGGTAAAGACGGTCGGAGGCGTGCTGTCGGGAGTGATCCCTGGCACGGGTGGCGTGTTGCACTGCGGCGCGGGCACACACCCCGCCGGTGGCGGAGGCGGCCCCGATCCGTCATCGGGACCCACCGCCGTGCTGCATGCACCAAGCACAAGGCACGCGAAGAGGGAGCGAAGTCGCAGCGACTGTGTCATGGCAAACCAGGACCATCGGTGAGGGTGTAGGTGCCATCGTCGAAACCGGACATCTGCATAATGAAGTTGAACGTGACCGAGATGCTCGTCCCACTGCGCGTGGCAGTCGCAATCCATGGACCGGCACGGGCATATCCATCGAAGAGAAATCCGATGTCAGTGCCTGAGGCCTGGTAGGTCCCTGGGTACGTCCACCAGGTCGGCAGCGGCAACTCCGGCGGCCAATCCGACGGGGCCTCGTACTTGATGGCAAAGGTGCCGTCCGAATACATGAGCAAGTACGAAGGGCCGTTCGTCACAGCGTCCGGCGTGACGCGGGAATAAACGCTCAGCGTGGGGGCCGGAGCACTCGTGAACGTGACGGGAGCAGGCGCAATGAGCGGATTGCCGGCGACATTCTGGATGGTGCCGGCGACGAGCAGCGTATAGTCGACCTCCGGGAGCAGCGGGGCGGTGGGGGTGAAGATGGCGCGGAGGTGTTCCGGGTCATCGAATGCGACTGTCCCGGCGACAGCAACCCCACCCGTCTGCAACTGCAGCACACCCTCGGTGAACGTGCCCGGATCGACCGGTTCGCTGAAGACCACGAGGATCCTGGCGTTCAACGGAACATCGCGCTTCCCCTGGATCGGTTCGGTGCGCACCACGATCGGGGGCTGACTTGTGGGGACGACCTTGATCTTCTCGAATGCAACGGTTTGTCCCTGTGCCGACATCACGGTGAAGCCCAGCGTGTCACCCGCGGCGGCGGCAATCGCGACGGGATCGACACCGCCCGCGATGATCGGGGCAGTGACGCCCGCCCCGGTGCGATGATTGACGATGTTGAGCGAGACTCCCTCCGCCAACGTGCCAGGCGGGAGTGAGGCATAGACCATCCTGCTGCCCGACGTCGAACCCAGCACTGCAGCGCCAATGGGTTCGGACAGATTCATTGCGGCGAACACCGTCGCAGGCGTGATGCCGGTCCCTCCCGGCGTGTTGCACTGCGGCGCGGGAACACACCCCGTCGGCGGCGGAGGCGGCCCCGAGCCCTCATCCGGACCCACCCCCGTGCTGCACGCCGCAAGCGCAAGGCACGCCGTGAGCGCGAGGGGGACGCGCCGGACCCATGGAATGAATCGGTTCAACATCGTGGCTCCTTGTCCAAAGTCGGTGCGGTCATCTGACGGACAACCGCCGCACGATTGCTCAGCTGCCCGGACCACTACTCCCTTCGACCAACACAATGCCCGCCCAGTAGAACGGGTGACTGGTGTCACGCGCCCGCAGCATGGCGCGCTGCGCCCGGGCCAGCGCCTGCGCGGGATCGGGGCCCGCCCCGCCCTGCCGGTAGAACCCCTCCATGAGACGCGCCGTGGCCTGGTCATCCACCGCCCAGAGCGTCGCCACGACCCGCCGTGCTCCCGCATGCAGAAAGGCGCGGGTCAGCCCCACCCAGTCGTCGCCCGCGGGCACGTCGGAGAGACGCCCAGACCCCAGTGCGGTCTGGCACGCCGACAACACCACGAGATCGGCGTCGATTCGCAAACCGAACACCTCGTGCACTTCCAGCCGCCCGTCGTTGGCACTGTCGGGCGCGAACTCCACGAAGGAGAAGAGCGGATTGTGCTTGTTCAGCACCCCATAGGTCGCCAGATGCAGAATGCGCTTCCCCGCCGCATCGCGACGGAAGGCGGATTCGGTTGCCGCGGTCCCGATCACGAGCTGCGAGGGTTGTCCGACGAGTTGCGCGAGCGTCCGTACCTCGCGCACCGAGCCGGGGAGCACGGCGGCCCGTGGTGCCATCGCCAGCACCCCATTGACCTGCGGGCGCGTCGTGCGCTCACCCAATGAGAGCCACACACTCGCCGACGGCACTGCGACCAGTTCATAGCGGTCGATCAGCGGGCCCGTGTCGCCAAGCAGTGCCGCAAACGGGAGGTAATGCAGCTCGGCGTGCGGAACCAGAATCAGCTTGGTCACCCCACGCAGCGCCCCGCTCTCCTCGATCGGCGCGATCAGTTGCCGATGGAGTTGGCGATACGGGGTACGCCACGTGGAATCGAGGTGCGACCTCGAGGACTCGATGATGCCGCGCGCGAACTCCACCCGGCGCGCGAGCTCGCGGTGGCCAAGGTCGATCGGAATCGCGAGCACGGTGTCGCTGGTGATCACGAAGGCAACCGTGCCCGAATCACTCACGAGGTACTCGATCATCGCCTCATCGCGCGGCAACCGTCTGCTGACGTCACGCCAGCTCGCCGTGGGGCGACCGACCAATTCGTCGTGTCGCGGCGCGCGCTCACGCATCTCGAGGAGCAGGTCCGCGTAGGCACCCTGAGCTCGCAACATCGCCTCGCGGATCGCCCCGCCTTCCTCAACCAGTGGAGGACCACGGAGTGGCCCCGCGGCCACGCCCTCGAGTCGATTGGTCGCATCGGTGATGTAGCGACGCAGGTCCTGCTCACGCGTCACCAGCGTGGTCGCGATGGAATCCGTGCCACCCTCGATCCGTCCACGACCGAGCAACTCGAGCATCTCCCGCGCACGCATCCGCTCACTCATGTCGAAGGCTGCCCCGGCATTGCCACGCCGCTCTTCCAGCAGGGCGAGTTGGGCATACACATCCCACTTGTCGGCCCAGAACGCCGAACGTTGTTCAGGCAACGCCAGCGATCGCCCGGCTCGCTCGACCTGCGCGATCGCCTGGCGCAACAACCCCGCTGCGTCGTCGGTGGCGCCGCGCGCCTGGCGGGCCTGCGCAAGGCCGGCGAGCAACGGCCACGCCGCATCCGGTGCGACCCGGCCCTCGAGCAACCGCAACGCCTCGCGGTAGCCGACCTCCGCCGCAGCAGGCAGTGCCGCATCGGCCGCGAGCCCTGCAAGTTCCCCGTGGGCGATTGCGGCCGAGATGGAGTCACCGAGCCGACGCAGCGTGAGATCTGCCTGGGTGAGGTGCCGACGCGCACGCGCGCTGTCGCCCTCTGCCCTGGCGAGTTGTCCGAGCGCGAGCCGCGTGAGCTCCGCGGCCCGTGGATCGGTACCTCCCTGTTGGGCCCGCAACGCCGACGTCAACAGTGCCTGGGCACCGGTGTAGTCTTCCGTGGCGAGCTTCACGAGCCCCCGGCCGTATCGCGCCGCGGCTTCACCATCGCGGCGCGTGGATTCACGGTACTGGCGCTCGGCGCGCTGGTACAACCCATCGGCCTCGGTCAGCCGGTTGAGTCGCAACGCCAGATCGGCGCGCGACATCGCGAGCGCCGCTTGATCGGTCACCGCCGCGGCGCGACGCCGGGCGAGATCGTCGGTGACGCGCAGGAGATCGATGGCCGACTGCAATTGACCCTGCGCCGCGAGCGCTCCGGCCAGCGTTCTCCGTACCTGCAACTCTGTACTCAGCGGACCGGTGCGGGTAAGGATGGTCGATGCCTCGGCAAGCACGCGCTGCGCGGCCGAAAAATCGCCCCGTCGCATCTCGAGTTGTCCCAGACCGTTGAGTGCATCCGCCAGCTCGGCCCACTGCCCACGCGCACGCCAGGTGGCGATCGCATCGCGGTACTGCCGTTGCGCACTTGCGAATCGCCCCTGCGAGGTCGCCAGCCCCGCGAGGTTCACCAGATTGGTGGCAGCGATCTCGTCACGACCTTCCCGTTGGTTCAGCGCAAGCGCCGCCTCGAATTGGCGGGTCGCTTCCGTCACGTCGCCGACGCGCCAGGCCAGGTTCCCGAGATTGTTGAGGTCGGCCGCGACGCCGCGGGAATCTCCGATCTGCTGATGCAGTGCGTGCGCCTGCCGTGCTCGCACCCGTGCGGCTTCGAGGTCGCCAAGGTCCTCGCTCACGGCCGCGAGCAACGTCACGGCGTTGCCCTCCACCCGACGATCGCCGACGGCGTGCGCCAGGGCTGCGGCCGCGGTGAGATATCGTTCGGCACTGTCGAGCGTGCCCTGGCGGTAGAACCCCGCGCCGAGGTTGCCGAGGAGCGAGGCGGTCATGGCGGAGTCACCGAGGCCGCGGCCACGAACGATGGCACTGCGCCACATCACAATTGCTGCGGTGGCGCCGTCACGCCCGTATGCTGTCACCCCCTCGCGACGCAGACTATCGACCAGCAGCCGTGCGCGCAGCCGCGAGAGCGGCCATTGCGAGAGCACCGTGACCTGCCGCACGAGAAAGGAATCCTGCCAGGCCTGGGCGTAATCAGCGGCGAGTCGAGCGGCGGTGGTGAAGTCACCCGCACGAATGGCATCGCTCACGGCGTTGCGGGTCTCGAGCGGATGTGATGCGGCCTCGCCGACCGGGGCGGTCGTCGGTGGGCGTGCCACGGGACGGTGCAGCACGTCGACAGCGGGCGACTGTGCCGTGAGCAACAGGGCGGTCACCAGCGCCAACATCAGGGGGTACCGGCTTCGGAGCCGATGGTGAACTCGACCAGACTCGACGAGACCCAGCGGTTCGCGCCGAGCATCGCCTGAACCGTCCACCAGTAGCGGCGGCCGGGGATCAACGGCAGTGACGCCGGCAGCGCGATCGAGGTGTCGAGGGACGCGACCTCATGCTGCACCGCACCGCCGGAATCGAACAGCGTGACCCGATAGCGCATCGCCCCGGGGACTGGTGCCCAATGCAGTGTTCGGGCCTCGGCGACCGTCCCGCTCGGCCAGAGTCCCATCGGTGCCGGCGCGGCGGTGATGGGCGCTGCGCGGTGCGGGGTGGGGGCATCCGATGGCGCGACGGGCCAGAGGTAGATCAACAGCACGGCAGCGATTGCCGCCACTCCCCCCAGTTGCTTGAGACGCGGGGCGAAGCCGGATCGGGGTGGGAGCGGCGCCATGCTCTCGGCGATCGCGGGTTCGGCCATCGCCCGTGTGACCGACACCACCGCGCGCCGGCACACGGCACACTGCGCCAGATGGTGCGTGGCCGCCAATCGCGCATCACCAGGCAGCGCCCCGTCCACCAGCTGGGCGATGGTCTCTGGCGCGAGACAGTCCGGGCCCGGGTCCTGAGGAATGGGCCGCGTGGCGCGCAGGTCGGTGAGGCGGCGCATCTCGTCGGGTGGCTTCACCGAACGGACTCCCGGAAGGTGACTCGGGTGGAGATCATGCCATCGTGAGACGGCCATGACCGGCGAAAGTGCTCAGAGCAGTTCCTGCGAATAGCCATGGGCCTGGAGCCACGCCCGCAGCGCCGTGAGCGCCCGGTACGCCGTGTTGTACACGACCTTGGCATTGGGGAGTCCAGCGATGCGGGCCACCTCCCGCGCCGGGAGCTCCTCGATCACGAAGAGTTCGACCACGAGGCGGGCCTCCGGCGCGAGGCTCGCCAGTGCCTGCTCGAGCACGACGCCTCGCTCCATCAACTCCGAGGGCTCCGCCCCGCTGTCACTTTCGGGAGCCAGCTCGGCGTCGAGGCCACCGTGCCGGTGCGCCCCTCGCCCACGCTGGGCCACGAGTGCATACACCTCTCGGAGCGCCACCTGAAAACTCGAAAACGTCATCGGCGGGGTGGCGGCGGCCCGCAACGCTTCATAGCAGGCGATGTGGCTGTGGCCCAGGACAAAGACGTGCTGATGAATGGCGCGTTGCTGCGGCGTCATGGCCGAGACGAACGCGGGAGGGCGATGGCGGCCATCCCGTGCGCGGTACCAGTCGACGGTGATGTGACGGACCACGGTCACCAGCCAGGTGCTCACCTTGGCGCGCTGCACCTGTTGCGCCACGAAGGCCCGGATGCGGCGCAGTTCGTCCTCACGCAACAGCTCACAGGTGCGCGCGAAGATGTCCATGATGTCGTCATGGTCGGTGGCGTAGTGCCGAATCGCCGCGAAGATGAGGCGGCGGTGGCAGTCGAGGAAGGCGTCCCACGCTGTGTCGTGATCGCCGGCCTTGAGCGGGGCAACCCAAGTCTCATCCATTGCATCTCCCGGCGGCGTACGCTGATATACGTCGCGCCGCACGGAGTGTCAATCAGCGCCGCCTGGCGGTGACCGTGATGGCGTGTGGTGTGCCGTACCCAACCTGGGAGCGACGTTCCGAGGGCTGTCCGAGGAATATTGGCGGCGCGCTCGCGGCAAGAGTGCAGCTCGGCGTCCGGTGAACGCTGGGCTGAGGCAAGTCCGCGTCGGCACGGCATGAAGCGCGTTGGTGCTGGCCGCGACCTTGGGAGCCACTCCGGCGCCCCTCGAAGCCCGCGCACGGCAGCACCTCGGCGGCGAGCTGCGCGCGCCGCAGCCAGCAGCGCCGAAGCGGCTTTCACAATCACAACGTGACAATCCGTTGATCGCGCCGAATCGTGGATCAGTTGCCCGAGACGGAACCGCGTTCGCTGTGGCGGGGCCGGCGCCAATCACCGCCAGCGTTCACCCGGCTCCTTGACGTACTGTCGGAACACGTAGCCCCACGGAATTGCAATCAGGACGACGACGATGCCCACCACGGTGTTGGTCCACGTCTCGGCGAAGTCCCCGACCAGCGGACCAGCGCTCCGGAGTGGCAAGCCGATGGCCACCACCCAGATCACTTTCCACACCAGCTCGAAGAAGAGCACCGGCAGCATCTTCAACGGGTACCGGATGCCGAGAAATCCCAACAGGGACACCGCGGTAAGCAGGCACCACGTCACTCCGTGGTAATGCTCGACCGTCTGGGGAGAATTCAGGAGGTGCGGCCAGATCATCGCGGCCACCCCGACGCCGACGAGAAGGTAGGTGGCACGCAGGACGTAGAGCCGGACGAGTGAGACTTCGTGCATGCATTCTCCCGGAACCGGACGGGAAGGACGTGCTGGCCCACACTGCAAAGACGCGTGGGTGGCAGGGAGAGTTTCAATCGGAAACGCGACCCCGCTACCGACCCCCGTCCCCGCCAATCCGCCACCGTTTCACCACCGCATCACCCGCGGCCGCCGGATCATCCGGCGCGCACACCAATGCGAGCCAGTGGCCGCGCAGCGCCCGGCGACCCTCGAAACCCGCGCATAGCAGCAGCAACCGGCCGATGAAGGCGTCGTCCGTAAATACATCGGCAAAGACGACCCCACCCTCGGTGGCGAGATGCGGGCGCCGCCCGATGTCCGTTACCGCTCGAACGCGGCTGCGGATTGTCAAACCATTGTTCCGCCGCCTCTACCGCACCAACTCCAACATCCCGCTCCGGGACGCGAGCAGGGTACCGTCCTCAGTCGCGATTGAAACATCCAGCCGGTAGCGGGAGCCGCTGAGTTGCGCGGCCGCGATATCGCGCTGCTGCAACGAGATCCCTTTCGGCACACTCGCATCCTTGAATCGTATCGTGGTGCTCCGGTCCGCGAGATCAGCGTCGTCGATAACCCGTGTGAAAACGAATATCGTCTGCAATCCGGAGCGGGCGCGTTCACTGCGGAGCTGATAGCTCACCTGAATTGATCCAGTGGTGAAGACGATCTGCCTCGGGGCGAGCGCAACGGTGTCGCGACCGAGTGGCCAAGGCGTTCCCTGCCCTGCGGCGCCGACAACCAGGTCCGAGATCGCGAACGCTCCCTCCACGAGTGGAACGACCGCGAACTCAAAGCGCTCCTTCCAGGGAGGGGATTCCCGCGAGACCTTTACCGTCCACCGCTCCGGATGGTCCGAGATCGGGTGGGAAAGCGCTCCGGTTTGACGTGCTGCCTCGGTGTAGAGCACCACGGTCCTTGCCGCGGCGCTGTCCGGGCTTGTACGCGTGCGTTGCGCACCGGTCAGGCCCACACGGAAAGTCACTGAGTCGCGACGGCGCTGGACCGAGAAATTGACGGCAAGGGCAAAGGGGATGACCGCTACCTGTCGTCCCGTTGACGGATCCCAGAGGCGGTGCAGCTGCGCGAGTGCGCGCACCGGGTGGTTGATCGGCACCAACACGACCCGAGTACTGGGAGTATACACCTGCGCGAGCAGGGCCAGAGCGACAATCATTGAGGGCTCCGGGTGGAAGTCCTGGGGTGCGGCACTAGCGGTATCTGTCCGCTAGAATGAGGAGCGGCGCCCAACACGTGCTGCCAAATTGCGTCACATGAAATCAACTTGGCCTCGAAGGCCCGCCAAGCCGGTCGCGTGTCGAACGCCACCTCCATAACTGAAGGCCGGCGGACACCGCGTCGACCCCTGTGTTTCATGGAAAGGCAACCCCGAGCATGCTATCCGAGAGCAGAATCACCCGTGGGTACGGCTCGGAAGCGGCAAGCAGCAGTCCAAGCCCCGGACGCCCTCCACGGATCGAGAACCGGCCTGAAAGAAACAACGAATCCCTCCGCGACCCCACAAGTCGAAGGAATCGAGTCGAGTCGGGATGCCGTTTCTCGGTTGAACCGAAGTAGTCGGCCATGATTACTCCTGGCCCGAAGGGAGCCATCCCCATGGGAGTTGGTCCGCTAGGCGCCGTGACGGCGACCGACCCGTCGCGCCCCGGCGTGGGCGGCTTGCGGACGCTTACGGTGAGGGGCGCGATCGAATCGACGCGCAGGCCGTCGCCGCAGCATATCATGGCTACCCGTGGACTCGGTCCGAACTCGTGGCGAATGACCGCCTGGCCTTCACGGTTCACTGCAAGGCCTACAGCACGCCCCCCGAATGGGTGGACCTCTCCGCGCACAGTTGGCTGAGTCAGTCCGGTTTTCAAAATCGTGTGGAGGTCGCTGGCCATCAGCTGTACCCACGTCGTCGTGTCCCCGCCGGGATGCATCACGGGGCCGTAGAGAAGGACGCCTCCGTCACAACCCCCGGCAGCAGCCATGACGGCGAAGCCCGGCAGGTTTCCGTGCCCCAGGATCCGTCCGCCGATGGACCACCGTGACAGTCGACCACTGAAATCGGCAACTACGAAGGATGAGTCATCCATTGCGGCGACGGCGACCGGATATTCGATCTCATCCGGCCCGCCCCCCCGCGCGATGAAGCTGAGGAGTAGCCGGCCGTCGCGCGCAAACACTCTGGCATACGGGGGCGCAGCATCGAGAATGACCACCTCATCGCCAACAAGAATTGCGTCCGCTACCATACCGACCAGACTGGCTGAATCGGAGCTGGGAAATTGCGGGGCCTGGGTAATGTCGATCGAATGACCCGGGTTGGGCCCCGATCGACAGCCGAATGCGCACAGGCAGGCGAGAATTGCGAGCCGACCGTGGCGTGCGCGAGGCGAGGTACTCGGGGTTGCACAGCGGTTCAGGGGGGGCATGTGTCCTCGAGTCTTGATTAGCTCATGAGGCACCGTCCGGCGGAAATGAAGTAGCTCTCCAAGCCTGTGGAGACCTCGGGCAATGGATCGCGTCCGGAATGCCTACGAGGGATGGGCTATTCTTTGCCGTACCGAGTCGATAGTACTTAGTAACAGGTCGAGCTTGATTCCTTCGACGAACCACCCGCGGATGTACCCATCTTCCTCCACGCCGACTATGAAGGTTGGCACAGCGTGAACCCCAAAGGCAGACGCCCGGCGTGCCTCCAACAGGCTGCCCACGCTGTCCCGGGAGGCGCACGGAACAAGCTCATCGCGGTGTCCTTTGGTGCGATCTAGGTGCGCTTCCTTTTCGAAAGTACGGCTTGCAAGGCTGAACCCGGAATCCAAAGCAGCCATTGCCCCCCGGGTCGACACCAGGCACTGCGCCCACAAAGAAAGCGTGACAAATGGGTCAAGTGTATCAACGGCGATGAACTTGAAGCGTAGCGGGCCACGTGGTCCGTTCTCCAATTGCGGCAGAATGTCGTCGTGAAACTCCTTACAGTATTTGCAGGCGAATGAACCGAATTCTACCAGTACCAGCTTCGACTCTTCCGACCCGAGGGCGAATCCGATCGCTGTGGCCGGGTATTGAACAACTGGCCGTGTTGGCTGCCTGGGCGGCTCAGCACACGCGAGGAGCAACACCGCGAATACACACGGGTTCCGATTCACCCTCATTTCTGATACCCCTCAACGTCAACCCTTACGAGGGTTCCCTGTGGGCCGTATGCGATCAGGCGATACGGACTCCCCCAAAATTTGACATCTTCAGGAAATCCCGTATCACCGATTGGAATGACGAGACTCCCAATCGGCTGTCCGTCGACGCTGAACTTGTCGATGTGCAATTGCTTCGCTTTGTCTCGGAGCGGCCCGACCACAAACACCGTGTCCCCAGATACCATGGCATCAGTGACGAGCGGGTACCACTGCTGGGAGTTTGGTGCACTGCCGGAACGATATGCTTCCAATTGCGCCGTCAGGGCGTGATCCAATTTCACTGGCATGCACATCCGCAGTTGCGTGAGATGCTTACCTTCGCGAAACACGTCAATCACTCCAGTAGCTGGAGTGAGGAGGAGTACAAATCCTTCGGTCGCGACGACTCGAAACGGGTTAGGTCCTGGGAGTCGGAGGAAACTGTCCGATTCCGCTGTGCGTGGATGGAGTTGAAGGATTGGTCGTGTCGTCTCCTCGCCACGTCGCCAGACCCCGACGACCTCTCCAAGGCGAGAGTCGCGGACCATCATATCCGGCATCACGTAGTGTGAGATATAGAGCCCACCGGTTGACCATGCGACTGATTCGATGCTCCGAACGGAGGGGAAGGGAGTCGTACCCTTCAACTTCAGCTGTCGTGACAGAGTCGTGAGACGCCCGTTTCCTGGGTCGACGACCAAGACATTCCCCGCACTGTCTTGGGTAATCGCCGCCGCACGACGGAATTCACCAGGCCCCTCCCCTGGACCGCCAAACACAGCGACGACTTCCAAGTGTTCGTTGAACAGTGTCAAGTTGGACTGTTGGCCGTCCAACACAACGAGCCCGCCAGCAGTCGGCAGTACTGAGGTGATACTGGTGGGGGACCACAGACTGTCCCAATGTGTCGCCGGCACTCGAAACCCTAATGGCATTACAGAGGCAGAGACCTTCAGGCTCCCACGGCCCAGAACGTTCAATACACAGCTCTCTAGCGGTGCGTCGAACACCAAGGTACGGTAGCTAGCAGGTATGCCGCTGGCGGCTTTCCCAAAAGTCTGTGGGGTATCAGCTCGCCCGCAGGCGAGGGAATTCACCACGATTATTGCAACCACGAATTGAGCCCAGAGCCTCATCTGTAGGAACCGCCGCCGTCGCTCAAGCATCAGCTGTTTCTCCTGCCGTTCCCCGGGTTTGAAGTGACATTGCCACTCGCGGGAAACTGTGGGGGCAATCGCGTCCCCCACCATTCGGTAAGGGCACTAACTCTGACGCATTACCTGTGCAGCTGCGCCTTCAAGGAATGCAGCCACCACAGGCGATCCCGTCCCAGCAAGTGAGGTTGCTCGTCTGGCAATTGGGCCCCGAGGCTTGACGATGGGTGATTCGCGTGCCCGCGTACCAGTATGTATCGGTGATCGGGTTGTAGAAGCACGCCTGCGATTCACACAACGCGGTCATGCCTGTCACAGTGCCCGTTGAGCAGGAGATGGCGCATGGACTACTCGATCCTCCACCCCCGCCACCCTCGTTGCAATCGGGGTTGGTCTCCGGGTTGCAGGTCTGATCGGTTATCGGCCCTCTGCCTGGGAGCGAGGAATACGCAGACTTTGTCCCGATTGTCAATGCACATGCGAGCGCACCGACGACGAGCACAGGAAATGAGTACTTCACAGAACCCTCCGGGGAAGTGTAGGCCTGATTTGTAGAGCTCCGCCCCGCGGCCCACGACCAGCGCGGAGAATCATTTGGCGCAGGCTGCGATAGCCTTCATAGCGAAGGCACCTTGCACGTTTGGTGTCACATCAAGAAGGTGCACGATTTGCAATTACCGAACTTTCATCCGGATGACGCTCGGCACATCATCAGCATCGGCGACCGTGGCCCACACCATCGTTCGAGTAACCACACGAAGTGTGACATCGGGATCGAGAGTCAGTGTTCCGACGGTATTCCCCTTCTCATTGAGCACAAGCCATTCTCTGGAGCGCACGCTTAGACGGCGCTCAAGCCACGTTGACCCGTCACTTCCCAGGATCACTCGTCGCACCGGCGCAAACTCCGCAGGAAGCTTCATATCCCGGATTGCCTTGGTTGCCACAGCGTTGGGCTGTGGCTGTCGGCGAACAATTTCAAGCACACTATCGCTGACTTGACGGGGAATCGGGACCGGTTGATAGGAAATGCTTCGAGCAAAGACCGAAAGACCGTCGCTGTCGAAAACGGCGACGCGGAATGCCGGCACACCATTCTGTTGAGTGACCAAAGCAATGCGATCTCCGTGGTCACTGAAGCTCAGAAGAGGGGCCGCACAAAACGGTACCGCTGTACCTCCGGACGCACCTCCGGCCGACCACGAAACGTTACAGCTCCGGTCCTCTTCCGGGCGCCAAAGCAGCACTTTGCGAAATCTTCCTTCTCGTGTTGTGCTGACGACCGGTGTGCCCGAACGATCGGTCGGCCACCACGACGGATGCGGACCTTTGGGCACAGTAGGGAACCACACCGATACAGTCCCGTCATGGGCCATCCCCTGAAAACTCAGCCCGAAGCCGGTACCCAGTTGTGGTAGAGCGGGATCGCCTGTGCCAAGCGTTATGGGCATCGGCAGGCTCGCGGCCAGCTTGCGGTCAGGAGAAATTATTGTGGTTCGGCGAGTCGCAGGATCGGAAACCCACAAAGAATCCCCAACCCAACCGCTAAGGCTGATGGCGCGAAATTCTCCCGGGCCTTCTCCTTTCGCTCCAAAGGATCCCGTTTCGCGGCCAGACGCCTCGAAGAGCCTGACCTTCGCATCCTGGCGTTGCACCAGCGCGATGGTTCCATCCTTCGCAACGAGCAGATTTGATACGTCAGAAAGGCCAAGCGTAGCGCCATCAAGGCGGAGATCCGGAACGGCTACCATCCTCCGGACGGAGTGCTGCCCAACCAAGGGAAGGGCAAGCAGAATAAGTAGGGTTCCGACTCGGCAGAGGCACAGTTCCAGGGCCGAGTAGCGAAGGGTGCCGCGGGCTCGGGATATTCGCCGAGTGAATGTGGCACAGCAATTCAAGATGGACAAGATTCACCCAGAGGGCCGTGTAGGGATCTCACTGCAGTGGTTTGTCGCTGAGTTGAACGGTACCACTTGGCCGAGTAGTGCGGAATGGGGAATGAACCAGTGAACATCCCCCAGCCGCTCTAACAATCGACGCCATCAAGGCCCGGACACACTATCTGTTGCCAACGAACATACGAACCCTCGGTCGCAATGCCGAGCCGGAGCCGAATGAGGTGCACGTGTTTCCCTACAGTGCTTTCCGAGATCCCTAACCGCAGTGCGATCTTGGAATAGGCAAACCCCTGCCGCAAACCTGCGAATACGTTCAGCTGCGCCGGTGTGAGTGGCTCGGATAGCGCCAGCACCCGGGTAGTATCGCGCACAAGACGACTAGTCGAGAGATACCCGCAGCCCCGGAGGGCCAAGCCGATCGCGATTGCCGCCTCTCCGGGGTCAGATGGTTTGACCAGGTACCCTCGCACTCCGAGCGAGAACGCCCGCCCCACCGGCGCGCGCTCCGGGCGGCCGGTATGGAGTATCCATCGTACACCCGGGCAAGAGGTAGCCAGGCGCGGCAGGTGATCCAGCGACGACACGTCATTCTGGAACCGCACGTCGAGGATCACGACATCCGGCACTTGAGTGGCAAGCGCTTCCTCGAGATCGTCGAGCGAGAACACCGGAGGCAGTGTCGTGCAGAACGTGCCGATGACACGGGAGGTGACCCGCGCTACCAGTGGTTCGTCGTCGGCAACCAGCACCGTCGTTTCTGGGGGGGGCACATAGGGCTCACAGATTCGGGGGAGAATCCTCGATGAGACGAACGAACATCCCACGCTACTGCTTCGCGGCCTTCCACGCAAATTAGAGTAAACACCTAGTATCTCGTCCCTTTGGCGACCTGAAATCGGCTGGCAAGCCAGCAAGGACGCGAGGGTTGCCTGCTCTGGAGGCTTGTCGTCAAGGACTCTGTTTGCAGACGATTTGACGCATTGCTGACCCGCAAATCAGAGTTGCGGGCGTTCCGAGCGAGCTCCGGACGGGACTCCCCCTACCCCACCCGCCACCGCTTCACCACCGCATCACCGGCAAAGGCCGGATCATCCGGCGCGCAGACAAGTGCCAGCCAGTGGCCGCGTAGCGCCCAGCGTCCCTCGAAACCCGCGCATGGCAGCAGTATCCGCCCGATGAAGGCGTCATCCGTGAACACATCGGCAAAGGTGGTGTCGCCCTGCTGGCCCACGACCCAGATCCGCCCTGCCTCATCGAGCCCCAGCGGTGTTACATGCGTGAACCACGGCCGCACCTCGGCGGCGAGTTGCGCGCGCCGCGCCTCCTGATGTTCGCTACGCGCGCCGGGCCGCCCCGCCAGCGCACCAAGCTCGGCATCGACCTGCGCCGCACTGCGACGGTTGGGCGGCAGCACGCGATGCAGCGTGCGCACATGGCGGCCGCCGCTGTCGTAGAGCGCGAGCGTGTAGCTCTTGCCGTTCCCCACCAGCACACCACCGCGCCACTTGCCGAGCGCGGGGGGCACGATCATCCGCGCATCGGCCACCGCCGGAAAGAGGGCGACGAGCTCCGCGTCGGCATGGTCGAGCACCGGCCTGGTGTGGCCTTCGGCATCGACCTCGACCACCCCGAACCGCGGTTGGTCGGGTTCCCAGCCGAGCCAGCGGTGGTCGCCCAGGCGCGCGAGCGGGGTGCGCGGCAGGGCGGGTGTGGTGCGCAGCAGGGTGCCGGCGGAATCCCATTCGCTGAGGCGGTGGGTCGCGAGGTCGAACGCGAGCAGCGAGGAATCGGTCAGCTCGAGCGGCATCGCCATGCGGGCCTCTCCCGGCCCTTCGCCGCGGGGGGCGGCCTGCCAGCGCACGCGGCCGAGGGTATCGACCACGCGCAGCTGCAGGGTGGCGCTGGGGTCGGAGAGCAGCACGCTGCCGTTCTCGCCGAGGCGGATGGGGGCATTGCGCGAATGGGGTGCCGCCTCGAGGGCGCCGCTGCTTACGAGTGCGGTGAGGGTGGGGAGCCGGGCCGTCGTGCTGGTGGGGGTGGGCGGCGCGCTTTGCGCCGCGCACCCGGTGAGGAGTGCGGCGAGCGCAAGGATTGAGCAGCGTGGTGCAGTGATCACGGCGGTTCCGGGAACGAGGAGTGGAACGACGCACGGTCGTTGGCCCCCGAGCGAGGGCCAACGGATCCGCGCGTGGTCAGACGGTCAGTTGCCGCCACCCTGGGCCGGGGTGTAGGAGGTGCACATGGTATTGGCCACGAAGGTCCAGATGTAGCCGGACTCATAGCCGGTGAGGCAGCCGCTCCAGTAGGAGCCATCGGTGTAGGTGCAGTAGGAGCCGTTGTAGGCGCAGAACC
>JBDUDP010000034.1:0-23561 GCA_040002895.1 Gemmatimonadota bacterium
CTCGATCTGGTCGAAGTCGAGCCGCTGGTTCACGGTCACCATGAGGCCCAGTTCCTTGAAGGCGAACAGGACGATCTGGTTGGCGGGAATTTTCATCGCGTCGGCGAGTTCGCTGACGGAGATGAACTCGTTGACGCGGATGCGGGTCTTCTCGCGCTCCTTCTCCTCGGCGGCACGCGATGCGATGATGTCGCGGTACGAGGGCTCGTCGGACCGGCTCTTCTTGCGCGGACCGGCGGTGCCTTTCATGCCGTGCAGCGTCTTGAGAATGTTGGCCTGCACCTGATCCTGATCAACGAAGCTCTTCTTGCCCTTCTTCCCCTTCTTGCGTCCGCCGCCGGGCTGTGCGTCGGGACCGAAGGTGCGCGCGACTGGCGCGCCCGGCGTGACCGGGCCACTGCCGCTGCGACCGGGCGCGGGCGTGCTCGAGGAGAAGACGGGACGAGGGCGACCACCGCTGCCGCCGCGGGCCGGGCCCGTGGGGCGTCCACCCTGACCGCTGGCGGCAGGCGTCGGGCGCTGCACGCGGGGTGGGATGAACGGTTTCTTGGGTGCACCGGGGCCGGAGGGCGCCGTGGTCGGGTCGCCGGTAGAGGCTGGCCGAATGGTCGGGCCGCTCGGCCGAGGCGGGATCGACGGACGCGACGGCACGACCGGCCGCTCCACGGGCGGAGCCGGGGGCGCGGTCGGGGCCTCGGGTTCAGTGGCCGCAGGCACCTCGGCAGCCGGCGCGTCGGGCGTTGCGTCGGCAATCGCCGCTTCGGCCTCGGGCGGGAGATCCTTGAAGAGGCGCTTGGCGCGCTCCTCGAGCGAGAGTCCCGACTTGGCTTCGGCCGCGGGCTTGTCGAGCTCGCGCACCGGCGCGATCTCGAACGAGGCGGATGCCTCCTCCTCGGCGTCGACAGCGGCCTTGGCCTCCTGCTCGGCGACTTCGGCGGCAGTGCGGCGACGCCGCACAGGCTTCGCCTCGGCGACCGGCGCCTGCGGCGCGGCGGCGACCACCTTGCGGCGTCCCTTCTTGGGCGCCGGGGCCTCAGCGGCCTTGCGCTTCTCCCGTTCCCAGCGCACGCGCACCGCCGAGACTTGATCGGGCTCCAGCGACGACATGTGACTGCGCACGAAGATGTTCATTTCGCGCAGCATTCCCATGAGTTGTTCCACTGGGACGCCGAACTCCGCAGCGAGGTCGTGCACACGACTCTTGACCACTAACCACTCCTTCCGTCAGGTCCCGTCCCGAGGCGCACTCGCAGCGAGAATGCCCGCTGCCAACCCTCGGTCCTTCACACCCACCACCATCACGGGCGGCCGACCCAGCCTGGCGCCCATCTGTTCACGCATCGGGCCGATCACCACCGGGATGCCGGTGGCCTCGGCCAATCGCTTCACCTTCGAGACCGCCCGAGGTGAGGCATCCAGCGCCATCACCACGACAAAGCATTTCTGTCGCTGCAGGAATGCGCGGGTCCCGTCCACCCCGATCACCACGTTGCCCCCCGCGGCACCGAGACCGAGCAGGGCAAGCAGGCGCTCCGACGGATCAGACCGCGGGGGCGTCTCCACCCTCGGGCTCCTCTTCCGTCAATTCCGCCAGAAACTTCAGCAGCTCCTCGCTCGTCTCCGGCGACATCCCGGGAATCCGCTCGATGTCATCCGCCTCGAGATCGATCACGTCGTTCAACGCCGAGAAGCCGGCCTGATCGAGCACCGCGACGAGCTCGGGCGAAAGTCCTTCGAGCTGCGCCAGCGGCACCCGCGCCTCGGGATCCTCCTCGCCGGCGGCGGCGGCAAACAACGGACCCTCGCCACCACGCTCGAGCCATTCGCGACTCGAGTAGAGATCAATCTTCCAGCCGGTGAGCTCCGAGGCCAGCCGGACATTCTGCCCGTTCCGGCCGATCGCGAGCGAGAGCTGGTCCTCATCGACCACGGCCTGGATCGTCTTGGTGGTCGGATCAGAGAACACCTTCGCCACCCGCGCCGGTGCCAGCGCGAGCCGGGCAAAGCGCTCCGGATCGGGCGACCAGGGGACGATGTCGATCCGTTCACCGCCGAGTTCATTGACCACGGCCTGGACGCGCGACCCCTTGAGGCCGACGCACGCTCCCACCGGATCGATGGCGTCGTCACGCGAAATGACCGCAACCTTGGTTCGGCTGCCGACTTCACGCGCAATGCCGCGCACCTCGACGATCGCCTGCTGGATCTCCGGCACCTCGAGCTTGAACAGCGCGACCACGAACAGCGGATCGCCTCGCGAGAGGATCAGGCGCGGTCCCTTGGGCGTCTCTTCAATCCGCTTCAGCACCGCGCGGATAGTGTCGCCTTGGTGGAAATGTTCGCGGTGATTCTGTTCGCGGTACGGCACGATGGCCTCGGCCTCGCGGAAGCGGTTCAGCATGATCACGAACTTGCCGCGCTCCACCTGCTGGATCTCGCCCGACAGCAATTCGCCGACCTTGCTGGTGAACTCGTCCCGAATCCGGTTGCGCTCGCCCTCGCGAACCCGCTGGATGATCCGCTGCTTGGCGGCCTGCACGGCGAGTCGTCCGAAGGTCTCGAAGGGCACCTCTTCCTCGAGCACGTCGCCGACCTGGAAGTCGGGGTCCTCGAAACGAGCCTCCTCGACACTCACCTGCGCGCTCGCGTCCTCGACCAGATCGACGACCTGGCGCAGCCGGGTCACCGAGAGCGTGCCCTGAAGCTCGTCCACGTTGAGTTCGAAGCGCACGTTGGGACCGTACTTCTTCATCAGTGCGGCGTGGATACCGTCGCGCAACAGGTCGAGCAACTCGGACCGCTCGAGTTGCTTGGTGTTGGACAGTTCCTTGAAGGCCGACAGCATTTCGGCGGACGTCGCCATCTACAGTTCTCCTGCTTCCTGGTTGCCTGCAGTCGACCAGTCGACCAGCAGCGTGGCCTCCTTGATCGCATCGAGGGGGAGCGTCACGGCCGCCCCACCCAGCTCCAGCATGACGTGCCAATCGTCGGGCACCTCGACGATGCGAGCGGTCGCGGTACCGGACACGCCGGCGGCCTTGACCCGAATCGCACGACCGACATACCGACGCCAATGCTCAACGAACCGGATCGGACGCTCGATCCCGGGCGAGGACACTTCCAGCGTCGCGACGGTGCCCTGCGCCTCGAACCAGATGTCGAGCGCGCGGGAGACCCGCTCGCAATCGCCACTGGTCACACCATGGCCGCGTCGTCCACCACCGGGCACGTCGATCCGCAACCGCACGATCCGGGCAGCAGCCGGACCAGCGATGCGGACGTCCACCAGTTCAAATCCGAGGTCATCCACTGCGACGCGGAGCGTCTCGGGACTGAGATCGGTGGCGGTCACGTCCGGACCCGGTGGGGGAAAAGAAAAAATGTCGGGGGGAACCCCGACACTCGCCGACTGCACGCAAGTTCCCCCCAGCACTAGAAGATACCTCCGAGTAGGGGGGGGCGTCAATTAGCGAAGGGAAAGGAGGACGCAAATCACAGCGAGGAACCATGGTCGACAAGTTGTCACCCTGAGCGAAGCGAGGGGGCGAAGCTCTCCCGTCGTGAATTCCCTCGGTCCGGGTTCCGGCCCCCTCGCTTCGCTCAGGGTGACATTCGAATCCGCCCTTCTCCCTCCCCCTCCCCCTTCCCCTACCTCAGACCGAGGTACGCCACCATCCTGCCGTCCTTCCCGCCGCTGCCTCGATGCGAGAAGAACTCGTCGCGACCTCTGAAAGTACATACGGTTGACGCGGTAAAGTCTTTGATACCAATATCTTCGGCTTGTTGCTGCAACACCGAGCGGATATCCAGATGCCACGGACCCTGGCCGCCTGTCGGCCGCCCGACCCCACTCATCACTTCGGCACCGACCTCGTAGCAAGGCCCAGAAATGGCCACTCCGGCGTGGCCGACGAGTTCGCCAGGTGCTGCGCCAGCCTGCTCCGCGAGACGTCGGACCCCTTCGGCGAGGATCCCGGTGGCAGTACCCCGCCAACCGGCATGGAGAAGCGCAATTGCCCGTTGTCTCGGGGCAATCAGGTAGACCGGGACGCAATCGGCCACCGTGACGAGGAGGAGTCGGCCGACGGACCGGGTCGCATGGCCGTCGGCCCCCTCGAGGAGGGTCCAACCGGCTTGCGAGTCGGCGTGCCAGAGGACGCGATTGCCGTGGACCTGATGGGCGAGGGTTGCCGCGGGAAAATCGGGAAAGGCGGCGAGGAAGCGGCGCCAGCGTCCCATCGCCTCTCCCACCGGCTGGCGCCCCCAGAGGCCAAGGTCGAAGGGTGGTTCGCCCGAGGTGCCGCGCCCGGTGATCCCGGCGACCACTCCGAAGCGCTCACCCCAACCGGGAAGTTCCCAGAGCGGGAGCGGTCCCGGCAGGGGCCGCTCGTCAATCGTCGACACGCTCGATATCGGCACCGAGGGCGCGGAGTCGCACGTCGATCTTCTCGTAACCGCGCTCGACCTGCCCGATGTTGTGGATGGTGCTCTGCCCCTCGGCGGCGAGCGCGGCGATGACCATCGCCATGCCGGCGCGGATATCAGGTGACTCCACCTTGCTGCCGCGCAGCGGCGAGGGTCCGCTGATCACGGCGCGGTGGGGGTCGCAGAGGACAATGCGAGCGCCCATGCCGACCAGCTTGTCGACGAAGAAGAGCCGGGACTCGAACATCTTCTCGTGAATCAGCACCATCCCCTCACATTGGGTGGCGGCGACGATGGCGATGGACATCACGTCGGCCGGAAACGCCGGCCAAGGGCCGTCCTCCAGCTTCGGGACATGACCACCCAGATCCGGACGGACGCGCCGTTCCTGACCGGCATCGACGATCAGGCGATCGCCATCGAGCCGCGGACGGATCCCGAGGCGCTCGAACCCGAGCAGGGTGCTGCGCAGGTCATCGCCTCGCACCCCTTCGATGGTCACCTGTCCGTTGGTGACCGCGGCGAGGCCGATAAAGGAGCCGATCTCGATGTGGTCGGCGCCGATGGTATAACTGGCACCGCCCAAGGGTTTCCCGCCCTCGATGGTGTAGCAGTTGCTCCCGATTCCCTCGATCTGGGCGCCCATGGCCACCAGCACGCGGGCGGTATCCTGCACGTGCGGCTCGCAGGCCGCATTGAGGATCACGGTGCGCCCCTTCGCCATGACGGCGGCCATCAGCGCGTTCTCGGTGCCCGTGACGCTCGGTTCGTCGAGGAAGATCTCCGCGCCCACGAGCTGCCGGGCGGTGATCTCGAAGCGATCGCCGACGACCACCGAGGCGCCCAGCCGTTCGAGGGCGAGGAAGTGGGTGTCCACGCGGCGGCGCCCAATGACGTCTCCACCCGGAGGCGGCAGGACCACGTGGCCGAAGCGGGCCAGCAACGGGCCGGCCAGCAGGATCGAGGCACGGATCCTGGTGCAGAGCACCGGATCAAGCGGCTTGGGTTTCACGGCGCGGGTATCGATCGTCACCGCATTCGTTCCGACCCATTCGATGGCACCGCCAAGGTCGGCGATGATCTCGAGCAGGGTCTCGACGTCCCGGATGCGCGGGATGTTCTCCAACGCCACCGGCCCATCGGCCAGCAGCGTGGCGGCGATGACCGGCAGGGCGGCATTCTTGTTTCCTGCGGGGCGGATCGTGCCGGAGAGCTGGCGACCGCCGTTGACCACGAATCGTGGGGGCATGAAGCAAAGGTCGTTGCCTCCCGAGGCCACCGCAAGCGGCATGCAACTTCGACGTTAGATTTCCACGGATCACGCAACAGGAGCAGACGCAGATGAACGGATGGGTCGGGCCGACCATGGCCATATCGTTGGTGCTCATCGCGATCTGCTTCCTGGGGATCGCAGGTGCGGTCGCGTTCACTCTGCGCGAGGCCCTCGAGCGGGGGCAGTCACTCGCCCGGGAGCTGGGCGAACTGCGCCGGGAACTCTCACCCACCCTGCAGGCACTCAACCGACTCGGCACCGGTGGGGCGGAAGTCATGGAGCTGGCGCAGGAGGAGGTGCGAGAGATCCTGCACACCACGCGCCGGCTGCGTCGCGACGTGGAGAAGACGGTCGAACGCACCCGGATACGCCTGGCCGACTTCGAGGCCGTGGTCGAGGTGGTGCAGGAAGAGGTCGAGGAGACCGCGCTCGACTTCGGCGCCGCGCTCCGCACCGTCCGGACCGGGAGTGGGGTGATCGGACGGTTGCGTCGTCTGGTGCTGCCGCGCCGCCGCGGGGCCGCGTGATCCAAGTCGCGGCGCTGCTGATCGTGGCGGCGGTCGCACTCTGCTTTCCGGATGCGCTCCATGCCTGGACACCTGGCACCCATGTGGTGCTTGGAGAGCGCATCCTTTCGTCGCTGCACCTGTTGCCATCCGCGGTGGGCGACCTCCTGCGGGCCTTCCCGTACGACTACCTCTATGGCAACATCGCAGCCGACACCACGATGGCCAAGAAGTACGCCCCCGCCGACCGGCACTGTCATGCCTGGCACGTGGGTCAGGAGGTCCGTGACCTCGCCCCCACCGATGCCCTGAGGGCCTTTGGGCTCGGCTACCTCTCGCATCTCGCGGCCGACAGCGTCGCCCACAACCACTTCGTACCGCGCCAGCTGGTGGTGACCAGCAGCACCACCAACATGGGGCACACCTATTGGGAGAGTCGCGTCGAGTCGATGCTCGGCGAGCTGGTGCCGCGCGCGGCGCGCGACCTGCTGCGCCTCGACCATCGACCGGCCGACGCACACCTGGAGCGCATCCTCTCGCCCACGATTTTTTCGGTCCGCACCAATCGGCGACTCTTTCGGGGGATGGTGCGACTCGCCGACTCGAAGCCGTGGCAGCTCGGCATGCAGCTGGCGACTGAGCAGAGTCGTTGGGAATTGTCGGAGGCGCTGATCAGCGACTACCTCAATGCCGCGACCGACAACATTCTCTCCGTGCTCGGAGAGGAGAGTTCACCGGTGTTGCGGAGCGACCCCAACGGCGAGACGGAGATCGTGCGCAGCAAACGGGTCCGCCGCGAGGCCCTGCGCGGCGTGGGACGCCGCAATGCCGAGTGGATTGCAGCGGTGGCCGACGCGCACTTCGGGCTCCCGAGTGCTGCGGCCTCGCCGGTGGATCACACCAGCGTCACCCTCCCACCGCTCCTGGGCGAAGGCAGCGACGCCGAGGCGTAGCGCACTCGCCTACGGAGCGCAGCGACCTACCCCGGCCACGACACGATCCACCTCGTCCGCCGTGCTGTAGGCCGCAATACCCACGCGCACGAACCCGTCGTCGCTCGCTCCCAGGAGTCGTGCCACCGTGGTGGCGTAGAAATCTCCATTCGAGACGAAGCACCCCTCCTGGGCAAGCCGCCGGGCGATGGACTCTGCCGAGACTCCGGCGAATCGGAACGAGACCGTGCCGGTACGGGGGGTGCCCGGGGGCGGTCCGTACCGCGTCACGCCGGGAATCGCGCCGAGCCCCTCCCAGAGCCGTGCGAACAGCGCCAGATCGCGCGCGTGCAGCGCGGCGTAGGCGCGCACGAGTCGGCTTCGAAGCGAGCCGGCCTCGCCCGCGAGAGAGGCGAGCCACTCGACCGCTGCGGCGGCGCCGATGATTCCCTCATGATTCTGAGTGCCCGTCTCCAGCCGATCAGGAGCGTGATCTGGTGCCGGTTCGAGTCGTGGCACATCGAGCGACTGGAGCAGCGCTCGGCGACCCCAGAGCACGCCGACGTGGGGGCCGAAGAACTTGTAGGACGAACAGGCGAAGAAGTCACAACCGAGCGCCGCCACATCCGGCAGCACATGGGGGGCGTAGTGCACCCCATCGACATAGACCAGCACGCCGGCGTTTCGCGCCACGGCCGCAGCCGACGCCACATCGTTGATGGTGCCCAGCGCGTTGGACGCGGCACCGATGGCCAGCAGCTTGGTGCGCGGGCCGATCAGCGACGGGAGCAGGTCGAGCCGGAGCTGAAAGCTGCCGAGATCCAACGGGAGCCACTTCAGGACGATGCCGCGCTCACGCGCGAGTGCCTGCCACGGTGCCACGTTGGCGTGATGATCCAGCTCGGTGAGAATCACTTCATCACCGGCCTGCCATCCACGACCAAGCGCACGAGCCACGTGGAATGACAGCGTGGTCATGTTGTTTCCGAACACCACCTCATCCGGTGCGCCGTGGAAGAACGCGGCGAAGGTCTCGCGCGCCGCGTGGAGCATGGCGTCGGTCTCGAGACTCGTCGGGTAGACCCAGTGGGTGTTCGCGTTGTGATGCGCGAGATAGTCGGTCATGGCCGCAATGACCGACGTGGGGACCTGCGTCCCGCCCGGTCCGTCGAAATAGGCCACCGGGTGACCGTTGTGCTGCCGCATGAGGGCCGGAAACGCCGCCCGGATCGCCGCGGTCTCGAGGGTGCCCGTCATCCCTGGAGCCGCCCCAGCAGCAGCGGTTGGATGGCCTTGGGATCGGCCTTCCCCTGACTCCGCTTCATCACCTGCCCCACGAAGAATCCGATCAATTTGGCCTCCCCGGCGCGGAATCGCGCCACCTCATCCGGATGCGCGGACACCACCGCATCGACCCACCCCGACAGCGCCCCTTCGTCACGTTCCTGGATCAGGCCCAGGCGTTCGGCAACCGCGCGCGGTGCCTCGTCGCCGCTTCCGAGCTCCGCGAAGACCTTCTTGGCCGCCGCCAACGAGAGTGTTCCGTCGTCCACCAGCGCGGTAAGTGCGGCGAGTCGTTCGGGAATCACCGCAAAATGACCCTGCTCGTTGTACCCGCTCATCACTTCACCCAGCACCCAATTGGCGGCGAGCTTGGGCGCCACGCCGGCCGCGACCACCGCCTCGAAGTAGTCCGCCACGGCGGGCTCCTGCGTCAGTACGCGCACATCGTATTCGGGCAAGCCGAATCCCGTCTCGTAGCGCGCTTGGCGCGCGACCGGGAGCTCGGGGAGTAACTCACGCTGCGCCGAGAGCCACGCGGCATCGAGCCGCAGCGGCGGCAGGTCGGGATCGGGGAAGTAACGATAGTCCTGGGAATCCTCCTTGCTGCGCAGCGGCTTCACCTCTCCCGTGGCGGCGTTGAAGGTGAGGGTGACCTGCGTCACCACTCCGCCCGATTCGAGCAGCGCGATCTGGCGCTTCCGTTCCGATTCGAGTGCGCGCTCCACGTTGGCGAAGGAATTCATGTTCTTCACCTCGGTCTTGGTGCCCAGAGGGGCCCCGGGCCGACGGACCGAGAGGTTGGCGTCAACCCGCAGCGATCCCTGCTCCATCGAGCACTCGCTCACCCCCGCATAGATCAGCAGCTGCCGCAGCGTCACGAGATACGCGCGCGCCTCCGCCGGTGAGCGCATGTCGGGGCCACTGACAATCTCGGCCAACGGGGTACCGGCGCGATTGAGGTCGACGGCCGTCATGCCGGGAATGCGATCGTGCAGCGACTTCCCGGCGTCCTCCTCGAGGTGAAGCCTGGTGATGCTCACCGTGATCGGCCCGCGATCGGGGGACTCGATCTCTACCGCACCGTCGGTGGCGAGCGGTTTGTCGAACTGCGAGATCTGGTAGCCCTTGGGCAGGTCGGGATAGAAGTAGTTCTTGCGCGCAAACACGCTGGTGTCGTGGATGTCGCAGCCGATGGCAAGCGCCCCGCGAACGCCCAGCCGAATGGCCTCACCATTCGGCGCGGGGAGGGCACCGGGCAGGCCGAGACAGACCGGACAGACGTTGGTGTTGGGTGCATCACCGTAGGTGGTGGCGCAACCGCAGAACATCTTGCTCACGGTCTTGAGCTGGACGTGGACCTCGAGGCCGACGACGGTCTCCCACTCCATCAGCGCACCTCCTGCATCGGATCCAGCGCCTGCTCGATCACCGCCGCCGCCGACAGCATCGTCCCCTCACCAAAATCCCGGCCAATCAGTTGCCCACCAATCGGCAGGCCGCCATCCCGACCCAGCGGGATCGAGAGCGCGGGCAATCCTGTCAGACTTGCCGGCGCGACGAAAATGTCTTCGAGGTACATCTGGACCGGATCGGCAGTTTTTTCGCCGGCCTTGAATGCCGGCGTCGGTGTGGTGGGCGTGAACAGCAAGTCCACGCCCGCCGCAAACACCGCGGTAAAGTCATCGCCAATAAGTCGGCGCACCGCTTGCGCGCGACTGTAGTAGTGCTCGGCATAGCCCGCACTGAGCACGAAGGTGCCGACGAGGATGCGACGTCGGACCTCGGGCCCGAACCCCTGCCCTCGCGTGGCCTGATAGAGCGCACGCACGTCGCCGTCGGGGCCGATCTGTCGCGGGCCGTAGCGCACCCCGTCGAAGCGCGCGAGGTTGGCGGCCGCTTCGGCGGGATTGATGACGTAATAGGTGGGGACGGCGTAGGAGGTGTGGGGCAGCGAGACGTCGCGCACCTCCGCCCCGAGTTCGCGCAGCAGCATGATGGAGGCGTCGCAGGCTGCCCGCACGCCGGGGTGCAACGATTCGGGGAAATACTCCCGTGGAAGTCCGATCACGAGACCGCGGAGATCGCTCCGCCCCTCGGGCAGCGCCAACGGAGGGAGCGGTTGTGTGGTGGGATCGCGCGGGTCGTGACCAGAGATCGCGCACAGGACGCGCGTCGCATCGGCCACCGTCTGCCCGAAGACCGAGACGCAGTCGAGCGACGATCCGAAGGCCACCAGTCCAAAGCGGCTGACCCGCCCATAACTCGGCTTCACACCCACGACGCCGCAGAACGCTGCCGGCTGACGCACCGAACCGCCGGTTTCCGATCCGAGTGCCGCCGCAGTGACCCCGGCTGCCACGAGGGCCGCCGACCCGCCGCTGGATCCGCCCGGCACCCGACTGTGATCCACCGGATTGAGCACGCGGCCGTAGGCGGAGTTCTCCGTGGATGATCCCATGGCAAACTCGTCGAGGTTGGCCTTCCCGGCGATGAGGGCCCCGGCGTCGCGCAGTCGGGTCACCACGGTGGCCTCGTATGGCGAGACGTACCCCGCGAGAATCCGCGACGCGCAGGTGGTGGGTTGGTCGGTGGTGACGATGTTGTCCTTGAGCGCCACCGCGATGCCCGAGAGCGGGCCCGGCGAGCTATCATCGAGGCGCGCGGCGTCGCGATCGAGCACCTCCTGCGACCAATGCAACGTGGCGTTGAGCCCGAGCGCATCGGCATCGGCCAGCCGCTTTCCCGTCTCGCGGGCGAGTTCGCTGGCGCTCATGCGTCGGCCAGTCCGCCCAGCTTGGGCACCACGAAGAACCCTTCCCGGAACTCTGGCGCCATCTCGGCGGGGCCGCGCGTCATCGGGATCGGATCGACCCGATCGTCGCGCAGGGCCAGGCGTTCGGGACCGACCACGGTGACCCCGGTCCCCGTGGGAACCTCAACGGCATTCAGTTGGGCCACGAAAGCGACAATGGCCTCGAGTTGCGCTGCGAGGGTGGCAACTTCCGACTCCGCTACGGCGAGCTCGGCGAGGCGAGCCACGTGACGCACTTCCGCTGCTCCGATGATCATGCGCTCTCCCAGTCGCGCTCGAGGCCCGCAAAGGCGACAAGCAACTGTTTGGTTCCCACTTCCGGATCGTCGAACTCCACCGAGACCTTGGTGTCCTTGCCGTTGCCGCTGAGACCGAGGATCGCCCCGGAGCCGAAGCGGCGGTGGCGCACCCGTTCGCCCTTCACGAAGCGCGGAAGATCCTGACTTTCGCCCCCGCTTGGCGCGTCGGGCGCCACCTGCGCGAACTCGTCCCACCCGGCCCGCGGGGTCGCGATCGGCGCAGGCGGAGCGCTCTTGCGGCTGCGACCGGATCCCCAGCCCGACCCGCGACTGCCACCGTACTGACCGCTGCCGCTCCAGTTGCCGCCCAGTGCATTGCCCACGGCGAATGAGGTCCGTCGCTCCTCGACCAGCTCGGGAGGAATCTCGCGCAGGAACCGCGAAGGCATGCCCGGGCGCAATTCACCGCCGCGTCGTCGCGAACGGGCCCAGGTGAGGAGCAGCGAGTCGCGCGCCCGAGTGATGCCGACGTAACAGAGGCGGCGCTCCTCCTCGAGCCCATCGGGCGACTCCATCGCGCGCGACATGGGAAAGAGGCCGTCTTCCATCCCTGACATCACCACCACCGGCCACTCCAGTCCTTTGGCCGTGTGCAGAGTCATGAGCGTCACGCCATCTTCACGACCCGCACTGGTATCCACCGCCGAGAGCAGGGTCGCCTCGGCGAGGAATCGCTGCAATGGGGTGCCCGGTTCATCGGCCTCGATCACGACCTCCGACCATTCGGCCGCGGCGGCGACCATCTCGCAGACGTTTTCCCAGCGCTCGGTTCCCTCGAACCCCTCAGCCATCAGCACGGTCTCGTAATCGATGGCGCGGATGATCTCTTCCATGATCACAACCGGCGGGGCCTCGCCAAAGCGCGTGCGCAGCGCCTGGATCAGCTCGCCGAAGGTGTGGAAGGCGGACCGCAGGTTGGGCCGCAGGGTGGCGATGGCGTCGGCGCGCTCCGCGGTCTCGAGCAGCGGACGATTCCATTGCAGGGCCTGCTCGCGCAACAGCGCCAGCGAGGCATCCCCGACACCGCGGCGCGGCACGCCGATGGCACGGAGAAACGCCTCATCATCGGCGGGGTTGGCCACCAGGCGGATGTAGGCGAGCAGGTCCTTCACTTCGCGGCGATCGTAAAAGGAGATCGACCCCACGAGGCGATAGGGCACGCCAGCGCGGCGCAGGGCGTCCTCAAGGGCACGAGACTGCGCGTTGGTGCGGTAGAGGATCGCCGCGTCGGTCCAGAGCATGCCGTCGCGGCTGCGCGTCTGGAGTTCCCGCGCGATCCACTCGGCCTCGTCGCGTTCATCGGCGGCGGCGAGCACCACAAGACTCGCGCCACCGGGACGGCGCGTGCGCAGGGTCTTCCCCAGCCGACCTGGATTGCGCACGATCACCGCGTTGGCTGCATCAAGAATCGGCCGGGTGGAGCGATAGTTCTCCTCCAGCTTGACCACGCGCGCTTCGCCAAAGTCGGTCTGGAGATCGCGCATGTTGCGGATGTCGGCACCGCGCCAGCCGTAGACCGACTGATCGTCGTCACCCACCCCAAAGACATTGCGATGTCCGCCGGCAAGCAGCTTGATCAGCTCGTACTGGGCGCGGTTGGTATCCTGGAACTCGTCGACGAGCACGAAGTCAAAGCGCCGGCGCCAGTGCGCGAGTACCTCGGGGTGATCGCGGAACAGCGCCAGCGGATGGAGCATGAGATCGTCGAAATCCATCGCATTCGCGGCCTTCAGCGCGCGCTGCATGGCGCCGAAGACATCAGCGGCCACCTTCACACCTGGATCATGGGGTGCGGACCGCTCGAGCTCGTCCGACGACTGCATCCGGTTCTTGGCACCGGAGATCAGATGCTGGATGACCTTCGGCGGATAGAGCTTGGTGGAGTGGTTGCGTTCGTCCATGATCCGCCGGATCAGGGAGAGCTGGTCATCCTGGTCATAGATGGTGAAGGCGCGGCTGAAGCCAAGGTGCGTCGCCTCGCGCCGCAGCAGTCGCGCCGAGAGCGAGTGGAAGGTGCCGATCCAGAGTCCGGAGGGATCGCGCATCAGCAGATGCCCGATGCGCTCCTTCATCTCGCCGGCCGCCTTGTTCGTGAAGGTCACCGCAAAGATGCGATCCGGCGGGACCCCGTGGGCATCGATGAGGTGGGCGATCCGCGCCGTGAGCACGCGGGTCTTGCCCGAGCCGGCCCCGGCGAGCACCAGGATCGGCCCGTGGAGGTGTTCCGCGGCGTCGCGTTGCGCCGGGTTCAGCCCCACGAGCAGGTCGCGTGGCGAAGTCATGCGACGGTGGAAGCCAGGGGAAAGCGCATCAAGAAGGTGGTCCCTCGATCGGTCGATTCCAGTGCGAGCCGCCCCTCGTGGGCATCCTCGATGACGCGGCGGGCCAGCGCCAGCCCGATTCCCCAGCCACCGCGCTTGGTCGTGATCCCCGGCTCGAAGATGGTCCGGCGCAGCTCGCGCGGGACGCCCGGTCCGTCATCCGACACGCGCAGTATTGCCTCGTTCCCTTCGGCCGTGGCCACGATGGTGATGACCCCTCCCCGACCCTGCAGCGCGTCGATGGCGTTCTTGACCATCGCCTCGAGCGCCCATTCCAGCAGCACCGAATCGCCGAGCATCACGGGACCCGCGCTGGGTGCCACGACGTCGATGACAATGGTGTTGGCGTGCTTCGGAAGCCGCGGTCGATAGTACCCCGCCACCCGTTCCGCCAACGCGCCCAACCCCACCGGATCGCGTCGTGCCGGATTGCCGATGCGCTCGAAACGCTGGGCCACCCGTTGCAACCGGTCGGCATCGGCGTCGAGATACTCCGCCACTTTCTCGGGCGGTACCCCGGCGCTGCGCAATTGCTCGATCCACCCCTGCAACGAGGTCAGCGGCGTGCCCATCTGATGCGCGGCCTCGCGAGCCATCGCGACCCAGAGTCGGTCGCGCTGCGCCGTGGTGGCGTTGCGATAGGCGGTGACCCCGACGGCGACCATCACGACCAGCGTGAGCACCTGCAATCCCCCGAGCGCCACCAGCAGTCGGGTGTTGGGCAGCGGCCCGTAATGCAGCACGCCGAGTCCCTGCTTCAGCGTGATCGCGGGGTTCACGGCATCGAGCTCGCGCGCGAGCGCCTCGAGTCGCGCTTCCGCACCCGTCGTGTCGAAGGGAACGTTGGCGGAGGCCGTGACCCGACCGGCGGAGTCGGTGATCACGAGTGGGAGACCGAGTTCACGAACCTCGCGGCCGAGCTCGAGGAGGGCAGCTTCCGCCCCTTCCGGCGCCGGGTCACCGAGACCCTGGAATACCACGGCATAGAGCCGTGACGCCGAGAGCGCTTCGGCGCGATAGTGGCGCGCCACGATCAGGCTCGAACCGGTGGTGAGGCCGGCGAGCAGCGCAACGAGCAGCACCGCCGCCCCGGGTGCGAGGCGACGGAGCTGCTCCTTACGACCGCGGGACGAGGCGGTCGGTCCCGACATAGGGGACCAGCGCGGGCGGCAGGCGCACCGAGCCGTCGGCCTCCTGCCCGTTCTCCAGCAGGGCGATGATGGTGCGCGGGAAGGCCACGCCGGAGGCGTTGAGCGTGTGGACGAACTCCGGCTTGGCTCCGGGCACGGGGCGATAGCGAATGTTGGCACGTCGTGCCTGGAAATCTCGAAACGTGCTCGCGCTCGACACTTCCAGCCACCCACCGATGCCGGATGCCCAGGCCTCGAGGTCGTAGGTGCAGGCGCTGCCGAAACCGGTGTCACCCGAGGCCAGCGCGAGCACCCGATAGGGAATCTCGAGCCGCTGGAGCACCGTTTCGGCATGCTGTGTCAGCAGGGCATGCTCGGCCGCGCTGTCCTCCGCGCGCACGATGCGCACGAGTTCGACCTTGTCGAACTGGTGCACGCGGATGAGCCCGCGGGTGTCTTTGCCGTGCGCCCCGGCCTCGCGCCGGAAGCAGGGCGTGTAGGCCACGAAGCTGAGCGGCAGCGTCGCGCCATCAAGGATCTCATCGCGATGGATGTTCGTCAGCGGCACCTCCGCCGTGGGAATCAGGAAGAGATCCTCGGCGTGGGTTCGATAGAGATCATCCTCGAACTTGGGCAATTGGCTGGTTCCGACCAGCGACGCGCGATTCACGAGGTACGGTGGCTGGACCTCGAGATAGCCGTGCTCCGCCGTGTGCAGGTCGAGCATGAAGTTGGCGAGTCCGCGCACCAGTCGGGCGCCCATCCCCGTGAAGAGCGGAAAGCCGGACCCAGTGAGCTTGGCGCCCCGCGGCAGATCAAAGAGCCCCAACGAGTGGCCCAGCTCCCAGTGCGGACGCGGTATGAACTCGAAGGCCCGCGGCGTACCCCAGCTGCGCAGTACCAGATTCGCGCTCGCATCGCCAGTCGGCACGTCCTCGTTCGGCAAGTTTGGCACGTTGAGGAGGTGGCTCTCGAGCAGTGCCTCGATATCGCGCAGGTCGGCCTCGAGCGCACGGACACGCTCGGCCGACACCTTGAGGTCCGCCAGCAGTGCCTCGGCCGGTTCGCCCGCGCGCTTGTGCCGTGCGACGGTCTCGGTGGCGACGTTGCGCTCGGCCTGGAGCGACTCGACCGTGCCGACGAGCTCGCGCAGCCGCAGGTCGAGCTCGAGCACGCGGTCGAACTGCTCCAGCGCGGCGGGATCGCCGCGGCGCGCCAAGGCGGCTCTGGCCGGGGCCGGATCGTGACGGAGGGAGCGGACGTCGATCACGAGGTCAGTTCGTCGGGATGCCGATACCGAGGTTCCGGTACCCACAATTGACATTGGCGAGGATCTGCATCTGCATGGTGCGCTTCACATCGTCGAACGCGAGAATCTGCAGCTTGGCATACTCCGGCACGCCGAGGAAGCACGCAATGCGCGACCGCGCGGCCAAGACATCACCGACCACGACCACCAACGTGTCCTTGGTGAGGTAGCCGTTGGTCGGCGGATTGGTCAGCCCGGCGAACGTTTCCGTGCTGCGGATCAAGCCCGGATTGCTGCTGGTGGCGGACGCGAGTCCGAGCGCCTCGAGGGGGAGCAAAACATGCCGACCCGTTCCATCGAGGTTGTAGGCGAAGTCGAAGGCCGACGTCTGGTCGGTCCGAATCGCGCGCGCGTCAGGAATCGAGTAGGCCGAGGGCGTGGTGATGCTGGTGCCCTCCAGGGCCCCCAGCGTGATGGTATCCACCACGTTGTCGATCTGGGCCGGATCGAGCTGGTTGTTCGAGCAGGCGGCCGTGAGGAAGGCGATGGCGACGAGACAGGAGTGGGAGCGCTTCATGGCAGAAGGTTAGACCGCTCGCAGAGGTGCGGCAACCCGGCGTCGTTGCTTGACTTCCGTGTTGTGACGGACCTAGCTTCGCGCGTCACTCACACCTCCGGGAGCAGCGCTCGATGCACCCCCTCCGAACTGTCCTTGCCGCCCTGGCCGACCGCCCCGAAGTGCTCGGCGCTGCGGTGATCAGCGACGAAGGATTGGTGGTGGAGTCGGCCCTGCCGCCGCACCTCGATCCCGAGGCGGTCGCCGCCCTCGCCGCCACCGCACTCAGGACGCTCCAGACCCTGGGAGGAGCCACCGGGCACGGACAGCCGCTGGAGACCGTGGTCGAGGCCCCTGGGGGCGTCGTGGTGATGCAGCGGCTGCCCACGGGATCGACCCTCTTGGTGCTGGCCGCCCCTGATGGCGACCTCGGCGCCCTGCTCCACGACCTGCGTCGGCACGCGCCGGCGTTGGTCGAACTGGTCTAGGCCGAGATGCAGTGGGCCGTCTTGCTTGCCGGTGGCTCTGGAACACGCTTCTGGCCGCTGTCCTCCCCCCAGAGCCCCAAGCAATTGCTGCCGCTCGCGGGGCCTCGATCCAGCGCCGAAGAAGCGGTGGATCGACTCGCGGGGTTCATCCCGCCGGAGCGCATTCTCGTGGTCGCTGGCAGTACGCTGGCGGCACGGCTCTCGACTCGGTTACGGGTCCCGATGGAGAACTACTTGATCGAGCCCCGGGCGGCGTCCACCGGCCCGGCGCTGGTCTGGGCCACCATCGAGGCGGCCCGGCGCGATCCTGAGGCCTCCGTGGTCTCGATGCACGCCGACTGGACCGTGGGCGACCCGGCCGCATTCGTGGCGACCGCTGCGACCGCGCTGGCAACCGCCTGCCGGCATGGTGTGCTGGTGACGGTCGGGATGGTGCCCTCGCGCCCGGAAATCGGATTCGGCTATATCGTGCCCGGTGAGCGACTCGACAGCGCTTCGCAGCGGGTGGAGAAGTTCATCGAGAAGCCCAACGCGGCGTTGGCGCTCGACTTGATGGCCGAGGGCGCGCTCTGGAACAGCGGGCTGTTCGCGTGGTGTGCGGGCGACCTCCGGCGCGAGGTGATGTTGCACACCGACGAGATCGCGCCCTGGTTGCCGAAGCTGGAGGCGGGGGATGTCGAGGGATTTTTCCGCGACGTACGCGAAGTCTCGATCGACGTGGGTGTCTTTGAGCGCAGTGCGACCGTGGCGGTGGTGCCGGGCGATTTCGCGTGGGACGACATCGGCACCTGGGAGGCTTTGGCCCGCGTCCGTCCACGCGACCGGCGCGGCAACGTCGTCCACGGGGCCGTGACGCTGTTGGACTGCAGTGACTGCATCGTCTGGAACGACGGTCCGCCGATGGTGTTGACCGGCGTCCGGGATCTTGTCGTGGTGCACGCGAACGATCGCACGTTGGTACTCGAGCGATCCCGTGCCCCCGACCTCAAAAAAATACTGGACAATCTCCCCGCCTCGGTGCGGGAACTGGAGTGAGATGACTGCGTTGTATCTGCTCGAACCCGATGCTCCGGGCGCCGCGTGGGCGCCGTTCGCCGGTGCGACCCCACTGGCCTCGCTGCCCGTCGGCGGCTGGCGCATGCACGAACGCTGGAGCCGTGCCATCGGTGTCCCGGCCAAGGGCACCATGGCCCCGCACGTACCAGGCTATCGCATGCCCAACCTCCTTCCGGTCGTTGATCCTGCGGCCGTGATCGGACCGGCGTGGGTCGTTGACGCGACCTTCGCGCCCAAGTTGCCGATGCGCGCAACGGGGACGACGCATCGCCTGCTCCACGAGGGTGCGACGGTGGGCTGGCGCCTCGACCCGGGACAAGCCTGGACGGGACCGTTTACGGACGGCAATGGACTCGTCGTCGAGGGTATGCGACTCGCCGGCGCATATGATCTCGTCACGGCGCTCGAGACCTTTCTCTTCGGCGACACACTTGAGTTGCTGGACGGCAGCAGTGATCCGATTCCCGAAGGCACCGTCGTGCTCGGCAACGCGGGCGCGATCAAGTTGCGTGGTGCGGTGCTCGAACCGGGCGTGATCCTCGATGCGCGCAAGGGCGGCATCGTGTTGGAGCGAGACGTGCAGGTCCGCAGCGGCGTGCGCATCGAGGGGCCCGTGCGCGTGCGGCAAGGCACCTGGCTGGTCGGGGGCACGCTCCGCCATGCCAGCATCGGGCCGCACTGCCGGATCCATGGCGAGATCAACACGTCGGCGTTTGCCGGATTCGCCAACAAGAGCCACGATGGCTTCCTGGGGCACAGCGTCGTCGGCGAGTGGGTCAACCTCGGTGCCGGCACCATCGGCTCCAATCTCAAGAACACCTACGGTCGCATTCGGCTCGACGTGCACGGCGCCCGGATCGAGACCGGCCGCACCAACCTCGGCGCACTGATCGGAGACCACGCCAAGACCGCGATCGGCACGTTGCTTCCCACCGGTGCGGTGCTCGGCACCGGCGCCAACCTGTTCGAGGGCCCGCGAGCGCCCAAGTACACTCCGCCCTTTGCGTGGGGCGGCGAAGGCGAGGCACGCATCGCCGAAGACGCCTTCATCGACATCGCACGCCGGGTCATGCCGCGGCGTGATGTCACGGTGAGCGACACCACTGAGCAGTGGCTGCGGCAGCTGTACCAGCGCCTGACGGAGTGAACAGCCTCGTCGTCCTCGGATCGGGCAGCCAGGGCAATGCCTTTGCACTGATCGACGGTGGCGCGATGCTGTTGCTCGATGCCGGCTTCTCCCTCCGCGAACTCGATCGGCGACTCCACGCCGCAGGGCTCGACCCTGCCACGCTGGTCGGCATTGCACTCACCCACGAGCACGGCGATCACGCGGCCGGGGCCACCAAGCTCGCCAAGCGGCAAGGTGTGCCCCTGCTCGCGTCGATGGGGACCTGGCGCGGTCTCTCGCGCGGTGGCGAGCCGTGCGACTGGCTTGCGCTCGGTTCCCGCGGAGCGGTGACCGTGGGCCCGTTCACCGTCGCAGCCTGTGCCACTTCGCACGACGCGGCCGAGCCGATCGCGCTGGGGGTCGTGCTGTCCGACGGTTGCTCCCTGGGTATGGCCACCGACCTGGGCCGACCGACGCAGGCGGTGCGCTGGTTCCTGCGCAATCGACACTGCCTGGTGCTGGAGTCAAACCACGACGCGACCCTGTTGCGGACCAGCGGCTACCCGCTGGTGGTGCAGCAGCGCATCGCGGGTCCAGGGGGACACCTGTCCAATCTTGAGTGTGCCGAATTGTTGGCGGAGGTACATCATGAAGCGCTCGCCGCGGTGGTGCTCGCGCACCTGAGCAAACGCTGCAACAACGCCGAGCTCGCGCGCCGCACGGTGGCGGACCGTCTCGAGCAGGTCGGGTTCACGGGGGCATTGCACCTGGCGCTGCAGGACGGTCCGATGCCGTCGATTCCCCTGCTGACCCCGGCACAGGGCACACTCTTCCGCTGAGGCCGTGGTCGGTCAATCGCTCGCGATGGCGGCGGCGAGGATTTCCCGGGCCTCGTCCTGGATCCGGCGCAGGTGTTCAGGCCCGACAAAACTTTCGGCATAGAGCTTGTAGACCCGCTCCGTCCCCGAGGGGCGCGCCGCAAACCAGCCCTCCGATGACACCACCTTGAGCCCACCGATCGGAGCGTCGTTGCCTGGGGCCGTGGTGAGTCGTGCCGTGATGGGGGAGCCGGCGAGCGACCGCGCGGTGACGTTCGCCGGCGTGAGCGCCCCGAGTGCAGCCTGTTGCGCCGGCGTGGCCGCGGCGTCGATGCGCGCGTACCAGGTGTCACCCAGCCGTGCGGTGAGGTCGCGATGTTGCTCGGCCGGATCGCGGCCGGTCACGGCGGTCATCTCGGCAGCGAGCAGACCCAGCAGCAAGCCATCCTTGTCCGTGGTCCAGACCGAGCCATTGCGACGCACGAACGACGCGCCGGCGCTCTCTTCGCCTCCGAAGGCGAGCGAGCCATCGAGCAGGCCGTCGACGAACCACTTGAAGCCCACGGGGACCTCGTGCAGTGGGCGTCCGAGTTCCGCAGCCACGCGATCGATGATGGCACTGCTCACCACGGTCTTCCCGATGCCCGCGCCGGCCGCCCAGTCGGGGCGATGGCGCCCGAGATAGCCGATGGCGGTCGCGAGGTAGGCGTTGGGGGGCATCAAGCCGCCCGAACGCGTCACAATGCCGTGGCGATCGTGATCAGGATCCGATGCCCACGCGACGTCGAAGCGGTCCTGCAATGCGATCAGTCGCTGCATGGCCCAAGGCGACGAGCAATCCATCCGGATCTTGCCGTCCCAATCGCGCGGCATGAACCCGAAGGTGGGATCGACGTCGCGTGAGACGACCTCGAGCGGAATGCCGTAGCGGTCGGCGATCGCGCCCCAGTACGTCACCCCTGCACCGCCCATCGGGTCGACGCCGAGGCGGACATCGGCGGCGCGGATCGCGTCGAAGTCGATGGCACCCGCGAGGTCGGTGATGTAGGCCTCGCGGAAGTCATGACGCGTGGTGTGCGCGCTCTCCATGGCCTGCCGCCACCCGATGCGCCGAATGCTGTGCACGCCATCGGCCAGCAGGGCGTTGGCGCGATCCTGGATCGCCCGGGTGATCTCGGTGCCGGCCGGCCCGCCGTGCGGCGGGTTGTACTTGAAGCCGCCATCCTCCGGCGGGTTGTGTGACGGAGTCACCACGATGCCGTCAGCGCGATGACGTGGACGCCCGGCGTTGTGCGTCAAGATCGCATGGGAGATCACCGGGGTCGGGACGTATCCGGCTTCGGCATCGACGCGCACATCGACGCCGTTCGCGACCAGCACCTCGAGCGCCGTGGCGGCCGCGGATTCCGACAGCGCATGGGTGTCGATGCCGAGGTAGAGCGGTCCGGTGATCCCGGCGGCGAGGCGATGTTCGGCGATGGCCTGAGAGATCGCGAGGATGTGCTGTTCGTTGAACGACGCGAGCAGCGACGATCCGCGGTGCCCCGACGTACCGAACGCGACGCGCTGGGGCCGAAGCCCTGGATCAGGGGTGAGGCTGTAGTAGGCGGTGAGTAGGCGCGGGATGTTGGTCCGCGCCTCGGGCGCGCCGACCTGCCCGGCCTGCGGGTCCACAGCGGGCAGGGTCATCCGGTCATCCGGCGGTGTCGGGATCCCCGGGCACCTTGACGTTGGCGGGTCGCGGCGTCGGCGGGCCGGTCCGCTTCAGGCTCACCGGCTTCTGCAGATCGCCGCCGGAGAGGGTCAGCGTGGCATCCTTGTTCCGCAACTTGAGCTTGTAGCTCTCCCACTCACCACCCAGCAAGATCGACATCCGGTCGCCCTTCACGCGCCAGCGCACCGTCTCCTTGCCCCAGCTGGCGGACGAGTCGGCGCGGATCACCACCTCGCGTGGGCCGTTCTTCGTGTCAGCCCTGGCATCGACCTTCCACGTGCCCGTGAAATCAGGGCCGCTGCTCTGCGCCAGACTCGGCGCGGGCAGCAGGAGGGCGAACAACAGCGAGGCGGAGGCGGTGAGGCGCACGACATGGCTCCAGGTGGTGATGTGACCAAGGTGACGTTCGAAAGATAGCGCGACGCACGGCCCTCGTCAGGCGCGAGCGTCGCTGATCGTCAAAACCACAACGGCCACCCCGCGTGGGGTGGCCGTTGTGTTCCTGCGTGTGGCTGCGCGGGTCCTAGTACATCCCGCCCATGCCGCCACCACCACCGCCGCCCATCGGGGCCGACGACTTGTCGTCCTTCCGCTCGACGATGACGCACTCGGTCGTGAGCAGCAGGCCGGCGATCGACGCAGCATTCTGCAGCGCCGTACGCGTCACCTTGGTGGGGTCGATGATGCCGGCCTTCACCATGTCGACGTACTCGTCGGTCGCGGCGTTGTAGCCGAACGACTTGTCCTTCGACTCCCGGACCCGGGCCACCACGATCGACCCCTCGATGCCGGCGTTCGCGACGATCGCGCGAATCGGCTCTTCGATGGCCCGACGGATGATGTTGACGCCGATTTTCTCGTCGCCCGTGGCCTTCACCTTGTCGAGCGCTGACTGCGCGCGCAACAGGGCGACACCGCCGCCCGGGACGATCCCTTCCTCCACCGCCGCACGGGTCGCGTGCAGGGCATCCTCGACCCGCGCCTTCTTCTCCTTCATCTCGGTCTCGGTCGCGGCGCCGACATGAATGACGGCCACCCCGCCGGCCAGCTTCGCCAGACGCTCCTGGAGCTTCTCGCGATCATAGTCCGAGGTGCTCTTGTCGATGGCCGAGCGGATCTCGGCGATCCGGCCCTGGATCGCGTCCTGGGCACCCTTGCCGTCGATGATCGTGGTGTTGTCCTTGTCGATCACGACCCGCTTCGCCTGACCGAGTTCGGCCAGCGTCGCGTTCTCAAGCTTGAAGCCGACTTCCTCGGAGATCACCTGGCCGTTGGTCAGGATCGCGATGTCCCGCAGCATCTCCTTGCGACGATCGCCGAAGCCCGGGGCCTTGACCGCCGACACCTTCAGCGTGCCACGCAGCTTGTTGACGACCAGCGTCGCAAGCGCCTCGCCCTCGACGTCCTCGGCGATGATGAGCAGCGGCTTGCCGCTCTGCGCGACTTTCTCAAGCACCGGAAGCAGTTCCTTCATCGACGCGATCTTCTTGTCGTGGATGAGGATGTACGGGGCGTCGAGTGACGACTCCATCGCTTCCGGATCGGTGACGAAGTACGGCGAGAGGTAGCCGCGGTCGAACTGCATGCCTT
>JBDUDP010000035.1:0-23483 GCA_040002895.1 Gemmatimonadota bacterium
CCGGCGATGGCAAGCATGAGCACCCGACGCAGGCGCTGCTCGACCTGCTCACGCTGCGTGACCGCTTTGGCCGCATCGAGGGGCTCAAGGTCTGCATCGTGGGCGATGTGCTCCATTCACGCGTGGCGCGCAGCAACATCTGGGGACTCACGCGGCTCGGCGCCGAGGTGGCCGTCTGCGGTCCGCCCACGTTGCTGCCGAGTCGGGTGGAGGAGTTGGGTGTCACCGTGTTCCGCCGAGTGGAGGAGGCGATCGAGTGGGCCGACGCACTCAACGTGCTGCGGCTGCAGCTTGAGCGAATGCAGGCCGGCTTCATTCCCTCGCTGCGCGAATACAATCGCGTCTTCGGCGTGACCACCGAGAAATTGTCCAAGGCGCCCAAGGACCTGCTCATTCTCCATCCCGGCCCCATGAATCGCGGCGTCGAGATTGATTCCGACGTGGCCGACGGCGAACACTCGGTCATCCTGCCGCAGGTGACCAACGGCGTGGCCGTGCGGATGGCCGTGCTCTATCTGCTCGCGGGCGGCGCGCCCGACTGGGCCACAGCCGGAGGCGATGCGTCATGAGCCTGACCCTGTTCCGTGGTGGTCGGGTGATTGACCCCTCCCAGCGGCTCGATGATGTCACTGATCTGCTGGTGCGTGACGGCTGCATCGCCGACACCGGTCGCGACCTCGGCGCGCCCGATGGCGCGATGGTCATCGACGCGACGGGGCTGGTGATCGCGCCGGGATTGATCGACGTGCATGTCCATCTGCGCGAACCGGGTCAGGAAGATCGCGAGACCATTGCCTCCGGCGCCGCGAGTGCTGCGGCCGGTGGCTTTACCGGCATTTGCGCCATGCCGAACACCGATCCCGTCACCGACAACCAGGCCGCGGTGGGCTTCGTGAAGGCGCGCGGCGTCGCGGCCGGACTCACCCGGGTCTATCCCATCGGCTGCATCTCGCTCGGGCAGCGCGGTGAGCAACTCGCCGAGTTCGGGGAGATGGTCGCGGCGGGCGCGGTGGCAGTGAGCGACGATGGCCATCCGGTGATGTCAAGTCAGTTGATGCGCACGGCCATGGAATACGCCAAGATCTTCGGCATCCCGGTGGCGGATCACTGTGAAGACACGCCGCTCGCCCATGGCGGGGCGATGCATGAGGGGATCGTCGCCACGCGACTCGGGTTGAAGGGAATTCCTGCCGCGGCGGAGGAGATTCACGTGGCGCGCGACTGCATCCTCGCCGAACTCACCGGCGGGCACGTGCACCTCTGTCACATGAGCACCCGCGGATCGGTGGAGCTGATTCGACGCGCCAAGGCAAAGGGGCTCCCGGTGACGGCGGAGGCGGCGCCACACCACTTCACGCTGACCCACGAGCGCTGCGAGGGCTACGACACCAATGCCAAGATGAACCCGCCCTTGCGGGAGGCGGAGGATCGCGAGGCGATTCGTGCGGCGCTGGCGGACGGCACCCTCGATTGCATTGCGACCGATCATGCGCCCCATCACTATGACGCCAAGGAGCGCGAGTTCGACGACGCCCCGAACGGAATCATCGGCCTTGAGACGGCGCTTTCCTTGGCCCTGCGGGAGCTGGTAGTGCCGGGTCTGCTGTCGCTCTCGACCCTGATCGAACGGATGAGCACGGCACCGGCTCGGCTTTGGCATCTCGACGGCGGCTCGCTCCGGCGGGGCGGTGTCGCCGATCTCGTGGTTTTCGACCCGGCGGCCACCTGGACCGTCGATCCGGCGCGATTCCGGTCGAAGTCCCGGAACACCCCGTGGGGAGGCGAGCAGCTGCCCGGCGTGGTGCACTGGACCATGGTCGAGGGCCGCATCATCCATCAGCGGACACCGTGATAGATTCCGAGGGGGTCCCCACGAGGGGCCGTTTCACTCACCACGCATCCCGGACCCGATGACCGACACACCCCACGAACTCGCTGCGGTCGAAGCACTGCTGGCCGAACGTGATGCCATCCATGGTTGGTTGGCGCGACTTGGCACGGCGTCCGCTCAGGCGCCCGATGGCGTACGCGATCGGGTGCGCCATGACTATGACGCGCGGATGAACGCGCTGACCGATCGGCTGCGCGTGCACGCCGATGCCGTGGCCGAGAAGCTGGCCGCGGATCACGCCGAGCACGCTGACCTGGGCGCGCGGGCGACGGAGGCACGCGAGGCCCTCGCCGAGATCGAGCTGCGGCACATGGTTGGGGAATATTCCGACGAACGCTTCGACGAGGAGCGGAACCGGCACAGCGGCGACCTCGAGACCTTCGAACTGGCACTCGGCGCCGCCTCCGAACGGATCGCCCGCCTCGAGGATCTCCACCGACTGATCTCGACTGCTCCCGCCGGTGTTACCGGTCAGCCGGTGTTGCTCCCACCGCCCGAGCCCGGGCCCGAGGACCAGGCGGAGCCGACTCTGGATTTTGCCACTGACGACGAGTTCGAGATCATCGTCGACGACCTTGCCCCCGATAGCGATGATGACCTGTTGGCGATCTTCGACGACGTCGACGCGCTGCCGTCCTCAGCTGGCAGCGACAGCGATTTTGCCCCGCTCTCCTTCCGCCCCAGCGGCAACCTCCCGTCCGAGCCGGCGCGCCCGGTGACCCCTCCGGCACGGCCGGCGTTGCCGCCGCTCGGCATGCCGAGTGAGACACCGCCACGCTTCACGCGCAGCGACGAGGTGCCCATGGCGCGTCCCGCCGAGGCACCGGAGCGTCGGGCGCTGTTTGATGAGGACATCGTGGCGGCCGGACCGGCCGTCGAGCCGACGGCCAACATCGTGGGGCGGACGGTGCGCTGTAGCGAATGCGGGGCGATGAACCGACCGCTGGAGTGGTACTGCGAGAAGTGCGGGGCCGAGCTCACGGCGCTCTGATCAGGGCGGGGGGTCGCGGCGTCCGAACGCGAAACCGCCCGCCAGAGCTCAGTGGCTCGGGCGGGCGGGACTGCGTCAGGCTGGGAGGCTCAGACGGCCTTGGCGTTCACCAGCTTGGCGAGACGGCTCTTGGTACGCGCGGCCGTGTTGCGATGGACGATGTTCTTCCGCCCGGCGCGGTCGATCAGGGCACTGGCCTCCTTGAGGGCGGCGGTGGCGTCCTCCGGGGCGGCAGCGGTGCGGACCTTCTTGATCGCGGTGCGCAGCTCGCTCCGGGCCGCCTTGTTGTGGGCGGTGCGGGTCTTCGTCTGGCGCATGCGCTTCTTGGCGGACTTGATGCGTGGCACGGTCTTCCCCTGGCTGCTGCGTTGGTCCTCGGGCGGGGCGCCCACCAAGGGTCCCCGCAAGCCCTGTAGGATAGCGAAGGGGCCATTTGGCGACAAGGGGGAGGGCCGTCCCGGTTTTGACCAAGTCGGTGCCCCGGGCTAGGTTGGACCACTTCTCGTACCCAAGGACTTCCCCTGTTCGGCGACTTTCTCCTGGCCATCCCGATGCTGCTCTTCGCCCTGGTGGCGCATGAGTTTGCCCATGGATGGGTTGCGCGCTCGCAGGGGGACGACACCGCCTACATGCTGGGGCGGCTGACCCTCAACCCGCTGCCGCACATCGACCCGTTCCTGACACTGATCCTGCCGATCGTGCTCTGGATCGGGTCCAACGGCACCTTCACCTTTGGCGGCGCGAAGCCGGTCCCGGTGAACACGCGGAATTTTCGGAACTTTCGGCGCGGCGACATCCTGACCTCTGGCGCCGGCGTTTTTACCAACGCCGTGCTCGCCGTGCTCTGCACCGTGGTGTTCATCGGCGTGGGCCTGCTGCACCAGGTCACCGGCGGCCTGGGGACCTCCACGGCCCATGCGGCGCAGCGGATGCTCTCTTTCGGGGTGATGATCAACTGTGTGCTGGCGGTCTTCAATCTGATTCCCATCCCGCCGCTCGACGGCTCCCGGCTCTTCTACCACCTGCTGCCGCCCGCGCTGGGCGCCCGGTATCGCCAGCTTGACCGCTTCGGCTTCGCGATCCTGCTGGTGATGATGCTGCTCTTCCAGGGGGCCCTGACCACGCTGCTGGCCCCGGCCTATTGGAGTGTTGACCACCTGCTCGCGCTGGCCAACCCCTTCGCGGTGCCGGTCACCCCCGACATCTTCCAGCCATGAGTCCAACGCTCGATTTGCCGTCCGGGGAGCTGGGGCAGGGTACCGGCTTCGTCGTGGCACTCGACGGCTTCACCGGGCCGCTCGACCTGCTGCTGCACCTCGTGCGCGAGGAGCAGATTGACATTGCCGACATCCCGGTGGCGCGCATCGCCGATCAGTTCCTGCGCATCATCCATTCGCTGGGCCTGAATCAGGCCGCCGACTATCTCGAGATGGCCGGTCGGCTGATCCGACTGAAAGCACAGCTGTTGTTGCCGCGCCGGACCGACGATGAGGAGTGGATCGATCCGCGGGCTGAGTTGGTGCGCCGGTTGCTCGAGTATCAGCAGATCAAGGAGATCGCACTGCAGTTCTCGCGGTTGGCCGAACGCCGCGCGCTGCGCTGCGCCCGGGGCTACTTGCCGCCGCCGGCTGCTGCGTTGCCGCCGTTGCCGTTGATCATCGATCTGCTCGATCTGCTCGTGGCGGTCGAGCGCGTCGTCACCAACATTCCGTTCCCCGTGCTGCACAGCGTGGTGACCCGACCGCTCGATGTCGAGAGTGCGGTCCTGCGCATCGAGGCGCTGCTCGCCGACCACGAGCAGTTCGACTGGCGCGAGGCGCTTGGCCCGCAGCCGACCATCGTGGTGCTGCTGTCGACGCTGCTCGCGATCCTGGAACTCGCGCGACGCGGCCTCTGCCGCGTGCGCCAGGATCTTCCCTTTGCCCCGTTGGTGATCGCCCGTGAGCACGCTGAATCCGCTGTCGCAACTGCTTGAGGCTGCGTTCTTCGCGGCCAACCGTCCCCTCACGCTCGATGAGCTGGAGGGGCTGGAGCCCGAGGCTGCCCCGGCCGAAATTCGCACCGCACTCGACGAACTCCGTGAACACTACGATTTCGGTGGACACGCGATCGAGGTGGTCGAGATCGGTGGCGGCTACCAGATCCTGACGCGACCGGCGTTCGCGGCCGCCGTCGAACGCGCCCATGCCATGCAGCGCCAACCGCGGCTCTCAGCAGCGACGCTCGAGACGCTGGCCACCATCGCGTACCGCCAACCGGTGGGTCGCGCCGAAATCGAGGAGATCCGCGGCGTGAATTCCGGCGGCGTGCTGCGCACCCTGCAGGAGCGCGGCCTGATCGAGGTGATCGGCCGGAGTGAGTCACTGGGCCGCCCGCTGCTCTATGGCACCACGCCGCTCTTCCTCGAGCTGCTCGGTCTCAATGACCTCGCCGATCTCCCGCGAGCAGAGGAACTCACCATTGCCCTCCAGCCGCATCGCGCCGAACTGGAACCGGGCTCGGATGACGCGGGTTACGCCTCCGTCGAGGAGGGCTGATGCCGCCGATGCGATTGCAGCGATTCCTGGCTCGGGCCGGGGTCGCCTCGCGCCGACAGGCGGAACTGCTGATCACCGAAGGCAAGGTCCGCGTCGACGGGAAGCCCGCCGAACTCGGCATGTCGGTCGATCCGCGCACGGCCCGTGTCACCATCGGCCGTCGCGTGATCAAGCTCGCGGAGCGGCGCTGGATCGCCCTGAACAAGCCGATGGGCGTGGTCACGACGGCCGATGACGAAGAGGGTCGTCGCACAGTCTTCGACCTCATCAAGGAGTCCACCGGTCTCACCTACGTCGGCCGCCTCGACGTGATGACCACCGGGCTGTTGCTGCTAACGACCGATGGCGAGGCGGTGCACCGACTCACCCATCCGAAGTACCGCGTACCGCGCAGCTATATCGCGCTCGTCCACGGGGTCGACACCGCCACGCTCGAACACCGCTCGAAGGAAAAGGTGGTGATCGAGGGTCGGCCGGTCGTCCCCTCGCGTGTGCGCGTGCGCCCGGGCAAGGAAGGGCGCAGCGTGCTCGAAGTGACACTGAGTGAGGGCCGCAACCGTATCGTCCGCCGGTGGGTGGAGGAGATGGGTGGCAAGGTCGAGCGACTCGCGCGCGTCTCCTATGGACCGGTGCGACTCGACGACCTTCCCAGCGGACATTGGCGTCCGCTCACGCCGCAGGAAGAGCGCGGCATCTACAAGGCGATCGGCATGAAGGAAGAGGAGGCGTAGTGGCATTTCCGGTGCAGGAGGTGATGGCGGAGATTCGCAAGCGGATCGTGGGGCAGGAAACCATGGTCGAGCGCCTGCTCATTGGCCTGCTGACGGGAGGGCACGTGCTGCTCGAGGGCGTGCCGGGTCTGGCGAAGACGCTGACCGTGCGCACGCTGGCCGATGTGCTGAATGCCTCGTTCTCGCGCATCCAGTTCACCCCCGACCTGCTGCCGGCCGATGTGGTCGGCACCATGATCTACGAGCAGCAGCGCCAGGCCTTCACCGTGCGCCACGGTCCGATCTTCGCCCAGATTGTGCTTGCCGATGAAGTGAATCGTGCCCCCGCGAAGGTCCAGTCGGCGCTGCTCGAGGCGATGCAGGAACGCCAGGTGACCATTGGTGGCACCAGTTACCCACTCCCCGAACCCTTTCTGGTGCTCGCGACCCAGAACCCGATCGAGAACGAGGGGACCTATCCCCTCCCCGAGGCGCAGCTCGACCGCTTCTTGCTCAAAATTCGTGTGGGGTATCCCGATCGCGCCGAGGAGCGCGAGGTGCTGATGCGCATGAGCGCGTCGAGTGAGACGATCCCGGTGCAACGGCTCGCGGATCCGGCGCAAGTGCTGGCCGCGCGGGCGCAGATCGAGACGGTGCATCTCGACGCGCGTCTCGCCGACTATATCGTCGACCTGGTGCGGGCCACTCGGGAACCGGCTTCGGTGGGGCTTGGTGCCCTCGCGGCGATGATCGGCTTCGGCGCGTCGCCGCGCGCCTCCATCGCGCTGGCGCAGACCGCGCGCGCGCACGCCTACCTCCGCGGCCGCGACTTCGTGACACCGGCTGACGTGCAGGCACTTGCGCCCGATGTGATGCGTCATCGCATCGTGCTGACCTTCGATGCCGAGGCCGAGGGACTCGATACCGATGCCGTGATCACTCAGGTGCTCGCCGCGGTACCGGTGCCGTGAGATGGCAGGAATCCTTCCCCCCGCACTGCTGAAGCAGGTCCGCACGCTCGCCCTGCGCGGGCGGCGTGCGACCGATGCTATCCTGGGCGGCGAGGTCCGCTCGATGTTCCGCGGCACCGGGATGGAGTTCACCGACATCCGGCCCTACACCGAGGGCGATGACCTTCGGCATCTCGACTGGAACCTGCTCGCCCGTACTGGCCTCCCCTACATCAAGCTGTACACCGAGACGCGCGAGCTGACGCTGTTGCTCGTGGTGGATCATTCGCGATCCACTGGCGTGGGCGATCCCGCACCCAAGGGGGAACGCGGCGCTGAGGTGGCCGCCTTGCTGGCACTGGTGGCGGCCCAGCAGCATGACCGCGTCGGTTTGGTCGCGTTTGCCGATACGGTCGGGCCCATCATTCCGCCGGGTCGCGGGCAACACCACACGTTCGGTCTGGTGCGCACGTTGTTCGGCCTCGAGCCGGGCGGCGGCGCGACGGACCTCGCCGCCGCGCTGCGCACCGCGGGCAGCCTGCTCAAGCGTCGCGCCTTGATCGTGGTGATCTCTGATTTTCTCGCACCCGACTGGGAGACGCCGCTGCGCGGGCTGGCGGCGCGGCACGAGATCACGGCCGTGGTCCTCGAAGACAGCCGCGAGACGCACCTGCCCGATGGCGGCTGGGTCACGGTCGCCGGTGCGGAAGGCGGCGATGCCGTGCTCTTCGATGCCAGCGACATCCTCGCGCGCAAGCGGGCGGAGTCGGCCGTGAGGCGGGCCCGGGCGCACCGTGCCACCGCGCTCAGTGCCGCGGGAGTCCGTGAAGTGGTGGTCGGGACGGACGGAGAATATCTGCCGGCATTGCGGGCCGCGTTTGGCCGGACATCTCGTCGGCGATGAGACAGGACCCCGCCACACGCACCGTGGGCGACACGCTCACCATCGTGCAGCGCATTCGGACGGTGCCTGGTTCGGTGGTGCAGCCACGGGCCCTGCTCGACTCGAACCTGGTGACCATGCTGGCACCGCCCAGCCTCATCCGCGAGGGCGATTCGATGCGGGTGGCCTATCGTGTCGCGGTGTGGCAAGCCGGGACCAACGAACTGACCCTTCCGGGCGCGGTGGTGGTGAGCCCCGGCGGCTTCGTCGACACCCTCCCGGACACGCATGTCCTGCTGCGGGTCGCCACGGTGCTGCCGAACGGCAAGGCTGCCAACACGCTGGCGCCGCGCGACGCGCGCCCCGTGGTGCCACGCGGTGATCGCACCCTGCTGCCCCTGGCGATCCTCAGCGTCCTGCTGCTGGTGCTGATCGGCCTGGCATGGCGCGCGTGGCGCAAGCGGGGCCCCGCGTATGTGGCACCGGCACCAACGGTCGGACATCCCATCGAGGGTGATCGGCTCGAACGCTGGCTCGCCGCCGGAGAGGCGCAGTTGGCGCTGGCGCATGTCGAGGCGCTGGCACGTCGCCGGCCCGAGCTGGCCGATTGGTGTGAGCGGGCCGACGCCATTCGGTATGCCCGCGGGGTCGACTCCGAGCTCGAGGGGCTGGTGCGGGAAGGGTGGGAGCGGCTCAGATGATCGGCTTCGTCCGCCCCTGGTTGCTGCTGCTGCTGCTCGCCCTGCCGTTCTGGTGGTGGCGTCGCCGCCACCTGCGTCAGGCGACCGCCACGGTGAGCGATGTGGCGCCGTTTGCCGCGGCGACACGGGGTCGTTGGAAACTCCGGCTCCCGCCGGTGCTCCGCTCGCTCGTGCTCACCGCGCTCGTGCTCGCCGCTGCCGGTCCGTTTCGTCGTGGCGATCGCACCGTCGTGAACGCTGATGGCATCGCCATCGTGATTGCCCTCGATGTCTCGAGTTCAATGCTGGCCGAAGATTTCACCCCGGCCAACCGGCTCGAAGTCGCGAAGCAGCAGGCGCTCGCCTTCGTGCGCGGCCGCACGGCCGATCGCATCGGTCTGGTCACCTTCGCCGGCGAAGCCCTCACGCAGGTGCCGGTGACGCTTGATTATCCCGCCCTCGAGCGCGCCATCGAAGCGGTGCGCATCGGCGACCTCGAGGATGGCACCGCCATCGGGTCGGGATTGGCCACGGCGGTCGCACGGCTGCGCAAGGTGCCGGGAAAGGAGCGGGTGATCCTGCTGCTCACCGATGGCGAGAACAACCGCGGCCTGATCGATCCGCGCACCGCCTCCCAGACTGCCCAGGCGTTCGGGATCAAGGTCTACACCATCGGCGTGGGCACCGAGGGTCAGGCGCGGTTCCCGACGGGGCAGGGGCTCAACGGCTTCCGCTACGAGATGCTGCCGGTGCGGATTGACGAGGTGCTGCTGCGCGAAATCGCGGCGAACACCGGCGGCCGATACTTTCGCGCCAAGGATGCCGAGGCACTGACCCGGATCTTCCAGCAGATCGACCGACTTGAGCGCACGCCAGTCGATGTGATCCGCTACACCCGTCATGAGGAACGCACGCGTCCCTTCCTCGCCGCGGCATTCCTGCTGCTCGGGCTCGAGCTGCTGGTGGCCACCACCTCCGTGGTGCGCGTGCCATGAAGATCGAATACCCCACGCTGCTGATCGCAGCCCCGTTGCTCGCCATCGGCGTGCTGGCGCTGGCGCTCGCCGCGCGCCGTCGGCGGCGGGCCGCAGCGGCCTCCTGGTCCGCGGCCCTCGGCGCCGAATCGGCCCGCCTCGGTCGGCGCTCGCCGTGGCTCCTCGGACTCGTTGCGCTGCTCACCACATTGGCGATGGCCGGCCCACGCTGGGGCATGGCGTCGGGTGCCACGGAATCGCGCGCACTCAACGTCGTCCTCGTCATGGATGTCTCGCGCTCGATGCTGGCGCAGGATGTCCCGCCGAGTCGCCTGATCCGCGCCGGCGGACTCGCGCGCCGGCTGGCGCAGGATCTCGGCAGCGACCGACTCGCGCTCATCGCCTTCTCCGCGCGCGGCTACCTGCTCTCCCCGCTGACCCTCGACCAGAGTGCCATCGCGCTGCAATTGGATGCCCTGGATCCCGACATCGCGAGCGAGGGCGGCTCCAGTCTCGCGAATGCCCTGACGCAGGCGCGACTGCTGCTCAACAGCTCCTCCCAAGGCGGGGATCGCGCCATCGTGGTGTTCACCGACGGCGAGACGTTCGAGGCGGAAGCTGATCTCGTCGCCACCGGGCGCGCGTTGCGGCAGGCGCGGATCACGCTCATCGCGATCCCCGTGGGTGACATCCGCGGAGCGCGCATTCCCGAGCCGGGTGGCGGGTGGCACAAGGATGGTGAGGGCAGGGACGTCGTCACCGTGCGACGCGACGACCTGCTTCATCTGGTCGTGGACGCGGCCGAGGGCGTGCTCATCCCGGCGACCGCTGCCGACCCGTCCGGAGAGGCGCAGCGCGTACTGTCGCGCCTTGCACGCGCGCCAGCGAGCGATCGCACCGCCTCGGATCTGGTGCCCAAGGCGTGGCTGCTGGCGCTGGCCGCGGCGCTGCTGCTGCTCGCCCAGACGCTGACACGCCGGAGCGCCGCCCTCGTGGGGCTCCTGCTCGCGGCAGGGTTCGGGACACTCCCGGCTCAGCGCCCGTCACCGGGCTCGCGCTTCCTTGCGCGGGGCGACAGTGCGCGCGCCCGCGCATCGATGCTCGCGGAGGCCAAGCGTGTGGGAAGCGACACCGCGTGGTTCAATGCCGGGACGGCATCCATGCTGGCTCGCGACTGGCCCACTGCCACTGCGGCCCTCGAGCGCGCATCGACCTCGCTCGATCCCGAGCTTCGCCGCCGAGCGCTCTACAATCTCGGGACCGCCTATCTGCAGCAGGCCCGCTCTGATACCACTCGCCGCGACTCGCTACTGGGTCAGGCTGCGGCGCAGTTGCAGGCCTCGTTGTTGCTCGCGCCCGGCGACCGGGATGCGAAGTTCAACTACGAGCTCGCCCGCAAGCTGCAGCGTCCACCGCCGCCGAATCCATCGGGTGGCGGTGGAGGCGGCAGTGGCACACCACCTCCACCGCCTCAGGGCGAGAAGGGCGGCATGAGCAAGGCCGAGGCCGAGCAAGTGCTGAGTGCCATGGAGCGAGCCGAGCGGGAGACGCGTCAAGGCCAGTATCAGCGGCAGCGCCGTCCGCAGTCATCCTCGGGGCCCGACTGGTGATCGCCCTCGCCCTGCTGCTCTCGCTCGTCGCCCAGGACACGACCGGGTTGCCACCCCGCGCGCGCGCCATGCTCAATCGCTTCCCTACACCGCGCACCGGCGAAGTGTCGATCGCCACACGCTTCTCCACCGACACGGCGTGGATCGGCGAACAGGTCGAGCTGTTGACCGCTGCGTGGTTCCCGCGCGAGTTACGCAATCGGTTGCGGCACACCCCGAACCTGCTCCCCCCGGCATTGAGTGGGCTCTGGAGTGTGCAGGCCCAGGCCAACATGTCGATGGCCGCGACGCGCACCGTGGGCGGTCAGCTCTACGACCTGTTCGTGGCGCACCAGACGCTCTTTCCCCTTGGCGGGGGGAAGATCACCGTCCCACCGGCGGTGCTCACTTACTCGGTACCCGCATCGCAGTCATTTTTCGCACCGGAACAGCGGAAGACGCTCTCGTCGCGGCCGGCGACGCTGGTGATCCGGCCGATCCCGGCGCGGTTCGCGGGGGCGCTGGGCAGCGGACCCACAGCTGGCAGGATCGCGGTGTCATGGCACGGCATCGGTGCGCCGATTCATTCCGGCACTCCGGCGCTGATCGAAGTCGTGCTCACGGGCCAGGGCAACATCGCACTCTGGCCCACACCGGAGTTGCACTGGCCACCCGGAATGCGGGTCTATCCTGATCGCACGGAGGAACGCGCCTACGACATGGGCGGGCTGCGCGGCGGGGAGAAGCGCTTCCGCTTTACGGTGGTCGCCGACAGCGAGGGCGTGCTCTCCCTGCCTCGCGTGCGCTACCCCTATTTCGATCCGCAAGCCGCTGCGGTGCGAGTGGCGGCCGCCGAACCGGTGGCGCTGGTCGTGCTTCCCGGCGCGGGAGGGGCTGCGCTCCGACGCGTGCTGCCCATTGCCCATCGCGACGACTTTCCGGTGGCCTCGCAAGTCGTGGAGCAGAGTTGGCCGCTGCTGCTGCTCCTGGCGCTATTCCCTCCCGCGTGGTGGCTGGTTCGGCGTCGGCAACGGCCCGCTCGAGTGGCGCCGGTGAGCACGCCTCGACCGGAACAGGAACTGCAGCGCTTGCTGGGCAATCGCGGCGATTCGAGCCCGGAGTCGGTGGTCATCGCGCTGCGTCGTCGCGGCGTCCCGCGCGACGAGGCCGAAGGCGTGCGTGCCTGGCTCGCGGCAGCTTCTCGCCGGCGCTACGGTCCTCCCGGGTCGGAGGTGACCCCGCCGCCGGCACCGCTGGCCCGGGTGCTGCAACGACTCCGCCGTGCCGTGCGATTCACCCCGCTGCTCGTGCTGCTCCATGTCGGCGGCCTGCGCGCGCAATCACCGGGTGACGGTTTCCGCGAATACAACGACGGCAACTATCACGCGGCGGCCGTCGCATTCGAGCGAGCCGTGGGCGCCGCGCCGCTCTCCGTCGGCCTCTGGCGCAATCTCGCGACCGCGCGATGGCTGGAGGGCGATGACGTCGGCGCCGCCGCGGCGTGGATTCATGCGCTCGAACTCGCGCCCCGTGACCCGGTCACCCGTGAGGAGTGGCATGGGGCCGGGGGAATTCCCGCTGAGGTGCGCGATCTGGCGCCCACGGTCCCGCTGAGCCGGGCGGAATTGGTGCTCATCGCCCTCGCCGCGTGGCTGCTGATGTGGCTCGCGCTCGCGTGGCGGTCGCGCCGAGTCGCCGTGCTGTTCGGCACGGTGGCACTGCTCGGAGCTGCGGGTGGCGTGCTGCGATGGCGCGCCGAATCTGCCCAGCGTGTCTTGCTCCGCAATGACGCCACGCTCCGCGTCTCGCCGCACCCGGTGGCGCCAAGCCTCGGCACGGGGACGCCTTGGTCGGTGGCGCATGTCGATCAGATGCGGGCGGGCTGGCTGCTGGTGACGACGGATGGTGGTCGGCGCGGCTGGATCGCGAGCTCGGCGGTCGCCCCCCTCGGGCCGCTAGATTGACGTGATGTCGATCGACACCACACGGCGCATTGCGATCCTCCCCGACGCCGTCGCGAATCAAATCGCGGCGGGTGAGGTGGTCGAACGTCCGGCCTCCGTGGTGAAGGAGTTGGTGGAGAATGCCCTCGATGCGGGTGCGCGGCAGGTGCGCGTGACGGTCGAGAACGGCGGCAAGACGTCGATCGAGGTCGCCGACGATGGCGTCGGCATGAGTCGGGACGATGCCATCCTCGCCCTCGATCGACACGCGACCAGCAAGATTCGTTCGACGCACGACCTGGTCGGCATCGGCACCTTCGGGTTCCGGGGTGAGGCACTGCCGGCCATTGCATCGGTGACCCGGTTCTCGCTCCTCACCGCGCTCGGCGATGGCGCAGCGACCGAAGTGACGGTGACGGGCGGCAGGATCGACGAGGTCCGCGACGCGGCGCGCCAGCGCGGGACGACCATCACGGCCCGCGCCGTCTTCTTCAATACGCCGGCACGCCGCAAGTTCCTGCGCTCGGCCGCGAGTGAGAGTCGCGCGGTCCTGGATGCGGTCACCACCCTTGCACTCGCCCACCCCGCCGTGGGATTCGAACTGGTGCTCGATGGCCGCTCCCGCCTGCATGTCCCGGCCGACCAGCCGCGCGAGGAACGTCTCGCCGCCGTCTGGGGGCCCGACTTGGCGCGGACGCTGCTCCCGGTGTCGTTCGCGGTTGGGAGCGTGTTGGTCGAGGGGTTCACGCAGCGGCCCGCCGACGCCCAGCCCACTGGTCGACGTACTCAGTTGTTCGTCAACGGACGGCCGTTCCGCGATGCGTTTCTCGTTCGCGCGGCCGAGGCGGGCTACCGCTCTGCGATCCACCCCGGCGATCGCCCCTCGCTCTTTCTCAACGTCAGAGTTGATGCCGCAGAAGTGGACGTGAACGTCCACCCCGCAAAACTCGAGGTGCGCTTCCGGGAACGCTATGCCGTCGAGCGCGCGGTGGAAGAGGCTGTGCGCCACGCCCTCGGCGAACTGGTCGCGTCGGCGGTGCTCGGGGAGGCGCCCCTTGCCGGTGCACTTCCCGCGCCGCGATGGGGTGAGCTGGAGCAGGCTACGCCGCCTGACCTCTTCGCCGCGCTCGATGGAACTTCCGAAGGGGTCGCTGCGGCGCCGACTGGGGACGCGCCACCCTCCGCCTGGAACACGGCGTTGCTGCAGGTCGCCGACACCTACATCTGTTACGAGTCCCCCGAGGGACTGGTGATTGTGGACCAGCACTCCGCCCACGAACGAGTGCTCTACGAACAAGTGCTGCGCGAACTCGCGGGCGAGGGCATTCCGGCGCAACGATTGTTGCTCCCGGTCACGATTGACCTGACCGACGAGGAACTCGACGTCACCGCGTCGCACGCCGACGAACTCAAACGCATCGGCTTCGAAGTCGAGCCGTTTGGCGGGCGCACGGTGGCATTGCATGGCGTGCCGAATCCGCATCCCCGCTTCGATGCCGCCGCCTGCTTCCGAGAACTGGTGGCCGACCTGGCGCGCGGACGGTTCGGTGGCTGGGCCAATCGCCTGGAGCGGTTCGCCGCGACCTACGCCTGCCGGGCTGCGGTCAAGGCGGGACAGACGCTGGACGAACGCAGCATGCGCGAGCTGTTGCTGCGGCTCTTCGCCTGTCACCTTGCACCCCACGACGTGCACGGACGTGCCACCATTGTGCAACTGCCGCGCGAGGAACTGGAGCGACGCTTTGGTCGACGTTAGGACACCGATCCTGATCGGGCCGACCGGAGTAGGGAAGACCGCTGTGGCGCTTGCGCTCGCGGCGCACTGGCCGCTGGAGGTCATCTCCGCCGATTCCCGCCAGGTGTATCGGGGTCTCGATATTGCGACGGCCAAGGTCACCCGCCGCGAGCGGCAACGTGTTCCGCATCACCTGATCGACCTGATCCGGCCCGGAGAGCGCTACAGCGCCGGACGCTTCGCGGTCGATGCCGCCGATGCGATCGCGGAGATTCGGACGCGGGATCGCCAGCCGGTGGTCGTGGGGGGAACCGGGCTCTATCTCAAGGCGTTGGTCGATGGACTCTTCAAGGAGCCGCCGCTCGACCGGCCCCGGCGCGACGCGCTGTTCGCCATCACGTCGGCGATGGACAACCCCACCGTGGTCCGCTGGGCCAGCCGCCTCGATCCCGGCCTCCCAGCTGGCAGTGGTCGCCAGCGGGCCGCGCGGGCGATCGAAATCGCGCTGCTGACGGGATATTCGCTGCGCTGGTGGCAGCGGGCGGTGGCGGCGGAGGGCGTGGTCAAGCCATGGTTCATCCGGCTCACCGTACCGCGCCAGGTGCTGCACCAGCGGATCCGGACGCGAACCGAGGAGATGCTGCGGCGAGGACTGCTCGAGGAAGTGGCTGCCGTGCTGGCCGATGGTGCACCGGCCGATGGACCTGGCATGGATGGCATCGGGGTCCGCGAGGCGGTTGCCGTGCTGCAGGGTCGACTGCCGCGCGAGCTGCTCGTGGACTTGGTGGCCACCGCAACACGCCAGTACGCCAAGCGGCAGGAGACCTGGTTCCGGCACCAGCTCCCGGGTGAGATGCTGCTGCTCGATGCCACCCGGCCGGCAGAGCAACTGGCCGCGACGATCGCCTCAGAATGGGAGCGCGTGACGCAATGAAGATCGGGATCACCTGCTATCCGACCTACGGTGGATCTGGCGCCATGGCCACCGAGCTCGGGCTCGACCTCGCCCGGCGCGGCCACGAGGTCCACTTCATCACCTTCGATTCGCCCTTTCGGCTCCGGGGGTACGCCGAACGGACGTACTTCCACGAGGTGGACACGGCGATGAGCCATTACCCCCTCTTCGAGCACTACCCCTACACGCTTGCCCTGGCCTCCCGTCAGTACGAGGTGGCGCTCCAGGAAAAGCTCGATGTTCTGCACGTGCACTACGCCATTCCGCACGCCACCACGGCCTTCCTCGCGCGCGAGATGCTCGCGCCCGAGCGTTCGCTCAAGGTGGTGACCACACTGCACGGGACCGACATCACGCTGGTGGGGCAGGAGGCGTCCTTCTACGCCATCACCAAGTTCTCGATCGAACAGTCGGACGGGGTGACGGCGGTGTCCGCCTTTCTGCGCGACGAGACGTATCGTGCCTTCGGCTGCGTGTCGTGCGAGCTCGAGGTGGTCCCGAATTTCGTGAACCTCGCGGAATACCATCCCGGGGCCAAGTCGAGCAGCAGCGCCCTCGCACCCGCCGGGCACAAGGTGCTGACGCACATCTCGAATTTTCGCGAGGTCAAGCGAGTGAAGGATGTGGTGCGGATCTTCGCGCGCGTCCGTCGCGCCATTCCCTCGACGCTGGTCATGGTCGGCGACGGCCCCGAACGTCTCGACGCCGAGCGGGAGGCCCGGGAGCTCGGCGTCGGCGACGATGTCCGCTTCCTGGGCCGGCTCGACACGGTGGCTCCGATTCTGGCGGCGACCGATCTCTTCGTGCTGCCATCCCAGACCGAGTCGTTCGGCTTGGCCGCACTCGAGGCGATGGCCTGCGGCGCACCCGTCCTGGCCTCTCGCGTGGGCGGCTTGCCCGAGGTCGTCCAGGATGACGTGAGCGGATTGCTGGAACCACCGGGGTCGGTGGAGGCGATGGCGCGGCGCGCCATCGACCTGCTCCGCGATCCGGCGCGCCATCGTGCCATGAGCGAGGCGGCGGTGGCGCGCGCGGCCGAGTTCTCGGCGGACGTCGTCGTGCCCCGCTATGAAGCCTTCTATAACCAGGTACTCGGTCGCTGATGCTCTTTGCCCCGATGCTCGTCGCGGTGCTCCTCGGACTCGTCGAAGGTGCCACCGAATTCCTTCCCGTCTCATCCACCGGTCACCTGATCGTGGCAGGCGGCTTGCTCGACTTCACCGGTCAACGCGCCGCGACCTTCGAGATCGTGATCCAGCTCGGCGCGATCCTCGCCGTGGTCTGGCACTATCGCGTCACGCTCTGGTCCCTGGTCACGCGCTGCCTCAACGATCCGGGTGAACGCCGGCTCACCAGGAACCTGATGCTCGGGTTCCTCCCGGCCGCTGTGATCGGGGTGATCGCGCATGACTGGATCAAGGCGAATCTCTTCTCGCCCACCACGGTGGCGGCAGCCCTGATCATCGGCGGCGTGGTGATGCTCGTGTTGGAGTGGGCGCGTCCGGCGGTGACCACCGTGGACGTCCGCGAGGTGTCGGCGCGTCAGGCCTTCGGCATCGGATGCGCGCAGGTGCTGGCAATGATTCCTGGCACCTCGCGCTCCGCGGCCACGATCCTCGGCGGATACGGCCTCGGCCTCTCGCGGCCGGCTGCCACCGAATTCTCCTTTCTGTTGGCGATTCCCACCATCATCGGTGCCGCGGGCTTTGACCTGGTGAAGAGTCGCGACCTGCTCTCCGCTGCCGATCTGCCGATGTTCGCCGTGGGCACTCTGGTGGCCTTCCTCTCAGCGCTGGGTGTGATTCGCATCTTTCTGCGGTTCATTGAGCGGCACTCGTTTGTGGCGTTCGCATGGTATCGTATCGCGTTCGGCGGGCTGCTCTTCCTGCTCTTCGCCATGCGCGTGATGTGAGGTGAGCGGCACCGCCATCATCCGGTTGGATGAGCTGCCGAGTACAATGGAGGCGGCCCATGCGCGAGCGGCCCAGGGTGCCGTCCATGGCACCACGGTCGTGGCAGCGCAACAATTGTCGGCGCGTGGTACCAGGGGTCGGTTCTGGTCGGCAGGGCGGGGTGGACTCTGGCTCTCGATGGTGGCCCGTCCCTCGCGCACGGATGCGCTTGCGACCCTCTCCCTCCGGGTCGGCCTGGCGCTGGCGAGCCTGCTCGAGCGGACCCTTCCGTCGCTGCCCGCGGTGGGCGTAAAATGGCCCAATGACTTGATGATTGACGGTCGGAAGGTGGCCGGGATCCTCTCGGAGGCGCGCTGGTTCGGGAATGTCTGCCAGTGGGTGGTCGTGGGGCTGGGCCTCAACGTCGCGAATTCACTCCCCGATGCCCTCGCCCAGGATGCTACCCGGTTGGTCGATTGGGTCCCCTCGACCTCGCTCGAGGCCCTGCTGCCTGCTGTGGTCGGGGCCATGGCCGATGCCACGCGGGAGGCCGGACCGCTCACCATTGGAGAGCTCAATGCGTTCGCTGCAAGGGATTTCCTCACCGGCAGGCGGGTGGTGGAGCCGATCACGGGCACGGCCGACGGCATCACGCCGGCCGGTGCGCTCCGGGTGCGATCCGATGCGGGTCCTGTTCGGGAGGTGCTGGGCGGGGTGGTCACGACGCCCGGGTGACGCGAGATTCCCTCCATGCTGCTGACCCTCGATATCGGAAACACCGAAGTCACCGTCGGCCTCTTCGCCGGGGGCATCTTGCGCGGTCACTGGCGACTCACGACGGCCGCCGACCGGACCCCGGATGAATGGGGCGTCGCGCTCGAGGCGTTCCTGGTGCGCGCCGGGCATTCGCCGGCCGAGATTCGGGCGGCCTGCATCGCGTCGGTCTCGCCGGGTGTCACGCAGGCGCTAGTCCAAGCGGTGCATAGTTCGGTGACGACCAATGTCGGCCTGATCGAGGCGGGGGCCAAACTCCCTGTGACGCTCGACGTCGATGAACCGCTCTCGGTGGGCGCAGATCGGATTGCCAACGTCCTCGCGGCGCTCGATCGCTATCCGGGCGACAGCATCGTGGTCGACTTCGGCACCGCGACCACCTTCGACTGTGTCACCGCCGACCGCCGTTTCATCGGCGGCTCGATCATGCCGGGACTGCGCACCTCGGCCGAACAGCTGGTGCGGAAGGCCGCCAAGTTGACGGCAACGGAACTGGTGCCGCCACCGCGGGCGATCGGACGACGGACCGACGAACATATTCGCGGCGGAGTGCTCTTCGGGACCGCCGATGCGGTCGACGGCATGGTGCGTCGCATTCGCGCTGAGTGGCCGGGGAGCGCCACGCCGCGGGTCATCGCCACGGGTGGACTCGCGGCACTGATCGCACCGCTCACCACCAGTATCGACATCGTCGATGCGGACCTCACGCTGTATGGATTGCAGGTCGCCGCCACGGCCCTGGGCTTGGTCGCATGAGCGGCGCGTACCAGCGACCCGACGCACTCACCGCGACGCCCGCGCGACGCATGGCGCTGCGCGTGACCGGCCCGGCCTTGCCCTATCTGCTGCACCTCCGCCCGCGTGAATGGCCCATCGTCACCGCCCACGCGACCCTCGGGTGGTTGCTGGCTGGCGGATTTCGCGCGCCAGATGGCCGAGCCGTCCTCGGCCTCGCGGCATGGGTGGTCGCACTCAACGGCGGGACGCTCGCTCTGAACTCCGCCTTCGATCGTGATCAGGGCGACATCGCCTATCTGCGGCAGCCGCCGCCGGTGCCGAAGGGGTTGGCGGGCGTCGCGGGGGCGCTGATGCTCGCCGGCGGGGTGCTCACGTGGTCGCTGCCGTTCGGGTATCGCGCCGTCTATTTGCTGTGCGTCATGATGTCGGTGCTCTATTCCGTGCCACCGATCCGGCTCAAGGCAATCGGTGGCGCCGATTGGGTGATCAACATGATTGGCTTCGGTGTGGCCACCCCGTTCGCCGGCTGGGCGATCACTGGGCGACCGTTCGGGGGCCCGCTGGCACTGGTGGTGTGGGCGTTCCTGCCGCTCTTCGGTGCGCTCTACCCGCTGACCCAGCTCTACCAGATGGATGAGGACCTCGCACGCGGCGACCGCACGCTGGTCCTGCGACTCGGCACGCGTCGCAGTCTGGCGCTGGCCCTCGCGGCCACCGGACTCGCCTTCGGCCTGCTCTTCGGTGCGGCATGGCGCAGCGGCTGGCGTGGTGGCAGCGACTGGCCGCGCTGGGCGGCCCTCGCGGCCGCCATGTTGGCGTGGATGGTGGTGCTCGGACCGTGGTACCGGGACGGGCGACGCTGGTCCTCGGCGGAACATGAACGTGGGATGTATCACGCGCTCGCGGCCTGGCTGCTCACCGACGTCGCGGTGCTGCTGGGGTGGGTGATCTGATCGCCGCGCCGCACCGGCCCTTGGCCTCCGTGGCGCTCTCCCGCTAGTTTGTCGGCTGTCCACCGCTTCGCATTCGGAGATCCCAGATGGCCACGGCTGCCCCACTCGACCTTACCAGCGACGCGACAGAGGTTCCGGCCATTCTCCGGGGCGCTGTGCAACTCGGCCTGATTCAGGCCGTCTGCGTCTTCGTCGTCTCGCTCGTCAATCGCAGTCTCGAGGGGACAGCAGATCATGTCCTCACAGGCTTGGTGGTGGCCCTCGGGACGGCAGCGACCATCCTGCTGCCGGGGTTGCGCACCCGGCCGCGGACCATCGAGGGGATCGCTGGTGCCGCCGGGATTGGGCTCGGGGCCACCGTGACCTTCCTGGTGCTCGATGTGGCCGTGCTGCAGCCGTTGCACACCTACACCAACCGCTGGTGGGAGGTCGGAGGCGGCTCCAACTGGTGGTACCATCCCGTGTGGTGGATGGTGGGCACCTATCTCTCCTGGATGGGCGCGTGGATTCTTGCCAACCAAGCCAACAAGAACGGGGAGTATTCCGTCGTCGGGGCGGTCGGGTTGATCGTCGTCTTCACGGCGCTCTTCGGCGCGCTCGCGGCCGGGCTGCACATTCCCCACGCGAGCTGGAACGTTGCGACCTTCGCCGTGGCGGTTCTCCCGGCGCTCGCGCTCGGGATGCTGGTGAGCGGGCTGGGCGCGAAGCGGGGTTGATGTCACGTTCCCTGCTCGGACGGGCCACGCGGATCATCCTCCGCTTGGCGGGCTGGCTGCTGACGCCCGTGGTGCTCACCATCACCGCCGCTCTTGGGGCGACCATCGCAGCGGTGGTCGCCCTTCGCCTTGCGCCCACCGCGGCGGTGGTGACGATGCTCATCGGGGGCCTTGCGGGGGCATTGCTCGGGCTGCTGGGCTGGGAACGCCTGCTGCGTGGTTCGCCAGAACTGCGGGCAGTCCTTGCCGTGACGGCCGAAGGTGTCCCCGAGCCCGCGGTCGTGGAGGAGTTGATCGCCGAGTCCGAGTCGCCCGCGGAGCCACCGGCATGAGCCGCCGGCTTGGTGTACTCTGCGGGGGAGTCGCGCTGGTGCTGGTGGTCTCCAACGCCGCGGCACAACGCGGGGTATTTCTCACCGCGGGCCGAGTGACGGGCGGGAACCCGAACGAGTCGAGTTGGCGATTGACGGTTCAGCGCGATCTGGCAGGCCCGCTCGGCGTTGACCTCTCGTTCACCGAACTTCCCGGCTCGCGGCCTCGTGAAGGTGAACTCTACGGACCGGGCGCCGAGCTGACGCTGTTCAGCGATTCGCGCAGCTTTCCCACGGTATTCGTCGGCGCCGCCGCCGGGCTGGGCACGCGCGCGCAGTCGCGATTCTGGAGCAGCGGTTCGGTGGGCCTGCGGATGCCGGTGATCATGGTCGGCTCGTTGCGCCTCTCCCTCGAGGGCCGCTGGCGCAACATCACCGTTCCCGATCGTGATGGGCTCGAGTTCGGCATCACCTTGGGCTATCGCCAGAAATCGTCGACCGGGCTGTCGCGGCCGGAGAGCGCCGGCTTGTGGGCGCCCCGTGCCACCGCCGACGTGCTGCGCTCCGGCGGCATCCCGGAGGCGAAGGCGCGCCTGCTGAGTGATGTCGTCGCCACGGCGCTTGAGGAAATGGGACAGCCCTACGTCTGGGGCGGGACTGGAAACGGCAGTGGCGGCTACGACTGTTCCGGCTTGATCTACTATGCCTATGCCCGCTACGGTGTTCCGCTTCCGCGCACGGCGGCCAGTCAAGCCCAGGCCGGCACCGCGATCCGTCGGGACATCGACGCGTTGCTGCCCGGCGATATCCTCACCTTCACGGGAGATCGCGGCGACGCTGTCGTGCACGTCGGGCTGTATGTGGGCGAGGGCCGGTTCATCCACAGTGCGAGCAACGGCGTGCGCCTCAGTCGGCTGCGCGAGGACGACCCCGATGGCCGCTGGTGGTTGCGTCGCTGGTCTGGTGTCCGGCGCGTGGTGGAATAGCGGCGCAACGGACACCGCTGCGCGTCAGCGCGGCATTCCCCGCATCGCCGCCGCGCCGCCCATCTCCTCCAGTCGCCGCGTGTCGCGCGTGAAGTTCGCATCCGAGGCCGCCACCGCCGGCCACATCTCGGCCACATCGGGTGCGAACAGCAGGATCAAGTGGACCATGGCGCCGCCGACCACCGCCGCCCCACTGCCGTTGCGATATTCTCCGACCAGCCGATAGCGCCGACCCGCCTCCAGTTTGATTCCCTTGCCGCGTATGCCCGGCAGCGCCCGTTCGACGCGCGCGATGTGCCCATCACGGTCGAGGGTGGTGCCGAGCGCGAGTACGCTGCGTGAGCCACCATCGGTCACATCGAGCAACTGGATTCCGGTGCCGTAGTTGTGCAGGTGTCCTCCCGCGCCGATGATCCGCCCCGAGATCGGCATGGCGAAGTCCGCCACCCAGCGAGAGGGACCAGCCGGAAGGTCGAAGTCGACATCGTGCCCCACCGGATCCCGCACGTCGAGGTACGCCGGCAGGACACTCACCGGCCGCGGCACCATGTTGGCGGGCGAATAGTCAATCCGGACCTCGAGCGTGAGCCCCCGCAGCGCGGCGTGGCCCGGATTGTGGAACGCGCCCACCACCCCCATCGACATCGCCTCGGAGACCGGTACTCCTACGCTGGCAGGGAGCCGGATGTCCTCGGTCTCCTGGCCCATCGCCAGCAGCCGCTCGGCGATGGGATAGAACAATTGTCGGCGCGCAAAGTTGACGACGTTCAGGTGGTGCACCGCGTTGCGTGGCAGCGCCGTGCCATCAGCCGCCGTGAGCCGCAGTGCCGCGCCGCGCGCCCAGCCGGTCACCGGCCAGGTGAAGCGAAGCAGGGGCAGTTCGCCCCCCATGGCGTGGCTCTCGGCATGATGGGCGCCCGCCGGCGGGGCGGGGATGTCGATGTCGGTGATGGTCAGGACCACCTGATGTCGGTCGGCGTCGATTCGAACCTGGAGGGCAGGGGACGCCGGGGGCATGCGGTCGGCGTGGGCAAGGCTCAGGGTGAGGGCGAAAGCCAGAGCCAACATCGCGAATTCTCCTGGATGGGCGCGGCGACGGTTCTCGGTGACGCCTCAGGGGGCATCAAAGATGACAACGCCCACCTGCCATGGCCAGTTCCCTGACAGGAACGTCCCGCGAGCCGGTCAGTGCCTGCCAAATCGGCTTGGCACTCGGGCACGTCGATTGCTAATCTGGGGAGTGGAGATTAGCTTCCGCTCCGGTTGGCAGTCCCA
>JBDUDP010000036.1:0-22867 GCA_040002895.1 Gemmatimonadota bacterium
AGGCCGGCGAACTCGAGCTCAACGTGATGATGCCGGTGATCACGCACAACATCGTCTTCGGCGTGCAGATCGTGGCGAATGCCACCCGCATCTTCGATGAGCGTTGCATTCGAGGCATCACCGCTGATGAGGCACAGTGCGCCTACTGGCTGGAGCGCTCGCCCGCGTTGGTGACCGCCCTGATGCCGAAGATCGGGTACGCCGAGGCGGCCAAGTTGTCGAAGGAAGCGCTGGCCACGGGGAAGACGGTGAAGCAGCTCGTCACGGACAAGCAGGTGCTCGTCGGGAAGGAGCTCGATGAGGTCCTCGACCTCCGGGCCATGACTGAAATTGGCGTGCCGGGTGGCGGCAAGGGCGTGCCGGTCAGCGGATGACCATGCCGGCTCAGCGCTGGCGCCAGCTGGGATTGCTTGCGCTCGCGCAGGTGCTGGGGATGTCGGTCTGGTTTGCAGGGAGCGCGGTGGCGCCGCTGCTGCGAGAGCGGCTGGCGCTCACGGCAGGCCAGACGGGCTGGTTGCTCTCCGGTGTGCAGTTGGGATTTGTGGCAGGCACCCTACTCGCGGCGTTACTGAACCTGCCCGACTTGATTCCCTCGCGTCGCTATCTCCCGGCCGCGGCGGTACTGGCAGCCATCGCCAACGCCACGCTGCTGCTCGCCGACTCGTTTCCCCTCGCCATCGCGAGTCGTGTCTTCACCGGGATCGGCCTCGCTGGGGTCTACCCACCGGCGATGAAGATGGCCGCGACCTGGTTTCGACAGGAGCGCGGTCTTGCGATCGGGGTCGTGGTTGGGGCGCTCACCGTGGGGAAGGCGTTCCCGTACCTGCTCGAAGGCGCCGGGCACCTGCCGCTGGCCCCCGCCGTGTTGGCGCCGTCGGTCGCCGCGGTCCTCGCCGCCCTGTTGGTGCTGATCGCCTACCGGGACGGGCCCTATCCGTTCGAGGCGCGTCCCTTCTCGTGGGGACTCGTCGGCGCCGTGGTGCGCGAGCCCGAATTGCGGCGCGTCACGGGCGGCTACCTTGGCCACATGTGGGAACTCTACGCCTTCTGGGCCTGGGTGCCCGCGTTTCTCGGCGCCTCATTCGCCGCTCGTGAGGGCGGCATCGGTGACGTGGGCGTGCTCGCCTTCGCCTGTGTTGCGATCGGGGCCGTGGGTTGTGTCTGGGGTGGGCTCGCGGCCGACCGTCTCGGGCGCGCCACAGTCATTCGGCGGGCACTGTGGACCAGCGGTGCCTGTTGCCTGGCGAGCGCCCTGATCTTCGCTGGACCGCGCTGGCTTGTGCTGCTGGTCTGCCTTGTCTGGGGCGTGGCGGTGATCGCCGATTCGGCGCAATTCTCCGCGCTGGTCACGGAGCAGGCGCCACCGCATGCGGTGGGCACCGCGCTGACGTTGCAGACGTCCGTGGGATTCCTGCTCACCATCGCGAGCATTCAGCTGGTCCCGATGGTGGCGCAGGCCGTCAGCTGGCGCTGGGCGCTCGTGGTGCTCTCGTTGGGGCCAGTCGCGGCACTCCGATCCGTCCGGAGGTTGCAGAGCGCGCGAGCGTGACATCGTCGGGGGCCGGCCCCATCTTTCCGGTACGCATCGGGTGATGTTGCCTCACCGACGGCGAGAGCTTCGCATGCTGTTTCCTCGGCAGCCCATCAGGATGGTTCGCTCGTGTCAGACGACATTCCCGCCAACGAACTGCAACGGTACGCGCGCCACCTGACGCTCCCCGAGGTCGGGGTCGCCGGTCAGGCCAAGCTGCGACGTGCGCGGGTGCTGCTCATTGGCGCCGGCGGCCTTGGGTCGCCGGCAGCGCTCTACCTCGCGGCGGCGGGCGTGGGGACCTTGGGGGTGGTCGATCATGATGTGGTGGATGTCTCCAACCTGCAGCGTCAGGTGCTCCACGACACGGCTTCGATCGGCAGCGAGAAGGCGTTGTCGGCGAAAGCCCGCCTGGAGGCACTGAATCCGTTCGTGCAGGTCGAGGCGATCACTGACCAGTTCACGACTCGCAATGCGCGCGAACTGGTCCGTCGTTTCGATATCGTGGTCGACGGCAGTGACAACTTTCCCACCCGCTACCTCGCCAACGATGCCGCGGTGCTGGAGGGGAAGCCGCTCGTCTACGGCAGCATCTTCCGGTTCGAGGGGCAACTGTCCCTTTTCGGAACGCCCGGCGGGCCGTGCTATCGCTGCCTCTTTGCCGAACCGCCGGCGCCCGACCTGGTCCCCAGCTGCGCCGACGCGGGGGTCCTCGGCGTGCTCCCGGGAATTGTGGGGTCGTTGCAGGCACTCGAGGCGCTGAAGTGGATCCTCCAGATCGGCGACTCGGCGGCAGGGCGGCTGCTGCTGATCGACGCACTCCGGCTTGGCTTCCGAGAGATCGCCGTGCAGCGGGATCCGGCATGCGTCCTCTGCGGCGACCGGCCGATACTCACGGAACTGCAGGACTACGAAGCCTTCTGCGGCGTGGCTCCGGTCGGGGCGGTCGCGGCGAGTGCGCAGGAGATCTCGGTGCAGGCGCTGCGCAATCGACTCCTTGCCGCAGGCGCGCCGATGCTGATCGATGTCCGGCAACCGTGGGAGTTTGCGATCGCGCACATCCCCGGGTCGGAGCTGTGGCCACTCGCCGATCTGGCCGGCCGGCTTGCGGAATTGCCACGGGATCGGGAATTGGTCACGATTTGTCACCACGGGTTGCGATCACTCACGGCCCAGGGACTGCTGCAGCGCGCCGGTTTCGCCCGGGTGCAGAGCCTGTCCGGAGGGGTGGATGCGTGGGCTGTCGAGGTGGATGCGGCGATGCCGCGCTACTAGCACGGGGACGGGCTGGACTTGGAGAGTGCCGAAGGGGGGACTCGAACCCCCACGGGCTTTCGCCCACTGCGACCTGAACGCAGCGCGTATACCAATTTCACCACTTCGGCGGGGAGGCAAACCTAGTCTCCTCGCGTCCCGAGCGTCAAGCATCTCGCCCGGGCGATCGTTATTCTTCGCGGCATGGCACCGAAACCCGCCTCCGCTCCCGACCCGGCCCACGAGGCGCGCATCACCATCGCGCGGAACCCCAAGGCCAGCCACGACTTCCATATCCTGGACACCGTCGAGGCGGGGCTGGTGCTGACCGGGACGGAAGTGAAGTCGCTTCGGCGACGCGGTGCCTCGATCAAGGAGGCCTTTGCCCGGGTCACGCGCGGCGAGGTCTGGGTCGAGGGGCTGAACATCACCCCCTATGAACAAGGGAACCGCTACAACCACGACCCGGTTCGATCGCGCAAGCTGCTGCTGCACAAACGGGAGATTGAGAAACTGATCGGCGCCGTCCAGCGGGACGGGCTGTCGTTGGTGGCGCTGGAAATCTATTTCCTGCGCGGCCGGGCCAAGCTCATGCTGGCGCTGGCGCGCGGCAAGAAGGTCCACGACAAGCGGGAAGACCTCAAGAAGCGGATCGTGGATCGGGAAGTGGCCCGGGCGATCTCGCGGAAGGGGCGGGAATGATCTGGCTGCTCGCGTCGCTCCTTGCGACCGGCTTCGGAAGCCCGACCAGGTTGCAGGTCAGCACGGCCAAGGGCGTCGTGGTCATCAACCTCACGTCGGAGCCGGGGCAGGGCGCATTGGTGCCGCTGGGTCCGCTCGCCCGGGCCGTGGGCGGTGAAGTCCAGCGTCAGGAGGAGTGGTTCGTGCTCGCCACCGCGGCGGGGAAGTTTCGCTTCCTGCCGGGGACGGGGTTGGTGGACGACGGCACCGCCGTGCGCGGCCTGCCGGCCAACTCCTCTCGCCGCGGTGATTCGCTCTTCGTCCCGCTCGCGTTCGTGTCGGAGATGCTCGCCGATCCGTTGCGGCGCGCGTGGAACTGGAACCCCGGTACCGCGGTGCTGGCCGAGGGTCCTGCGCCGTCGCAGTTGCTGACGCGCCCGTCGCGCACCACGGTGGGTCGGGAAGAGCGCAGTCGACTGCCCAACGGCCTGCGGCCCGGGCACCATGTCACCGTTGATGCGGGCCATGGCGGCACCGACCCCGGCAACCCCGGACTCTACTTCCCCGGTGGACTGAAGGAGAAGCACATCACACTCGCGATCGCGCTGCTGCTGCGCGATGAGCTCGAACGTCGTGGCGTGAAGGTGACGATGACGCGTACCACGGATACGCTGATCTCGCTGACGCATCGTGCGCCACGCTTCTGTCGGGTGCCCGAGTGTGACCTGTTCGTGTCGTTGCACGTCAATTCGCTGGATCGTCGCGCGGGGTACACGCGTGTGCGCGGCTTCGAGACCTATTTCCTCGCCGACGCGAAGACGGCCGATGCCGCCCGCGTCGCCAAGATGGAAAACGACGCGAGCCGGTTCGATCCCTCTGATGTCGACGACAGCGCGACCGATGGCCTCGACTTCATCCTGAAGGATCTGCAGACCAACGAGTACCTGCGCGAATCCGCGCGGGCCGCGGAGCTGGTGCAGTCGTCGTTGCGCGAGGTCAGCGATGGGCCGAATCTCGACCGCGGCGTGAAGCAGGCGGGATTTGCCGTGCTGACCACCGCGCGCCGCCCCGCGATTCTGGTCGAGATGGGCTACAGCACCAATCCCGATGACGCCCGACAGATGACGTCGCGCAACGGTCAGGATGGCATCGCCTCCGCGATTGCGGAGGCGATCGTGAAGTACCTGCAGCAGTACGACCGCAAGACCAGTGACGCGCAACGCACGGGGGCGCCGTGAGACTCCGACTTGCGCCACTCCTGCTGGGGGTGGCGGCCTGCACCTGGTCCAACTCCCTCTATCAGGCCCGGGCCGTTTCGGCGGAGGCACTCAAGGCCGAACGCGAGGGTCGACCCGGGGATGCCGAGAACGCCTGGGGGCGCGCGGCGTTCAAGGCGGAGTCGGCCTACGTCCGCTCCCCCGAGGGAGGAAAGGCCGCGGAGGCACTCTGGCTGCAGGGTCGGGCGCTGGCCCGCGGGCGTGACTGCGTTCGGGCAAGCGCCGCGCTGGAGCGGAGCGCGTTGCTGCTCCCGAATGCTCCCTGGGATGAGGCGCTGACCTTCGAGCTTGCCCGCTGTCGCGAGGCGCTGCAGGATGGCGGTGCGGTGGCGCTCTTCCTGCGACTCACCCAGAGTCGCGACACCACGATTCGTCAGATCGCCCAGCGCCGGGCAGGCCTCGCCTTGATTCGCGAGGGACGCTGGCAGGAAGCGCTGACACTGCTGCACGGCGTCGAGGGATCGCAGGAACGATTGAATCGTGCCGTGGCACTCGCCTCGCTCGGGCGGCTCGACGAGGCAGTGGCCGAATTCGCCCCGCTGGCCTCGTCCACCGACTCCACGCTGGACTTTGCGCCGCTCGTGACCGCCTTTGCTCGACAGGGCGATCCCCGCACCGACTCGATTCTCGCGTGCCTCGGCGAAACCCGCGGCGTGCCTGCCGAGCGGGGTGCCCGGTTGCTGCTGGCCGCCGCACAGGGTGCCATCGGACATGCGCCCGAGGCGGTCGATCGCCGACTGCATCGCCTGTTGCGCGAGCCGAGCAGCCCGAGCGTGCGCACGGGGGAGCTGCTGCTGGCCGATCGCGTGGTCGGACGTGCCAACTCACCCGCCGACCTGCTCCTTCGCCTCGACTCGTTGAAGGCGTTCGCCGAAGAGGGGCTCCCGTTCATCCGGGCGAACGAACTTCGCCGCATCGGCGGCGAGCTCGTGACCGAGGAGTCGGCCACCGCTGCTGGGAGCGCGCGCGGTGATCTGGTGCTGTTCTCGCTGGCGGAGGTCGCGCGCGATTCCCTCGCCGCGCCGACGCTGGCCTCCTCGCTTTTCGCGCGCATTGAACGCGACTGGCCGCGCTCGGACTATCTCGCCAAGTCGCTCATGGCGCGGCTACCGCTGGCCCCCGACTCGGCGCCGGCGCTGCGCGCACGGCTCGCCGCGCTGCCACCGAATCCCTATCTGGCCTACCTGCGCGGGGAACAGGACAGCGGCTTCGTCCGGCTCGAGGATTCCCTGCTCGCCTACACGCGAGAGCGCGTGCAGGCGGCCAGCGGGCGGCGCGCTCGACCCGGCAACGGCGTGGATCCGTTGTGACGCTGGCGCGGGATGTTGCCGGACTCCGCTTCGACAATCCGATTCTCCTGGCGTCCGGCACCGCGGGATACGGGCGCGAACTCGCGGGGGCGCTGCCGTTGCATCGCCTTGGCGGCCTCGTCACCAAGGCCGTCTCACTGCTGCCGCGCGCCGGCAATCGCGCGCCGCGGGTCGCGGAATTCCGAGGCGGAATGCTCAACTCGGTGGGACTCGCCAATCCCGGAGTCGAGCAGGTGCGATCGCACGAGCTTCCGTGGTTGCAGCAACACCTCCCGGGGGTCCGGGTGCTGGTGAACATCGTGGGCTTCACCGTCGGCGAATACGCCAACGTCATCGAACGACTCGACGACCAGATGGGACACGACGGGTATGAGATCAATCTCTCCTGCCCCAACACCTCGGCCGGCGGAGTGGAGTTCGGTGCCGATCCGAGTCTGGTGCAGGCGGTGATCGACGGCTGTCGACGCGTCACCAAGCGCCCGCTGTTCGCGAAGCTTTCGCCCGCGCTCCCCGACATCCCGGCCATCGCACGCGCGGCGCGCGACGCGGGCGCCGACGGCGTCTCGCTCGTGAATACGATGCCGGGCATGGCGTTCGAGGGAACCGTGGCTCGGCTCGGCAACGGATTTGGTGGAGTGAGTGGCCCCGCGCTCCTCGCCACCGGCCTGTTGGCCGTGCAGCGGACGGCGGAGCGATTGCCCGATTGGCCGATCATCGGCGTCGGAGGCGTGCGGACGGCGACGGATGTGCGCGACTACCTTCGCGCGGGTGCGTCACTCGTGGCCATTGGGACCGGCGCGATGGCCGACCCGCAGCTACCGGAACGAATTCTCAACGACTTGGAGCGCGCGGATGGCTGAGCTGTATGTGGCCCTGGATCATGCCGAGGCGCCGGCCGCGGTGGAGCTGCTGGACCTGCTTCCCGCCGGCGCGCCGGTGAAGATCGGCTCGGTGCTGATGACTCGCGCCGGGCACGGCTTCGTGCGCAGCGTGCTGGACGCCGGGCATCCGGTCTTCCTCGACCTCAAGTGGCACGACATCCCCAACACGGTGGAGCGCGCCGTCCTGGCGGCCGTCGATCTGGGAGTGCGCATGGTCACGGTCCACGCGGTCGGGGGCGACGCGATGTTGCGCGCGGCCGTGGCGGCGGCCGCGGGGCGGCTCGACGTGGTGGCCGTCACCGTGCTCACCTCGTTCGACGCGGCGGGCTATGCGGCCGCCACCGGACGGAGCGCGGTGGAGCTGCAGGACGAGGCGGTTCGATTGGCAGAACTGGCGATGGCGGCCGGGGTGGCCGGCGTGGTCTGCTCCCCGCACGAGCTGGAGCGAGTGAAAGCCGTGGTAGGGGGAGGCCGGTTGGTGGTCCCCGGCATCCGTCGGGCGGGGGAGGCCGCGGCGGATCAGCAGCGGACGGCGACGCCCGAGCGGGCGCTGGAGTTGGGCGCGACCGACCTGGTGGTGGGTCGGCCGATCACCGAGGCGGAACACCCCGGGGAAGCGTGGGGGGAGTTTCGGCGTTTGCTCGGGGGCTGACGCGCCACTTCCTTGCCCCGCACAGGGTTGCGTCCGGTTCGGGGCTCCAGTATCATTCCTTGCTAGGCTGAAACCCCGTCGTCGGAGACGCGTGTCGTGAAGGTTCGCTCAAGTGTGAAGCCGATCTGTGAGAGCTGCGTGGTGGTGAAGCGCCGTGGTGTGGTGCGCATCATCTGCAAGCGCACCCCCAAGCACAAGCAGCGGCAGGGCTGATATGGCGCGTATCGCTGGCGTCGATCTTCCGCGCGACAAGCGCGTCGAAATTGGCCTGACCTACATCTATGGCATCGGTCGCGTGACGAGCGTGAAGCTCCTGACCGAGACCGGGATCGCCCTGGACACTCGCATCAAGGACCTGACGGACGCGGAGGTCGGCCGCTTGCGGCAGGTCATCGAGCGCTCGGTCAAGACCGAGGGTTCGCTGCGCACTGAAATCGCGATGAACATCAAGCGGCTTCAGGACATCGGCAGCTATCGTGGCATTCGTCATCGGCGCGGGTTGCCGGTCCGTGGCCAGCGCACGCACACCAACGCCCGGACGAAGAAGGGCCCCCGTCGGGCCATCGCCGGCAAGAAGAAGGCGACGAAGAAGTAAGCCATGACTGCACCCACTACTGCGAAGTCGAGCGCCAAGCGCTCCAAGAAGATTGTCGAGTCGGAGGGGATGGTGCACATCTCCGCGACCTTCAACAATGTGCTGATCACGATCACCGACCTGCGCGGCAACACGATCGCCTGGGGCACCGCCGGCAAGGCGGGGTTCAAGGGATCGAAGAAGTCCACGCCGTTCGCCGCCACGGTGGCCTCCGAGAATTGTGCGCGCGAAGCGCTCAACCTCGGCCTCCGCAAGGTGCATGTGCGCGTGCAGGGTCCCGGCAGCGGGCGCGAGTCGGCCATCCAGGCGCTGGCGTCGGTCGGGCTCAAGGTGGCGTCGATTCGCGACGTGACCCCGATTCCACACAACGGGTGCCGTCCTCCGAAGAAGCGGCGGGTCTAGCCTATGTCGCGATACACGGGACCAGCGTGCCGGCTCTGCCGCCGCGAGGGCACCAAGCTCTTCCTGAAGGGAACCCGCTGCCTCACCGAGAAGTGCGCGGTGGAGCGCCGGGCGTATCCGGCCGGCCAGCATGGCCAGAACGCCGGTCGCGGCCGCAAGACGTCTGAATACGCCAAGCAGCTGCGTGAAAAGCAGAAGGTGAAGCGGATGTACGGTCTCACCGAGACCCAGTTCCGCACCACCTATACCAAGGCCTCGACCCTGCCGGGCATGAAGGGCACCAATCTGTTGGTGGCCCTGGAGACTCGCCTGGACAATGTCGTCTACCGGATGGGCTTCGCGGCCTCGCGCCGGGCAGCCCGTCAGCTGACGCGGCATGGGCACATCGAGGTCAACGGCAAGCGCGTCGACATCCCGAGCTTCCGGGTCATGCCGGGACACGAGGTGCGCGTGGCGCCGGCCGATCGCGAAATGGTCGCCGTACTGGCGGCGCAGGAACAGGCGGCGCGAGGCGCCATGGTTGGCTGGCTCTCCGTGGATGCCGAGAAGGCCGCGGGCCGGTTGCTGGAGCTGCCGACGCGTGATGCGATCCCGGTGAACGCGCAGGAACAGCTCATCGTCGAGCTTTACTCGAAGTAAACGAAGGAAATGGCGCTGATGAGTATCGATCTGACCGGGTTGGTGCGTCCGCATGTGGTCGAGATGACCAAGCTGGACGAGAATCCGAACATCGCCGAGTTCCGCCTGCAGCCGCTGGAGCGGGGCTTCGGCCACACGCTCGGCAATTCGCTGCGGCGGCTCCTGCTGTCGTCGCTCCGTGGCAGCGCCGTTTGGGGCTTCCGTCTCGACGGGGTCGTGCACGAGCACCAGACGGTGCAAGGCGTGCTCGAGGACGTGCACCAGATCGTTCAGCGCCTCAAGGCCCTGACGCTGGTCCTCGACGAGGAAGTCGACGCCACGGTACTGCGCCTGACCAAGCAGGGTCCGGGTCCGGTGTTCGCGCGTGACATCCAGGAAAGCGGCCGCGCGACCATCATCAATCCCGACCAGCTGCTGTTCACGGTCCAGGACGACCGCGAAGTCAGCTGCGAACTGTACGTGAACAAGGGCCGGGGCTACGTCGAGTCCGAGATGCACCCCACCGATCGGTCATACCCGGTCGACCTGGTGCGCATCGATGCCATCTACAATCCGGTGCGGCGCGCGAACTTCAGTGTGCAGGAGACCCGCGTGGGTCAGCGCACCGACTATGACCGCCTCGCCGTGTCGGTCGAGACCAACGGCACCATCTCGCCCGAGGATGCGATCGCCTATGCGGCCGCCCTCGCGCAGGAGCACTTCCGCTACTTCGTCGAGTTCGGCAAGGTGCCCCACGTGGCGGCCGAAGTCAGCGACGAGCCCGCAGTGGCGACCGGCTTGAAGGCCCGCCTTGCCCGCTCCATCGATGACCTCGGACTCTCGGTGCGTTCGCTCAACTCGCTCAAGAACTCCAACATCCGCACCTTGCAGGATCTGGTGGAGTTCTCGACCAAGGAGCTGGATGGCGTCAAGAACATCGGCGACAAGGCGCTCCAGGAAATTGCCGAGTTGCTCCAGCGGGAATCGCTCAATTTCGGAATGCAGTTCGAGGAGGCCGAAGGTGACCTCCGCATCGTGAATCAGGGCACGTCGCCGATGGCGGTGGCCGGGACCGGAGAGGAAGCGTAATGCGGCATCGTGCGAAGGGACGTCAGCTGTCGCGTTCGACCAGCCACAAGCGGGCGATGATGCGCAACATGGCGTCCTCGCTGTTCGAACACGAAGGGATCAACACCACGGTGGCCAAGGCGAAGGAGATTCGGCCGTACGCCGAGCGGCTCATTACCCTGGCGCGCCGCGGCGATCTGCATGCCATCCGGCAGGTCGAGCAGAAGATCCCCAATCGGGCGGTCCTCACCAAGCTGTTCTCCGTCCTTGGCCCGCGCTTCGCCGCGCGCCCGGGCGGCTACACCCGGATTCTGAAGCTCGGCCACCGGCCCGGCGACGGCGCCGAGATGGCGCGCATCGAGCTCATCCCGGAGTGATCCACTCCACCCGGGCTTCGGTGGCGCAGCGTCAGCAGGGGGCCTTCGGGTCCCCTTTTTTTCTGTCGGCGGGCCCCGACGCAGAAACGGGTGGCACCCGTGAAGGGTGCCACCCGTTGGCAGTACCATGCAGGGAGGCGTCAGGCCGCGGAGGCCTTGACCACCTTGCCACTCTTCATGCACTTGGTGCAGACGCGCACGCGACGGGGGGCATCGCCCACCATCACGCGGACGGTCTGCAGGTTCGGATACCAGCGTCGCTTGCGCCGATTGTTGGCATGGCTGACGTGATTGCCGGTCGTCGGTCCCTTGTCGCACACGGTGCAGGTACGCGCCATGTCGTCCTCGCTTGCAACGGTCCAAAGTCGATTTCCACCACAGACCTTCCAATCTATCGGGTCGGACGGTCTGGGACAACTCCCAGGAGGGCCATGTGCCCAGGGCGCTGATCACCGGGATCACCGGGCAGGACGGGTCCTATCTCGCCGAGTTCCTGCTCGCCAAAGGGTATGAGGTCGTCGGGGTGGTCCGCCGGACCTCCCACCACTCCTACGAGCGGATCGACCATCTGATCCCGCGGGTCCGGATCGTGGCGGCTGACCTGCTCGACCAGCACTCGCTGACCATGGCACTGCAGGAGGTCCAGCCCGACGAGGTCTACAATCTCGCCGCGCAAAGCTTCGTCCCGACCTCCTTCTCGCAGCCGGTGCTCACCGGCGAGTTCACCGCCCTCGGCGTGACGCGCATTCTCGAGGCGATCCGGTTGGCGTGCCCCACAACCCGATTTTACCAGGCGAGTTCCTCTGAAATGTTCGGCAAGGTGGTGGAAACGCCGCAGTCGGAGGCCACCCCGTTCTACCCGCGATCACCCTACGGGGTCGCGAAGTTGTACGGCCATTGGATCACGGTGAACTATCGTGAGTCATACGGGTTGTACGCCGTCAGCGGCATCCTCTTCAACCACGAGTCACCGCGCCGCGGAATGGAGTTCGTGACGCGGAAGGTGACCGACGCCGTGGCACGCATCAAACTGGGGTTGGCGACGGAATTGCGCATGGGCAACCTCGATGCGCGACGCGATTGGGGGTACGCCGGCGACTACGTCGATGCCATGTGGCGCATGCTGCAGCGCGACACGCCGGAGGACTACGTCATCGGCACCGGCACGACACACAGCGTCGGCGACCTGGTGCGCATCGCCTTCGAACATGTCGGACTCGACTGGAATCGGCACGTGGTGGTGGACCCGCAATTCTATCGTCCGGCGGAGGTGGACCTGCTCCTTGCCGATCCGTCCAAGGCGGCGCGCGATCTCGGGTGGTCACCGACGGTGTCCTTCGAACAGCTGGTCACGATGATGGTCGACGCCGACCTGCAGCGGTTGCAGGCGCGGTGACCCGACTGCTGGTGACCGGGGCCGACGGCTTTGTGGGGCGTCATCTGGTTCGCACGGCGCGCGCCGACGGCCACCAGGTGATCGCCGCCGTGTTGCCAGGCACCTCGCCGATCCCCGAATGGACCGACGCGGCGGTGGGTCCCATCGTGGAGGTCGTACGGGCCGATCTCACGAGGCCCGCGGACCTCGATCGCCTCGCGCGAGTGGGGGCGGAGGCCATTGTGCATCTGGCGGCGATCGCGTCCGGTGCCGCCGCCAGACACGATCCGGCGGGTGCGATGCAGGTGAACAGCGTCGGCTCGCTCCAGTTGTTGCAGGCGTTCGCCGCAGCGGGTGAGCGACCGCGCCTGCTCTTTGTGTCGACCGGCGAAGTCTACGGCCCAGGACATGACGGTCCGATTCCCGAATCGGCTCCGCTCAACCCCGTCTCGCCGTACGCCGAGAGCAAGCGCGCCGCCGAGGCGGCGCTGGCCGAAGTCGACGGAGAGGGCAGGGTGCCGACCATCATCGTGCGGGCCTTCCCGCACTCGGGACCCGGCCAGAGCGCGGCGTACGTGCTCCCCGCGCTGGCCGCGCGCCTCCGGGCAGCCAAGGCGGCCGGCGATCATGCCGTGACGGCCGGCAATCTCGATCCCGTTCGCGACTTCCTTGATGTGCGCGATGTCGCGCGCGCGTACCTCGTGCTGCTGGATCGGGGCGTGGCGGGAGAGGTCTACAATGTGGCGAGTGGCACGGGCCAGCGACTGCGGGACTGCTTTGACCGATTGGCGGAGCTCATCGGCGTCGAGGCCCGCCCGACCCAGGACCCGGCCTTGATGCGGCCGGCCGACATTCCCGTGCTGATTGGGGATCCTCGGAAACTTCGTGCGGCGACCGACTGGACGCCTCAGTATTCCTTCGACCAAACGCTTCAGGACCTTGTTGATGCCCAAGCGCACTGATCTCAAGTCGATTCTCATCATCGGCTCCGGCCCGATCATCATCGGCCAGGGTGCCGAATTCGACTATTCCGGGACGCAGGCGGTCCGCGCGCTGCGCGAGGAGGGGTATCGCGTCATTCTCGTGAATTCGAATCCGGCCACGATCATGACCGATCCGGAGATCGCCGATGCGACCTACATCGAGCCGGTCACGGCCGAGTGGGTGGCGCGCGTGATCGAACGGGAGCGCCCCGATGCCCTGCTCCCGACCATGGGAGGCCAGACCGCGCTGAATGTGGCGATGGAGCTCTTCCGCGATGGCACGCTGGAGCGGTATGGCGTGGAACTGATCGGGGCCAATGAGCGGGCCATCCGGATCGCGGAGGACCGCGCGGAGTTTGCCCAGGCGATGCGACGGATCGGGCTCGCGACGCCAGCCGGTTCGGTGGTCACCACCCTCGAGGAGGGGCTCGCGGCGGTGGACCGTACCGGATACCCCGCCATTCTGCGCCCCTCCTACACGCTGGGCGGCACCGGCGGCGGCATCGCCTACAATCGCGAGGAGTTCGTCGCCATGCTCACGCGGGGCCTGGAGCTGTCCCCGGTCACTTCCGTCCTGGTGGAGCGCAGCATCATCGGATGGAAGGAGTTCGAGCTCGAGCTGATGCGCGACTGCGCCGACAATGTCGTGATCGTCTGCTCGATCGAGAACCTCGATCCGATGGGCGTGCACACCGGCGACTCGATCACCGTTGCGCCCGTCATGACACTCACCGATCGCGAATATCAGGCGATGCGCGATTCGGCGATGAAGATCATCCGCGAGATCGGGGTCGAGGCCGGCGGCTGCAACATCCAGTTCGCGGTGTCGCCGGTCACCGGCGAGCAGTTGGTCATCGAGATGAACCCGCGGGTGTCACGCTCCTCCGCGCTCGCGTCCAAGGCCACCGGCTTCCCCATCGCGCGCATCGGTGCCAAGCTTGCGGTCGGCTACACCCTCGACGAACTGCCCAATGACATCACCAAGACGACCCCGGCCTCGTTCGAGCCGGTGCTCGACTATGTGGTGGTGAAGATCCCCCGGTTCGCGTTCGAGAAATTCCCGACGGCCGAGCCCCGGCTCACGACCCAGATGAAGTCGGTGGGCGAGGCCATGGCCATCGGCCGAACCTTCAAGGAGGCACTGCAGAAGGGCTTCCGCGGACTCGAGGCCGGGCGCGCGGGCTGGACCATCGGCGCCGGTCCGATCGACGACCGACTCAGCGCCATCGATCGGGAGACCCTGCTCTCGGCGATTCGCACGCCGACGCCGGAACGGCTCTTCCAGGTAAAGCGAGCGCTGGTCGCCGGCGTCAGTGTCGAGGATCTGGCCGAGGCCTCGGCGATCGATCCCTGGTTTCTGCACCAGTTGGCGGAGTTGGTCGAGCTCGAGGATCGGTGGATCGCCCACCCACTCGGTGGGACCGATGTCACGGATCGGGCGATCCTGCTGGAGCTGAAGCGAGCCGGCTTCTCCGACTGGCAACTGGCTGACCTCAAACATCGGCCGGAGACGGAGATCCGCGAACTGCGCCACCGACTCGGACTGCGCCCGGCGTTCAAGACGGTCGACACCTGCGCCGGGGAGTTCCCGTCCAAGACGCCGTATCTCTACTCGTCATGGGATGAGGAGAATGAGGCGGGACCCGACGGGCGTCCCACCGTCGTGATCCTTGGCTCCGGGCCGAATCGCATCGGGCAAGGGGTCGAGTTCGACTACTGCTGCGTGCGTGCGACGATGGCATTTCGTGAGCTGGGCTATCGCACCATCATGGTGAATTCCAATCCGGAGACGGTCTCCACCGACTTCGACACCGCCGATGTGCTCTACTTCGAGCCGTTGACCCTCGAGGATGTGCTCGAGATTGTGCACATCGAACAGCCCATCGGGGTGGTGGTGCAGCTCGGCGGGCAGACCCCGCTCAAGCTCGCGAAGGGACTCGAGGCGGCAGGGGTGACCATTCTCGGCACCTCCTCCGATGCGATCGACATCGCCGAGGATCGCCGTCGCTTTGAGGCCCTGGTCCGCGAGCTCGGGATCATGCAGCCGCCCAACGGGACCGCCGACACCGTGGACGAGGCGGTGCTCGTCGCGGAGCGCATCGGCTACCCCATTCTGGTACGCCCCAGCTACGTGCTCGGCGGGCGCGCCATGCGGATTGTCTACGATGCCGATGAACTGCGGGAGTTCTTCGATGAGGCCGCGCGGGTCGCGCCGGGCCATCCGGTGTTGATCGACTCGTTCCTCGAGGATGCGTTCGAGGCGGATGTCGATGCCATCTGCGATGGCGAGCGCGCCGTCATCGGTGGCGTCATGCAGCACATCGAGGATGCCGGGATCCACTCCGGCGACTCGGCCTGCGTCCTGCCGCCCTATCTCATCACCGAGGATCAGGTCGAGCAGATGCGGGTGCACACCCGCGCCTTCGCGCTGGCCCTCGGCGTGGTGGGCCTCATCAACGTGCAGTATGCCATCAAGGATGGCATCGTCTACGTGCTCGAGGTGAATCCGCGCGCGTCCCGCACCATTCCGTTTGTCTCCAAGACCACTGGGGTGCCGCTCGCCTCCCTCGCGGCTGCGGTGATGGCGGGAAAGAAGTTGGCCGACCTCGGGCTCACCGACGATCCGCAGCAGCCGTTCGTGGCGGTGAAAGAGGCGGTCTTCCCGTTCTCGAAGTTCCCTGGGGTCGACGTTCGCCTCGGCCCGGAGATGCGCTCGACCGGTGAGGTCATGGGCATCGCGGACTCCTTCGGGATGGCGTTCGCCAAGGCGCAGGCGAGTGTCGACGGCTCGCTGCCGCTCGAGGGTGCGGTGCTCATCACGGTGAATGATCGGGACAAGGGCACCGTGGTGCCGATTGCCCGACGGTTTCACGAACTCGGCTTCACCATCCTCGCGACCACCGGCACCGCCCGCTACCTTCGCGCACGCGGAGTGCCGGCTGAGCGGGTGCTGAAGGTGTACGAGGGGCGTCCCAACGGCATCGATCTCATGGTGTCCGGTAAGGTGCACCTGCTCGTGAACACGCCCCTGGGCAAGTTGACCCAGCATGACGACTACACCATGCGGCGCACGGCGCTTCAGCATGGCGTCCCGTATACCACCACGATGTCGGCAGCCTCCGCCGCGTGTGACGCCATCATCGCTCTCAAGAGTCGGCCGGGTACCGTGCGCTCGCTGCAGGAATGGCACCAGATGGCGCGCGAGGCGCTTCCCGGGTGAAGAGCGCACGCGATGCCGGATTCGCTGCCTCACTGCGCGAGCTGGTGCGCGGCCAGGTGCGCGAGGGTGAAGCCCTCTCGCGGTGGTCTACCTACCGCATCGGCGGCAGCGCGACCGTGTTGTTCCCCGACCACCCCGAGGATGTCGCGGCGGCGTTGCGACACTGCGCGGCGATGGGCGTCGGTTGGTTCCCCCTCGGGCTCGGAAGCAACCTGCTGTTTCCTGACGGGGGACTCGATGTGCTGGTGATCCGGCTCGGGAAAGGGCTGGATCGCCTGCATCAGGAGGGCGACCGCTTCACGCTGGGCGCGGGCTTGCCCGCCCCCTTGGCCGCGAAGCGGACGGCGATGCTCGGCTACGGCGGGATTCACAAGATGGTCGGCGTCCCGGGCAGCGTAGGCGGCGGAATCGTCATGAACGCCGGGTGCCATCACGCTGAGTGGCGCGACACCGTGCGTTCAGTGCTGGTGGTGGACGCCGCCGGGTGCGATCGCACGGTGCCGGCGGCCGAATGCGGCTTCGCGTATCGCCGAAGCGCGCTGCATGATGTCGTGGTGCTCGAGACCACGGTGGAATTGCACGCGGCAGACCACCTGGCGCTCGAGGCCGAAACGGATTCGCTGTTCGCGTGGCGTCGCGAGGGGACACCGTTCAACCAGCCCTGCTGCGGCAGCGTGTTCAAGAATCCTGAGCTGTCCGATCCTGTCGCCGAGGGGCACCCCCGAACGAGCGGTCAGTTCATCGAGGCCACCGGCCTGAAGGGACTCCGGGAGGGCGCGGCCGAGGTCTCGACCATGCACGCCAACTACTTCATCAATACTGGGGGCGCCCTCGCCCGGGATGTGATTCAACTCATGCGCAGCGTGCGGAGTCGCGTGGAGGAGCGCTGGGGAGTCGTTCTGGAGCCCGAGGTCAAGTTGATCGGCCCGGCAGGAAGCGTCATCCCACTGTAGCGACACCGCCTCGGCTCACCCCGATCGCTCCTCCCCAGACGACTTGACGCTGCGGAGCCGACGTCCGTACGTTGCGGGGATGCAGGATGCCATGCCCGACGGATATGCCTTCCGCCCCATCGAAGACAGGGACGACATCGAAGTCGCCCAGGTGATCCGCACGGTGATGCCGGAGTTCGGTGCGGATGGCCCTGGCTTCGCCATCCATGATCCCGAAGTGAATGCCATGACCTTGGCCTATGACCGGCCCCGGGCAAGCTACTTCGTGGTTACCCACCTCGGACGCGTCGTGGGTGGGGGCGGCGTCGCCCCGCTCGACGGCGGCGATGCTGACACCTGCGAGCTTCGCAAAATGTATTTCCTGCCGGAGGCCCGCGGTCTCGGCCTGGGTCGATTGATGCTGCAGCGCTGTCTGCAGCGTGCGCGGGCCATTGGGTATCGCTACTGCTATCTGGAGACGCTTGGTCGCATGAGCGCGGCGCGAAAGCTCTACGAGGCCAACGGCTTCGTCCTGATTGACGGTCCGATGGGGGACACCGGTCACAGCTCCTGCGACACGTTCTACTCGCTCGACCTCGCCGCCCGGACGCCGATCGCGTCGTAACTCGGGGCAGGGCGTGCCCCACCACCGCTCCATTCCTGTGATGTTCCGCTCTCCGAGGACCGCCCGATGCCATCTGCTCGTGGACTGACCGCGATCCTTCTCGCCGTAGCGCTCGGGCGTGCCCTCCCGGCGCAACAGCCGGATGTTGCTCGTCGCGCCTCGTTGCAGCGACTCCTCTTGGCCGAGGATGCTCGCGGAACCCTTGCGACGGGAGTGCTCCCGATCACGGAGGGGCTGCGCGATCGGGACACGCTGCTGCGCCGCGTGGCGGTCCGTGCCGCGGGGCGATTGCAGCGGCCGGATCTGGCGCGCCTGCTCGTGCCCTTGCTCTCCGACCCCGCGCCTGCCATTCGGAGTGAGGCCGCCAACGCGATCGCCCAGGATCTGCGGCAGGTGCGCCGCGCGGGGCCAACGGCCGACAGCACGGCGCTGTCCGTCGCCACGGCGCAGGCGGCCCTGATCGCCGCACTCGCTGGGGAGTCTGACGGAGCGGTGCGCGATGCGATCGCTGAGGCCCTCGGCCGCCTGCCGCACGCCGACAGCGCCGCGGCGCGAGAGGCCGAACATGCGATGCTCGCACGGAGCGGGACCGTCCTCACGCTCGGGGTGACGCGCGGGATGTATTGGCTCGCGTTGGCACGGCGCGCCACAGGAAATCTCTCGCCAGAAGGCCGGGATCGGCTGCGTCTGACGGCGGTGAGGGCGGGCTCCGTCGAGGCACGACGGATCGCGATCCTGACCCTGGGAGTGCTGCGCGACCTCGACTCCGCCACCACGGAGCGAACGAGTCGCGATCGCGATGATCAGATTCGCCGGCTGGCACTTGCCGGCGGCCCTTCGCTCTCCCCGGTCGGACGTGCCGCGCTGGTCCGTCGTGCGCTGGCGGACCCCAGCATGGTGGTGCGGGTGGCTGCCATCGGAGCGGCGCGCGCGCTGGCGGTGACGCCGTCGTGTGCCCCGTTGATTGTGGCGACCCGTGATCCTCACCCCTATGTCCGTTTGATCGCGATCGACTCGCTCGGTGCCCCCTGTGCCGACAGCGCGGCCGCGGCAGCGGCCCTCGCTCGCATCATTGACGCGGCGCCCCTCGCCGGTGGTCAGGATTCCTGGCAGGTGCCGGCTCACGCGCTGGTGGCGCTCGCGCGCATCGACGCGGCCGCCGCAGGGAAGCGGCTCCCCTCGTTCACGACCGCCGAGCGAACCCAGCACCGGGTCGCCGCGGCGCATGCCGCCGCGCTGCTTGACGATCGCCCCACCTTGCTGCGGCTCGCCGCGGATCCCGACCAGAACGTCCTCGAGGCGGCCCTGGTGGGGTTGAGCGCTCGCGGGAAGCACGAGTACGACAGCGTCTACATCGCAGCGCTGGGTGCACCCGGGTATCAAGCGGTGCTGGCGGCTGCCGAAGGCCTCTCCGGTACCAGCGCACCGGAAGCGCTTCCGGCGCTGCTCGGCGCACTTGATCGCCTGACGGCTGAGCGCCGTGAGAACGCGCGAGATCCCCGGAGCATGCTGCTGCGGCGTATCGGCGAGTTGGGCCATGCGTCCGCCGAGCCTCGGCTGATGCCGTACCTCACCGACTTCGATACCACGGTCGCTGCCACGGCGGCCACGCTGCTGACGCGCTGGACCGGCCGGCCGACCAGCGCTGCGCCGCGGCCACTGCCGATCGAGTCGGAGCCACTCGCCGCCGTCTTCCTCTCACCGAACGTACGATTGCGGGTCACCCTCGCTCGCGAGAGCGGGGGCGGGCGCTTCGAGGTGCGCCTCTTCCCGACGGAGGCTCCGGCCACGGTGGCACGGCTGCTGCGGCGCGCTCGGGAGGGCTACTACAACGGGCTGACGATCCAGCGCGTCGAGCCGAACTTTGTCATCCAGGGCGGCAGCCCGGGTGCCACCGAATACGTCGGCGATGCGCAGTTCATGCGCGATGAACTCGGGATGCGCTCACACGCGCGTGGCACGGTGGGGATCTCGTCCCGCGGGCGCGATACCGGCGACGCACAATTCTTCGTCAACCTGGTCGACAACCCGCGCCTCGATCACGACTACACCGTCGTCGGGGAGGTGCTGCATGGGCGAGATGTCGTGGAGCGGATTGTGGAGGGCGACGTGATCCAGCGGGTGGAGATTCTCGTGGGCCCTTGATTGGGAGATCGGGTGTCGACCCGACATCGGGGTCAGTCGTCGGGTTCGAGGCGATAGCCGGTCTTGCGGATCGTGAGGATGTGTTGCGGGTTGGCGGGGTCGGGCTCGAGCTTGCGGCGCAGCTCGAGAATGTGCACGTCGACGGTGCGTGACATGACGTCGGCTTCGTAGCGCCAGACCTCGTCGAGCAGCTCGGCGCGCGCGGCCGCTCGCCCCTCCCGTTTGAGCAGCGCCACCAGCAGGTCGAACTCCTTCGGGCGCAGGGCCACAGGCTCCCCGTTGCGGAGCACCTCACGCCGCCCGGCATCCACCGTGACACTGCCGAACGTCCACTGGTGACGATTGGTCGTCGGGTCTGCGCTCCCCGCCCGGCGCAGCATGGCGGCGACGCGCGCCAGCAACTCCGGCAGCGAGAACGGTTTCACGACGTAGTCGTCGGCGCCCAGCCGGAAGCCACGGATCCGATCCGCCTCCGCCCCCCGCGCCGACAGGATCAGCACCGGCACGTCGCGTCCCTCGTCACGCAGGGTGCGCAGCACGGTGTAGCCGTCCATGCTGGGGAGCATGAGGTCCAGCACGATGAGGTGGGGGTCCCACCGCCTGGCCTGGGAGATACCGCGCTCGCCGGTCGCGGCGACTTCGACCTCGTAGCCCTCAACCGCGAGATTCATGCGGATCCCTTCCGCGATGGCCGCGTTGTCCTCGATCACGAGCACCCGTCGACTCATGGTGTTGCTCCGCCACTGAGGGGGAGCCGGACGCGAAAGCGTGCGCCGCGTCGGCCGTCTTCAACCTGGACAGTGCCCCCGTGCAGGGCGACAAGCTGGTGGACCACGGCGAGTCCGATGCCGGTGCCGCCATCATTTCCGGTTCCCCCGCGCTCGAAAGCCTGCCAGATGCGCTCACGGTCGGCCGCCGGGACGCCCGGTCCCTCGTCTTCGACCGAGAGCTCGAGGGTCTCGCCATCGTGTGCCGCGCAGACCTGCAGCGTCTGGCCATCCGGGCCGTAGCGGACGGCGTTATCAAGCAGGTTCACGAGAATGCGCCGGACGGCGTCGCCATCCACTGAGGCACGCGCAGGTCCGCTCACAGTGACGTCTGCCGTGATCGCGTGGGCGCGGAACAGGGGCGCGAACGAGTGCACGGCATCGTCCACCAGGCGACGCACCAGCTCGGGGCGACGCACCATGATTTCCGACGGACGCCCCACCCGGGAGAAGGCCAGGACATTCTCCACCATGTGGACCAGGCGTCGCGTCTCCAGGGTGATGGTCTCGAGGGCACTGCGCCGCTCCTCCGGGGTGCGTGCCCGGTCCATCAGCAACGTCTCGGCGAAGAGCTGGATGTTCGTGAGGGGGGTGCGCAACTCATGCGACACGCTTGAGGTGAACTCCTCCCGTTGGCGCGAAAGCGCGACCGTGCGCCACGCCAGGAACGCCGCCGCACCGATCAGCAACAGGGCGACGCCGACTCCGGCGATGACGCGCGGTCCCGGGGTCGGAGGGTAGCCACCCGGCATCAGCACCGGGATGCCGGCCTGCTCGATCCAGATGGTGACCGAGGCACCAATGCTCTGCATGATCGGGCGGCGTCCGTGCCAAATGGTGCCAGTGTGCGAGCCCTGTCGCATCATGACCACGCCGTCCCGTGATTCGACGAGCACCGAGACCGGGGAGGCGGAGTCGGGCTTGCTGGTACCGTGGCTCAGCGAGTCTCGCAGGTACTGGAAGCTCCTCACCAGCCGATTGAGTGGCGGCATGAGGATTTTCTGTCGGAAATTGGCGATCGGCACCTCGAGCCCGACCCAGAGGTCCTCCCGATGCGTGCCCTGGAAAAACGCCACGGTGGTGTCGCTCGAGCGCACCACCACGACGCCACGAAACGGCCAGGTCACGCCCAGGGTGTCACTGTATCGTTGATCGAGTCGACGCGTGAGGAAGGAATCGATGGGCGCGCCGCTCGTCAGCGTCGTCCATGCCCCCGGCCTCCCGGCGAAGTATCGCGTCGGCTCGAGTGGCATACTCGCTGGTCCGAGGCCATCGCGGCTTGCGCGTACCGTCAACGAGTCGGCGCTGATCGGCGGTCCCCCGCGCGTCGCCAGCTCACCGGCCGCGGTGAGCAGGATTCGCACAGCGAACATGGTCTCGCCTTGGATGCTATTGGCGTACGAGAGCGCGATATAACTCGAGTGGTCGGTGAGTGTCTCGTCGGCCGTGGCCCGGTGGCGCAGCATGGTCGACCAGAGCATCCAGCCCCCGAAGGACACCAGCAGCAGGGCGGCGGCAAACGCCGCGGCGAGCAGGAGCTCGACCCGGGAGACTCGTGGGCGCGCTCGACGGGGTTGGGCCGGGGTCATCATCCGGGAAAAGTAGTGCGAAGTCAGGCGCCTGTACCGGTCGGTGATCGACCTGACTACCCTCTGACACGCAAGACGGGCAGGCGCCTCGCGCCTGCCCGTCCTGCCCCTCAGCTCCGAGCAGGACAAATCAGAAGTTCACTTCCATGCCGAAGCGGACGATCCGCCCGGCAAAAGCGAATCGGGACACGTGGTACGTGGCCAGGCGATTGCTGTCCGAGGCCCGACGCTGTTCGGCGAGGGTGTAGATGCCATCGCCATTGCCGAACCGCTGTTCCGACTTGCGATAGTAGTAGCAGGTCGGCGCCGCCGAGTTGCCGGAGGCATCCTGATAGTTACCGCAGGCCGCATTGCTCGATGCCAGTGTGATGTTGCCTGTGCTGGCGTCATACGAGCCAGGATTCGCCCTCCAGAAGGTGGCGAAGGTGCTCGAGTCCGCCGTGAACGCCAGCTCTTTCGACTTCGGGTTCACGATGCTGCCGGTCGTGGTGTAGACCGTGCCGATGTTCTGCAGGTTCAGGATGTTGCGCCCGTCCATGTAGGCCGTCAGGTCGAGCTTCCCGATCGCGAAGCCCTTGGTCACGC
>JBDUDP010000037.1:0-22142 GCA_040002895.1 Gemmatimonadota bacterium
ACCCTGCTCGCCCCCGGCGACTACACCCTGACGGTACGGGTGCGCGACGCCGGCAACGCCCAGGTGGGGACCGCCACACAGAAGCTCCAGGTCCCGCACTTCGAGCCGGGAACGGTGACCGCACCGATCCTGGCCTATCAAGTCAGCGGACGCGGGTCGCGCAACGACAGCCTGCCCATCGTCCTCAACTCGCGCGGCTCGCTCGCGTACGGCGGCGACACCCTGCTGGTCTATCTCGAGGGTGTTGGCTTTCGGAGTCCCACCTCCGTGCCACTGGAGGTGCGCGACGAGCGCGACAGCGTGATTTTCCGGAGCATCCTTGCCTTCACCGGTCAGCGCGAGATCGAAAGTCAGGCGGTGCGCATCGTCCCGGATTCTGCCCCGCTGGGCCAACTCGAGATCCGCGTCGGCAGCGGCGCCACAGCCAAGCGCAACGCCGCCCTGGTGTCGTTCTCGCAGAACTGGGTCGTGACCAACTTTGACGACCTGCTCTCGCTGCTGCGCTATTTCGGGCAGGACAATCGCCTGAGCGCGATGCGCAAGGCCAAGGCGGGTGATCGCGCCGAACTCTGGCGCGAGTTCTATCACGCCACCGACCCCAACACGCAGACGCCTGAGAACGAGGCGCTCGATCGCTACTTCGCCCTGCTCGCGCTTGCGAACCAGCGCTTCGTCAGTGAGGGCGTGGCCGGCTGGCGCACCGACCGCGGCGAGGTCTTCATCGCACTCGGCGAGCCCGATGAGGTGCTCGACCAGGGGACCGCCCAGCAGGGCCGCTACGTCCGGTGGACCTACAACGAGTACCGTCTGGTGGTGGTCTTCCAGGATGTGACCGGCTTCGGTCGCTTCCGGCTCACGCCGCAGTCGCGCTCGGACTTCGAGCGGGTCCGGATCCGGATCCAGGCACAGCAGCCCTCCACCGGCTCCTGAGCGGCCCCGTTCAGCACGACGCGCATCCGCCCGGGCGGGTGCGCGTTATTCTTTGACCCATGCCGAACCACACACCGCCCCAGCTCTTCCTGATCGACGGGTACGCCTTCATCTACCGGGCGTTCTTTGCGCTGATCTCCCGTCCGCTGCGCACGGCGCGCGGGGAGAATACGTCGGCAGCGTGGGGCGTCACCAACTTCCTGCTCCGGCTGCGCGAGAAATACCGACCCGACTATCTGGTGTGGGTGAACGACGCCGGCGACTCCTTCCGTACCGAGGAGTATCCGGAGTACAAGTCGACTCGCGAAAAGCTCGACGACGAGCTGCAGGCGGACTTCGACACCGCCGTCGAACGCGTGCGCGAGTTGCTTGCGGCGTTTCGCATTCCACTCGTGGCGGTCGACGGCTACGAGGCCGACGACGTGATCGGCACCTTGGCGCTGCGCGCCGCCGCCGAGGGCCTGCACGCGGTGGTGGTCTCCGGCGACAAGGATTTCTACCAGCTCATTCGGCCCAATGTGTCGCTGCTGAACCCGGGTCGCGGCGGCCCCGCCGGCGTCGAGGAGATCTGGGTCACCGAGGCCAATGCCGCCGACCGCCTCGGCGTGCCACCGCATCAGGTGACCGACTACCTCGCACTCGTGGGCGACTCCTCCGACAACGTTCCGGGTGTGAAGGGCATCGGCGAGAAGGGTGCCGTGCAACTGCTCACCGAATACGGCAACATCGAGACGCTGCTCGAGCGGGCGGCCGAGATTCCGGGCAAGCGTGCCCGCGAGGCCCTGCTGGTCTCGAACGACGTCGCCCGGCTCTCCAAGCGACTGGTCACCATCCAGCTCAACGTCCCGGTGGAGCTCGATCTCGCCACCGTGGTGGCGCAGCGCCCCGACAAGAGCGCCCTGGCGCGGGTCTTCAACGAGCTCGAGTTCACGTCGCTCATGGCGCGAGTGGAGAAGCTCGACGGCGATATCGACGCCGGTGACGCCGCGGTTTCGGCGGTCCCCGCCGCGTCCCAACCCGCGCTGGACGTCACCATCGTGACCGATCCCGCTGAACTGCCCGCCCTGGCAGCGCGGCTCCGTGCCGCACCGTTGCTCGCCTTCGATACCGAGACGTCGTCGCTCGAACCGCATGACGCCGAGTTGATCGGCTGTTCGTTCGCCGTCTCACCCACCGAGGTGTGGTACCTACCGTTCGGGCATCGCCGACCAGCGAGCGATCTCTTCGGGAGCGGGACCGACGCGGCGCACGAGGCGGCCGGCACCGCGGCACCGACGTGGGACAATCTCCCGCCGATCGACGCTCCGGCCTGCGCCCCGATCGCCGCACTGTTGCGCGATGCCGGCGTGCCCAAGGCGGGGCACAACATCAAGTACGATACCCAGGTGATGCGCCGCGCCGGTGTCGAAGTGGCCGGCATCGCCTATGACTCGATGCTTGCCTCGTTCGTGCTTGACCCCTCACGTCGTTCGCACGGCATCGACGCCTTGGCGCTCGAATTTCTCGGCACGTCGATGACCCAGTACAGCGACCTCACCGGCAAGGGGAAGGCGCAGATTCCCTTCGCCGAGGTTCCCGTCGACCGCGCGGCCGCGTATTGCGGCGCTGACAGCGCCACCGTGCTGGCGCTGCACGCCCTGTTTGAACCCGAACTCGAGCGTACGGCGCTGCGACCCCTGCTCGACACCATTGAGATGCCGCTGGTTCCCGTGCTCGTCGACATGGAGTGGGCCGGCATCGCCATCGACGTGCCACGCTTCGCCGAACTCGGTGCGGCGCTGGGTCACGACCTCGAAGTTCTCGAACAGGAGATCCAGCACGCGGCCGGCGACAAGGCGATCAACATCAACTCGCCCAGGCAACTGGCGCAGGTGATGTACGAGGAGCAGGGGCTGCCCATCCTGAAGAAGACCAAGACCGGCGCCTCCACCGACGCCGAGGTGCTGGAACAGCTCGCGGAGATGGGACACGAGTTTCCGAAACTGATCCTCGGCTATCGCGAGTTGCAGAAGCTCAAGAGCACCTATGTCGACGTGCTGCCCACCAAGGTGAATCGCGACACCGGCCGGATTCATACCTCCTACAATCAGGTCGGTGCCTCCACCGGTCGGCTCGCCTCCACCGATCCGAACCTGCAGAACATTCCGGTGCGCACGCCGCGGGGCGAGGCCATTCGGCGCGCGTTCATCCCGGCGCCGGGCAATCGCTTCGTGGTGGCCGATTATTCCCAGATCGAGTTGCGCCTCATGGCGCATCTCTCGGGTGACCCGGCCTTCATCGAGGCGTTCCGGGCCGGTGCCGACATCCACCGCCAGACCGCCGCGATCATCTTCGAGGTGCCGCTCGCCGAGGTGACCAGCGAGATGCGGTCCCGCGCCAAGACCATCAACTTCGGCACCATCTACGGTCAGGGCCCCTTCGCGCTCTCGAAGCAGCTCGGCATCCCGCAGGACGAGGCGAAGCGCTTCATCACGGAATACTTCACCCGCTTCGCCGGGGTGCGCGCGTACCTCGATCGACAGGTCGAGATTGCCCGGGAACAGGGCTATGTCGAGACGCTCTTCGGGCGCCGCCGCTACATCCCCGAGATCAACGACCGCAACTTCAACGTGCGCTCCTTCGGCGAGCGGCTGTCGCAGAACACGCCGTTGCAGGGATCGGCGGCGGACCTGATCAAGATGGCGATGATCAAGATCCACCACGCGCTCCCGGCCGCCGGTCTCACGAGCCAGCTACTGCTGCAGGTGCACGATGAATTGGTGGTGGAGGCGCCGGTCGATCAGGCCGAGGCGACGGCCGCGCTGGTGCGCGAACATATGGAGGGCGCCGCGACGCTCAGTGTGCCGCTGCTGGTGAGTGTCGGGATTGGAGCGAACTGGGTCGACGCGAAAAACTGAGAGAAGAGAAAGAAGAGAGGAGAGAGGAGAGAGGAGAGAGGAGAGAGGAGAGAGGAGAGAAGCGCTGCGGGAGACAGCCTCTGCTCTCCTCTCTCATCTCTCCTTTCTCTTTGGTTTCACCCCTGGCCACCAGTTCCAATCGCCGGCGATCTGCATCAGCGAGGGCACCAGCACCATACGGATCACGGTGGCGTCGAGGAAGACGGCCACGGCGAGCCCGAAACCCACGAACTGCATCAGCAGGATCCGCGCAAAGGCGAAGGCACCGAACACGGCGATCATGATGATGGCCGCGGAGGTGATCACCGAGGCCGTGGCCGAGAGACCCTCGCGGGTCGCGAGGGTGTTCTGGCCGGTGCGGTCGAAGGCCTCCTTGATACGCGAGAGCAGGAAGACCTCGTAGTCCATCGACAGCCCGAACACCACGGCAAACACCACCACCGGCACCAGCACGTAGATGGCCGACGTGGGTCCGTCGAGGCCGAAGATCTGGCCGCCGATGCCGTGCTGGAACACCAGCGTGATCAGCCCGAAGGTGGCCGCCACCGAGAGCGAGTTCATCACCACCGCCTTGATCGGCACCAGCACCGATTTGAACACCACGGCGAGCATCAGTGCCGTCACGCCGAGAATCAGCAGCACGATCAACGGAAAGCGTGCCAGCAACAACTCCTGGAAGTCATAGGCCCCCGCGACATAGCCACCCACGCGGATCTTCGCTCCCTCCAGCTGCTTGATGCTGCCCGACCGCGCCATCGCGCGGACGTCGTGCACCACGTCCATCGCCGTGGTGAGCGAAGTGGTGTCGGCGAGGATCACGTCGAGCAGTGTGGTCCGGTTGTCGCGCGCGAGATAGGCGTCGAGAAAATCGGGATAGCGGGCACGCACCGTGTCGGGTTCGCTGTAGAGCAGCGAATACTCCAGGATGCCGGTGCCGCGCTTGAGGTCCACCAGCGACTTCACGTCGCGAATGCGCGGATCGGTGCGCAGGGAGTCGGAGAGTTTGCGCAGGGCGCGAAGCCCGGTGGCACTCGTGGCCTCCGTGCCCTCGGGGAATTCCACCAGCATCCGCACCGGCTGGATGTAGCCCGACATCCCCATCCGCTCCAGCGTAGCCACGCCGGCCCCGGCCTCGGTCTCCACCGGCCACCAGTTCCGACTCGGCAATCCCACTCGCAGGTACAGCACCGGGAAGGTCAGCACCCCGATCACCGCCGCGCCGATCGCCAGCGCGCGATAGGGATGCCGCGACAATGACCGTGCCCACTTTTCCCAGATACCCGGCCGGTGATACCACGCCAGCCGCCGTGCAAGCCAACGCGGGCGGTCGATTGAGCGACCCAGGATCGAGAGCAGGGCAGGCAGCAGCGTGGTCGAGAGCAGCACCGCCACCGCCACCACCACCAGCCCGGCCATGCCGACGCTCTTGGTCTCGGTGAGCGGGGTGAGCAGCAGGGCGGCGAAGCCGACCACCACGGTGAGGCCCGACGTCACCACCGCGTGCCCCGCCGTCGCCACGGTCCGGATGGCGGCCTCGCGCGGTCGCAGGCCCGCGTTGAGCTCCTCCCGGAAGCGGGTCACCACCAGCAGGGAGTAGTCGATGCCCACGCCGAGGCCGATCATCGAGATCATGTTGAGCACGAACACGGACATCGGCACGTATTGCGCGATCACACCCACCACGGTGAGGGCGATCGCAATGGCCATCACCCCGACCACGATCGGCAGGAAGGCCGCCACCAGCGCGCCGAAGGCCAACACCAGAATGGCGAGCGTGATCGGCACCAGCTTCCGCTCGTTGCGCTTGGCGTCCTCGGCGCTCACCGTCCGGATGTCGAGATCGAGTGGGGCCCGCCCCGTCACCAGAACGCTGTAGGCACCGCGATTGGGAAAGCGATCGAGTACGGCGTTGAACTTTGCGCGGAGCGGCAGCACGGCGGCCGCCACCTCGTCGCCCTCGGCATCGAGCGAGACCAGGAAAAAGGTGGTCTTGCCGTCTCGTGCAAGGAAGGTGGAATCGTCCTTGGTAGTGCGAACCGAAAGCACGCCGCGGACGTTGGGCTCGGTCCGCGCGGCCGCGATCAGGGAATCGAGCAGGACGCCCGCCACCCCTTCGGTCATCCGCGTGGGGCCCTGCACCGTGACGGCGAAGAACTCGGAGACGGGGCGGTCAAAGCGATCCGAGAGCAGCGAATCCGCGACCCGGGCCTCGGTCATCTGGTTGGCGCCGCCCCGCAATTGCAGCCGACCTACCGTGTCCCCGGCCCGAAAGGCCGCGAAGACGCCGATGATGGCCCAGACCGCGAGCACGGCCCAACGCCACCGAACGGTGGCCGCTCCCAAGGATTCAAACACGGCACAATGGTAGGACGCCCCTCCCCACGGCGCTAGCGGCCCTCGCCATTCGGTGGCCCTTCAGCCGATATTGCATATCATGGCCCAGCGCATCCTCATCGGAGTCCTCGCCGTCCTCGGCGTCTTGATCGGAGTCGACCTCTTCCGGTCGCGCTCCAGTTCCGTGGTAACGGTTGTCACCACCTCAGGGACCTCGGATCAAGCCACCACCTCGACCGCCGGAGCACCCGCGCACGTTCCGATCGGCTTGCTCCCCGGGGTCACGGCCCCGGCGCCGGGGACGCCGGCCATCGACATGATGGCCCGGCTTTCCATCCGTCGTCGGCTGGCCCGGGAGGGCAACCGCGTCTACCTCGATTCGCTCCTGGCCGGGACCGACTCCGTGCTCACGCGCTGGGACAACCGGCCCGACCGGACGTGGTACGTCTACTTCGCCTTCGACACCGCGCTTGCCGGGCTCACCCCCGCGGCGCTTGAGGACGCTCGCGCGGGCCTGCGTACGTGGAGCGGCAACGACGCCGGGCTGGTCCTGGCCGAGACGCGCGACTCCAATTCGGCCGACATTCGCGTGAGCTGGGTTCCGTCCCTGCCCGACAGCAGCGAGCTCGGCAGCACCAAGGTGAACTGGAACCCTGCGGGGATGATCGAGCACGCGGCCATCACCCTCTCGATTGGTCAGCGTCCCGCCCTTGCCACCCTCCCTGCGCCGGTGCGCCGGCGCGTGGCGGCCCACGAATTCGGTCATGCGCTCGGTCTGCCGCATTCCGACAGCGAAGACGACCTGATGTTCTCCACTTCGCCGGTCAACGGCCCCTCACGCCGCGATCAGGCCACACTGCTGTTGCTCTACGCCGTGCCGCCGGGTCCGCTTCGCGTCCCATGACCCGCCGCACCCCGCGGTTGCTGGTGCTGCTGTTCCTCGTCGGACCCGCCACACTCTCAGCCCAACGATTCGCCGCCGTCGACGCGGCCGTGGTCACCGGTATCCGGCAGGGGACCTATCCCGGCGCCGTGGTGGTGGTCGGTCGCGGCGACAGTGTGCTCTATGCCAAGGGCTACGGCCACATCACCTGGAACACGCGCGATCGGCGACCCAGTCCCGCCACCACCCTCTGGGATCTCGCCTCGCTGAGCAAGGTGGTCGGGACAGCGAGCAGCGCCGCCGTATTGGTCGATCAAGGGCGGCTCGATCTCGATGCGCCGGTGCATCGCTACCTGCCCGAGTTCACCGGCGGTGCCAAGGACAGTGTCACGGTGCGCATGCTGCTCAACCACACCAGCGGACTGCCGGCCTGGGCCCCGATCTGGCGCATGGCCGTGACCCCGGCCGACGCGGAGACCGCGCTCTTCACCATTCCCCTCTCCCGGAGTCCCGGCGTGCAGGCCGTGTACAGCGACCTCAATGCGTTGTTGATGGGCCTGGTGATCTCGCGGGTGGCGGGAGCCTCACTCGACGCCTTCGCACGCGATGCCGTCTTCGCGCCGCTCGGCATGGGCATGACGATGTATCAACCGGAGGCCGCCGATCGCACCCGCGCGATGCCCACGCGCAAGAGCGATGGCTTGGCCAAGCTCGGGATCGTCAACGACGAGAACGCCCGTGCGTTCAACGGCGTCGCCGGGCACGCGGGCATCTTCTCGACCGGGCTCGATCTCGCGCGCTTCGCCCAAGCCTGGCTCACGGACGCCACCAAGGCCCACCTCGCGTGGCTCACGCCAGCGACGTTGGCCGAATTCATTGCGCGTTCCAACAACAGTGGGTCGCGCGCGCTGGGGTGGGACACGCCACGAGAGGCAACCGATGGCGGGCCCTCGCTCTACGGACGCTGTGCCACATCCGGTACCGTGGGGCACACGGGCTGGACCGGCACGGCGCTCTGGATTGATCCCGGCGCCGACCTCTTCGTGATTCTGCTGACCAATCGGAGTTACGCGCCCCGCAACCCGGCGGCGTCGTTCGAGCAGATGCGCGTGGTGCGGGCGCGTGTCTCGGATGCCGCGCGCCGCGCCCTCGGGGGATGCAAATAGCGCTTCGCGCTATTTGCGCCGGTGCCGCCCTCGCGCGACACCCCTAACGAACGGGGCTCTCTTTCGCCGGTGTCGCGCCGCGCGCGACACTAGCAGCGAACAGGTCTCCCGCGCGCGACACCAGCCACTAATGCCCCAGAAACGCCCGGACGCGGGGGTCCATCCGCTCTGGCGTCCAGTACGGCTCCCACACCAATTCGACCTCGACCGCGGTGATGCCCTCGAGATCGTCGAGTGTCTTGCGGACATCTTCCATGATCTCGGCACCGGCTGGACAGCCGGGTGACGTGAGGGTCATGGTGACATGCGCCGCACCTTCCTCGCTCACGGTCACGTCATAGACGAGGCCGATGTCGATGATGTTGAGTCCCAACTCCGGGTCCTTCACGGCGCGCAGTGCCTTCCGCGCCATCTCTCCAGTCAACACGTGATCCCCTCTCTCCGCCGCGCGGCGGATTCCTGCGTCATGATGGCTGTTCGGCGGCGGTCGTCATGGCGGCCTGCATCGCCGCCAGCAACGCCGATCCAATCTCGGCCACCTGCCACGCCCGCACCTCTGCAACACCAGCAAGCTGCTCCAGGTTCTCCGGCACCGCCGCGGCGATGGCTTCGAGGGTGCCGTTGGGGCAGAGCACCCCAGGCTGCAGCTGGTAGCGATCGGCCGCCGCGTTGCGGGCGCGCTTGAGTGCTTCGAGTCGAGTCTCGAACGCGGGATCGGGCACCCGGCGCGGTCCGCGCTCGACCCGCGGCAACTCCGCGTCAGGAATCGCGAGCCCTCGCTCGATGGCCGCCAGGATGTCGCTGCCCCGCCGCTCGAGCGTGTCGCGGCCAATGCCCTTGACCCGACCGAGGGCCTCGAGGGTCCGGACCGGATGCTGGGCCAGCTGGAAGAGAACCTCGTTGCCGAGCACTCGGAAGGCGGCCCGGTCGAGCTTCGACGAGGTGGTCTCCCGCCAGACATAGACCTCACGCAGCAGCGCCAGCGACCGCCGGTCGAGCGCCTTGGCCCCCTTGAGCCGCAGGTAGCTGGAGCTGGGGTCGTCGTGCGGCATCCCGGTCCAACGCGTCCGCTCCAGTAGGCCGAACTCCTCCTCGACCCAGCTCCAGCGGCCAATATCGATGAGTTGTTGACGTAGTATGTCACGCAACTCACAAAGATTGACGGTGTCGCCCGCGGCGTAGTCCAGCATCGGCGGCGACAGCGGGCGCGCCGACCAATCGGCCCGCTGGAAGCGCTTGTCGGCCTTGACGGAGAAGTACTTCTCCAGCAGGGCGGCGAGTCCGATCCCCGGTTCCCCAAGAAACTGCGCTGCCACCCGGGAGTCGAAGAGTCGCTTGGCGCGGAAGCCATACTGCTTGTCGAACAGTCGCAGGTCGTAGTCGGCGTCGTGGAAGATCTTCTCGACGGCCGGGTCGGCGAGCAGGGCGCCGATGGGCGAGAGGTCGCCGACACCGAGCGGGTCAATGACCGCCGTGACCGAGCGCGTCGACAGCTGGACCAGGTAGATCCGGTCGTGGTAGCGGTGGAACGAGGCGGCTTCGGTGTCGAGTGCGACCAGGTCCGCACCGGCCACTTCAGCGAGGAGGGCCTGGAACGTCTCCGGCTGGTCGACGAGGCGTACGCTCACTCAGTCCCGCCGCTTCGCGACTTGTTCCAGCCCCAGCGCGATATCCTCGAGCGCCTTCGCGAGCGTCTTGTAGAACTCGGGATCGGGGGCCTTGGCTTCCCCGGCCATCCCGGCATCGAGATAGTGCTGCCGCGACAGCTTGGCGGCATGCCGGATGTAGTCGGTTGTGGGTGCCATCGTTCCTCCGCCTTGGGTACCCCTGAAACGTAGTCGCTTACTTTTGGCGTATGCCTCACCCCGTTGAACTCACGGTCTACCCCGACCAATGCGACACCTTCGGCCATCTCAACCAGGCCTCCTACCTCGCCCTCTTCGAACGCGCCCGCTGGGAGGTGCTGCGGCAGGGCCCGGGAATGGACGTGTTCACGCGCAACAACATCTGGCCTGCCGTGCGGAAGGCGACCGTGGGGTACCATGCCGGCGTCTGGCCCGGGGACGTGCTGCGCTTCGACATCGCCCTGCTCCATCGCGGCCGGACATCCTTCACACTCCGGCAGAACGCCGTCCGCGCCAGCGACAACGTCACCGTGGCCACGCTCGAGTGCGTCTATGTCTGCATTGACCGGAGCGAGCAGCCGGTGCCGGTGAACGACGAAATCCTGGCGGCGTTCGGAGGTAGCTAACGGCGGGTGGGGGCAACCGTTTCAGGCGCTGAAACGTCGCTGGGCGCGGTCGGTGTGAAACTGAGGCAAGGCTGGATCGTCTTGATGGATGGCGGCCCCGGTGGAACCTCTCCCTCTGCCACCGCCATCAAGCAGAAAGCCTACCTCTGAGTCGCTCCGGCCTCGCGAAGTTGCGAAGCCGGGGCGCTCATTATTTGCGGCTACTTCCTCGGCCGTCCCGGTGGGGTGTCGGAGTCGAAGATGTCCTTGTTCAGGGCGATGAACTCCTGGAGGTTCGCCGGCACATCCTCCTCGGGGTAGATCGCACTGACTGGGCACTCCGGTTCGCAGGCACCGCAGTCGATGCATTCGTCCGGATGGATGTACAGTTGGTCTTCCCCTTCATAGATGCAATCGACAGGGCAGACGTCAACGCAGGCCCGGTCCTTCACGCCGATGCAGGCCTCCGTGATGATGTACGGCATGGATCGCTCCTCCGGGCGGTGCCGGGTGGGTTCGCGCGACTGGGGGAACCGCGCTGACGGAGAGAGTAGGAACGCAGGGGCGTGGTGCGCAAGGGGTGGGGGACATCCTCTCCGGTCTCGCGAGCACGAGGTACTACGTTTCGCGCCATGCAGATTCGCGCCGTCGCCCTCCTTGCCACGCTATCCGCCGCGCCACTTGCCGCACAACAGGGATCGTCGGCGTGCACGCCCGGCCGTACCGCGCTGGTGCTGAGTGGTGGTGGCGCCAAGGGCTTTGCACACATCGGCGTACTCAAGGCGCTGGATGCTGCCGGCGTGCGCCCCGATATCGTGGTGGGTACCTCGATGGGGGCCGCCGTCGGTGCCCTGTACGCCTCCGGCCTCTCGGCGCGCACGATCGATTCGCTGGTGCGGGTCTTTCCGCTCGACAAGCTCGTGCGCGCCAACGGCGCGACCGGACCGCGCGCATGGGGGCCGCTGCTCCCGCTGGTGATCTGGGAAGGCGGCGCGCGTGGCTTCTCGCTCCGCAGTGCGGCGCTGCGCCAGGGCGACGTCAACGGGGTGCTCAACGATGGATTGCTGCGGGGCAACCTGCTTGCCCGCGGCGACTTCGACCGGCTGCCGATTCCGCTGCGAGTGGTTACCACGGACCTCCGCGATCGCAGCACGGTGGTGCTCTCCGGCGGTGACCTCGCGCAGGCCGTGCGAGCAAGTGTCGCCATCCCATTGGTCTTCACTCCGACAGTCGTCGGCGACCGCACCCTCGTCGATGGCGGGCTCTCCGCCAACATCCCCGTCGCGGCGGCCCGGGCCACCGGCAGCACCCAGCTCATCGTGAGTGATGTGACGGAGCGACCCGCCGACTCACTCGACCTGAAGTCACCGTTGGTCGTTGCCGATCGATTGCTGAACTGGCTCTTCCGACAGCCTGCCGATGCACTGCACGCCGGCGATCTCTACATCCGCACGCCGGTTGATGGCTTCGGGGCGCTCGATTTTTCTCCCGCCACCGTCGACTCGTTGGTCCGGCTCGGCGAAACGGCCGCCACGGCGATGCTCGCCTCGTGGAGCTGCCGTCCCGCAGCGCGATCCGACGACACCCTCGTGCGCGCCGTGGTTCCGACCAGAGTCGGGACGGTGTCGGGCGCGGATCACGACCCCGATGGGACTGCCCTCGTGGTGCGTGCCCTCGATCTCGGCCGGGGCGATCCGATTGATCTCGCGACGCTGCAGCGCCGGATGCAATCGCTCGCCCAACGCGAGGTGTTTCGCGAACTCTGGCTCAATCCCTCGGGACGGGGCGACAGCGTCGATTTCCATCCGGTGCTCGTGCGCCAGGCGCCTCGCGTTGCCGGCCTCGGACTCGCGTACGACACCGAACTGGGGGGCCGCGTCTGGGGTGGACTGCTCGATCGCAACCTGCCGCTCTTTCACGCGGAGGGATCCGCCATCGTCAGTCTCGGGCGCTTTCGTCGCGAGGCCACCGCGACACTGCGTCGCCCCACGCTGCTCGGCTTCCATTCCTACTCTCCAGTGGCAAGCCTCCGGGGTTCCGGAGAGGAATTGCGTCGCTTCGCGAGCGACGGGCTCGAACTCGCCGCCGCCGACTACCGCGACTTCACTGCTGCGGTCGGCCTCGAACGCAATGTCCGGGGCAGCGTGCAGCTCACCCTCGGTGGAGAATGGCGCACCTGGCGCGCGACCGACCTGTGGACCGACGCGCGCGGCACCGGTAGCGCGTATGGTCCGCGCATCACCGCCGAGAAAATGTCGCCGTCGCGCGAGCGCCTTGCCCGGTTGTCGCTGGCGTGGACCAATCGCTATTCCAGCGCTGCGTTCGACGCCACCGTGCGCGGCGTGATCGCCGGCGTGCGGCTGGAGCAGCGCGTGCGCCTTGGCGTGGGCGAAACCCTCCCGGCAGGACTCACCTTTTCCCTCGGCGGCGACGAAGGTTTCCCGGGCCTCCATCTTGGCGAGCGGCGCGGCGACCGGGAGGCGTTCACCTCGCTCGCATTGTCACGACGGATCGCAGGACCGCTGCGCCTGCGGATCACCGGGGCCTACGGCCGTACCGCCTTCACGACCGTGCCGACCTCACTCGTGGGTGGCACACGCCTGCAGCCCGTCGTGATCGGCGGACTGTTCGGCAAGGGAGGGTGGCTGCTGGGTGCGCGTGTGGGAGTCGGAAGCGACACGCCTCTCGGTCCGGTCCGGCTCGAATACGGCTGGAACGATGCGGGCCGGGAGGCGCTCTACCTGCGCGTGGGACGCTGGTTCTAGGGCTGCGGAATCGGCGTGAAGCGAAGCCGGATCATCTGATCGCGACGTCCCTCACACTTGTCGTCCTTCACGTCGAGTACAAACGTGTCGCCCTCGGCGCGAACCGTGAACTCGCCCGGTGCCTCGCACCGTGAACCGCTCCAGCTCAAGACGCCGTTCTGCTGCGTCGCCTTCCCGGTGATCGATGCCCCCTCGGGGGATCGAATCTCGTAAGTGCCGTTCGCGAGCAGTTGCATCGAGAGCTGCACCGGGAGCACCATGGTCGAGTCGCGCATGGTGATGCGATAGAAGCCAAGCGGGAGGGTGACGGCTGAAGCCGACACTGCGGCGGACGCAGAGACCGGAGTCGCGACCTGGGCGGCGAGCGGAGCGGCCGCCAGCGAACCGGCCAACAGCACGGCGAGGGCGGGGAAACGCATGGGATGCTCACTGGCGGGAGGGATGGGGTGATTGAGACTACCCCCCCGACGCGTCGACGAGAAGGTCGGAGGGTTACCTCGCCGCAGTTCAACGCCGAATTCTCCCCTCCCCACCCCCGCGAAGACCTCGTGCCCACGCCGAGCACACTGGGCGCCCAGATGTTTCGGTATTGAACGGCAGGTGAAGGGTGTCCTGCTATTTCGTACCAATCACGTGGCGCGAATTGACAAATTACCCCGTAAAACCTAGGATTCGCGCATCATGACGTCACTCGCCAACCACCATCCCGCCGATGCCAACGCGGCATCTGGACCGCAGGGTCACCGCGGTCCGCGGGGCGCCATCCTGCTCCATCTCAAGCGGGAAGGACAGGCCACGGCTGGCGAACTCGGGCAGGCGCTCGGCTGTTCACTCAATGCCATCCGGCATCACCTCAAGGAACTCGAGGTGGAAGGGGTCGTCGGCTTCGATCGCGAGCACCGCGGCGTCGGCGCCCCGGCGCATGCCTTTCGGCTCACGCCAAAGGGACACGCCCTCTTTCCTGACCGTTATGAGCGTGCGGTGGCCGACCTGCTCGACCATGTGGTCAAGGCCGAGGGACGCGAGGGCGCGGTGCGTTTCCTCGAGGCGCAGTACCAGGCGCTCGCTGTCCGGCTCGAGGCCGAGACTCAGGGCGTGCCGGCGGAGCGTCGCGGTGAAGTGGTGGCCAGGGTGCTCGATGCCGAAGGCTATATGGCGACTTGGGCCGGTGCCGCCGACGGCGGACTGCTCACCGAGCACAACTGCCCCCACCGGCTGATTGCCGAGCGGTTTCCCGAGGTCTGTGCCGCGGAGGAGCGCTTTCTCCGCCAGGTTTTCGGAGCACCAATCGAACGTCGTTCGCAGATCGCGGGCGGCTGTGGCACCTGCAGCTATCGTGTCGGCGCCGCCGACGCAGAGGCTTTGGAGGAAGGATGAGTTCTTCGGTCGAGGCGCTGGTCAATCGGGAGTACAAGTACGGTTTCGTCACCGACATCGAGTCGGACACGATTCCCGTCGGGCTCTCCGAGGACACCGTGCGGTTCATCTCCGCCACCAAGGAGGAGCCGGAGTGGCTGCTCGAGTGGCGGCTCAAGGCCTATCGCCGCTGGCTGACGATGACCGAGCCGACCTGGCCCAACGTGCACTACAAGCCGATCGACTATCAGTCGATCGCGTACTACTCCGCGCCCAAGAACAACAAGCCGCTGGCGTCGCTCGACGAGGTCGATCCCAAGCTGCTCGAGACCTACGAAAAGCTCGGCATCCCCCTCAGCGAACAGAAGCTGCTCGCCGGCGTCGCGGTCGATGCCATCTTCGACTCGGTCTCGGTCGGCACCACCTTCAAGGCCACGCTGGCCAAGAGTGGCGTGATCTTCTGCTCCTTCGGCGAGGCGGTGCGCGAGCATCCCGAACTGGTGCAGAAGTATCTCGGCAGCGTCGTGCCGGCGTCCGATAACTACTTCGCGGCCCTCAACTCGGCCGTCTTCAGCGACGGCTCGTTCGTGTTCATCCCCAAGGGCGTGCGCTGCCCGATGGAGCTGTCGACCTACTTCCGCATCAACGCCGCCAACACCGGGCAGTTCGAGCGGACGTTGATCGTCGCCGAGGAAGGGGCCTACGTCTCCTACCTCGAGGGATGCACGGCGCCCAAGCGGGACGAGAATCAGTTGCACGCCGCCGTGGTGGAGCTGATCGCGCTCGACGACGCCAGCATCAAGTACTCCACCGTGCAGAACTGGTATGCCGGTGACGAGAACGGCGTCGGCGGGATCTACAACTTCGTCACCAAGCGCGGGAAGGCGGCGGCTCGGGCCAAGATCTCGTGGACCCAGGTCGAGACCGGCTCGGCGATCACCTGGAAGTACCCCAGCGTGATCCTGCAGGGCGATGACTCGGTGGGCGAGTTCTACTCCGTGGCGGTGGTGAACGGCATGCAGCAGGCCGACACCGGCACCAAGATGATCCACATCGGCCGCAACACGAAGAGCACCATCGTCAGCAAGGGGATCAGTGCGGGACGCGGCCAGAATTCCTATCGGGGGCAGGTCAAGATCCTCCCCAAGGCAACCGGTGCGCGGAACTACACCCAGTGCGACTCGATGCTGATCGGCAACGCCTGCGGGGCGCACACCTTCCCGTACATCGACGTGCAGAACTCGTCGAGCGACATCGAGCACGAGGCGAGCACGTCAAAGATCGGCGAAGACCAGATCTTCTACTGCAAGCAGCGCGGGATGAACACCGAGAACGCCATCAGCGTGATCGTGAACGGCTTCTGCAAGGAGGTCTTCCGCGAACTCCCGATGGAGTTCGCGATCGAAGCGCAGAAGCTGCTCGGCGTGACACTGGAAGGCAGCGTAGGCTGAAAAGAGAAAAGAGAAAAGAGAGATGAGAGCGGAGACTGTGGGGAAGGGCTCCCGCCTCTCTCCTCTCGCTTCTCTCCTCTCTCAACAACCAGGACGAGATAGAATGGCACTGCTGAAGATCGACAACCTGCACGCCACCGTGGCGGACATCGAGATCCTCAAGGGGATCTCCCTCACCGTGAATCCCGGCGAGGTGCATGCCATCATGGGCCCCAACGGGTCGGGCAAGAGCACGCTGGCCCAGGTGCTGGCCGGGCATCCGGCGTACGAGGTCACCAGCGGCAGCGTGACGCTCGACGGCGAGGACCTGCTCGATATGGAGGCCGAGGAGCGCGCCCATGCGGGCGTCTTCCTGGCCTTCCAGTATCCGGTCGAGATCCCCGGCGTCACCAATGCCTATTTCCTCCGCATCGCCTACAACGAGATCCGCAAGGCGAAGGGACTCGAGGAACTCGACCCGATCGATTTCCTCGACCTGCTCGAGGAGAAGCTCAAGGTGGTGGAGTGGGGCCCGGAGATCATGGAGCGCGCGGTGAACTTCGGTTTCTCGGGCGGCGAGAAGAAGCGCAACGAGATCCTCCAGATGGCCGTGCTCGAGCCCAAGCTCGCGATCCTGGACGAGACCGACTCCGGCCTCGACATCGACGCCCTGCGCATCGTGGCCAACGGCGTGAACCAGCTGAAGCGCCCCGACAAGGCGACGATCGTGGTGACCCACTACCAGCGATTGCTCGACTTCGTCGTTCCCGACTTCGTGCATGTTCTGGCCGACGGCCGGATCGTGAAGTCGGGCGGCAAGGAGCTTGCGCACGAGCTCGAGGCCAAGGGATACGAGTGGCTGACGGGCGCGGTGGAGGAAGTGGCACGGTGAGTGGAATCATGACCGCGCCCATCCTCCCGAGCGGTACGAGGGATCCCTCGGCCATCACCGTGCCGACTTCCAAGGACGAAGAGTGGCGCTTCACGCCGCTCGCCGGTCTGGAGTCGATCGCGTTCGAGGCACCCGCCGCCGGTTCCCTCGGGAGCATCTCGCTGGCCGAGTATCAGTTCGGTCATCCGGAGTGGGCCACCGTGGTGGTGGTTGATGGCCGGGTCGACATGGACGCGTCACACTTCCCCGACCTCGGCGCTGGCGCGCGGCTGATGCCGCTGGCACAGGCCATGGCCGCGTCCGACGCGGTGGCGCTCGCGCACCTCCGGCAGCACGCGACCGCGGCGGCGACGCCCTTTGTTGCCCTCAACGCCGCGCTGTTCGACGACGGGGTCTTCCTGCACGTGCCCGCCGGCGCCACGGTGACGACTCCGGTCCACATCATTCACGTCGCGACGGCCGCGAGTTCGGGCGTGACCATCGCACCGCGCACGCTGGCCGTGGTCGAGGCCAACGCCACGGCCACCCTGATCGAAACTTTCGTGGCGCTCGACGGCGTCGGCGCCTACTTCACTGACGCCGTCGCCGAGCTGGTGCTCGGCGCCAACGCACGGCTCGAGCACATCCGGGTCCAGCGTGAAGGCGCCGACGCGCAGCACATCGGCTTCACCCAGGTGGATCAGGAGCGCGACTCGCACTACCGCTCGTTCGTGCTCGACCTCGGCGCCAAACTCGCGCGGCACAACCTGCACGCCGCGCTGAACGGCTCGAATATCGAGACCTTGCTCTACGGGCTCTACCTGCCCAACGGCAGCCAGGTGGTCGACAATCACACCGCGATCTTCCACAACGAGCCGCACTGCAATTCGTGGGAGGTCTACAAGGGGGTCCTGGCCGATTCGGCGCGGGCCGTCTTCAACGGCAAGGTGTTCGTGCAGCCGATCGCGCAGAAGACCGACGCGAAGCAGACCAACCGCAACCTGCTGCTCTCCGACACGGCCAAGGTCAACACCAAGCCGCAACTCGAGATCTTTGCCGACGACGTGAAGTGCACCCACGGCGCCACGGTGGGCAAGCTCGACGAGCTGCAGCGCTACTACCTCCAGACCCGCGGCATCGCCGGCCAGACGGCGCAGGCGCTGTTGATCTGGGCCTTCGCTGCCGAAGTGATGCTGGAGATCACCCTGGAGCCGGTGCGTGCCGCCCTCGAGGCGACCGTGCGCACGCGGCTGGATCAGATGATCGCATGACCACGCTGGCATGGGATGTGGAGACGCTGCGGGCCGAGTTCCCGATCCTCACGACCACCTCGCGTGGCAAGCCGCTGGTCTATCTCGACAGCGGCGCCACCACCCAGAAGCCGCGGGCGGTCATCGACGCGGTGACGCGGTTCTACGAGTCGGGTAACGCCAACATCCATCGCGGCGTGTACGAGCTCTCCGAGCAGGCCACCCTTGCATGGGATGCCGCACGGCATCGCGTCGCCCAGTTTCTTGGTGGGGTGCCCGACGAGGAAATCGTCTTCGTGCGCGGGACCACATCGGCGGTGAACCTCGTGGCCCAGAGCTTCATCCGCCCCACGCTGCGCGTCGGTGATCGGGTGCTGGTCACCACGATGGAGCATCACGCCAACATTGTTCCATGGCAGATGGTCGGCGCGACCACCGTGCCGGTGCCCATCACCCCCAATGGCGAACTTGACCTCGCGGCGGCGGAACAGTTGCTGGCGACGCGCCCACGCCTGCTCGCCGTGGTGCATGTCTCCAACGCGCTCGGCACCATCAACCCGATCGCCGAACTCTGCCGCATGGCTCGCGCGCACGGGGTGCCGGTGCTGGTTGATGGCGCCCAGGCAGTGAGCCACTTCCCGGTGGATGTGCGCGCCCTCGGATGCGACTTCTACTGCTTCAGCAGCCACAAACTCTTCGGGCCCACCGGCATCGGCGTGCTCTGGGCCCGGGCGGAACAGCTGCAGCGGATGCCACCCGCCGAGGGCGGCGGCGACATGATCGATCGGGTGACCTTCGAGAAGACGACCTATGCGCCGAGTCCGCAGAAGTTCGAGGCGGGGACGCCGCACATTGCCGGTGCCATCGGGCTCGCCGCGGCCATTGAATGGCTCGAGTCGCAAGATCGCGAGGCGATTCATGCGCATGAGCTGGCGCTGCTCGAGGCCGGGACGGCACTGCTTCGGGAGGTGCCGGGACTCACGCTGGTGGGCACCGCGGCCGACAAGGTCGGCATCCTCACCTTCACCATGGACGGCATCCACCCGCACGACATCGCCTCGCTGCTCGACGGCGAGGGAGTCTGCATTCGTGCCGGACATCATTGCACCCAGCCGCTGCACGCGCACTTGGGTCTCGAGGCCACGGCCCGCGCCTCACTGGCGCCGTACAACACGCTCGCCGACCTTGAGGTGCTGACCGCGGCCCTGCATTCGGCGCGACGGATCTTCGGCTGATGGCCACCCTCAGTGAGCTCTATCAGGGTGTGATCATCGAGCACGATCGGTCGCCGCGCAATTTCCGGACGCTCGCGGCAGCGAGTCACCGGGCCGAAGGGCGCAACCCGCTCTGCGGCGACGAGGTGTCGCTCGAACTGCAGGTCAACGAGGCCGGGCAGATCATCGATGCCGCCTTTCAGGGGCGCGGTTGTGCCGTCTCCAAGGCGTCGGCGTCCCTGCTGACGACCGCCATCAAGGGCAAGACGGTGGCCGAGGCGCGGGAACTGTTCGACGGCTTTCACGGGTTGCTTACGGGACACCCGGTGCCCGGCGCCCAGCTCGGGAAGCTTGAAGTCTTTGCCGGGCTCGCGGCCTATCCGATGCGCGTCAAGTGCGCGACCCTGCCGTGGCACGCCATGAAGCAGGCGCTGGACGAAACGAAGTAACGCTCCCAACAACTCACACCGATTGGAGTCTTTCGAGATGGCATATCCGGAAATGATGGTCAAGCCGATGCGCGACGAAGTCACCCAGTTGGGTGTGACCGAACTGCGCACGGTGGCTGCGGTCGATCAGGCGCTGAGCGATCAGCATGGTACTGCGCTGGTGTTCGTGAACTCGGTGTGTGGTTGTGCCGCCGGCGGCGCCCGTCCCGCGCTCGCCAAAGCACTCACGGCAGCCACCAAGAAGCCCGAGCACATTTACACGGTGTTCGCCGGACAGGACCTCGACGCCACCTCGCGGGCGCGGTCCTACTTTGGCGAGTACCAGCCGTCGTCGCCGTCGGCCGCGTTGCTCAAGGATGGCGAGGTGGTGCGTTTCATCCATCGCCACGAGATCGAGGGCCGCTCTCCCGATCAGATCGCCAGTGAGCTGCTCAAGGCGTTCGAGACTTACTGCGCGTGAGCGGCCACGTCTTTCATCCTGGTCACGACGACCTCCACGGCATCACCGTCGTGGTGACCGGGGCGTCGGGGCGGAGCTACCTCGGGCGCTGGCACGAGCAGGGGAATCGTGGCGTGGTCATGAAGAACGTCGCGATCCACGACCCGGCCTCGGCCGAGCTGCCGCTCGATGGCTGGCTCGCGAAACAGGCGAAGTTCGGGATCGCGAGCACCGAGAAGATGTATATCGTGCCGCCGGAGGAGTTTACCGAGGTGCGGCTATTCGCCGGCTAAGCCATTATGTGACAATGTGTTACGGTATTCGGCGCCGAGATATTGGCGCCGTTGTCGTTTCCTGGTGAAACGACCACCTTGGCTCGGGTCCTCCTCAGACCTCCGACCATCGCTCCTCTCTCCTCTCTCCTCTCTCCTCTCTCCTCTCTCCTCTCTCTGCCAAAACGTTCCATTCTGCGAAACCATTTGGCCCATAGAGTAGTATTGCCACTGCGTTTCAACCTCAGGAGCCAGCAGCGATGCCAGCAGCAGCCGTCCTCGTCGAGCGCGTCACCAAGCGCTTTTCGGGGCATACCGCCGTGCGCGACCTCTCGATCGAGGTGCCCTCGGGGGGCATCTTCGGTCTGTTGGGGCCCAACGGCGCCGGGAAGTCGACCACCATCCGCATGATCATGGACATCATCGAGCCCGATGAGGGGAAGGTCTCCCTATTCGGCTCCACCGAGCGCAGCCGCAACCTCTCTTCCCGGGTGGGCTACCTCCCCGAGGAGCGCGGACTCTACAAGAAGATGAAGGTGCTCGACCAGCTGATCTTTCTTGGTGAGACCAAGGGGATCGCGCGCGGCGAATCGCGCCGTCGCGCCAACGCCTGGCTCGAAAAGCTCGGCATCGCCGACTGGGCCGTGAAGAAGGTCGAGGATCTCTCCAAGGGAATGCAGCAGAAGGTGCAGTTCGCCGGCGCACTGCTGCACGACCCCGAGCTCGTGATTCTCGACGAGCCGTTCTCGGGGCTCGACCCCGTCAATTCCCAGATCATGAAGGATGTCGTGGTCGAGATCGCGCGCAGCGGTCGCACCGTACTCTTCTCGACCCACATCATGGAGCAGGCCGAACGGATGTGCGATCGGATCGTGATTATCGCCCGGGGGGAGAAGGTGGTTGACGGCACGGTGGCACAGGTCAAGGCCGACTTCGGCGGTCGCTTCGTGGCACTGTCCTTCACGCACGACAAGGAGAAGGCGGCGCGCGTGATGCTCGATCGCCGCCTGGTGGAATCCGTAGACGACTACGGCGCCACGGCGGAACTCAAGCTTGCCCCCGATGCCGATCCGGAAGAGTTGCTCGCCACGCTGGTGCATGAGGGTGTAGGCCTCAAGCGGTTTGAAGTCGTCGAGCCCTCGCTGCAGTCGATCTTCATCGCCAAGGTCGGCGCCGAGGCGGCCACTGCCGCGCGCAGCGACGTGGTGCATGGAGGGCATGCGGCATGAACAAAATCTTCGCAGTGATCCGCCGAGAGTACACCGAGCGGGTCCGCACCAAAGCCTTCGTGATCTCGACCCTGCTGCTGCCGGCATTGATCACCTTCATGGCGGTGGTGCCGGCGCTGCTCATGCGTGGCGGTGATCGCACCTCGCGCGTGGCGCTGGTGGACGGCACCACCGATGGCGTGGGAGCCCAGGCACAGCAGGCCTTGGCGGCACAACGCCTCTCCGACGCACCCGGTGCATCGCCGCGCTACGAGATCACCCGTATCGCCGCGGCCGGCCGCGTCGATGCCGTGCGCGACTCGCTCGTTGCGCTCACTGGATTTCCCAAGAGCAAGATGGCCGACAGTTGGGATGGCGTGCTCGTCGTTACGGACACCGCGGTGCGCACCGGCAAGGTCGGGTACTTCGGCAACAACGTCGGATCGTT
>JBDUDP010000038.1:0-21522 GCA_040002895.1 Gemmatimonadota bacterium
ATGGTGTAATCGGAGTCCGGACGATGCCGTGCTGACCGACTACAGGTTCGCGATCGTGCCCTCGCGGCGGGAGCGGCTTCCACAGTGAACAGCTCTTGCCGTTCGGTGCGCACGGTCGGAAACAAAGAAGGGGACCGGCTGAACGCCGATCCCCTAAAGCGTCCCCTGAAGCCTATCTACACCCCGTCGGGTGTAATGACCGTAGCCCCAAAGGAACACCAGATCGGCCATTTGCGCAATAGGCAAGGGGGGATTGGCCCAAAGGAGGGGGGTGTCGTGGCAGGTCGGGAGGGGTACGTTCCGGGACGCCCCAACCCGAGGGGGAGCCCGTGGCGGTGACACCCGGTTTTCGAGAATACGTCTTGGAACAGCTGCGCCGACATGTCTCCGGGGCCAAGGACCGCGCCATGTTCGGGGGGGTAAGCATCGCCGGTCCTGAAGGGACCTTTGCCCTGATCGACGACGACATTGTCTATCTCAAGGGCGATTCCCAGAATCGGGAACGGTACCTGGACGCCGGTTGGCCGGCCTTCCACCCGTTTGGCGCGGAGGGCTCGTCCATGGGCTATTACGCCGTTCCGGGGGAGCTCCTGGAGGAAGTCGAGGCACTCGCTCCCTGGGTTCTGCTGGCACGGGAGGCGGCCCAGCGCGCACCCACCAAGAAGCAGAAGCGGCCCTAGGGCCCCGGAGTCGTTTGCGATGGAAAGCACCATGCGCCTCGATGGCATCCACCACATTTCCTGCATCACCGGCGATGCCAAGGGCAACCTCGATTTCTATACCCGGGTCTTGGGGCTTCGCCTGGTCGCCAAGTCGGTGAACCAGGACGATCCGAGCGTCTACCATCTCTTCTACGCCGACGAGGTGGGCTCCCCGGGGTCGGATCTGACCTTCTTCGAGTACCCGGGCGCGTTGCCGGGGCGAGCCGGAGCCGGCATGGTGCATCGGATCACCTTCCGGGTGGTATCGGATGCCGCGCTCGAGTTCTGGGCGAGCCGATTGGCGGCCGAGGGAATCGGCACCGAGCGAGTCGGCCGGCATCTCCGTTTTGCCGACCCCGAGGGACTCGGGCTCGAACTCGTGGTCCAGGATGTCACCGATGCCCCGCTGATCGCCGAGCACCGGGAGATCCCCCATGCCTTCGCGCTGGTGGGGTTCGAGGGCGTCCGCGCCTACGGGGCCCGGACTACGGCGACCCGACAACTGCTCGAGGGCGTGATGGGTGCCGAGCTCGTGGGCGAGCACGAGTGGGAACTCGAGGGCGTCTCGCGCAGCGGAACCATTGCGTATGACCCGCCGCCAGACCTCCCGGGCCGGCAGGGCGGGGGCACGGTCCACCATGTGGCATGGGCCACTGAGATGGAAGAGCATGACGGCTGGTTGCAGCGATTGCATCAGGCGGGGGTATCCTCCACACCGGTGATCGATCGGCACTACTTCCGCTCGATCTACTACCGGGAACCGAGCGGCGTCCTGTTCGAGCTCGCGTCGAAGGGACCGGGCTTCACGGTGGATTCACCGGTCGCGGAGCTCGGGCGGCGCATCATCCTGCCGCCACAATTCGAGTCGCAGCGCGAGGCGATCGAGGCGCGACTCACCCCATTGCCCGATCCTCGGGCCGACTGGAGCGACTGACTGATGGCCGACGTGCTCAACTTGGTGGGATTCTCGGGATCGCTGCGTGCGGCCTCCTACAACACCGCCCTGCTCCACAATGTCGAGCGGATGCTGCCACCCGGCCTGCGACTCACGATCCATTCCATCGGGGAGATCCCGCTCTTCAATGAGGACGTCGAGGCGCAAGGGAATCCCGACGCCGTGACTCGGTTGCACCAGGTGATCCGCGCGTCGGACGGCGTGATCCTCGCGACGCCGGAGTACAACCACGGCATCCCCGGCGTCCTCAAGAACACCCTTGACTGGATGTCGCGCGGCAGGCCCCACGCCTTCTTCGGCGTGCCCAGCGCCCTGATTGGTGGCAGCAACGGGATGATCGGCACCACCCGATCGCAGGCGGCTGTGCGGCAGACCATGGCGACCCTCAACTCCCCGTGCATGCCGTACCCGCAGGTACTGGTCTCGCACGTGCACAAGAAAATTGACGAGCAGGGGCACCTGATCGATGAGAGCACGACCAAGTTCCTCGGCGCGTGGCTCGCCGAGGTGGAGCGCTGGATGCGGCGCTTCCCGCGGAGCGAACGCGAGGCGACGACCGGTTGAGTGCACCGGTCCCGTCCGAGCCCTTCACGCGCGCCTCGATCTACCTTGGCCCACTCATTCAGGCGCACGGCTTCCGGGTGGTGACGCGAGATTACGAGGCCGGCATTGAGGCAAGTGCGCTCGCCGAGTACTCGCTCGGCGACCTGCGACTGCGACTGGCCTGGGATGGGGTGGAACGTATTGTCTGGCTCGAGACGGCGCGCCAATCAGGCGGCGCCGTGGTCAGCCGCTGGACCGATGTCGAGTGGGTGGTGGCGGGAGCGAGGCTGCCGCCGAATCACGACCTCTCCGACGCCCGACTCGAACAGCTCGCCAATGCCGTCGTGGCGTTTTTCGCACGCGGGCAGACCGACTCGAGCGCCGAGTGAGCGTCAACGCGTTCCTCACCGCTGTCCCGCGCCCCTCCATCGGAGTAGCGTTCGCACATGTCCACGATTGATCCGCGCGTCGATGTGGGGCACATCCACCTCCGGGTGGCCGACCTTGAGCGGGCCCTGGCGTTCTGGCACGGGGTGCTGGGTTTCGAGATCACCCAGCAGCTGGGAGAGTCGGCGGCCTTTCTGAGCGCCGGCGGGTATCACCATCACATCGGACTCAATGTCTGGGAGAGCCGTGGTGGAAGCCCGCCGCCGCGTGGCAGCACCGGGCTCTACCACGCGGCCATCCGCTATCCCGACCGGCCCGCGTTGGCCGCGGCGCTGCGGCGACTCGTGGATGCCGGCGTGCCGCTCGATGGCGCCTCCGATCATGGCGTGAGCGAGGCGCTGTACCTGCGGGACCCCGACCAGAACGGCGTCGAGCTCTACTACGATCGCCCCGAGAGCGCGTGGCCTCGTGACCGAGATGGCCGCTTGCAGATGGTGAGCGACGCCATGGATGTCGCGGCGTTGCTGGCCGAGGCATCGTGATGCGCGCCATGGTGGTGGCCGCACTCATGGCGTGGACCACACCGATGGTCGCGCAGCAGCCAACGGCGCCCGTGCTCCTCAATCATCTCTATGCCGTGATCGACTCGGCGACCTACGCCGAAATCGTGGCCTCGCCATTCCTCTCGGATCAGTTCTCTGGCTTCAAGGCGACCAGTCCCGCGACCTGGTTCGGCAAGCACAGCTACCTCGAGTTGTTCGATCCAAAGGGTTTCGAGGGTGCCCGTGATGGCGATGTGGGGATCGCATTTGGCGTGGAGCGACCCGGCAGCGTGGCCGCCGTGGCGCAACGGATGACCGGGCTCGGCGCGCCGTTCGATACCACGACGGAACGGCGCGGCACCCCGCGACTCAGCGAGGCCTGGTTCCACCGCTGGAAGCCGGCGGGGCCCGATGCCACCTCGCCGCGTGCCGCGTTCTGGTTGATGGAATACGCCGACGAGGCTGCCCGAACGCTGTCGCTGCGGGACTCGCTTCCGGCCAGCGATCTGGGCCGGGATCGCTTCCTCGCGCCGCGGTTCGACGCCACGCGCCTGCTCGGTGACCTGACCGGGGCGACGCTTGCGATCCCTGCCGGCGACATCGCGAAGCTGATGCGAGCCATGCAACGATTGGGGGTCGAGGTGTTCGCAGAGGGTGAGGGCGCTGTCATTCGCCTGCCGGAATTCACGCTGCGGTTGCTTCCTGCGTGGGAACGCCCCGGTGTCCGGCGGCTGGAGTTCAGCCTCCTGCGCGAGGCGGCAGCGAACCCGAGTTTCCGCTTCGGCGCCCATTCGCGGTTGCGGTTCGGGCCGGGGCGCGTCGCGGCCTGGGACTTTTCGCTCCCCTGAGGGAACCGCTGTTCGGGATGGAGCGTACGGTGGGACTGCGTCCGGTGCGGGATCGGGCGAGTTGTCGAGTGAGGTGCACAGTGGAGCGCAAGCTGGAGACCGCCGTGTTCGGCGGGGGATGCTTCTGGTGCCTGGAAGCGGTGTTCGAACGGTTGGAAGGGGTGGAGCAGGTGGTCTCGGGATACTCCGGCGGAGCGCGACCCGATCCGACCTACGAACAGGTCTGTTCGGGAGCGACAGGGCACGCCGAGGTGATCGAGGTCACCTTCGACCCGACGGTCCGGAGTTATCGGGAATTACTGGAACTCTTCTTCGCGTTTCATGACCCGACGACGCGCAACCGGCAGGGGCCCGATAGCGGCACACAGTATCGCTCGGCGATCTTCACGGCGTCCCCGGAGCAGCGTGAGACGGCCGAGGACGTCATCCGTACCCTGACCGCCGAAGGGCTGTTCGAGGCCGCGATTGTGACCGAGGTGATGCCGCTCGGGCGGTTCTGGCCAGCGGAGGCGCACCATCAGCAGTATTTTCAGAACCATCCTGACCGCGCCTATTGTGCGGCCGTGATCGCACCCAAGGTTGCAAAACTTCGTCAGCGGTACGCCGCGGTGGTCAAGTCCTGATGAGCACAGGGAAGAAAATGCTGGAGTGGGTCCGGGCCGTGGCCTGGGCGCTCGGGATCTGGCTGGTGCTGAGCACCTTCCTGGTCCAGGCCTACTTCATTCCTTCCCCGAGCATGGAAAACACGCTGCTGGTCGGCGACGTGCTGTTCGTCAACAAGTTTCTCTTCGGCGCCAAGGTGCCGTTGCTCGACGCCCACTTGCCGGCCGTGCGCGAACCGCGACATGGCGACATCGTGGTATTCATCTCGCCGATCGAGGACAGCACGCTGGTGAAGCGGTTGATCGGCCTCCCCGGTGACACGCTGGAGATGCGGACTGGCGTGCTCTATCGCAATGGTCGCGCCCTCGAGGAGCCCTACGCCCAGTCGCTCGAGCCGGAGAATCGTCTCGACCCCGTGACCCGTTCGGAGATGCGCACGCTGCACCTGCCGCACTATATCGGTGCCGACGCGGCGGGGTATCTCCCTGATGTCCATGATTGGGGGCCGTTGCTGGTCCCCCGGGATTCGCTGTGGATGATGGGCGACAACCGGGATCATTCTCGCGACTCGCGCTTCTGGGGTTTCGTGCCGCGAAAGAACGTGCGCGGCACCCCGATCATCATCTACTACTCGTGGGATGCCGGCAGTTACCGCCCGTTCCCGTTTTTCACGGCGACGCGATGGAGTCGATTGCTGCACATTCCTCGATAGCTCCAGCCACCTACTAGCACACACCACGTCCCGCCTCAGGAGTGCTCCATGCGTTGGAATCCGATGGGTCGCTCAGGCAATTTGGAAGATCAGCGCGGCGGAAGCGGCGCCCGCGGGCCGAATCTCGGAGGTCTCGGCTTGGGGGGCGTGGTGATCGTGGTGGTCATCGCCCTGCTCACCAAGCAGAATCCGCTCGCGCTGCTCGGCGCCCTCGATCAGCAGGGCTCGGCCGCCACCGCTCCCGGCACGGCGATCACCGATCCTGCCGAAGAGAAGACGGTCGAGTTCGTGTCGTTCGTGCTCGATGACGCGCAAGCGATGTGGGCCGCGAAATTCGCGGCGGCCGGCAAGCCATGGCGTGACGCCAAACTGGTGTTGTTCCGCGACCAGGTGGAATCGGCCTGCGGATATGCCCAGGCCGCCTCCGGCCCGTTCTATTGCCCGGGCGACGAGAAGGTCTACATCGACCTCGGCTTCTACCATGAGTTGGAGTCGCGCTTCGGCGCCCCGGGGGATTTTGCCGAGGCCTACGTGCTGGCCCATGAAATCGGGCACCATGTCCAGCGACTCCTCGGGACCGAGGCCGAGGTCCGTTCGGCCCAGCAGCGCGATCCCTCCGGCGCCAACGCACTGTCGGTTGGGCTCGAGCTGCAGGCCGACTGTCTTGCCGGCGTGTGGGGCCACTCGGCGACCGCCGCTGGTCGACTCGAGGCGGGCGATGTTGATGAGGGGCTGCAGGCCGCCGCCGCGGTCGGCGACGACCGGTTGCAGCGGGCGAGCAGTGGCAGCGTGCATCCCGAGTCGTGGACCCACGGCTCGTCGGCCCAACGGGTGACATGGTTCCGCCGCGGCCTGGCCGCCGGCGAGGCCTCCGCCTGCGACAGCTTCGGGGCGCGCTGAGCGCGCGCGACGCGGTCCTGCCCCCGTCTGGTCCAACCGGGCGGTTGGTGGCCCCCACTGTTGTCGGGGTGCGATTGTCCGAGACTACCTCCCACGCCGCCTTGGCGACGCTGGTGGTTCAGGTCGTCATCGTGGTGGTATCCTTGTCGGGACCCTTGTTGCGATAGCGCTCCCCCGCGAAACCCGCAGCGCTTTTGCAGAGGAGGAGTTCAGATGTCCGGAGTTGGTCGACGTATCTATGCCGTGCTGGCATCTCTCGCTGTCGCCTGGTCGATCGTCTTCCTGATCGAGACCTTCGCCGCTCGGATGTTGCCTCTCCCAGCTGGTGTCAATCCGCTCGATGCCGAGGAGTTGAAGCAGGCACTCGAGGCCGGGGAGATCCCGTTTGCCTCGCTCATTCTGGTGCTCTGCGGTTGGTGGCTGGCGGCCTATGCGGGCGGCACTATCGCGGCCCGGCTCGGGGGGCGCGGCGGGGCGGTCGTGGGTTTCGCGGCGCTCTTCACCGGCGTAGTGGTGATGAACCTGCTGAGCGCGCCCCACCCCACCTGGATGTGGATCGCCGGGTGCGCAGGCGTCCCCTTGCTGGCCCTCGGCGCCGCGGGGAACAACATCAAGATCAGGGCCTAGGCGAGGGGCGGCGGGGTGCGGCTGGAACAAGCGCCCTGACCCGGCTGGCGAATCGAGGGGGACCAGATTTTTTTTCAACCCTGAACTTTTTCTGGAGGCGTCTTGTGTTCGGGATTCGCCCTGTCTTCGCCCTGCTCCTGCTCCCCCTGACCGCGCCCCTCACCGTTCCTCCAGTCGTCACCATCACGTTCCGGGATTACGCATTCGATGCGCCCAGCACGTTGCCCGCTGGTGCGACGACGTTCCACGCCGTCAACGCTGGCAAGGAGCCGCACCATGGACTGCTGGTGCGGCTGGCGCCGGGCAAGACCGTCGCGGAACTGGCCGCTGCGCTCGCCAAGCCCGGCCCGCCGCCGTCATGGATCACGATGCTGGGCGGACCGCAGCAGGGCTCGGTCGTCACCCTCGACCTGACCCCGGGCAACTATGCCTGGATCTGCATGGTGCCCGGCCCCGACGGTGCGCCGCATGTGATGAAGGGGATGATCAAGGGGTTCGTGGTGACACCCAACAAGGCACCGGCCCCGATGCCCGCCGCGGAGATCACCGCGAGCATGAAGGACTACGGCTGGGATTTTTCGAAGCCGCTGACGGCCGGGAAGCACACCGTGAAGTTCATCACGGCGCCGGGGCAACCCCACGAGTTGGTGATCTGGAAACTCGCGCCGGGCAAGACGGAGAGCGATCTCGCGACCTGGGCGACGAAGATGGACTCCCCACCGCCCGGCACTGTCGTTGGGGGCGTCTCTCCCATGCAGGCCGGGACGGCGAATGTTGTCACGCTCGACCTGCCCCCGGGCCACTACGCCTTCTTCTGCTTTCTGCCCGACGCGAAAGATGGGAAGGAACACTTCCACCATGGCATGATGCAGGACGTCACCCTGCGGTAGCCAGACTGCCGCCATCCCGGACCCGGGCGGCCTCTCATGGGGGCCGCCCTCGTCTTTCCCTCCTTCGCGAGCCATCTTCCCTCGATGCGTCATCTTCGCGTTGCCCTCGTGACCTGGTTGCTCGCTGCCCTCGGCGTCGTGCTCGGCGCCGCCGCCGGAGACTTTTTCGGCAGGCAGGGCCTCCTCTTCGGTGCCACCATTCTCGGCACCCTCGCGGTGTTGGTCTCGATCCATCTGGTGGTGGAACGCGGCTGGCTTGACCCCAAGCGCCGCCGCGGTGCGTCCATCGGTGGATTTGTCGGCCTCGCGTTCGGGTGCACCCTGGCACTGATGAACATCGATTCGCCGCCGCTCGCGCTTCTCGCCCTCGCCCTTGTGGGCGGCGGCGTCCTGCTTGGCGCCGGCACGAACGCGGTGCGCTGATGGTTCGACTCACCGTGCTCTGGCTTGTGCTGCTGCCGAGCCTCGCGAGCGCGCAGCTGCGGCCCCGGGCGCGGGAGCTCGGTGTTGCTCCGGGGATCTTCGCGCCGGGCCCGCGCAATGCGATCACCGACGTGGCCGGCGTGCGCGTGGGCCAGACCACCATCGTGCAGGGCGATTCCATCCACACCGGCATCACGGCGATCCTGCCGCACGGCGGCGACCTCTTTCACGAGCGGGTCCCCGCTGCCATCCATGTCGGCAACGGCTTCGGGAAATTGTTGGGGAGCACGCAGGTAGGGGAACTCGGTGAACTGGAGACCCCGATCCTGCTCACCTGCACGCTCTGCGTCTGGCGTGCGGCCGATGCCATGGTCGCCTGGCTGCTGGCCCAGCCGGGGATGGCCTCGGTGCGCTCCATCAATCCGGTGGTGGCCGAGACCAACGACGGCGGGTTGAACGCCATTCGCTTGCGACCGATTCGTCCCGAGGACGTCGTGGCCGCCATCGAGGGTGCCTCCGATGGGGATGTTGCCGAAGGCAGTATCGGCGCTGGCGCGGGGACGATCGCCTTCGGGTGGAAGGGGGGCATCGGGACCTCGTCACGGAAGCTGCCGGCATCCCTGGGTGGCTACACCGTGGGCGTGCTGGTGCAGAGCAACTTTGGCGGCGTGCTCCAGATGATGGGCGCGCCCATCGGGCAGGCACTCGGGCGTTTCTCGTATCGCACTTCACTGCTGCGTGAGCGGGGTGACGGATCGGTCATCATCGTGGTCGCCACCGATGCTCCGCTCTCCGAGCGTCAGTTGGCGCGCGTCGCAGCACGCGGCATCATGGGACTCGCCCGGACCGGCGCCGATGGCTCGAATGGCTCGGGAGACTATGTGATCGCCTTCTCGACCTCGGCGCTGGTGCGCCGGCACGCCGGCGAGGCCGGCAATCGCGTGCTGCAGACGCTGGGTGACGACGCCGTATCGCCGGTGTTCGAGGCGACCATCGAAGCGACGGAAGAGGCGATCTACAATTCCATGCTCAAGGCCACCGCGGTCTCGGCCGGGGGTCGCACGGTCGACGCGCTTCCCATCGATTCGGTGCGAGCCATTCTCAGGCGATCCGGCGTGGGCGGCCCATGACCATCCAGTTTGTTCACACCGATGCCGCTCCACAGCCGGGCGGCCACTACAGTCAGGCGGTGATTCACGGCGGCCTGGTGCATGTCTCGGGACAGCTGCCGATTGACCCGGTGACCGGTCTGGTGGTGGCGGACGACATCACCGGCCAGACCGAGCGCACGCTCGACAACGTGGCGGCCATCCTTGCGGCGGCGGGCAGTGGCCTCGAGCAGGTCGTGACGCTCACCATCTTTGTGCTCACGCGCGATGATTGGGCGCCGGTCAATGCCGTCTGCGCCAAGCGCTTCGGCGCTCACCGACCGGCACGGGCGATCGTGGGGGCGGCCGACCTCAAGCCCGGCTGCCGGCTCGAGATTACCGCGGTGGCGGCGTGCGACGGGACGGCGGTATCGGCACGGCGCTGATCTTCGCGGCCGCGCTGCTGTACAGCGCGGTCGGCCACGCCGGGGCGTCCGGCTACCTCGCCGTCATGGCGTTCCTCGGCACGGCGCCGGCTGAGATGCGACCCACTGCGCTGGTGCTCAATCTCCTGGTCGCCTCCATCGGGACGGTGCAATTTGCCCGGGCCGGCCACTTCCGCTGGTCACTCTTCTGGCCATTTGCGCTGGGATCGATTCCCGCCGCATACCTCGGCGGTCGACTCGCGCTCCCGGGAAACTGGTACCGTGCGGTGGTGGGCGTGGTGCTGCTGCTGTCCGCAGTGCGCTTCGCGGTGACGCTTCGGACCGCAGACGTGGTCCGAACCGATCCGCCGCGCCTGCTCGCCGTTGTTGCGGGTCTCGCGCTGGGATTGTTGGCGGGGCTGACCGGCGTTGGCGGCGGCATCTTCCTCTCCCCACTGCTGCTCATGGCGGGATGGGCCGACCTTCGCACCACGGCGGCAACCTCCGCCGCATTCATTCTCGTGAACTCGGCCGCCGGACTGCTGGGGCAAGGCGCCACGCTGGACGCGTTGCCACCGACGGTCGTCGGTTGGGCGGTCGCTGCCATCCTGGGCGGGGCGATTGGATCCTACCTCGGCAGCCGGCGTCTCGGTGGTGCCGCGCTGCGGGCGACGCTCGCCACCGTGCTCGTGGTGGCGGGTGTGAAGCTGGTGCTGCAGCGCTAGAGTCGCACCCCTTCGAGCTCCAGCAGGCGCACCTTCCGCCACAGCCCGCCGCCATAGCCGCCGAGCTTGCCGTCGGCGTTCACCACGCGGTGGCATGGGATCACGATCGCGATCCGGTTGCGACCATTGGCGCTGCCCACCGCGCGAACCGCCTTGGGATTTTCGATGCTGCGCGCGACATCGGCATACGACCGCGTCTCGCCGAAAGGAATGGCCTGCAGCGCCGCCCAGACACCGAGCTCGAACGGTGCGCCCCGGATCACCAACGGTACGCTGAATTGTTGGCGCTGCCCCTCGAAATATTCCGTGAGCTCCTGCTGCAGCCGTTCGAGGTGCGGGTGGCTGCCGGCGACGATCGGGCCCTGAAACCAACGTCGCAGCCGCGGCGCCTGCTGTTCGAGTCGCGCGATGTCGCCGAACTCGAGCAGGCAGACGCCGTCGTCGACTGCGGCCGCCACGAGTGATCCGAGCGGGGACTGAAAGGCGAGGGCGCTCACCGGTTCGCCGTCGCGCGCCTTGCCGGGCGAGTTGCCGACCAGTTGTCCGAACGCCTCGCGGAAGCCGCTGTGCGATTCGTACCCGGACTCGATGATCACGCGGTCGAGGGTATCACCCTGCTTGAGTCGGCGTTGTGCGGTGGCCATGCGTTGCCCCCGGGCCCAGGCGTGGAAGGTGATGCCGAGATGTCGCCGGAAGTGACGACGGATCTGGACGGGATCGAGACCGTGCGTCCGCAACGTGGCATCGCTGACCCGCGCGTCCCCGGCTGCGGTGATCAGCTGCTGCAGCGGTGCCAGCCAGGCGGGGTCGCTGGGACCACGTTCGGGTCGACAGCGGAGGCAGGGGCGGAACCCCGCAGTGAGTGCCTGGTCGAGCGTGGCGAAGAACTCGAGATGCTCGGGCTTGGCCGGACGCGAGGGGCAGACTGGCCGGCAGGCCACCCCCGTCGTGATGACGGCGACGATGAAGAGTCCATCCCACTCGCGGTCGCGCTCGGCCACGGCACGCAGCAGGGTGCGTCGGGCGGGAAGTCGTGTGGTGCTGATCATGGGTGCAGTGTACCGACGCAGTGAGAGCGACGCCACCGACGATTGAACACCGAATCCCCGGCCCTTGCCCTGCGGGAGGGGGGAGGGGATTCTTGGAGCGATCGGTGAGCCTTGACCGCGTGATCCAGGAGGGCCGCACCATGACGTCCAAGCCGCTTCAGGTGTACGAAACGCCCCGGATACGGGTCACATTCGACCCCAACCTCTGTCGACATTCCGGGGTCTGCCTCCGCACCCTTCCCGCCGTGTTCGACGTCTCGCGGCCGCGCTGGGTTCGGCCCGAGCTGGCCGATCCACTCGCGGTCATGCAGGCGGTCGCGAAATGCCCGTCGGGTGCGCTCCAGTCCCAGCTGGTGACGGGTGTGCATCCCGGCATGGGGCGGTGATCGCGCCATGACGATGTCGGGCGACGACATCGCCCTGCGACTCGGTGCCGCGGCCCTGGTCGGCGGGCTCCTGGGTCTCAACCGTGAACTGAAACACAAGCCCGCTGGACTCCGGACGCTGGCCCTCGTGGGGCTCGGTGCCGCCGTGGCGGCCGTCGCCAGTGTGGAGCTTGCGGGAGGCGGCCCGGATGCGGTGTCGCGGATTGCCCAGGGCGTGATGACCGGTGTGGGATTTCTGGGGGCCGGGGTGATTCTGCGCGGCAATGCAGAGAGCGCTGTGACCGGACTCACGACGGCGGCATCGATCTGGGTGACTGCGGTGCTGGGATTGTCGTGCGGACTGGGGCAGTGGCGGGTGGCGGGGTTGGGCGTCGCCTTCGCGCTGGGGATTCTGGTGTTCGGCGCGGCAGTGGAGGGATTTCTCCACCGCCGCATGCATGATCACCGCCCTACTTGATGGTGATTTCCTTGATGCCCTGCGAGTTGCCGCCCAGGAAGGTCTCGATCCGATAGCTGCCCGTTGCCCATGGCTTGGCCGGCCCGAAATGGAGCGTGATGGCGGCCATGCCGGTGGAATCAGTCGCCGGAAGCGGCGCAGAGAGCGAGTCCACCGTCTTGTCGCCCTTGCGCATTCGCACGGCAACTTCGTCGCCGGCCCTGGTGTGCTGGGTACGAATGGCCACGACGATGGTGTCGCCGACGGTGAACAGGTCCGTGGATCCCCCGACAATCCCGCCGCCCGCCTCGACCTGGCGGCCGAGATCGAACCCGACCACATGCGGCGTGGATGGCGGGGCGGGTGGCACCACGGCGAGCACACTGTCGACGGCGGCCTCGCCGGAGTCAGTCTTGCCGCAGGCGGCGAGGGCGATGGCGGTGGCGAATGGGAGGAGCAGGGTGCGCTGATTCATGGGCGGGTCGTGGTCTCGGTGCGAAGGTTCGTGAAGTATCAGGAAAGCTATCGTGTCGGTCGGGAGAGTGCCAATGCAGCTTGACAAGGAAGCGCCATGACGATTCGCCTGGTGGTGTTCGACCTCTCCGGTACCACGGTGCACGACGGCGGCGGTGTGGTGCGTCGCACGTTGCGCGATGTGCTCGCGGGCGCCGGATTGGAGCTGCGAGACGGCGCCCTCGAGGGCGTGGCGGGCCTGCCCAAGCGCACGGCGATTCGTACCCTGCTCGAGGGACACGGCCGCGACGAATTGCTGGATCGACTCGACTCGTTGCACGGCGACTTCGCCCTCAGGATGCGTCGCTGGTATCGCGACGATCCGGGGGTGCGGGAGATGCCCGGGGCCACCGGGACGTTCGCGGCGCTGCGGGCGGCCGGCGTGCGCGTCGCCATTGCCACGGGGTTCACCCGCGACGTACTCGACGTGGTGCTCGCGCGCATGCACTGGGTCGGTCCCGACAGTCCCGTCGACGCGACGCTTGCCAGTGACGAAGTGAAGCGGGCGCGGCCCTGGCCCGATGCCATCGACCGGCTGCGTCACGATGCCGGCGATCTCGCCGCCGCGGCCGTGGCCAAGGTCGGTGATACGCCGGCCGACCTGCAGGAGGGGACCATGGCGCGCTGCGGCCTCGTGGTCGGCGTGCTCTCCGGTGGCCTTGGCGCGGACGCGTTGGCCGAGCAACCGCACGACCAGATCATTCCGAGCATTGCCGACCTGCCCGCGCTGCTCGAGCGACTCCGCCTGTTGCCCGGTCAGGCGACGACGTAGGCCTCCATCGCGAAGTACTCCGCGAGCCCGAGGCGGTCGACGATAGCCGCGGTCTCCTTGTTGCGCGCCTCGACGCGCTGCCAGAACTCCCGCTCGTCCGCGCCAGGGAAGGGCGCCGAATCCTTCTGGGTCTGGTGCTTGAAGATCGCACGGATCTTGAGCCGCAGTTCCTCTTGAGCGAGCGGAACCAGCCACGTGGCCTCGGTCACCGGCCACTCTTGCCAGGCGCCACGATAGAGCCAGACATCGGGACGCCCGACCCCATCGGGGAAGAGTTCGGCGAGCGCCTGATCGATGGCGTCCTTGCAGAGACGATGGGTGCCGTGGGGGTCGGAGAGATCTCCCGCCACCAACAGCAGGTCGGGATGCTCCTGCTCCAGCAGCGCGCGCACCACCGCCACATCGGCTGGGCCCACGGGATCCTTCTTCACCTTGCCGGTGCGATAGAAGGGCAGGTTGAGAAAGCGCGCCGCGTCGCGTCGCAATCCCAGCGTCTCGATCCCGCTCACCGCCTCGGCTTCGCGGATGATTCGCTTGAGATCGAGCACCTCGGGAATGTCGACCTCGCCCGGGGCCTTGGCGAGCAGGAATTGGCGCACCCGCTCGGTGAGCGTGTCGACGCTGCGCCGACCGAGATGCTGGTCGGCGGCGAGCCGCTCGAGCACGTCCACATAGCGCAGGACATCGTAGTCGAAGACCGCGATGTTTCCGCTCGTCATGTACGCCACCAAAATCTCGTTCTCGTTGAGCGCGAGTTTCCGGAGGATCCCGCCGGCGGAGATCACATCATCGTCCGGGTGGGGTGAGAAGCAGATCACTCGCTTTCCCTTGGGGAGCTTCGATCGACCGCGGATCTTGGCTCCGAGGGTATTGAAGACCAGACCGTTGACGACGCCGGGGGCGCCGTGGCGTGCGAGCAGCGGGGCGAGATGGTGCTCGATGTAGTCGGCTTCGGTGAGCTTGAGGATGGCGCGACCCACGGTGAGTGACAGCCAGACCACCGCACGGAGTTCGAGCTCACTGGTCCACGCAACTTCATCCACCAACCAGGGCGTGGCGATGCGGGTGAGATCCGCCGCCGCCGCACTGTCGCAGTAGATGGTGGTGCCCGCGTGCCGCTGCAGGAAGGTGGCGGCGACCTGATGGTCGACCTCGCCCTCCACGGCGCGGCGGATGATGGCCGCCTTGTGTTCACCCGTCGCGAGCAGGCAGATCTCGCGCGCCTCGAGGATGGTGGCCACGCCCATGGTGATGGCTTCACGCGGGACGTTGTCCTCGCCGAAGAAATCGGCGGCGGCATCGCGCCGCGTGAGCGTATCAAGTGTGATCACCCTGGTTCGCGACTCGGCACCGGAGCCCGGCTCGTTGAAGCCGATGTGGCCGGTCTTCCCGATGCCGAGGAGCTGGAGATCGATTCCACCGGCGGCGCGGATCGCGGCTTCGTACGCGGCGCATGCGGCGGCGGCATCGGCCCGCGGCACCTCGCCGGGGGGCAGGTGGGTCTCGGCCGGGTCGAGATCGACCAGGTCGAACAGATGTTCGCGCATGAAGCGGTGATAGCTGTGGATCGACGTCGGCGGCATCGGCCAGTATTCGTCGAGGTTGAACGTGGTGACATTGGCGAACGAGAGTCCCTCGTCGCGATGCATGCGCACCAGTTCGTGGTAGACGCCGACGGGAGTGGATCCGGTGGCCAGCCCGAGGACGCAGCGGCGCCCCTCGGCGGCGCGGGCACGCATCAGCGTCGCGATGCGCTCGGCGACGGCGCGCGCAAGGTCCAGTGGCTGCTCGAACACCTCGACGCGGAGGCGTTCCCGGCGGCGGGCATCGTCGGTCATGGTGTCACTCGATTGAAGATCCATCGTCAGAAGGTAACTCGCTCTCCACGGGAGCCGGTTCGTGACGCCCTCGACCGGCTGCGAGCAGGCTCTGCCGCAAGAGGTACTCGATCTGGGCGTTGAGCGAGCGGAGGTCGTCGGCTGCCCACCGCTGGAGTGCGGTGTGCAGCCCGGGCTCGAGGCGCAGCAGAAACGGTTTGCGTTCGGCCATGACCAATCAGGTGTAGAGGGAACCGGTATTGACCACCGGCTGCATCGGCTGCTCGGCGCAGAGCGTGACCAGGAGATTCGAGACCATCGCCGCCTTGCGCTCGTCATCGAGCGTCACCATTCCCTTCTCCTCGATCATCTTGAGTGCCATGTCGACCATCGAGACGGCACCCTCGACGATCAGCACCCGGGCCGCGATGATTGCGCCGGCCTGCTGACGCCGCAACATGGCGCCGGCGATCTCCTGCGCGTACGCCAGGTGGGCAAGTCGTGCCTCCAGCACCTTCATCCCCGCCTTCGAGAGCCGCGCCTGCACCTCGCTCGCGAGCTGTTCGGAAATGTCGAGCGCGTTGTGACTCAGCGAGCGGACGTCTGCGCTGTTCGAGTCATAGGGATACTGGGAGGCCAGCGCCCGCACGGCCGACTCGCTCTGCACTCGGACATAGTCCTCGTAGTTGTCGACCTCGAACAGCGCCTCGGCCGAGTCCACCACCTGCCAGACGACGATCGCGCCGATCTCGATCGGATTGGAACCGTGATCGTTTACCTTGAGGCGGGCGGTCTCGAAGTTCCGGATGCGGAGCGAGATCGCCTGCTTCTTGAAGAAGGGATTGGCCCACCAGAGTCCGGACGTCTTGACCGAGCCGACGTAGGTGCCGAAGAGCGTCAGCACCCGCGCCTGGTTGGGCTGCACGGAGAAGATCCCGGCCTGAAACAGGATCAGGACGAGCACGCCGATGGCCGCCATTCCCATGCCGGCGGGGTCATTGGCTTGAGCGGCCGAGATGAAGCTGTACCCCACCACGACCACGCCGGCGATGATGAGGAGCTGGACCACCAGCCCGTTGACCGCCTTGCGCTCGATTTCGCGAACCATGGATCCTTCCAGTGAGAGTGATATCATTATTGTATCACGATGTTATCGCTTTGTCTAGTCCAGGAACTCGCTGCGTTTGGTGCATCCGCCCTTGCCCGGTTCCCCCTACCTTTCTGGAATCGTGAACAACCCCTCCCTCGCCCGATTGCTTGCTCGGACGCCCGCCGTGGTGATGGGCGTCGCACTGCTCGGCTGCCAATCCGACCCGACGACCCCCCGGGTACTGGTGACCCAGCCCGTGACCGAGCTCCGGGCGGCCCGGAGTGGCGCGACCAACGTTGCTCTGCTGGCGGCATGGGCCGCGTCTCCCACCCGCGCATGGGTGGCGGGGCAGGATGGCGTCATGCTCGGGTGGGATGGGATCGCCTGGCACCCGGAGTCACTCCCCACCCGCGAAACCATCACCGGGATTTGGGGCTCCGATACCACCGACATGCTCGCGGTGGGGAGTGACGGTGGGCTGTTTCGCCGAGAGCCAGATGGCTGGGTTGGTGAGCGACTCGCGCCCGGAGTCGCCCTGCTCGACGTCTGGGGACTCGACCGCAATCGAATCTGGGCGGTGGGGACGGGCGGGACCATTCTGCGACGCGAGGGGGGCAGCTGGCGCGCGATGTTCACCCCCGCTCCCGCCGAACTGTGGGGCATCTGGGGGAGCAGCGAAAACCAGCTGGTCGCCGTGGGGCAAAGCGGGGTGATCCTGGAATGCTGCGTGACCGGTGGCTGGCGATCGGTACCACCGCTCACGAGCGAGGGGCTCTTTGGCGTGGTGGGTGATGGGGCTGGTCGCATCGTGGCGGTCGGCGTCAATGGCACCATCCTGCTGCGGACCGAGAGCGGCTGGCGTTCGGTGCCGTCTCCAACGAGGGTGAATCTCTTCGCGGTGTGGAGTGACGGTCCGGGTCGCTTTCTCGCGGCCGGCGATGGCGGACGCCTGATCAGCGGCGACGGTGAGCGGTGGACGCTGGTGCCGACCTCCGGTGCCCAGGAGAATCTGCGCGCCCTCACCGGGGCCGGCGGTCGCCACTTCGCCGCCGGCTGGTATGGCACCGTGCTCGATGACCGCGATGGCTGGGCGCCCACGCTCGACGGCGCAGTGCTCTTCGCGGTCCACGTGCCCGACACCGGCCCGGCGCTCGCCGTCGGTTCCGGCGGGCTCGCGTACCTGCGCGGCGCTGGGGGTATCTGGGAAGCCACCGTGCTGCCCACCAAGACGACGCTCTACGGCCTCGCCGGGCGATCCGCCACGGCGCGGCTCGCGGTGGGGGACAGTGGGACGATCCTGCGACTTGACGGAACCAGCTGGCGTCGCGAGGCATCGCCCTACGCCGGGTTGCTGCGCAGCGTCTGGTGGTCGCCGGATGATCGCGCCATGATCGTCGGCAATGAGGGGACCGCCTTGGCGTGGGAGGGCAACGCATGGCGACGTGTCCCGACTCCGACCACCGTATTCCTTCGACACGTCTGGGGACGCACGTGGCAGGACATCTGGGCGGTCGGCGATAGCGGGACGGTGCTCCACTTCAACGGCAACCGTTGGGCCGCGGTCGCGGTGCCGACCAAAGCACTCCTTCGGGGTGTCTGGGGACGCTCAGCAAGTGACGTCTGGGTGGTGGGCGAGCAGGGCACCGTGCTGCGCTGGAACGGGACGACGTGGCAGCAACTGCCACCGCCATTCGACGACGCACTGCGTGCGGTGCGTGGCGCAGCCGAATACACCTACGTGGTGGGTGGGGGTGGTCAGGCCTTTCGTTGGTCGGGCCAGGGATGGCTTCCCCTCACAACCACTCTGCCGGGGCTGCTCGTGGGACTCGACGGGTCGGGCACCCTCCCGCTGGTCGCCGTCGGTGACCTTGCAGGCATCGTTGAAGGGTGGTGGTAATCAGGGCCCGGGTTCGTCGTGGATCAGCACCATGGTCGCTCCGAGCCTGCGAGCCAATTGCGGCCCGTCGCGCGGCCGGACACTCGCCATGGTGGCGAGGGCATCTGCCAGGGCGCCAAGCGGATGGACGACGGTGACTTCGGTGGCCGCCGTGAGCGCCCAACCGGTCCGCGGATCGATCACGTGCGAGTAGCGCACGCCGCCGAGGTCGAGATGCTGGGCCTCTGCACCAGATGTGCCGACTGCTACGCGGCGTAGTGAGAGTATGGTGTCGCGATTGCTCGTCCTGACGCTGACCTTCCAGCCCGACTGACCCGGTGGGGCGTCGCCCAGCACGATGTCGCCCCCGGCTTCCAGCAGCGTGCGAGTGAGGCCCTGCGCGGCGAGCAGCCGACGGGCGCTGTCGAGGATGAAGCCCTTGGCGATGCCGCCCAGGTCGAGGCGCATGCTGTCCCGCTGTAGCCACACGGCACGCGTGGCTGGCCGGAGGCGCAGTAGGGTCCACCCACTGCGCGCCTTGGCACGGGCGAGTGCCGCTGGAGTCGGCAGCACTCCATCCGAACGAGCCTGGCGCCAGAGTGCGATCAGCGGGCCCGCCGTCGGATCGAAGGCGCCCTCGCTGGCACGCGCAATGGCCCGTGCGCGCTCGAGCACTGCGAAGAGCGGGGCACTGACGGGAATCCATTCGCGCGGTCGCTCGGCCAGGCGGCGGACTTCGCTGCTGGGACGCCAGTCGCTCAACCGCTGCTCCAGATCGGCGATGGCCGCGTAGGCCGCGCGTGCTCCCCGCTCGGCGACAGGCCGCCCGGCACCCGCGATCACGAGGCGGACGGCGACGCCCATGTGGAGCTCGCGAAATTCGTGGAGATCCCCCTGTGCAAGCGCGGCAGCCTGGTGCAAGTTGAGGAGCGTCGCAAGACAGAGCGCGAGGCCCCCAGTCCTCCATCCTCTTGGTTGCATGGCTATGAAGCTACCCCGTATCAGGTTGGTGCTGACACTCGCCGTGGTGTTCGTCGGTCGCGCTGCGCCGGCGAACGCGCAGCAGCGAGTCGGCATTCCCGTGCGACTCCAGCCGTACACCGATACCATTCCGGGCGCGCTGCTGTCGTTCACGATGCTTCCGATTCCGGCCGGCTCGATCGAGATGCCGTCGGCTCATGGACCGGTGACGGTCGCGGTTCCTGCGTTCTGGATCGCGAAGACCGAGGTCACCTGGGACGTGTATGACATCTTCGCCTTTCGCCTCGACGTCCCTCGCGAGGATCGCCCCAAGGTTGATGCCAATGCCCGGCCATCGCGCCCCTACGGCGCACCAGACCGGGGCTATGGCCACGCCGGCTATCCCGCCATCGGGATGACAGGAACCGCTGCCGAGGCCTTCGCTGCATGGCTCTCCGCCAAGACCGGTCATAGCTACCGGATTCCCACCGAAGCGGAGTGGGCGCGCGCTGCGGCCGCGGCATTCGGTGATCGTCCTCTCTCGCGCCAGCGGGTCGAAGCCGTGGCATGGAGCGCGGACAACGCCGGCGGCCAGACCCACCCGGTGGGCCAGAAACTTGACGACCAAGTCGGCGTGCACGACCTGCTCGGCAATGTCGCCGAGTGGGTGACGACGGCCGACAGTGGTTTCGCGGTGCGTGGCGGTTCGTTCCGCGACCCAGCCGGTCGGCTCACGATTGCGCTGAGTGTGCGCCAGGATTCCACCTGGAACCAGACCGATCCACAGATTCCCAAGAGTCGCTGGTGGCTGTCCGACGCCCCGTTCACCGGCATTCGCCTCGTGAGGGTTCCATGACCATCGATCGTCGCACCTTTGTTCACGCTTCCGGCGTTGCCGCGGCGGCCCTTGCCCTCCCGCGTCGCGCCTTCGGGATTGGTCGACCTGACGCCGATCCGATTCGCATCGGCGTGATCGGCTGCGGTGGTCGCGGCACCGGTGCCGTGCGGGATGCGCTCACCGCCAGCGAGAATGTCTCGCTCACGGCCATGGGTGATCTGTTTCCCGATCGACTCGCCTCCGCGCGGGAGCAATTCACACGGATCGCGGCCACGGATGCCGGCTTCGCCGCCAAGTACGCCGTGTCGCCCGAGCGGACGTTTACCGGCCTCGATGCGTTCCGGCAGGTGCTGGCAACCGATGTTGACCTGGTCATCCTCGCCACCCCACCGGCATTCCGTGCTGAGCATCTCGCCGCGGCCATCGCCGCGGGGAAGCATGTGTTCATGGAGAAGCCGGTGGCGGTGGATGTGGTGGGGGCGCTGTCGGTGATCGCCTCGGGTGACGCGGCGCGTGCCAAGGGGCTCGCCATCGTGGCCGGGACGCAGCGCCGCCATGATCCGCGTTACATCGAAACCATCCGACGGATGCATGATGGACAGATCGGCGAGGTCGTCGGCGGTTCGGTCTATTGGAACCAGGGTGGCCTGTGGAACTTCGCGCGCAAGCCGATGTGGAGCGACGCGGAGTGGCAGCTCCGGAACTGGCTCTATTTCACCTGGCTCAGCGGCGACCACATCGTCGAGCAGCACGTGCACAATCTCGATGTGGCCAACTGGGTGATGGGGTCGGTGCCAGTGCGGGCCGTTGGTGTCGGCGGACGCCAGGCGCGCACTGCCCCGGAATACGGGCACATCTTCGATCATTTCGGCCTCGAGTTCGAATATCCCGGCGGCGTGCGTATCGCTTCCATGTGTCGACAGCAGGACGGCACCGCCTCGCAGGTCGGCGAGCGCTTCACCGGCACCAAGGGGCGATCCAACGGGTACGACCGCATCGAGGGCAAGAAGCCGTGGACCTGGCAGGGCGGCGACGCGATCCGACCCTATGTCGAGGAGCATCGCGATCTGGTGGCCAGCATCCGCAGTGGCAAGCCGCTGAACGAGGCACGGCGGATCGCCGAGAGCACGCTCACGGCGATCATGGGTCGGGAAGCGGCGTATACCGGGCAGGTCATCGAGTGGGGCACGTTGTTGCAGACCCCGCAGAACATCCGGCCGCCGCTCGCCTCCCTCGGCACCCTCGTCACGCCGCCGGTACCGGTGCCGGGACAGACCGTGTTGATGCGGGGGTTCAATAGCGGGTGGTGAGTCGGAAGTAGTCTATCGCGCCAAAAGAGTGTTCGCGGAGGTTGCGGCGACCGAGCGTTGACGAACAGGATCGAGCTGGTCGAGCGCGGTGGGTCATCCTTAAGGA
>JBDUDP010000039.1:0-21087 GCA_040002895.1 Gemmatimonadota bacterium
AGTGCCGGGGTCGGGTGGGTCCACTTCCCATGTAGGTAGCCACCCCCACCCGGAGAACGAGTATGCACCTCTTTCCTCGCAGGTTCGCGGCGATGCTTGCCGCAGCCGGCGCCGTTGGACTCGCTGCCTGCGGCAGCGACACTCCAACGTCCACCACGGAGCGTGCGCCGACGACGGCGATCGCCTCGCTGGGCGAACTCACGACCTCAGCGCCTGAGTTCACAAAGATCAAGCTCTGCAAGTCCGTCGGCAGTAATGAGAGCGGCAGCTTCACCGTCTCCCGCGTCGGAGTGGGGACCAGCACGGGATCGGTGCAGGCCGCCGTCACGCTGGCCCCGGGCGAATGCCGAGTTGTGGCAGAGGACGCTGGAGGGAACCAGGACGGGTCGACCGTCACCTTCACCGAGTCACCCGCGGCAAACCTGACGGGAGTCACCGGACAGCGAATCGACAATCCGGCCGCCCCCTCGACCACCAGCGCGTGCGTGGGCAACCCGAGCCCGTGTTCGAACCCGGGGACGACGTTCGTCAACTCGTTCCATGGTTCGACGTTCACATTCAACAACGTCGCGCCGCCACCGCCGCCGCCCCCGCCACCGCCACCGCCGCCGCCGCCACCACCGCCGCCGCCACCGCCGCCGGCCGGTGACCTGGGCTGCTCGCCTGGCTACTGGAAGAACCACAACTTCCCGGCTGGCTACAGCAAGACCCAGCTGTTCAACTCGAACATCCCGGGCACCGATTTCGCCAACGCCTTCCCAGGCCAGTCATTCCAGACTGTCCTCTCGACCGGCGGTGGTGGACTGATCTCGTTGGGTCGTCACACCGTGAGCGCGTACTTCAACGCGGTCGCCCTCGGCGCCTCGTCCTACGGGCTCTCGCCGGCCGACGTCGTCTCGAAGTTCAATGCGGCGTACGCCAGCGGAGACTACGGCCCGACATCTGACCTGTTCTCCTCACTCGAGGATGTCAACGGCCGGACCTGCCCCAACCCGACCGGGAAGAAGTAGCAACACCCCGATCGCGCAGCACAGAAGAACCCCCAACGGGCCAAGCCCGTTGGGGGTTCTTCCGTTCCCGCACCCGCGCTATTCCGCCGGGAGCAACTCCTCCACCCGCTCCGGCTCGTCGAGGGGAATCCCCCTGTAGGTCCTCGACGCCATCAAGGGAATGGCTGCCATTCCTCCAGACAAAGCGTGAGCTGTCCTCGCCAACCAGGGAGTCGCAGGCCGAACTGTCGCGCGAACTTGCTGCTATCGAGCGCGGAGTACGCGGGACGTCGAGCGACGGTTTTGTACTCCTCCCCCGAGATTGGGAACACACGACCCGCCATGGCGGGCTTCACGTGCGCCACAATGGCGGTCGCGAACTCGTGCCAAGTGGTTACGTCCGGCGGCGCAAGATGGTAGAGCCCCGGTTGGGGAGGTTCGATGCCGAGGGCGCGGCTCGCCAACACCCGGCCTACTGCCGTGCTGGTGGCCTCCGCGATCATGCGCGACCACGTGGGGGCTCCATGCTGATCGGCTACCACCCTCAGCTCTTCGCGCTCCAAGGCAAGACGACTGATCGTCCGCAGGAAGTTGTGTCCTCGAAGGCCGTACACCCACGCGACTCGAAAGAGGTAGGCGTTGGCGCCGCTAGCCAGGACGGCCAGATCTCCAGCGAGCTTCGTCCGGCCATACACCCCCAGCGGCGAGGTCTGGTCCTCCTCCCGATACGGGTGGGTCCCCGCGCCATCGAAGACGTAATCCGTCGAGTAGTGGACGAGAACAGCGTCGATGTCGGCGGCCTCCTCAGCGAGCACCCTCGGAAGCCGTGCGTTCAATGCCTCTGCTTGGGATACGGCAGCTTCCGCCTGGTCCACCGCCGTGTAGGCAGCCGCGTTCACCACCACCTGGGGCTTGGACGCGCGGATCGAGCGCCGAAGTGCGCCCTCGTCTGTCAGATCGAGTTCGGCCCGGGTTGGGGCAAGGATGTCGCCGAGCGGTGCGAGAGTGCGTCGAAGTTCCCAACCGACCTGTCCTGAGCCACCGAGCAACAGGATGACGGGGTGGTCAGCGGGGGGCATCTGGTGCCTTGAAGCGGGGAAGCGCCTCGGTCGGATGACTTGCCAACGAGAGCGCCGACTGGTCCTTCGCCGACACAATCGGCTCACGGCGCGGCCACGCAATCCCGATGTCCGGATCGTCCCACCGAATCGACCGCTCGGCCGACGGCGCATACGGCGCGGTGCACTTGTATGCGAAAACGACCTCGGGGGAGAGTGCTTGGAAGCCGTGTGCGAACCCAGGCGGCACCCAGAGTTGATGACCGTTGTCGTCCGACAACTCGAAGCCTACCCATCCCCCAAACGTGGGTGAGCCCCATCGTACGTCGACCGCCACGTCAAAGACGGTGCCCAGCAGGCAGGAGACGAGTTTGCCTTGGGGTTGTGGGTGTTGAAAATGCAGCCCGCGGATCACCCCAAGCTGGGACACGGAGACATTGTCCTGCACAAATCGATCGGTGATTCCCACATCGGAATACCGCGTGGCGGACCACGTCTCGAGGAAATGGCCTCGCTCATCCCGATGGATTCGAGGCTGAAGCAACAGCACCTCCGGAAGGCTTGCGGGGGTCACGATCATCGCCGTTCCAACCCCTCGCGGGCGAGTCGGGCGAGATATACCCCATACTCGTTCTTTTGCATGCCTCGCGAGGCTGCCTCCAGCATCGCGAGATCGATCCAGCCCTGGCGAAAGGCGATCTCCTCAGGACACGCAATTTGGAGACCCTGCCGCTTTTGGAGAGTGGCCACGAAGCCAGCGGCATCGAGCAGCGAATCGTAGGTGCCGGTGTCCAGCCAGGCAAAGCCACGCCCAAGCACTTCCATGTGCAACTGCCCACGGCGAAGGTATTCGGCATTCACATCGGTGATCTCATACTCGCCACGCGCCGATGGGCGCAGCGCCGCCGCAATCTCCGTCACCTGCCCATCATAGAAGTAGAGCCCCGTGACGGCCAAATCGGAGCGGGGCTCCGCAGGCTTTTCTTCAATTGACACGACCCGCCCATCCAGGTCCACCTCGGCGACACCGTACCGACCCGGATCACGCACTTGATAGCCAAACACCGTGGCGCCGGAGGTCCTCAAGGCCGCAGCCCGGAGTCGCTCGACCAGGCTGTGGCCATAGAAGATGTTGTCGCCGAGCACCAGCGCGGCCGGTCCGCCAGCCAGAAACGGCGCCCCGATCACAAAGGCCTGAGCAAGGCCGTTGGGTTCCGCCTGCACGGCGTAGGAGAGCGTCAGGCCCCACTGCGAGCCGTCTCCCAGCAGTGCCCGGAATTGGGATTGCTCGTGTGGTGTGGTGATCACCAGGATGTCGCGCATCCCAGCGAGCATCAATGTCGTGAGCGGGTAGTAGATCATCGGCTTGTCGTAGACCGGAAGCAGCTGCTTGCTCACCCCTCGGGTGATCGGCCAGAGTCGACTCCCGGTGCCGCCGGCGAGCACAATCCCTTTCATGATCCTCCTCCGCCGCCGAGTCGCTCTCCACGATAGGCACCGCTCATCACGCGATCCACCCAGGCCTGGTTGTCGAGGTACCAGGTCACCGTCTTGCGCATCCCGGACTCGAAGTCTTCCTGCGGTCGCCAGCCGAGCTCGGAGCGGATCCGGGATGCATCGATCGCGTACCGGTGATCGTGCCCGGGCCGGTCGGTCACGAACGTGATCAGGCGCGCATGAGGGCCCGCGGGATTCGGTCGAAGCTCGTCCAGCAGTCCGCAAATCGATCGAACAACGTCAATGTTGGTGCGCTCGTTCTGCCCACCGACATTGTAGGTGCGACCGGGCTGGCCCTCCGCCATGACCTGACAGAGTGCACGAACGTGGTCGTCCACGAAAAGCCAATCTCGGACGTTTTCGCCCTGGCCATAGACAGGCACCGGTGCACCGGTGAGGGCCTTCATAATGCAGAGGGGAATCAGTTTCTCGGGAAACTGGTACGGGCCGTAGTTGTTGGAGCAGTTCGTTACCAGTACCGGAAGGTTGTACGTGCGCTGCCATGCACGCACCAAATGATCCGAGCCCGCCTTGCTCGCGGAGTATGGCGACGAAGGATCGTAGGGTGTGCTCTCGGTGAAGGCGCCCGTGGCACCAAGTGACCCGTATACTTCATCCGTGGACACGTGCAGCATTCGGAAACGACCGGCGCGCTCGCTTGACAGCGACCGCCACCATCCGAGCGTCTCCTGCAAAAGCGTATACGTGCCCATGAGGTTGGTCTGGATGAACTCGGCCGGCCCATCAATGGAGCGGTCCACGTGGGACTCGGCCGCCAAGTGAAACATTCCATCCGGTTGAACTTCCCGAAGCAATGCGCGCATCGCGACCGCGTCACAGATATCCGCGTTCACGAAGCGGTGCCTCGGGTGCCCGAGTGCATCCCCGAATGAGTCGAGGTTGCCTGCGTACGTGAGCTTGTCGATCGAGACCACCGCGGCGTCAGTCTCGGAAATCAACCGCCGAACGAGTGCCGAACCGATGAAGCCGGCGCCGCCCGTAACGATGTAGCATGGCATGCGATACCTTGTTGCAGGGAAGGACGTCACCTGAAGGTCTGACGACTCGAATCCCAGCGCAAGAGGGGTGCCGAGATTGGCCGGAAAGTTGCCACATGGGTGCGACGTCGCGGCAATCGACTGGCCGGGCCGATCGCTCCCGGATAGACTTGGTTGACTGTTCTTGGTCCTGGCAAGCCGTAGCGCATCACTGGAGACTCCCATCAATGCAGTACTCGTTTCTACTGGTGAATTACAACATGGCGGGCCTCGTTACCAACCTGATTGCCAATCTGGCGAGTGAAATTCCGCCGGGTGCGACATTCGAACTGCTCATTGCGGACAACAGCAGCGACGCGACGAAGGCCCTCCCCAATACCGGGGAGATTGTCGGGGTACCTGCCACGATCCTCCGGATCGACAACCGTGGATATGTCGACGCATTGAACCGCCTCATCCCGCTCGCGCAAGGCGAGCTTATCATGATCAGTCATCCGGACATCGAACTTGCTCCGGGCGCGCTCGTTGCACTCGACACTTTCCTCCGGACGCACCCACAGGCCGGGGTCGTCTCCCCCGATCTCCGCTACCCGGATGGATCGCCCTGCCGGATTCGCCTGCAATTCCCCGATCTCCGCACGGAAGTCCGACGAGTGATGAACATTCTCGCCGCGATCACGACCGGTCGACGGCCGTTTCGGGGCGAGCACTTCTGGGATCGCCACGCGGACGAGGAAGTCGAGACCGTGATGGCGGTTTGCATGCTGTTCCGTCGGGAGGCGCTCCAGAGCGTGGCAAAGGTGGATCCGAACCTGGTCTTCTACTACTCGAATGACTACCTCTGCGGAACCCTTCGCCGCCACGGGTGGACCTGTCATTACACATTGAGCGCCCTCGCGATTCACTTCGAACGATTCGCGCCGCGCCACCTGTACAGTGAAAGTGCAGAGATGGCGTACAAGCGCAGCCCAATTGCCGCCAATCCCCGCATGAGGGAGGACTTCTTCATTTTCCTGTCCTCCTTCTACGGTTTCGGTACCCGACTTGCCATTCGGGCCTGTGCACTCGCCGAGGATTCCATCCAGCTGCTCGCGCAGTTCAAGCGACCGAGGGAGCGACGAGAGGAGATCCAACGGTTGTGGCAATCCGTGCGCGTCGATCTCGGCATTGGTTGAAGCCAGGCAACTTCTCCCGGGTGAGTCGAAGCAGAATGACCGAACCCCCAACGGGCCCTCGCCCGTTGGGGGTGCTTTCGTTCTGCTCCCGCGCTACTCCGCCGAAAGCAGTTCCCCCACTCGAACCATCTCCTCCTGCGTGTTGAACAGGTGCGGACTCAGCCGGATTGACCCCTCGCGCAACGAACACTGCACCCCGTGCGCCGCCAGCCGCTGATACGCCTGCGCCACATCACCGCGCGGCCTGACACAGATGATCCCGCAGCCACGCGCGCCCGGCGGCGACGTGATCGCCGCCCCGTGCCGCGCCGCCCACTCCACAACCGGGGCGTGCAAGGTCCGCAGGTGCTCACCCACTTGCCCGGCCCCCGCCTGCAACAACAGCCCCACCGAGGCGTTCATGGCGGCGAAGTCCTGCACCGGCAACGTGATCAACTCAAACCGGCGGGCGTCGGGCCACGGCCGCGGATCGTAGGCCGTGAGCCGCGTGTAGTCGTCGGTCCCGACGTAGGCGGCCCACCCCGCAAAAGTCGGCTCCAGCGTGGTGCACAGCTCGCGACGGACGTACAGAAACCCGGTCCCCCACGGCGACAGCAACCACTTCTGTGCCCCGCACGCCAGAAAGTCCACCGGCGTCGCCTGCACATCCACCGGCAACTGCCCCACCGCCTGGATCGCGTCGATCACCAGATAGGTCCCGTGCTCCCGTGTGGCGCGGGAGAGCGCCGCGAGATCCACCGTGTAGCCATTCGCGAACTGGGTGAGCGAGACCACCACCGCTCGGACCGCCGGGTCGGCCAGCCGCTCATGCAGCCGCGCCTCATCGGGCCACCCCGCCTCAGTGCGCGGAATGCGCTCAAGCGTGACACCCTGCGGTGCGAGTGTGAGCCATGGGTAGATGTTCGAGGGGAACTCGCCATCGAAGGTGAGCACCACATCGCCCGCGGCGAGCGGCAGCGCATGCGCCGCCACGTTGAGGCCGATGGTGGTGTTCGGCATCAACGCGATCTCATCCTCTCGCGCGTTGATGAGTCGCGCGGCGAGGTGGCGGGACTCCGATAGAATGGCGTTGAGTCGATCGACCGGCCACATCACCGGGCGGGCACGATCGCGGTTGGCGGCGGCGAGCACCGCGACACTGCGCGCCGGCATCGGGCCCACACTGGCACTGTTGAGGAAGATTCCGCCGTCATCGAGTGCGGAAAACTCGGTCCGCCGGAGCTCGGCAAACTCCTCACTCATCCGTTCCTCCGCGAAGCGAGCTGGTACTCTCCCTGCTGCCGCACATCCCAATCGCCGCCCGCCAGTGCCGCCGTGAGCGCCTCGCTGCAGCCCGGCTCGAAGCGGTCATGCAATTCCACCAGCAAGTGCCGCACCCGCGGCAGCCAGGCCGCGCCATCTCCGAGCACCTGCCGCTCGGCTCCCTCGATGTCGAGCTTCACGAGGTCCACTGTGTCCCAGCCGAGTTCATCGAGCAACTCGCCCACTCGATACGCCCGGACACTGGTGGCTCCGGTCCCTGACTCGGCACGAAAGCTGTGGGCGTCCGCCGCCGGGTTGGCGATCGCGACCCGACCCGACGATCCCCAGAGTGCAGCGTGGCGCACGTCGATCGCCGACACGCCAGCGCAATTGCGCTGTGCGAGCTCGAAATTGCCTCGCTCCAACTCCACAGAGACAATACGCGCCTCGGGCCAGTGCGCGGCCATGAGCAATGAGGCAAGCCCGAAGTTGGCACCCCCGTCGATGATCCGTGCCGGTGGCGGCGAGAGGTCCACGTCCAGCTCGCGGTTCAGCACCAACTGCTGGTACACCTCGGCATCGCTGCTGCCAGCGCGTAGTTCAACCGTCCGACCGCTTTCAGGCAACCCGACCCGTACCAGCGTGCCCGGTACCCCACGGTATTTCGCATTGGCGTACTGCCACGACAGCCGTGTGCCGGCCACGAGACCGAACCGTTCGCGGAAGCCGTCGCCCGCGTGCCAGAACCGGCGCGCCTTCTCGACGACGCCGGCCACTAGCGCCCGCGCTCAAGCGTGGGGTCAAGCGCCTCACGCAAACCGTCGCCCACCAGATTGAAGCCCAGCACGGCCATGCCGACGGCGATTCCCGGCACCACCGACACCCACGGCGCCACCCTGATCAAGTCGCGCCCTTCGGAGACCATCGACCCCCAGCTCGGCGTGGGCGGCTGCGCCCCCAGTCCCACAAACGAGAGCGCCGCCTCCGCCATGATGGCGCCGGCGATGCCCAGCGTCGCGGTGATGATCACCGGCGCCTGCACGTTGGGCAGCAGGTGCCGCAACAGGATCCACTTGTCGGTGGCGCCGAGGGCACGGGCTGCGCTGACATACTCGCTGCGCGCGAGCACCAACACCTGCGCGCGCACCAGTCGCGCCATGCCGGCCCACCCCACCGCGCCGATCACGACAAAGATCACCGGCAACGACGGCTTCACGGCGGCCGCGACGGCGATCAACAGCAGCAGTGACGGGAAGGCGAGCGTGATATCGGCGAGCCGCATGATCACGAGGTCGGGAGTGCGACGATAGTAGCCGGCAACAAGGCCGAGGGTCACGCCGAGCAGCACGGCAACGGTCTGCGATACGATACCCACCAACAACGAGATCCGCGCACCGAAGAGCACCCGCGAGAGGACATCGCGACCCTGCGCGTCGGCACCGAGCGGAAAGTGCCAACTGGGAGGGGCGAGCGAATCGTTGGCGAGGTCCCCGCGATAGGGATCGCCGGGCGACAGCCACGGCGCAAAGATGGCGGCAACGACGATGATCGCGACCAGCACAACACCGACACGAAAGAGGGCGTCGCGATGCCAACGATCGCGAAACAACTGCCACCCCCGGCTGCCGGTCATCGCCGCCCCAACTCGACGGCGATTGATCGGAAGTCGTTCACGACTCGAGCCCAGGTGAAGTGACGCTCCACTCGCGCGCGTCCCGCCGCACCCAGCCGACTCGCAAGCGCCGAGTCGCCGAGCAGGTGTCGGACAGCGTCCGTGGCCTGCTGATGATCGGTCGGGTCCACCAGGATGCCGGTCTCGCCGTCGGCGACGGCATCGGCAGTGCCCCCACTCGCACCGGCCACCACCGGGAGCCCCGCCGCGGCGGCCTCGAGCAGGGCGATGCCGAACCCCTCGGCGTCGAGCCCGGCCTCGCGAGAGAGGCCGAGGTAGAGATCGCCAAGTGAATAGGCGGCGGGGAGCTCGTCGTCGGTGACATCGGTCAGAATGTGCACCCGATCAGCGACTCCGCGCGACTCGGCGAGGCCACGCAGTGCCGTCTCCTGGCTCCCGCGACCCACGACGAGGTAGTGGAGGTCGGGGTGCTGCCCGGCCAGCGCGGCGATCAATGCAATGCCGGTGTCGACCCCCTTGTGAGGAACCAGTCGCGCCACGGTCACGACCCAGCGCCCCTCTGGCAGGCCGCGGCGACGGCGAAACGACTCCGCCGCCTCGCGGTCGGGCGCGAAGCGGTCGGGATGAGTCCCCAGCGGCACGACTCGAATCCGATCCGCAGCCCCGGCGAGGTCGAGCCCGGCGAGGAGTTCACGGCATCGCTGGGCGGTCCAGTCGGAGTTCGCCACAAAGACCGCGGCGGCCTCGAGCACCGGCCGGTAGCTGCGACGCCTGAGCGGCGAGGCGGCCAGCTTGGCACCGAGTGCAAGCAGGTCGCCGCCGTGCACAATGATCCCGTAGGGGAGTCCGGTCCGCTCGAAGGCCCATCGCACTGGATAGCCGGCCGGCCGGACGTTGCCGCACCAGGCGAAGCGTGCCAACGGGTCGGCCGCGAGCAGCCCGGCGCGGCGGGACCAGCGCAGCATCCCCGGTACGGTCTTGAGCCGGGACGACGCGAGGTGGAGCCGGTCGACCCGGTTGGGCATCGCGGCGTCACTTGCCTCCCAGCCGGGCAGGAGACCGGTCGAGACCGTGAGCTCACCGGTCGGGTAGCCGCGAGTGAGTTCCGCCATCCAGCGGGCGATTCCGCCGCCCATGGGCGGGAAGTCGAAGGCGAACAGCAGGTCGTGAAGAGGCAAGGTCGATGAGAGTGGAGAGAGGAGAGAAGAGAGAGGAGAGAAGAGAGGAAAGTGCGAAGCCCGAAGAGTCGCGGGAGAAATTTCGAGGATCTGCGCCAAAAATAGATGGGGCTGTCGTTGGCCGGACGGTTACTGTTGCAGGTCGAAACCCACATCGATACTTTATCGTATCATCTGCACACGTGTCCTCCCTACCCTCTTGCTCGGAGAAACAGATGCGGAAATTGCTCGCCTCGTTTGCCCTGGTGGCCGTCACGGCCGCCGGTCCGGTGGCCGCCCAATCGACCTTCGGGGTCGTGGGTGGGTTCGCCTCCTCCAACATCACGATTAGTGGTGGTGGCATCTCCGCCAGCTTCAACTCCCGCACGGGCTTCGCGGTGGGTGTTTCGATGGCCCACCCAATCAATTCGGACTTCGAGTTCGCCCCGGAGCTGCTCTACATCCAGAAGGGCACCAAGATCGTCGACGGCTCGAGTTCGGCCGGCCTCAAGCTGGGCTATGTCGAGCTGCCGTTGCTGTTCCGCGCCAAGTTCGGCAGCGGCGAGACCCGGCCCTTCGTGCTTGCCGGTCCGGCCATCGGCCTCAAGGCCAGCTGCTCGGTCAAGGGGTCGGACGGCAGCACGTCGGTGAGCACGGATTGCGGTAGTGAGATCGACATCAAGAGCTCTGACTTCGGTGTGATGTTCGGGGCAGGCGTGGCGCACCAGCGTTTCTCCGCCAGCGTGCGCTATGACCTTGGGCTCAGCAACATCGCCAAGAACACCAGTTCGGGAGAATCCGCCAAGAATCGCACCATCCTGGCCCTGATCGGAGTCTCGTTCTAACCACGCACCACGGCTGTCACGGCTCCAGCGTGGCATCCTCAGCATTCTGGGCCGGGCGTGGCATCGCGACAGATGCCGCGCCCGCGCCATTTTCCAGACCAGCGAGAAAATCCTTCACCCGGTATTCCATGTAGCCGATCTGCCAGATCGAGCCCGGCGCCGAGGCGGAGAAGTAGATCCGGATGACATCACGCTTCGCATCATAGAGCAGCGAGCCACGGTAGAGCGAGGCGCCCATCCAGTCGGCATCACGTCGCCGCAGTACCGGCGTCCGGTAGGTGGTCCAGCTGATGCCATCCCGGCTCCGCGCAAAGAACAGCTCGCGACCGCGGCAGCTGAAGTTGCGGTTGGCCGGGTAGATCGCCCAGTACTCGCTGCGCTCGGCCACCCAGATCACATCCAGGTGCCAGACCGAGAATCCCGGTTGCACCAGTCCGACGGATTGCGTGGCGCCCCACCCGACTTCGGGCTGCGCCTGCTCGAGCGCGTGCATGCCGGGGCCCTCCTGCATGAGCACGCGAGTGATTCGGGCGCGGCATTTCCGATTTCCGGCGTCAACGTACCACACCGAGGGCGGCGCGTTCGGCCGCGATGCGACCGTCGGCGAGACGATGCCATGGTTCTTCCGCCGGAAGGCAAGTCGGGGCAGCGTCCAATCCCGGCCATCACCGGACGAGATGGTGCGAATGAGGTTCTCACCGCCCGTGACGGTCCGGTAGATCAACACCAGTCGATCGAGCCCGGCATCGTAACTGAGATCGGGGTCGGAGTTGTAGCCCTCCGTGGGCGCCGCGATGAGCGGGTTCACGAGGTCGGCGGGCACCTCCCAGCGCACCCCGTCATGCGACACCGCCAGGGAGGGGTTTTCCATGGCTTGATCGGACTTGGGATATGGCGTGAACGCCATCCAGTACTCCCAGCCGTGCCACGGCGCCGCAAAGCGAACCACATCAGGATGCACCGCCTGCCCCGAGCCGTCATAGGTCGGGATCACGAGTCGCGTGGCTGCCACGAGCGGCTGGGCCTGGAGACCAGCGACCACCTCGTCGAGCTCCTCCCCCGATGCAGCAACGGCGGCGGGAATGATGGACTCCGGCGTGTCAGTGCCGCAGCCGGAGAGCAGCAGAACGGCACACGCCAAGGACGGTCGGAAGAGTGGCAACACTCGCTCCCGCTGCATCTGGATCTGGTTGTCTGGGGGTTCGCACCACCGGTGCGAGGCGAGAAGATCGCCTCTGGGGACAGTTGGCGCAATCGCCGCGCTATCTTCTCACCACATGGTGCCCGAACCGGTGATCTCGCCCCTTCCCTACCGACGCCTGGCAGTGCTCGGGGCCTGGGCCCCGCACCGCAGCGAGGACGCGATCGTGCGCGCGGCACGCCGGCTCGGACTCACGGCCAAGCCCTTCGACATCCTGCGCCAGCATCGACGGTTCGGAGCCCTCGCCCTCCCCTTCATGGAACGCGCGGTCGAGAGGTTCAACCCCGACTTCATCCTCTGCACCCGGCATGCGTGGCGACTCGGTCCGAATCGGCTGAAGCGCCTCTTCAGCGGGCGAGCCTCCGCGCTCTGGTATTTCGATGCCCACGAGGTGCCAGGCGTCACCGAACTCGGCCGACTCTGCGACGCGATGTACACCACCTATGCCGGGCAGCGCGAGCAATACCGCTTGGGCGGGGTGCCGGTGGTGCGCTTTCTGCCGCAGGCGCTCGACAGCGACCTCGAGCGGCCGGCGGAACGCGTGCTGCCCGGCGATGTCTGTGACGTGTCCTTCGTGGGGTCAGGACAGTATCGCTACCGCTGGCCCCTGCTTGAGCGAGTGGCGCAACGCTTCGCGCTGCAGATTCGTGGTCCCGGGTGGGAGGAGGCTCCCATGACCCTGCCGGTCGCGGGTGGAGCCGTGTACACGACGCGGTTGGCCGAGGTCATCGCGGGGGCCGCGGTGTCACTGGGCGCGAATTCTGTCCCGGCCCAGGACCACGAACGCGCCTCGGCGTCGGATCGGATGTGGAAGGTGATGGCGTGCGGCGGTGCCTACCTCGGTCCCCATGTGCCGGGGATCGAGGCACTGGCGGTCGATGGTGTCCACTGTCGCTGGTATCGCACTACCGACGAATGCCTCGCGATCATCGCAGAGTTGCTTGCCGACGCGCCGGCACGCCGGGCAATGGCCGCACGCGGTCACGCGCACGCCGTGGCGCACCACAGCTACGATGCCCGCCTCCCGCTGCTGCTGCGAGGGGAGGAGTTCCCCCTCGAATCCGCCGCTCAGACGGTGACGTAGTTGCGGTACTCGAGGGGTCGCCATCCGGTCCGTCGTTCCACCGCCGCCGAGAGGAGGAGGCCGAGGTGATGCCACTGCCAGCGTCGCGGCTCCACCAACGGGCCCTCGCTCCGTCGCTCCTCGATCCACTCGGCCACCACGGCAGGGTGCGGTTCGCCGAAGCGAGTCATGCCCGGAAACCACGGCAGCAGCGGCCGCGACTGATCCTGCTCCCGTCGCCACGGGTAGATCGCGAGATCCTCGCGCCGCTTGGCGCTGAGCGCCCATGCCGGTCGAGCCCAGCCGTAGTGGTGCATCACGGCGGTGCTCGGGGCGGAGCGGATGCGGCGGTCGTCGGCACCGACGCGAAATCCCTGCGCATCGCGAAAGGAATGCACACCGTTGGTGCCGAGTCGCACGGCGCGGGTTTCGCGACGGTACCAGCTGCGATTGGCAGCCACGGTGTCGAAGCCGCCATAGAAGTGGCGATAGCGCACCAGCACGCCCTCGACCCGCGGATCACCATCGCGCGCCACGATCACATCCCGCAACGCCTCCGCGCTCCCATCAGCGAGCACCTCATCGGCCTGGATGTAGATGCCCCAGGGGAAGCGGCACGCCGCCATCGCGCGCTGGGTCTCGTCGGCAAGCATCGCGGGTCCGCGCGAGAAGTCCCAGGTGGAATCGATGATGCGAATGCGCGGATCATCGATGGCCATCACGCGCTCGCGGGTGTCGTCGTCAGACGCCCCGACATTGACCACCATTTCGTCGACCACCGGCAGCAACGAGCGGAGACTCGCCTCGAGTGGGAAGTCGAGTCGCGTGGCCCCTCGCACCATGGTGAAACCGGAGATCTGCATCGGGCGCAAACTCCACCGGACGTCGCTTGATGGCAAGCGCGCTCCATGTGGCGCTCTATCACCCGGCGCGCCTGCCGGTGCGTCGCTACGGCGGCACGGAACGGGTGGTAGTCTGGCTCGCCCGCGGGCTTGCCGAGCTCGGTCACCGCGTGACCCTGCTCGCTGCCCCTGGGAGCCAGCTGCCCGAGGCGACGCTGGTGCCGGTCGACAGCAAGAGTTCGGCGCAGCCCGGTGGGCCGGACCTCACGGCTTGGCTCCCGCGCGATATCGACGTCTTGCATGCCCACGTGCCGCTCCACCGGCCACCCGCTGGAGTCCCGTTCCTCTGGACCTTCCATGGCAACGGGCAGCCGGGCCGACAATTCTCCTCCGACACGGTGGGGCTCTCCGCCAACCATGCGGCGCGGCACGGGCTGGCACACTGGGTCCATAACGGGCTCGATCCGTCGGAGTACCGCTTTCAACCCACCAAGTCAGACTTCGACCTCTTCCTCGGTCGACTGCACACGGAGAAGGGATGGCGTTGGGCGGTGGCGGGGGCGGCCGAGGCCGAGCGGAAGCTGGTGGTGGCGGGAGGGTGGCGCCCGTCGTTGCGCTCGGGGCTTCGTTTCGCCGGCGAGGTGGGCGGCGAAGAGAAGGTGGGCCTGCTCGCGGATGCCGCGTGTCTCTGGGCACCCGCGCTCTGGGACGAGCCCTTTGGGCTCACCACCATCGAGGCGATGGTGTCCGGCACGCCGGTGTTGGGCACCCACCGCGGCGCCCTGCCGGAGGTGATCACGCCCGCGAGCGGTGCAATGGGTGACACGTTGGAGGAGTTGGTGGCGCTGCGCCCCGCGTTGGCGGCGCTCGATGCGGAGGGAGTCCGAGCCCGTGTGCTCGAGGCCTTCACCCATCGGGTGATGGCTGCGCGCTACGTCGAGCTCTACCGCGGCGCCATCGGTCGCGGCTGATCGAGCAGGAGGTGGCGCATGCGATGCATGTAGGTGTGGTCCTGCAGGGCACGGGCCCGCGCGGCCACGCCGAGCCGCTCCGCCTCGGCCGGATTTTCCAACAGTTCCCGCACGCTGCGGCGCAGGTCACTGGCATCGTGGAAAACGAAGACCTCGCGGTCCTCCCGGAATGCCCGCGGCAGGTCACCGCGATCATCCACCACCTGCGCCACCCCCATCGAGGCGAGCTCGAAGAGTCGCTGATTGCATGACGCCTCACGCGGATCGCCCTCGACCGCGACGTGATGGATGTTGATCCCCACACTCGCTCCCGCATACGCCTTGACGTACTCGTCGGTGCTGGGCACCTCGCCGCGGCAATAGTCGCGCAGCGCGGTCTTGCGCCAGCCCGGACCCCAGAGCGCGAGCCCGAATTCCACCAGCTCACTGAGGAGCCGCTCACGGCGCGGTGTCGCCGAGCCCGCGAACACGACATTGGCGCGGTACTGGTCCTTGGTGCGGATCGGCCGGTAGATCGACGGATCGGCCGCCAGCGAGAGCACGTCCACCGTGCGGCCGAGCCGTTCGTGAATCTCCGCCGCGACATCCGTCCCGATGGCATAGATCTGGTCGTAGGGTCGGGCGCGCAGCGCCGCCTCGGAGACGGTGCGCAGATCATCCATGAGCCAGATGACCCAGCGCGCCCGCGAGCGCGCCCGCAGGCGATCGACCAGCGCCTCGTCGAGGGATTCGCCACCGACCACGAGGACGAGATCCGGATCGACGTCGTCGAGCTGCCGCTCGAGTCGCTTGGGGAGATCTCCCGAGCGGAACCGCTGCAGCAGGGACGGCTTGGCGTTGAGGTCGAAGGTGGTGACGCGGGACCCGAGCCGTTCGAGCGCACGCCGTTGCTGAGCAGCGTGAGCGTGCCCCGCGTCGTCGAACTCGGCAATGAACAGCACGGAGCGCTCGGTGGTCACGTCGTCACCTCGGCGGCGGAAAACTGCAGGTCGTGGAGCCGGCGGTAGAGGCCGCCGTGGGCATGGAGCGCGTCATGGGTCCCGGATTCGATGATCCGTCCTGCCTCGAGTACGAGAATGCGATCGGCCTCTCGCACCGTCGCGAGTCGATGCGCAATCACCAGCACGGTGCGGTCCTGCATCAGCCGATCGATGGCTTCCTGTACCAGACGTTCGGATTCGGTGTCGAGCGCACTCGTCGCCTCATCGAGAATCAGGATCGGTGCATCGCGCAACAGGGCCCGGGCAATCGCGATCCGCTGGCGCTGCCCACCCGAGAGCCGCGTCCCGCGCTCCCCCAGCACCGTGTTGTAGCCGTCCGGCAACGAGTCGATGAACGCATGGGCGTTGGCGGCTCGCGCGGCCACCTCGACATCGACGTCCGAGGCATCCGGTCGCCCGTAGGCGATGTTGGCCCGCACGGTGTCGTGCAGCAGCACGGTGTCCTGGCTCACCACCGCGATCAGGTCGCGCAACGAGCGGCGTGACAGTGAGGTCAGCGCGACGCCATCCAGCCGCAGGGCACCCCCCTGCGGATCGTAGAACCGGGGCACCAGTTCGAGCAAGGTCGTCTTCCCGCCGCCGCTCGGCCCCACCAGTGCCACCACTTCGCCCTTGGCCACGCGGAACGAGACACCGCGCAGCACCGGGAGCAGCGGATCATACCCGAAGGTGACATCATCGACCACGAGGTCGTGCTCGAACACCGCCGCTGGTGCGTCCGGCGCGTCGAGCTCGGCGTCGGGGATGTCCAGCACGGCAAAGATGCGCTCCGCACTCGCCTCGGCAATGGCCAGCTGCGACGGCACCTGGGTGATCGCCTTGATCGGCGACAACAGCCGCGCGGCGGTCACCAGGAAGGCGATCGCCTCGGGACCGTCGAGCACCACACCCGAGAGGCCCTGGTTCGCCGCCGCCCAGAGGATCAGCATGATCACCGCCCCACCAAACAACTCACTCACCGGCGAGGTCAGCAGGGCAAATCGCTGGGTGCGCACGTAGCCCTTGCGATAGCGTTCGGCTTGGCGATCGAACGCCGCCGATTCGAGCGCCTCGGCGCCGAAGGCGCGGATCAATTTCATGGCGCCGAGGCGTTCGGTGATCGTCGCGGTCAGTTCACCCCGCTCGTGGGTGAAGGCGCGTGAATGCCGCCGCAAACGCGTCTGCAGCAGGCGCACCCCGATCACCAGGATCGGAGCGAGCAACAGCACACCCACCGTGAGTCGCCAGGAGAGGGCGAGCATCACCACCAGCATGGTGAGGATGGAGACCAAGTTCTGGAAGAACGCCGCGAGCACGGCCACCACCACCAGCTTCACCTGATCGGCATCGCTCACGAGGGCGGTGGCGAGCTGGCCACCGCGCGTGCGTTGGAACACGCCCAGGTCGAGACGCAGCAGGTGCCGCCAGAGGCGCAGGCGGAGCTCCTTGACTACCCCTTCCTGCACCAGCACGCTGATGTAGCCGGCGAGATAGCTGGCCACGATCTTGATGCTGAGGGCGGCCAGGAAGACCAGCACCAGCCGCAGCGTGGCGACGGCTGGCGGCACGCCCTCCACCAGCGGACCGAGCAGCGCGCTGAGCCAGCGCTCGAGCCGGGAGTTGCCCTCGCCAAAGCCGGGACCCTGATGGAACTGCAGCTTCAGGATCGGGATCAGCAGCGCGGCAGTGGCACCATCGAGAATCGAGCCGACCAGCGCCGCGCAGAGCCCGGCCGTGAAGAGACCCCGCTGAGGGCGCAGCAGCGAAAAGAGCCGCCGACGCACCCCCGGTCGATTCACGTGCGCCGCGGCGTCAGGAGCACCACCGGCAACACGACTTCCTCGGGCGACACGCCGCCGTGGAGGAAGGCGCCGCGATAGCGTGCCTGATACTCCCGCAACTTGGTCGGGTAGACAAAGAAGCGATCACCGGTCGCAAGCAGCATTCGCGTGGAAGGCGTGCGCGGTGGGAGCCCCCATCCCTCGAGGTCGTCGACCACGATGGCCCCGTCGGGATCATCGGTGCGCAGGTCCTCCCCGAACTTGAAGCGCAGGCTCGAGGTGGCGTCGCGTCGAGCGAAGATCGTCGTGGGTGTGTGACAATGGATGGAGCCGTGGTCGGTGGTGAGCAGCACCGGCACCTTGCGACGCTCGGCCTCCTTCAGCGCCGCATAGAGGGCCGAGCGCTCGAACCAGGTACGCGTGAGTGCCCGCAACGCCGTGGTGTCGCGCGCGACTTCGAACAGCGCCTCGTTCTCGGTCCGCCCATGCGTCAGCTGGTCGATGAAGTTGAACACCAGTGCCGTGACGCCATCGTGGGACAGGTGGCCCGAGAGTCGCCGCAGCATCGCCTCTCCATCAGCGGCCGAGAACATCTTCTCGTAGGATACCGGCACGTCGCGGCCCATCAGTTCGCGCAGCTGCTCCGCCAGCAGCGGCCCCTCGTGCGCATTCAGCGACGAATCGTCGTTCTCGTCCCACCAGCTCGGGTGCCGCGCAATCAGCTCTGCCGGATAGAGTCCGGAGAAGATCGCGTTGCGGCTGTAGGGCGTCGCGGTCGGGAGGATCGAAAAATAATGATCGACCTCGACCTCGAAGTGTTGCTCCACCAGCGGTCGGATCATGGCCCACTGGTCGAGCCGGAGGCAGTCGACCACCACCAGCATCACCCGACCCGCCGACTCCAGCGTGGGACGCACGAATTCCGAGACCACGTCGACGGAGAGCGGTGGCCGGTCGTCGCCGCCCTCCTTGAGCCAACGCGGATAATTCGTGCGAATGAAGCGTGCGAAGTCCTGGCGCACACCCGACTGCAGGGTGCGCAGCGCCTCATTGAGTCCCGGCTCATCGGCCTGCCCCAGCCGGACCTCCCATTCGGCCAGCTCCGCCACCAGCTCGACCCATTCGCGCCAGGCAAGGTGTTCGCCGCGGCGATTCTCGAGCTCGCGGAAGCGAGTGACAAAGTCGCGAGAGAGGCGCTGTTGCCGGATGCGATCGCCCTCCAGCAGACGGGTGACCACCGACAGCACCTGGCGCGGCGAGACCGGCTTGGTGAGGTAGTCGGCGATCTCGACGCCGATTGCGTCACGCAGCGTCTCGGGCTCCTCCGACTTGGTCACCATCACGACCGGCATGCCACCGTCCAGAAGCCGGATCATCGGCACCAGTTCCAGTCCGCGGGTACCGGGCATCTGTTCGTCGAGGAGGACCACGCCGTACGCCTGTCGGCGCAGCAGGGCGAGCGCGTCATCGCCATTGGAGGCACGCTCCACCGTGAAGCCCTGCTGCTCAAGAAAGAGCACCTGGGAGTCGAGGGTGGCGATTTCATCATCTACCCACAAGATGCTTCGCGGTCTGGCCATAGGGTAAGGTAGGACGCCACTCGGGCCCGCGACAACACGCGGTCGCCTTAGATTGTACCGGTGCCCGCCGAATCCCCTGCCATTCTCCTGATCCGGTTCTCCTCGATCGGTGACCTGCTGCTCACCACCCCGCTGATCCGTGCCCTCCGCGCACGGCACCCCGGGGCGCGCATCAGCATGGTGGTGCGGGAGGACATGGCGGAAACCGTGCTGCACAACCCCCGCCTCAGCGACGTGATTGCCTGGCCCCGCGACGGTTCACTACGCGAGCTCGCGCGCCAGCTCCGGACCACGCCGTGGAGCCACCGGCTCGACCTGCACGGTTCGCTCAGAAGTCGCGCCCTGCGCCAGCTGGTCGGTGGCCGCTGGAGCGGCTACCCCAAGCACCGGCTCCGCCGTGCCGCGCTGATCCGGCTGGGTCGCGGCGGCCCGCTCGGATCGGTGGCGGAGCGCTACTTCGCCGCGGCGCAGGGCCTCGACGTCACCCCGGATGGTGGTCCTGCGGAGTTCTTCACCACCCGGGAGGCCGAGCGGGCGGCCGACGCCTTCCTCGCGGAGCACGCCCTCGGAGCAGAGCGCACCCTGCTGGCGTTCGCCCCCGGCGCGGCCCACTTCACCAAGCGCTGGCCGGCCGATCGCTGGTCGGCGCTGATTCGCCGCGTCCGCTCGACCGCCGACATCGTCGTCGTAGGGGGACCCGGCGACCGAGAACTGGCCGACGAGATCGTGCGCGCCTCCGATGGGGCAGCAGCCAGCGCCGCGGGTCGCTTCTCGCTCACGGGCACGGCCGCGCTGCTCAAGCGGGCCCGGGCGGTGGTCTCCTGCGATACCGGAGTGATGCACCTCGCGACGGCCGTCGGAACGCCAGTGGTCGCACTCTTCGGCCCTACGGTGGAGGAATTCGGATTCTTCCCCTATCGGGCGCGAGCCACCGTGTTGCAGCGCGAGCTCAGTTGCCGGCCGTGCAGTAGCCACGGCGGTCCGGTCTGTCCCCTCGGCCATCACCGCTGCATGCTGGAGACCCTGCCGGAGGAGGTCGCCGCGGCGGTGACGACACTGCCCCGATGAGCGATTGGAGCCCGCCCCTGCTGCGGCTGGTGGAGCTGCAACGGCGCTTCGAGCGAGGCCCGAAGCGGGAGGGGGCCTTCGCAGTCTGGTTGGTGGTGAGGGTGGCGCTCGACCTGGGCGCGGGAGACGCGGCCCTCGACAAGATCGACCGGCGTCGCCTCGGCCTGTTGGGGCAGCGGCTGGCGCCGCTCGCCGTCCCGCGGTCCCTCGCGCGCGGGCTCACGACCGCGCTGGGGCACCTCGACGAACTCACGCCAACGGCTGCCCGGACCGCCTTGGCACAACTGGTAGCCCCCACCCGCGATGCGCTCGGGAGCGATGCTGCGGATGCGGTTGCCCAGGCGCTGGCGCTGCTGCCGCCCCGCACCGCGGGACGGCGACCGACCCGTTGATCAGGCCGGCGGCTTGGGCTTCGCGGTGCTGTCGGCGGGGGGAAGCGCCTTGCGGGCCGAGTCGGTGGCGGCACCGGCAATGGTGACCAGGGCCCCGGCATCGCCGTTCTTCTGAACCGCCACCCACATCGAGGGACCGTCCTGCTCGACGTAGAACGAGGTCACGCCATTGGTGCTGGCCTCGTTGATCAGTCGATAGGGCGGCTTCCCGAGCACATCGCGATAGTAGGCCAGGACCGAGTCCACCGAGGCAGGCGTCGTGAAGACGAACTGCATCGCGTCCTTGCTGTTTTCCGACGTGAGGGCCATTCCGTCCGGCGGGAGCGGAAGGTTGGGGAGCACCTGCTCGAGTCGAGGCGGGGTCACGGCCTCGGCGGCGGGTGGCTTCTGCTGGCAGGCGGCCATCGAGGCAGCGGCGAGCGATATGGCACAGAGAATGGGATAGCGCATGGCCGAACCGTACTCTCCGACCCGAGGGGTCGCAAGCCGAAGGCGCGGCGTGGGCGACGCGCCCGAGGGACCCGCCGTCGGGGGCCGTGCCGCATTGCCGCTCCACCAGCCGACCGCTAAGATCCCGGCATGACCGCAGGAGGGTGCGATGGCAGGACACAGTAA
>JBDUDP010000040.1:0-20825 GCA_040002895.1 Gemmatimonadota bacterium
GACGGAATCCGGAACGCCTCGACCAGGAAGGTTCGCAGGAAGAGCCAGACCACCAGCGCGATGGAGATCGACTTGGCCCACTCCAGAAACCATCGCCCGAGCGAAGCAGGTCGTCCCGGTGCCGCCACGGTCACTCCTTCCAGTCAGCGATGAAGAGGTCCGTCTCACCCTCACTCTTGCCATGACGATTCGAGGCGAAGACCAGTTTCTTGCCGTCCGGCGAGAACATCGGGAAGCCATCGAATTCAGCCGACGTGGTGATCTTCACAAGGCCGGTCCCGTCCGTGCGGATCACGAACAGGTCGAAATTCCGTCCGCGGGGATTCTCGAAGTTCGATGCAAAGATGATTCGCTGTCCATCCGGGTGATAGAACGGGGCGAAGTTGGCGCCACCGAGGTGGGTGATCTGATGGGCATGGCTCCCGTCGGCATCGGCAATCCAGAGCTCGAGCGTCGACGGACGCACCAGTCGGCGGGCCAGCAGGCGCTGATAGTCGGCCGTGTCGGCTGCCGTCTCGGGATATTGCGCCCGCCACACAATGTGCTTGCCATCCGGCGAGAAGAAGGCGCCGCCGTCGTATCCCACCCGATGGGTGAGTCGTCGGACATCGCTGCCGTCGGAGCGCATCACGTACAACTCGATGTCGCCGTCGCGGGTCGAGGTGAACAGGATCTGCGTGCCGTCAGGCGAGGCCGTGCCTTCGGCGTTGTACGCACCGTTGTTGGTGAGCTGCCTGGTGTCCGATCCGTCGGGATTCGCGGTGTACATCTCGAAATGTCCCAGCGGCCAGACGTACCCCAGCGAGCGATCCGGCGAAGGCGGGCAATTGGGATCGTGCGCGCCGGTCGAGGAATAGAGAATGCGGCGATCACGCTCGATGAAGTAGCCGCAGGTGGTGCGTCCCTTCCCGTCAGAGACCCGCCGGAGTCCGGAGCCGTCGATGTTCATGACGTATTCCTGGTCGCACCCGGCGTTCACTTCGGTCTGCCGCTGGAAGATCAGCCGCGTGCCGTCCGCCGAAAAATACGCCTCGGCGTTGTTCCCACCAAAGGTGAGTTGACGGATATTGGCGAGGTGCGTCTCGCCCGGTTCCGGGCTCCACATCACCGGGGAGCCTGTCCGCGTGGCGCAACTTCCCAGCAGGGCGATTCCGCCCAGCGCAAGCATCGTGGTGCGAATGGTCAACCTCTCCGTAGACACAGCGTCATGGCCCTGCCAGCGCCGCAAGGACGCGGGCAGCATGGCCCTTGGTGCGGACCCGTGGAAAGACCCGCTCGATTGTTCCGTTGCCGTCGATGATGAAGGTGGTGCGAATCATCCCCACCACCGTGCGACCGTACAGTGACTTCTCCCCCCACACACCGAACGCCTTGGCCACCGCGCGATCCTCGTCGGCCAGCAGCGAAAACGGGAGGCCGAACTTGGTGCGGAAGCGCTGGTGCGCCGCTGGCGAATCAGGCGAGATGCCCAATACCACGACACCCGCCGCGATCAGTTCCGACCAGCCATCGCGAAATTCACAGGCCTGCGCCGTGCAGGTCGGCGTATCGTCTTCGGGGTAAAAATACACGACGACACGCTGCCCCTTGAAATCGGCGAGCGACACCGGCGTCCCATGTTGGTCGGGGAGCGAGAAAGATGGCGCGGAGTCACCGACATTCAGTATCCGTAAAGCTTCGGAGCTCACGGAACCCCCCGAAGGGCCATGGTCGGGAGCACGCGCAGACGCCGGATCGGGTGGGACCGGTGCGCGACCAACGCATCGTCGAAGAAGTTCCACGTGGTGTAGCCATCCTCGGAGGCGGGCTCGAGCAGGAACGCGGCCAGAAGCCCGAAGCGTTGATCGGTGGGCACCAGGAACGTCCCCGCCGGGGCGCGGTCGGACCCCTGGCTCCAGCTCCCCTCCACGCGGACAGTGCAGTGTCCCTCGTTGGCGCGAGTCGCGCGCATCACCGTGTCGACCATGAATTGCTCGCTCGCACCCGCCCACGCACGGGTGAGGCGCTCGACCTTGACCCCCTGCCGGCGGAGCAGCTCCACCACCTTCGCGTGGCTGGCATCGATCAGGTAGGCGGCCGGGACCGCCTCCTGCCGCACGGCGGAGAAGCGGTCGTGCACCTCCATCACCACCGGTCGGGACGCTCCAGTGAGCAGAATCTCGGTGCGCGGCCCCGTGGTGGCTGGCCGGGCCGGGCCGCGCGAGGCGTCGGGCGCCGGCGTCGCCGGGACGCTGCAACCGATCGGCGCCGCGATCACGGGCGACCTCGGTGCGTTGACCATCGCCGCCGAATCGGGGGCGGGCAGCTCCTCGGTCCGCGTGATGGCCACGAGCACGGTGTCCATGCGCGCGGGCGACGATGCCAGCACGTTGCCGCGCACGATCACCGAGTCGGGGCGCCACGCTGCCGTGCGCGCCTTGTGCCGCTTCATCTCACCCGGATGCTCGGCGAAATACCGGATGGTCTCCAAGACAAAGGCATACGTGGCATCGATGCGCCGCAGGAAGGGATCATGGCTCATCGCCTCGCTCAAAATCGAGAAGCGCGTCATCCCGTTGAGGTTGGTGCCGTAGCGTGGCAGCGACTCGTAGGTGTCCCACCCGGTGGGGTTGGCGTTGCCGCCGCGGAAGTTGCCGTAGGGATAGGTCTCGAACTGGAATCGTTCCCGGACCCGAGCCCGCACTCGCTCGAGCACGGTGTCCTGCACCCAGCCATTGCTCGGCGTGCGATTGGCATTCAACCCCGGTGACCAGGTCAACGCGTAGCCATGGTAACTGCCGTCGGTGGTGTGCAGGTCCATGAAGAGGTCGGGGTCCCACGCCGCGATCAGCGCCAGCGAGGCTCGTGTCTCCGGGGCATCCTGCTTGACGTAGTCGCGATTGAGATCATAGCCCTGTCCGTTGGGACGAAGTCCCACCAGCGCTGGCCCGTTCTGTTCACTGCGATTCCGTTCCTGCGGACCGAACGCATCGTTGCCATCGGCGTTGTAGATCGGCACCACGAGGAGGATCACGCTGTCGAGCAAGGGACGGAGCGACCCCAGCGTCAGATCGCGCATGAGGCGCTGGACCGCCTCCTTCCCTTCCACTTCGCCCGCATGGATGTTGGCCTGGATGTACAGCACCGGCTTGCCGCTTCGGTGTGCTGCGGCTGGCGTGGTGACCAGTGGTCGCGACAGGATTACCACCGGCAGTCGCTTGCCCTGCGGCGACTGGCCGAGGGTCCCGACGTGCATGCGTGCGCCGTGGTGTTGCAACGAGTCAAGGAACGCCAGCACCTCGGCGTGAGTCGAGGTTCGCTCTCCATGCGTGCGCTCCGGGACGGTTTGCTGTGCCGCGAGCGGCACGGCAAAGAGGCACGCGGCGGCGAGAACCGTCGAACGGCGGGAGGTCATCGGGGCTCCTGGGATGGTGTCGGGAGCAACAGGCGTCGCGAGAGGTGGTCGGTGACGCCGTCGTCCCAGGTAAAGGTGATTTCAGGAATTACGGCCGCGAAGGCCGGGCGGTTGAGGTGGATCGGCTCCACGCCACGCGCACCGCCACGCAGGCCGTATTCCTGGCCGAGGGCCAGCGGATCGTGCAGCAGGCGGATGAGTCGCTCGCGCAACATCGCCGTGTTGGTGTCGCGACTGGCCAAGGCACGCACCAGCAGGTACCCGAGCACATGGGGGTCGTCGGCGCCGGTGAGGCCGATGCTGCCCCGCTTGAGGGCCTCCATCAGCGGCAACAACGGCGTGGAGGACCTCGCGGGTGCCAACAATGCCTCGGTGGCCCACTCTGCGGCGCCTTCGGCCAGCCACGGATTGCCATCAATCAACTGCAGCTCCGCGGAGCTCTCCCGGAGTCCTGGGGCTTGGCCATCGAATCGCGCGCCTTCGAACAGCAGGTGTTGCCACTCATGCAACACGGTCACGACGGCGAAGATCGGGGCGATGCCCGGCTCGAGCCGAATGGCATCGCGGCCGGAGAGGAAGCCACCCAAGCGACTGCGCGCCATGACCGCCGGCGCCGTGAGCTGCAACGCCGTCCCCGCCCGGACCACGGTGAGGGAATCGACCGCATCCACACCGCGCCACGCGGCGAGGGCTTCGGCCATCCCGCCCTGGGCCAGCCATTCGGTGGCGGCGGCGTTGGCGGGGTGAATCAACCGGGCACCGAGTCGTGCCGCGCCGATCACCGGCACGGCCTGCACGCTACCGAAATGCGTGGGTTCCAGCGGAGGCGGAAGCATCGGCGTGCGCTGCCAGAACGTCGCGACGAGTTGCGCGGGAGAGCGGTACCCCGACGCGGTCTCGATCCACTTCCTGGTCAAGAGCCATTGCACGGCATCGCTCCACCACCCCACGGACTCGTCGTATCCCGTGAAGATGGCCCGAACGGCACGGAAGGCCTCGGGATCCCGCACCGCCATGGCATCGAGCAGCATCTGCGATTCGGTAGTGTCGGTGCGCGCGCGACTCCAGCCACGCCACGCGGCGGCATAGAGCTCGAGTTGTGTCCGGGCCAAGGGCGCGCCAGGAGCGAAGACGGCGAGTCCGCGCGCCAGCACATCGGGAGCCAGCACGGCCGGCGTGCGCTTTGCCGCCACCGAGGCGAACGCGACCTGATGAAGGTCGAAACGGAGGGATCCCTCCATGCCGAAGAGGCGACGGAACTCGTCGTCGGCGGCCGGTCCCGTTGCGATCCGCGCGACGACCCCATGCGCCACGATGCGGCTGGCGCTGTCGAAACCAAGCGCCACTCGCTGCGCGCCGAGGAGATCATCGAGCCGGACAGGCGCGAGCCCGGCAGCGCGGGCCAGCGCATCGCGCTCGGCCACCAGCGCAGCGCTGGTCGGCAGAATGCTGCGCCAGGCGCCGGGAAGCGTGACCGCGGTATCGCCCGAGCCGAGCAACAGCTGGCGCACGGTCACGCGCGGCCGGACGGGCCAGCGCTCGATCCCCTCGGGAATGCGCTCTGCAGTCCAGCGTAGCACCCGGCCATCGGGTTCCCGCAGCTCTCCCTCGATCAGCCCCGTGCCGAGCGCGCCCTCGAATCGGCGGCCGGATCCGGGCAGCAGAAAGCGAATGCGGCCATCGACGATGTGCAGGTCGGCAACTGCACTCCACGCGTGGTCGGCACTCTCCAGCAGGATGCGCCCCCCGGTGCGATCGAGGCGCAGTTCACCGCGCTCGACCGTTGCGGGATTGCGAATCTCGACCGCCCACCGCGACTCCGTCTGCGCACTCACGTCCTGCGTCGGCAGCGCGAGTGCTGCCACCATGAGCGCCAGCCAGCGCATCAAGGCTCCCGGACTCCCTGGGGCCGCCGCACCACGTCGGTCGCCTGCACGGTGGCGCCGTTCGTGAGGCGATCGAGACCGCCAATCACCACGCGATCGCCAACATCGACGCCCTTGCGAATCTCCACGAAGCCCGGCGACCGCACGCCCAGTTCGACCTCACGACGCGTGGCCTTGGTCCCCTCCACCACCCAGACCCAGGCCGCACCGGCCGTCGGCGCGATGGCCTCTTCCGGCACAATCACCGCCGCAGGGCGCACCGCGGTGGCCAGGCGCGCCTCAATGAACATCCCCGGCTGAAGGCTTCCCTTGGGGTTGTCGGCGATGGCCTTCACCGTGATGGTCCGGCCCGGCAGGGCGACAACAGGATCCACGAAATCCACCCGGGCTTCGAACGGCTGCGATGTCAGGGCGGCGACCTGGAACGCGACGCGTTGACCCACCTTCAACGCCTCAGCGTAGCGTTCGGGGACGGCGAAGGTGATGTGCTGTGGCGAGACGGTCTGCAGCGTGAGCAGGCGCGAACTCGAGGTGACATAGTCGCCCAGGGAGATGAGCCGCTGCCCGACAACGCCGGCAAAGGGGGCGCGCACGGTGGTGCGTGCCAGCCGGAGTTCCAACAGGTCAAGTGACGCCTGGCTGCTGCGCGACGCGGCCTCCGCTCGCTCGAGATCCGCCGGAGCGGCGGCCTTCTCCGCGAGCAGCTGACGGGTGCGTTCCAGCGCCTGCTTGGTGAGATCGCGATCGGCACGTGCGCGCTCGACCTGCGCCTTCAGCTCGGCATCATCGATCTTCACGAGCGGAGCACCCTGGGCGACCCGCCCCCCTTCGCGAAACAGCAACCCCACCACTCGTCCCTCGACGTCGGGGCGGAGCTCGATCTGCTGCAACGCCTCGACCTGACCGGTGGCCACGATGGCGTCGACCACGGTGTCGGCAAAGGCGGTCGTCACTTCCACTGGCACCACCGGCGGCCCGCTGCCTGGGCCACCCGGTGCGCTTTTCGGGTCGGCCTTGCCGCACGCGGCGAGCAGGAGAACCGCGAGGAGGGGACGGCGCAGAATGAAGGTCACGGAGTGCTCCGGTCGGGATCATTGGTGAGACGGTGGCCCAGCATGGCCTCCAGCGCGGCACGCGCAAGCCGGACCGCGTAGCGGGCCTGCACCAGGTCGGCCTGAGCCTGCACCAGTTGCGCCTGGGCCTCGAGCAGGTCGAGCACCGTGGCGGCGCCGGCGCGATAGCGCGACTGCTGCACCCGCAACACCTCGCTCGCCACGGTCACGCCGGTGAGAGTGATCCCCAGCGTCTGGCGCGAGACATCGTAGCTGGTGTAGGCCTCGGTGACGTCGCGTCGGGCCGAACTCTCGAGGTCCTCGCGGATGGCCCGGGCCACTTCGCGCGACGCCTTCAGCCGGGCGATCGCCAATTCGCGCTGCCCGCCGTCCCAGATCGGCAGCGACATGGAGAAGCCGATGCTGCGTCGCGTCGTCTGACTGGGGAAGAACTTGTCATCGAACTTGCCGATCGAGCCCACCAACGTGACGGTGGGGAAATAACTCGCCTGTCGCGATCGAATCTGGAGATTCGCCGAGCGTTCGTTGGCGCGTGCCTCTCGCCACGCCGGCCCTTGGGCCACCGCCTGCATCACCGCTTCCTCCAGCGTGATCGGCAGCGGTGGTGGCAGCAGGGAATCAATCGCTGCGGCATCCACGGCCGCACCGCGACCGATCCGGCGTCCGAGCTGCAAGCGGGCCACGACCAGCGCCGCCTCACGACGCAACACTTCGACCTCGGCGCGCTGAACCTCGAGCAGCACCTGGAGCGAATCCGACTGCACCGTGGCACCGCTCACCACCCGGGCGCGCGCCGTGCCGAAGGCCTCGCGGGCGCGCGCCAACCGCTGCACGGCCACATCGCGCAGCTCACGGGCGCCCAGCACGCCGTAATAGTCGCGCTCCACTTCGAGCGCCGCGGCAAAGCGTGCGCCGAGTTCTCCGGCCTCACTGCTCTCGAGATCCGCGCCGGCCCGCTTGGCATCCGCCAGTTTGCGGCCACCGGCAAACAGTTCATAGCGCGCATCCAGCGACGCCCGGCCGGTGGCATTTGCCGCGCTGCCGGTGCCGACATTGAACTGCTTGGTCGAGAGCTGGGAATAGTCCGCTGAGGCAGTGACGGTCGGCAACAGGAACACCAGCCTGGCGGTGCGCCGGGCCGACTCGGCGTTGTTGAGCGTGCTCAGCGCACGGACATAGTCGGGATCGAGCCGCACGGCCTGCTGCAGCGCATCGCGCAGCGTGACCACCGGCATGGTGTCGCGCGGGGCCGGCTGGAGCAGCATCACCACCAGGAGCAGCGTGTGCATCATGGCTGCTCCACGACTTCAAGTCGAGTGGCGCGGTGGGCCCGGTGCGCCAGCGCGCGCTCGAGCAGCACCCAGACCACCGGCACCACGAACAGCGTCAGCGTGGTCGAGAAGAAGACGCCACCCACGATGGCATAGCCCAGCGGCCGTCGCGACTCGGAACCGGCGCCGAGCCCGAGGGCAATGGGGACGGCGCCCATGATGGTGGCCACCGACGTCATCAGGATCGGGCGCAGGCGGATGCGCCCTGCCTCGAGCATCGCCTCGGCGATCTCCATCCCGCGTTCGCGCAGTGTGTTGGCGTATTCCACCAACAGAATGGAGTTCTTGGTCACCAGCCCCACCAGCAGAATCATCCCGATCTGGGAGTAGAGGTTGATCGTGGCCCCCGCGAGCTTGAGCGTGAAGATGGCCCCCAGCACCGCGAGCGGCACCGCCATCAAGACGGTGAACGGATGCACGATCGACTCGAACTGCGAGGCGAGTACCATGAAGACCACGAGAATGGCGAGCCCGAACGCCAGCGTGAGCTCGCCGCCGCTCTCCGAGAGCTCACGCGACTCGCCGCCGAAGGCGATCGTCGTGGCCGGGGGCAACTGGGCTCGCACCAGCCCGGTGAGCGTATCGATCGCCTCACCCAGCGTGTAGCCCGGGGCTATGGCGGCGCTCAGGGTGAACGCGCGAACGCGATCGAAGTGCGCGATGCCCCGCGGCCCGGTGGTCTCCTTCACGTGGGCGAGGGCATCCAGGCGCACCAGCTGCCCCCCTTTGCCGCGCATGAAGAGCGTGCTCATGTCCTGCGGCGTCGCGCGGTCGGATGGCTCCAGCTGCACCAGGACGTCGTAGAGCTTGTTCTCGCGGACGAAGGTGCTGCTGCGTGAGCCGCCCAGCATGGTCTGCAGCGTTGACGCGACGTCCGCCACCGGGACGCCGAGATCCTCGGCACGGTCGCGATCGAAGTTCACCGTCAGCTCCGGCTTGTTGACCTTGAGGTCGGTATCGACGTTGAGCAACCCGGGGATGGCGCGCGCGGCCTTGAGCAACCGATCGTTCGCCGCGAGCAGGGAGTCGTAGTTCGGATTGCGCACGATGAACTGCACCGGTGAGCCGTTCCCGCCAATGGCCGGCGGGTTGCTCGCGAACGCCTGGATCCCGGGAATGGCACCGAGCCGCGGCCTGACCTCCTTGAGGATGTCGTCGACCGAACGGGTCCGCTCCTCCCACGGCAGCAGACGTGCGACCACGAAGCCGCCGTTGGGAGAGCCGCCGCGGCCCACGATCGAGAAGACCGATTCGACTTCGGGCACGCCACGAAAGATCGCTTCGACCTGCTTCTGGTAACCGTCAGTGTAGGCAAAGGTGGAACCTTCCGGCGCCACCAGGTTGGCGAAGATCACGCCGCGATCGTCGGATGGAATGAATTCGCGCTTCAGGCTCTTGAACACGAGCACCGCGCCCACCAGCAACGCAACGGTTCCTCCCAGCACCATGACCGGATGGCGGAGCGCCTTGGACAGTCCGCGGCGATACCCGCTGGCCAGTCCCTCGAAGCCGCGCTCCAGTGCCTTGTAGACCGCGCCGTGCCGTTGGGGCACCCGCAGCACCTTGGCGCACAGCATCGGGGTCAGGGTCAGAGCCACGAAGCCGGAGATGAACACGGCCCCGGCGACGGCAATACCGAACTCGTTGAAGAGCCGCCCGGTGTTCCCCTTCAGGAAGGCGAGCGGGATGAACACCGCCATCAGCGAGATCGTGGTGGCCACCACCGCGAAAGAGATCTCCGCCGTCCCGCGTCGCGCCGCGAGCTCCGGGTCCTCGCCCAACTCTTCCTGGTGTCGATAAGCGTTCTCGAGCACGATGATCGCGTCATCGACCACGATGCCGATCGCCAGCGTCAGCGCGAGCAGGGTGAAGTTGTTGATCGAGAAGCCCAGCCAGAACATCACGGCGAAGGTCGAGATGATCGAGGCGGGAATCGCGAACGCCGGGATGATCGTCGCCCGCATGTTGCGCAGGAAGACGAAGATGATGATCACCACCAGCACCGCCGCCTCCACCAAGGTGCGCTGGGCATCCGAAATCGAGCGCTGGACAAACACCGACTGGTCAAACGCCGGGACCAGCGTCACCCCGGGAGGCAGCGCGGCCTGGATGCGCGGCAATTCCGCGCGGATGCCGGCCGAGACGTCGAGCAGGTTGGCCTTCGACTGCCGCACCACTCCCACCCCGACGGCCGGCACGCCGCTGAAGCGGATGGCCGAGCGCTCGTTCTCGGGGCCGAGCTCCACGCGGGCGATGTCATGCAGCTTGATCAGCACGCCGTTGCCGTTCGAGACCACCAGATCGCCGAACTCCTGAGGCGTTTTGAGGTCCCCGAGGGAACGCACGGTGAATTCTCGCTGTTGGGATTCGATGCGACCCGCTGGCACCTCCACGTTGCGGCTCTTGATGGCGCTCAGCACATCCTGCACGGTCAGCCCACGTGCCGCGAGCTCATTCGGGTCGAGCCAGACTCGCATCGAGTAGCGTCGCTCGCCGAGAATCTGGGCGCTGCCGACCCCCGGCACCGTCTGCAGCCGCTGCTTCACGATCCGGTCGGCCACGTCGCTGAGTTGCATCAGATCCAGCGTGGGCGACGAGAGCGCGAGATAGAAGAAGGGACGCGCGTCGGCATCCTGCTTCGCCACCACCGGCTCTTCAATGTCGATCGGCAGGCGTCCGCGCACGCGATTCACGGCGTCACGCACGTCCTGCGCGGCGGCCTCGACGCTCCGGTCGAGCGTGAACTCCAGCGTGATGTTGCTGCTCTGTTCCGAACTCGTGGACGACAGCGTGCGCAGCCCCTCCACGGTGCTGAGCTGTTCCTCGAGGATGTCGGTCACGGAGGATTCCATGACCCGGGGATTTGCCCCGCGCAGCGTGGTCTGCACCGAAATGATCGGCGGGTCGACATCCGGCAGCTCGCGGACCGTGAGGCGTTGATAGCCGAGCACGCCGAAGAGCACCAGCGCCAAGGACATCATCGACGCAAACACCGGACGCGAAATCGAGATTTCGGAGATCTTCATGCGACCGCCCTATCTTGCACGAGAGGGGAGCGTGGAAAGGCCGGACACCGCAGGCCCCTCGCTGGGGTACGGGGTGACCCGGCCCGGGTTTCATCGTGGATCGGGAGTTTCGTGTGGCCCCCAAGCTCAGCGCGCGACAACAGGCTCAACTGCTCTGGCTCGAAGGGGTTCCGCCCCGGCTCGAGCGGGCCACCCGCGTCATCGAGATGATGGCGACGCAGCACGCCGACGACGCCCAGGTGCGCTCGCTCCGGCGCCAACTCGACGAAATGAAGGCTCAGGCCGCGGGGCTGGGGCTCTCGGCGCTGGCCGACGGCTTCGGCTATATGGGAATGTTGCTGCGGCGGACGGCGGGGCATCAGGTCAAGGTCCGCGGACTCCGGGAACTGCTCGCCGGCGTGAGGGTGAACTTCGAAGGGGCCTTCCGGACCGCCTCCACGCCCGAGCCGGAGGCGCCGGACGACGGCGCCGGCGCGGTCAGTCCTTGACGACCAGGATCTTGTCGAGGAGGGGAGCCGCCGTGAAGGCGAACATCGCGAAGATCACCGCGGTGAGCATCAGGGTCACGAAGGTCAGCGCCGCGATCAATACCCCGGCACCGACTCCGGCCATCACCATTCCCACGTAGTACATCATCGCCAATCTCCCGGGGCGCTGGCACCCCTGCTCACAGGACCGAAAAGCTATCACGGCGGCGGCGTGAGCCGCAACCGCGTTTGGCGGTACGGGGGGCCCCTATCCCCAACCGCGTGTTTCCGGCACGTTTCCCCCCATGTCTGATCCCATGCCGATCGCGGCCGGCGCCGAGCTCGCCGATGTCATCTTCCAGGCAGCCATCACGGCGGGCCTCGCCGGCTTCGCGCTGGTGCTCTATCGTCGTGTCCGGGAGCGTTGGCTCGCGTGGTGGGCTGCCGCGTGGGCCGTCTACCTCGTCCGCCTCGGCGCCATGCTCGCCTTCCTTGCCACTGGCAACCTCACTTGGCTCTTCTGGCACCAGGTCGCCACCGGCTGGGTTGCGCTCACGATTCTCTGGGCCGCGCTGGTCTTTTCGCGTGGCACGGTATGGCGTCACCGCTATGCGTCCTTTGCGCTGGTGCCCCTGATCGGGGCATGGTTTGCCGTGGCATACCTCGATCGCTTCCTGCTGGTCGCGATTCCGATGGTGGCCCTGATCTCGGGCGCCACACTCTGGACGGCGTGGGTCTTCTGGCGGCACGGTCGCCGGACCGACTCGGGCGGTGCACGCTTCGTCGCGGTCGCGTTCCTGTTCTGGGGACTGCATCACCTCGACTATCCGTTCCTGCGCGCTCGGGGCGCCTGGGCACCGTGGGGCTATTACCTCGACATCCTCTTCGAGTTGGCGGTCGGTGTTGGATTCGGCCTCATGGTGCTCTCCGACCTTGCGACCCGTCTGGCCGGTCGCACCGATGACCTTGCGCGACTCTCCGGACTGATGGTGCGCCAGCATGAGGCCGAACGCCTGCGCCTCTCGCGTGATCTCCACGACGAAACGGCTCAGACCCTCTCGGCCATCAAGCTCGAAGTCGGGCTGTTGCGTGAAAGTGATGGCACCGTGGCGGTCGAGCGACTCGACCGGGTGCTCCAGCTCGTCGACGCGGGGATCGGTGGCATCCGGCGGGTGATGAACGACCTGCGCCCGGCCCTGCTCGACGACGTCGGCCTGCTCTCGGCCATCCGCTCGCTGGCGGAGGACGTGCGGCATCGCGGGGCGATTGTCGTCGAGACCGATCTGCCGGAGCGTGCCCCCTCCCTCAGCCCCGACGCCGAGCTCGCCCTCTTTCGCGCCGCACAGGAGGCGCTGGTGAACACGCTGCGCCACGCCGCCGCCTCGCGTGTCGTCCTCCGGATTTGTGCGGAGGAGAACGCGCTCCAGCTCAGCGTCACCGACAACGGCCGTGGCTTCCCTCCGGGGCGCGACCTCGCCACCTTCGAGCGCGAGGGACATCTGGGCCTGGCTGGAATGCGAGAACGGATTGCGGGCCTCGGTGGCACAGTGCGCGTGAACGGAACCCACGGCGTCCGCGTGGTCGTCACCGTGCCCTTCGCCAGCGAGACCGTGCAGCAACGCGAGGGGGAAGTATGACGGAGACAGCGATTCGAGTGGCGGTGGTCGATGATCATGCGGTGGTCCGCGAGGGCATTCGGCGCGTGCTCGAGGGAGAGCCCGGCGTCACCGTCGTGGGCGAGGGCGCGAACGCCGAGGAGGCGCTGGCACTGGTGGCAAGCGAGGCACCGGATGTGCTGGTCATGGATGTCGCGATGCCCGGCCGCACCGGACTCTCGGTGGCCGCTGAGCTGCATCGCCGCAGCAGCGGCACCAAGGTGCTGATCCTCTCGATGTACGATCAACCTGAATATGTGCTCGAGAGCGTCAAGGCTGGTGCGCGCGGTTATCTGCTCAAGGACTCCCCACCAGCCGAATTGCGCCGCGCGGTGCGCACAGTGTTTGCGGGCGAGAGTTACTTCCCGCCAGCGGTCGCGGCCCGACTCACCGCTGCGATGCGCGCCGACGCGCCGCCGCCGTCGCCCCTGACCCTGCTGACGCCGCGCGAACGCGATGTGCTCGTGGGCATCACGCGTGGCGAAACCAACAAGCAGATCGCCGCCCATTTCGGGATCTCCCACCGCACGGTGGAGACGCACCGCGAGGCCCTCATGGACAAGCTGGGCATCCGCACGGTGGCGGGTCTCACCAAGTTGGCGATGGAAGAGGGGCTGCTCGGCGATCCGCCACGCTGAACCGCACGCCGGTCAGGGTCGCGTGAAGACGATCTCTCCCCCAATGATGGTCATGACGTTGCCGGTCGTGAGAATCTGCGCCTCGGGAATCGTCATGATATCGGCATCAAGCACGGTGAAGTCGGCGGCCTTGCCTACCGCGATCGACCCATGGCGATCCTCCTCGAACGCTGCGTAGGCCGGGAACCAGGTGAACATCCGCAGCGCCTGTGCCCGAGTGACCTTCTCCTCTGGATGCCAGCCAGGGCCTGACTTGCCGTCGAGCGACTTCCGCGCCACCGCAGCATAGAATTCGATCATCGGCTCCCCGCGCTCCACCGGTGCGTCGGAGCCCCCCGCGACCGGCACGCCCATTTTGAGAAACGTCTCCCACGCATACGCGCCCTTGATGCGCGCCATCCCGATGCGACTCGGCACGAAGAAGAGGTCGCCGATCGCGTGCGATGGTTGCATCGAGGCGATCAGCCCCAGCTGCTTGAAGCGCGGCAAGTCGGCCGGGGTGATGATCTGCGAATGTTCGATCCGCCAGCGCGGCTGCTTCACCTTCCGCTGCGCCACCGGCACGGCCTTCATCGCGGCAGCATACATGTCGAGGACGATATGGTTGGCACGATCGCCGATGGCGTGCGTCTCGACCTGGATGCCGGCGCGGAGCGCACGCTCGAGCATCCCTTTCAAGGCGATCGTGTCGGTGGTAATCAGGCCACTCGTATGGGGATCATCGCTGTACGGTGCCAGCATCGCGGCGCCGCGCGAACCGAGCGCGCCGTCCATGACCACCTTGATGTCCCGCACCACGAAGCGATCGTTGAACTCCGGTGAGCCAGGACCCTGAGCAATCAACTTCTCCGCATCGGGGCTCGGGCCACTGATGGTCTTGTACAACCGCACCTTGATCCGGCCATCGGCATACAGCTTCCGCATCATCGCCACTTCGCCCCATGAGCCGTGTGCGTCCTGCACCTGCGTCCAGCCCAGCGAGGTCTCGCGCTCCGATGCCAGTTCCAGCGCCCGTTCGATGTCGCTGGTGGTGGTCGAGGGCACCAGACGCCGCACCATCCCCTGCGCCGCATCGATGAGCATGCCGGTCGGTTCCCCGTCGCCATCCAGGTTGATGGCTCCCCCCGGAGGCGCACTGCTCGTCCGGGTGATCCCCGCCAGTCGGAGTGCCGCGCTATTGGCGATTGACGCGTGGCCATCGGCGCGGGTCAACACCACAGGGTTGTCTGGGGCGATCTGGTCGAGATCGTGACGGGTGGGAAACACCGGCGGCGACCAGAAGGTCTCGATCCAGCCACGCCCGGTCACCCACTCGTTGGGCTTGGCACGCTTCACGGCCGCCTCGACCTTCGCGAGAAACGCAGCTTTGGTCCCGGTTCCCTCAAGGTTCAGCGTCATCTCGCGCTGTCCGATGCCGATGAAGTGCGCATGCGCATCGACGAAACCGGGGAACACGAATCGACCGCGCAGATCCACGACTTTCGTCGCGGACCCCAGGAACTTCGCCACGCCAGCGTCGCTGCCGACAAAGAGGATCTTGCCGTCCTTGATGGCGACGGCTTCCGCCTTCGGCGATGTGACCTCGCCGGTGTAGACCGTCGCATGTCGGAGCACCATATCGGCGGACTGGGCCGCGAGGGGAAGCGGGAGGAGCACAAAAGCGAGCCAGCGCATGAGAGCCTTCACTTGGGAAACGAGGGACGAACGTCGAAGGTCGAGGGTGGTTCAGGCCGCGGGACGGTGCTTCGGAATCTTCGCCAATGCCGCGTTGAGGGCGGTGAGGTCAAAGTATTCTGGATCGAACTCCTCGGGGAGCCAGGCGCGGATCTCGGCGGAGTGCGGGTCGAGCGGCTCGGTCAGTGCCGCGAGCATCTCGCGGTAGTGGGTCGGCCCGTCGCAATCATCCGGCGGCGCGGCCCGGCCGCCCGCGATGCAGGCGGGAAGCCGTTGGCCGACCAGTCGGGGGGAGACCAGCTCCAGCAGAACGCGATCGTGCCAGGGCTCGCCGTGATGGTCCGCGAGGTGGAGCAACACCGCGCCCGGATGCAATTCGAGCATCTCGAGGGAGGAGTGGTCCGTGCTGTGTCCCGGGGCCGGGGCATCAATCGGATCGTGGTATCGCACCCCATCGGCCTCAAAGGCATAGACACCTTCGACCTCGCGATCCAACGCACCCTGGATGATACGATGCAACTCCTGGAGCGACGCACGTTCTGACACGGTGACCCGACGCCAGACCGTCGGCGTCACGCCATCGAGCTCGATCCGGAACTGGAGGACGTCGCCGTCACCGAACCGGATCCGGTGCCGTGAGAGTCCCGCCACCTCAGGGTTCCTTCGTGTCGATAAAGAACGTGAACAGCATTGTGTGGTCCGGATTTTCGCACATCGCCTCCCACCTTCCGCTGCTGTTGGGTGGTGCGAAGCGGCAGGTCAGCCCGCCATCAACGACGCCGAGGGTGAGTTCGAACCCGGACTTGAAGGCGCGTTGATCGAGCATCGGAAGGAAATTGTCGCCCGAATCGCTCGGCGAGGCGATGCGAATCGTCGTCGAATCACCCGACTTTTCGACGACGGCAACTTGGGGGAAGGAAGCGCCGCTCCCTGCCTGACCCGCCCCGGCGACGTAGCGACCGGGCTTCGGGTACTGTGCCAGTAGTGGCAGAGGAAGACTCAGGGCAACGAAGACGGCGGCGGCAACACGCATGAGACGCTCCCGGGGCGAACTGGGTTGCTCTCGGCGACCAGGCAGGATTCCCCTCCAAAGTATCACGCCCCGCGGTTGGGGGCCACGACGATATCCGCGTCAAAGCGGAGGGTGACCACCGGGATCAGCAGCTCGGGCGGAGCGTCGGGCAACATCACCGCCATCGTGCCATCAACCTCGGCCACGGGGAGCGACACCTCCTTGGCACCCAACAGGGTCGCCTTCGTGGGGCGAGTCCCCAAACCGGGCAGCGAGAGCGGCCCGCCTTTCCAATCGAGCACGAAGAGGTGGAGCTGCCGCGCACCCGCCGTCGTGGAACGAAAACCTCCAGGCGATGCGAGGAGCGAAGCGGTGGTGCCGTAGATCGCCTTCCCGGCGAAACGCATCCATGCGCCCAGCGCCTCCAGGCGCTCCACCGATTCCGGAGGAAAGGTGCCGTCGCCGCGCGGCCCGACATTGAGCAGCAGATTGCCCCCCTTCGATGCCGTCTCGACCAGCAACTCAGCCAGTTGTCGCGGTGACTTCCAGTTGTGATCACTGGCCTTGAAGCCCCAATTGTCGTTCATGGTGATGCACGATTCCCAATCCTGCCCCGGCAACCCCGTGTCCGGGATCTTCTGTTCCGGCGTGCCGAAGTCACCCAACCCGCCCTTCGTCGGTGCCCCGGCGCCATCGATGCGGTTGTTGATCAACAGTCTCGGCGCGGTGGTGCGGATCTGTGCCTCGAGGGCGAGCGCGAGTCGATGGGTCCAGGTCGGCTCCCACTGGCCATCGAACCAGAGGATGTCGATGTCGCCGTACTGGGTCAGCAGTTCGTGGACCTGGGTGTGCAGGTAGGTCACGTAGCGATCGAATCGTGCGTCACCCACCGGGCGTGAGACCGCTTCCCAGTCGCGCCTCGGCAGGTAGTCGGGGTGGTGCCAGTCCATGATCGAGTGATACCACCCCACGCGGATGTCGCGCTTGCGCAGCGCCTTCGCGAGGTCGCGACAGATGTCGCGCTGCGAGGGCGTCTTCATCACGTCGAATTCGCCATAGGGAGAGTCCCAGAGACAGAAGCCGTCGTGATGCTTGGTGGTCAGCACCGCGTACTTCATCCCCGCGCGCTTGGCGAGCGAGGCCCACAGGTCGGGATCGAAATTGGTGGGGTTCCACTGGTCGAGCAGGGTGTCGTATTCGCTGACGGGAATCTGCGCGTTGTTGCGGATCCACTCGGCCCAGCGTGCGTCATCCTTCCACTTGCCGGCCAGAATGGAGTAGAGGCCCCAATGGAGGAAGAGGCCGAAGCGTGCCTCACGCCACCACTGCATCCGATTGTCGTTTCCCGCCAAGGCCAACGCCGGCCGCACACCGTGCAGCGCGGGGATGGCGAGACCGGTTGCCGCCACGAACTCGCGACGAGAGAGCGGCATCAGCGGCCCCCGCGAATGCGCGCCAGCGCCCGCCGGTAGCTCACCGTCGACGGCCGGTCGCTCCACGTCGGCCAGTTGGTGTCGTTGGCCAACCGCCGAACCACGTCGCTCAGCAGTGCCGCATCCTCCACGGCTCCGCTCAGATCCCAGTCCGCCGCCACCGCATCGGTCACGCGGTGGTAGTCCCGCGCCAGATACTGATCGTTGCGTTGCTTCCCCCACCCCGCCGGTTTTCCGATGTAGTCCATCCCTGATCCGACGAAGAGTCCGGGGATTCCGGCTTTCGCAAAGGCATAGTGATCGGATCGCACGTAGAAGTTCTGCTCCGGAAAGGGATCACGTGTCATCACGCGCCCCTGCCCGGCCGCCGCCACGCGGACCAGCGTGTCGAGCGTGCTCATGCCGTCGCCGATCGATATCACGTCGCGCGTGCGGCCCCATGGCGCCATGAAATCGAGGTTGACAACGCCGACGGTCTGCCGGAGCGGCACCAGTGGGTGACGGACATACCATTCTGCTCCCAACAGTCCCAGCTCCTCGACCGCCGTGGCGAGAAAGAGCACCGATCGGCGTGCCGGATTCGACGCAGCGGCACGCGCCATCTCGAGGAATTGCGCGATCCCTCCGGCGTTGTCGAGCGCACCGTTGAAGATCTGATCGCCCGTGAGGGTGGTATCGCGCCCGAGATGATCATGGTGCGCGGAGACGAGGACATACTCACGCCGGCCGACCGGGTCACTCCCTGGAACCACCGCCACGACATTGTGGGTGACGAAGTGCTGCACGATCGGGGTATAGTTGATCGTCATCGTCCCGGGCACCGCCCGTGGCATGAACGCCTTGCTTCGTGCGGCGGCAGTCAGCGAGTCCAGCGCCCCGATCGGTGCAAGCAACCCGGTCGATGACCCCCGGTCGAGCAGGAGCGAGGTCAACATCGGCGCCGATGTCGAGTCGGTCCGGAGCGTGGTGACCTGCCGGTTGCGGCGCAACAGATTCGCCCTCACGACAGCGTCCGACGTGAGGGTGATCACTCCGAGGGCACCGCGTTCAACCGCTGCGTCCATCTTGAGGCTCGCAGGGAAGCTCACACTCAGGGCATCCCATTCCGGACCGCTGGGGTTGCCCGCCAGCTGCACCACGAGCTTGCCGCGGACATTCACATTCTTGTAGTCATCCCAGCGATGATCGAGTGTCACGATCCCGTGGCCGACGAAGACCATATCTCCCGCAACCTGCCGCGCCTCGTCCACACCCGGTGCGACGACAAGGGAACCAAGTTCCCCGAACGTGGTGGTCGCGCCATCCCGCTGCAACGTCGCACTTCCGCGAGAGAGTATTCGGGCCATCTCCACCGGCTGGAACCAGCTGCCGCCGGGGCCTCCCCCCGTGAGTCCCAATCGCTGGAGCTCCGTCTGGATGTAGTGCACTGTCAGTGTATCGCCACGGGTCCCAGGCCCGCGTCCCTCGAACGAATCGGACGCGAGCACCTTGACGTGGCCCAGCATGCGCGCCGCGGCGGCTTCTTCCGCATCGGACGCCTGTGTGCGCAACATCGCACGGGTGGAATCGAGTGAGCCGTCGTTGGGGGCTGGCGTGAGCCCAAGGATCGCGCACATCAAGTCGTAGAGATGGATATTCTGGAACGATGGCGCGACATACCCGTGTCGGAAGGCCGGCCCTTCGGCCACGAACAGCGCGCGCATCGCGGGAATCGTGTTGTCCCAGCCGTGTGACGCGCTCGTCGCCGACCAGCTGTCCACCTTGCCGCGATAGGTGATGCTCCATCCTGGGTCCGCGACCAGCACCAACGGGGTGATGCGAGGGTTGTCGTTGAAATGGAATCGCGCTGGGACCTCGCCCTTGCGATAGACCTGCAGGTGTGGATTCGCGTTGTGCAATTTGGCGTAGACCGCCTCAAGCTTCCCGGGCTTCGGGACAATCGCCCCGACCGGGCTCCAGTCGACGACCTCCACATCATCGAGCGAGATATAGTCGTCGAGGGCGATCAGTTGATTGGCTGGTGTGGCCAGCATCCCATGATCCGACACCACGATCACATTCACGCGATTCGCCAGGCCACGCGCGGCGAGGCCGTCCATCAGCCGACCGACCATCGAGTCGACCCGAGCGATGGCGGAGTCGGTCTCGGGTGCCATCGGTCCATAGCGGTGCCCGGCGTGATCGACGTCGCTGAAGTAGAGCGTCACCAGGGAGGGCGCTTCCCCCTTTGGCCGCGAGAGCCAGGTCAGTACCGAATCGACACGGGGTGCGTTCGGGAACTTGTCGTCGAAGCGCATCCAGGTCGACGCGCGCACCCCCTTGATCGCCGCCTCCGACCCGGGCCAGAAGAAATTTGCCGCGCGTTTCCCTTGCAGCTCAGCTGTCACCCAGATCGGTTCGCCGCCCCACCAGCGTCCATCGCGAACGGCATCAGAATCGGACATCGTGAATGAACCGAGGAGCGAATCACGGACGTTGTTGGCCACGATGCCGTGGTGCTCGGGATAGAGCCCGGTGACGATGGTGTAGTGATTGGGGAAGGTCTTGGAGGGGAACGACGGAGTCATCCATTCGGCACGCACGCCGCGGTGAGCGAGCTCACGAAGGCGTGTGGCGACCGGCCGATCGAGATAGTCGGCCCGGAAGCCGTCCAGCGAGATCAGGACAACCGCCTGGTCGGCTGGGGCGGGTGCGGGGCCGGCTTCGGGGCGCTGACCAGCGGAACAGGCCGCGAGCAGCGCGACCAGCAAGACGACAGACCGGGGTGATGGAGGCATCCGTCAGAATCGCACCCTGACGCCGCGAACACCACCCCCCGGCACTCAGTTGGCGAAGCGCCAATTCGCCACGTAGTCGCGCGCCAGGGGCAGGTCAGGCTTGAGCAGCGCGCGCACCATCTCGATCGGCATGGTGCCGGTCGCCAGCACGGCATCGTGGAACTGTCGCTCCGTCATCCGCTTGCCTCCCACGAGGTCCGCGTGGAGCGCGCGCAGCTGCATGCCACCGAGCAGGTAGCCGGCCTGATAGAGTGGCGAGTAGTTGCCGTTGAACGAGCGACGCACTTCGCCCGTGGCCGAGGCCCGCTCGTGCCCAACCTTCTCAACGAGAAAGTCGATGCACTGCTGTGGCGTCCACTCACCCAGATGGAATTTGAGTGAGAAGATGATCCGCGCCGCCCGATGCATGCGCCAGAACAGTGCCCCGATGCGCTGGTCCGGCGTGGCGTGGAAGCCGCG
>JBDUDP010000041.1:0-20449 GCA_040002895.1 Gemmatimonadota bacterium
TGGGGGAAGCTTAGTGGGGCAGGGAAGCAACTCGGGGTCCGGTGCCGCCATGGCACCGGACCCCGTAGTTGGATCTCCCGATCGCGTTACGGCTTGCGCAGGGTGATCCCGCCGTTCACGGTCTCGATCTTGAGCGAGCGCCCGCCGCCGTTGCCGATGGTTCCGCGGAACGACTTCGGGCCCCACTTCCCCTCGATCGTGATCGGGAAGGCCGTGACCACGCCGCCGTTCACCGTCTCGCCACTCACGTCGGCGGCAAAGTTGGCGGGGAAGGTGAGGTCGACGCCGCCGTTGACGGTCTCGATGTGGAGTTGGCCTTCCCAGTTCGCCTTGGTGAACACCCCGCGGACCTGGCCGTTGACTGTGCTGAGCGCGGAGGCGTTGGCCCCCTCGAAGTTCACTGATCCGTTCACGGTTTGCGCCCGCACCGAGGCGTCGAGCCCCGTGACGGTCACAGCGCCATTCACGGCGTCGACATCGAGACGCACGCCGGCCGGGACTCGCACGACATAGGTCATGGTGACATCGAGCTTGTCCTTGAACCGCCCGGAGTCGTTGCCGTCGCCCTTGCAACTGCTGCGGTTCCGGTCCCGAGTGAGGTAGACGGTACAGACCCGGATGCCATCCCCCGCCTCCTCCATGATCGACTTCACCAGCGTGCCGTCGCCGCTCTTCACCGTTTTGGTCACGGTGATCTCGGCCGTTCGGCCGGTACCCTGGGTGGCCCGCACTTCGCCGTTGATGTTTTCGATCCGGAGCTTGGTGCCGGGCGCCATCTCCTTGGTGAAGTGGTAGTCCTGGGCCGCCAGCGGGGCGGCGATGACCAGGGCGGTGAGGAGCAAAGTCAGGTTGCGCATTGTGCCAGTCCTTGGGCTGTGAGTTCGACACACCGATCTTCCAATCAGACGCCCTCAGCTGGAAATATGGTTGCAACGCGCATCTGTCCACCCACTGGAGCCCTGCCGATGCCTTCCGCCGTCGACCGCCGAGCCTTCGTCGCCCTCTGTGCCGCCATGGGCATCCCGGTTCGTACCCCTCGGCCCGGGACCCCGGCTGCCTCACCGTCGGGTCGCTCCGGGCCGGCCGGGCCACTGACCAAGGAGCAGGTCACGGCGGCCGCGGCGCTGATCGGCCTCGAGTTCACCGATGCCGAATTGACGCTGATGCTCCGGGCGCTGGAGAGTCAGCTTGCGGGCTATGTGGCGATTCGGAAGGTACCCCTCGCCAACCCGGTGGCCCCCGCCTTCAGGTTTGATCCGGTGCCGATCGGAAAGCTGCCGGTGCCTCAGCCGGACACCACGCTCAAGCGATCCTCGGCTCCCAAGCGACCGCTCCCGACGGCAGAGGGCGATTGGGCGTTCGCCGGGGTCGCGGCCCTCGCCGAGCACATCCGCAGGGGAGCGGTGACCTCCCGTGCACTGACCGAGCGCGCCCTCGCGCGGCTGCGCGCTCATGATCCGGCGTTGCACTGTGTTGTGACGCTCACAGCCGAGCGTGCACTCGCCCAGGCCGACCTTTTGGACGCGGAGGCGCGGCGCGGGACCTTCCGTGGCCCGCTGCATGGCATCCCGTACGGGGTCAAGGATCTCTTCTCCGTGCCCGGCTATCCCACGACCTGGGGTTCACCGATCTACAGGGATCAGGTGCTCAACCAAACCGCCGCGGTTGTGGAGCGGCTCGATGCCGCCGGCGCGGTGCTCGTGGCGAAGACCTCGCTGGGTGAATTTGCGCAGGGCGACGTCTGGTTCGGCGGCATGACTCGCAATCCATGGAACACCGAGGTCGGATCGAGCGGATCCTCGGCTGGATCGGCGAGTGGCGTCTCGGCGGGACTTTTTCCGTTTGCCATTGGCACCGAGACGCTTGGTTCCATCGTGTCGCCGTGCTCCCGCTGTGGCGTGAGCGGGTTGCGACCCACCTTCGGGCGCGTCTCGCGCCACGGCGCGATGGCGCTCTCGTGGACGATGGACAAGGTCGGACCCATCGCACGAAGTGCCGAGGACCTGGCGCTGGTGTTCGCCGCGATTCACGGCGCCGATCCGCGTGACCCATCGTCTCGCTCGCTGCCGTTCTCGTTCGACCCCACGCTGCCACTCAGTCGAATCCGGATCGGTGTGCACCCCGCGATGAGCAAGACCCCCACCGCCGGGAACGCGCAAGCCGAAGCGGCGGCGGCGCTGAACCGATCGGTCCTCGACGGATTGATGGCACAGGGCGCCACGTGGCAGCCGGTCGAGTGGCCGGAGGATCTGCCGAGCGGCATTGCGGGGCTGATCATCGACGTCGAGTCGGCCGCCGCGTTCGACGAGCTCACGCGCAACAACCTCGACGACCAGATGGTGCAACAGACCGCGGGCGCGTGGCCCAACTCCTTCCGCGCCGGTCGGTTGATCCCAGCTGTGGAGTATGTGCAGGCGAATCGCGTGCGTACAAAGTTGATCGAGGAGCTGGACGCGCTGTATGCCACGGTGGATGTCGTGGTGGCGCCGACCAATGCCGGTTCCGTCCTCTCGGCCACGAACCTCTCCGGGCATCCCACGGTGGTGGTGCCGTCGGGATTCACCGCCTCCGGACAGCCGCGGGCGGTGACCTTCGTGGCGGCGTTGTGGCGAGAAGACCTGGCGCTGCGCGTGGCGCATGCCTGGCAGGCCGCGAGCGATGTCCAGACTCGGCGGCCGCCGGGATTCAGCTGAGGGTCAGCTGGCGCCGGCGCGGTTGACGCGGACGGATCCATTGAACGACCCGACGGTGATGCGAGCACCGCTGCCCTTGCCCAGCAGCACAGTGAAGTCATTCGGATCGTCATTCTTGTTGTCGGCCGCTCGGGTGGCCGGAATCTGCGACTTGAAGTCGCCGCCGAAGGTGGAGACCATCAGCCGTGCGCTCACATCGGCCGGCAGCGTCAGGGTGATGCCGCCGTTGTGGCTGTCGAAGGTGTAGTGGCCGTCGGCCGTGAGCGGGCCATCGAATTCCACCGGGCCGTTGACGGTGCTCGCCTCCACATGGCTCGACCGGATTCTGCGGAGCCGGACGGCACCGTTCACACTGGTGACCTCGACCCGTCCCGTCGCCCCGTTCACCGTGACGTTGTCGCTGGTGGCGTCGACGGTGAGGCGCTTCCCGCGGAAGTCGTTCACGGTCACCTCGCCGGTGACGGTCTCCAGCTCCAGCGTTCCCGCGCCGCCCGTGGTGCGGATGGAGCCGTTGAACGATTCGGCGTGGAGATAGTCGGGGACCCCCTCGACCACGACGTTGCCATTGAGCGAGGAGAGCGTGACCCGGGCCCAGGTCGGGACCACCACCTCAAGGGTGTTGGCGCTCGGTCGGGATGGGTCGTCGACGACCACCTGAATGGTGCGACCATCGCGCTCGGCCTCGCCGCCACGGACCGTGACCATGTCGCCCTCTCGCGTGCGCAGCGTGATGTTGCGCTGGTGCGATTCGATCTCGACGCGTCCGCCCGGCAGCAGCCGGAGCGTGGTGTCGGGCTCGGTCGGGCCTAGCAAAAGGGCGGTGGCAAGGAGCAGGGAGGCCAGCATGCGTCTGCTCTACCGTCAGGAACGTGAAGAAGCGAGGACGGCCACGTTGCGCAGCACGTCGAGCTTCTTGCGAAGAGTGGCCGTCAGATAGCGCGCGGCCCGCGGGTCACCAGGTTCGGAGCGCTGCCGAGCGGCGGCATCGGCGATCGCCTGATCAAGTACCTCGAGGGATCGTGCCAGCGAAGCCTGCGCTGTCGGATCGAGCTTGTCCTGCAGGTTGCGCAACGTGCCCTCGAGTTGCACGATGGCACTCAACAACGTGGTATCGGCGGGGGATGCCGAGGCCGATATCACCGGCAGTCCGGTGTCCCTGGGCAGCGTCACAGCTGTCACCGGAGGCGCGCTCCGCCGCACGACGGCCATTGTGCCACCCACGGACGCCACAGCAATCGCCAGGCCGGCGGCGAGCGCAGTGGGCCAGCGGAGTCGCAGCGTGCCTGGCACCGCGCGCGGGTGCAAGCGGGGGGCGATGTCCGGCCAGAGATCCCGTTCGGGCACGGCATCGCGCAGTTGACCGATCGCGTCGGCCAGGCGTGGATCGAGGTCGTGGGGGTCAGTAGCCATCGAGCATTCTCCTGAGCGCCGCACGTGCGCGCGAGAGTTGTGACTTGGAGGTTCCCGGCACCAGTCCGAACTCGCCGGCAATCTCCTCATGGGTCCATCCTTCGACATCATGCAGCACGAATACCTGCCGGGCGCCCTCGGGGAGCCGCGCGATGGCCGCTTCGAGATCCATGGCGATTCCCGGTTGGACGGTGCGCCCAGTCGCATGCAGCAGCGGCGCGTCATCGGCCACGAACCAGGTCAACTCGCTCCGCTGGCTCCGCCGCCGGCTCAACACCACATTCACCGCCAGACGATGGAGCCAGGTCCCGAAGGCGCTCTCCGCCCGAAAGGTCGGCAGCTTGTCCCAAGCCCGGATGAAGACGTCCTGGGTGATATCGTCGGCGGCATCGGGGCCGGCCATCCGTCGCACCAGCGTGTGGATCCTGGCCACGTGGCGCCGGTAGAGTCGGGCAAAGGCGCCATCATCCCCCGCCGCGGCCCGTCGGGCCTCGACCAGCTCCAGGTCGATCGCAGGGGTGCCTCCCAGAGGCGTCGTGAGCGTCATCGCGTGGCTGTTCACAACCGATAAGATGGGGGTGGGGGCGGAAAGGTTGCAGCACCAGTGAGGAGAGAAGGAGAGAAAGAGAGAAGGAGAGAGGAGGGAGGAGAGAGGAGCGAGGAGAACGAGGCCGAGCCGGTCGTTTCTACCACTTCTCTCTTCTCTCCTCTCTTTCTCTCTTCTCTCTTTCTCTCCTCTCTCATCCGCTTGGCTCCGGCCACTGCTGGGTCAGGCAGTGAAACGCCCCCAGCCCCCAGATCAGTTCGGTGCAGTCGATCGGCACCACCCGACGGGTCGGGAAGAGCCGCTGCAGCGTCTCCTGGGCGATCCGGTCGCGCGGCGGGTCATAGGCGGGGAGGAGGACGACTTCGTTGCCGATGTAGAAGTTGGCATACGACGCCGGCAGTCGCTGCCCCTCGTAGACCACGGCACGCGGCATCGGAAGCGTCACGATCCGGAGCGGCATGCCGTCTTGGTCGCTCATGGATTCGAGGCGATGGAGATTCTCCTGCAGCAAGGCATGATTCTCGTCTGCGGGATCCTCCTCCACGACCGTGACGACCGTTCGCGCATCGGTGAAGCGCGCGATGTCATCGATGTGCCCATCGGTATCGTCGCCGACGATGCCATCACCGAGCCAGAGGATGTGATGCACGCCGAGCCAGTCGCGCAGCCGCCGCTCGATGGTTTCGCGCGAGAGGTCGGGATTGCGGTTCGGGTTGAGCAGGCACGCCTCAGTGGTGAGCAGAGTGCCCGCGCCGTTCACATCGATCGAACCACCCTCGAGAATCATCGGCGGATGCGCGACCGGGATGCCGAATTCCTCCGCGATCCGGGTCGGGATCACATCGTCGAGGTCGTAGGGCGGATACTTCCCGCCCCAAGCATTGTAGCCCCAGTCAAGAATCAGTTGCTCACTGCCTCGCTGCACGAAAATCGGTCCGTGATCGCGACACCAAGCGTCATTGGTGGGGTTGTGGTGGAAATACACGTTGCCTGTGGCGATGATGGCGCGCTGGAGGATTCCACGCACCTCCGATTCCATCTCGGCATCGGACACATTGATGTGGATTTCTTCACCGGGTGCCAGATGTCGCACCATTTCGGCAATGACGGCCGGCACCCGTTCGAAATTGCCGGGCCACGACGACTCACGATGCGGCCAGGAGAGCCAGGTGCCGCGATGCCGTGCCCATTCCGCCGGCATGCGGAAGCCGCGCGCGGCCGACGCGTCAGTCAATGTAGCGCTTGGTGATGTCGGCGTACGCGTCGATTCGCCGGTCGCGCAGGAAGGGCCAGTGCGTCCGTGCGACGTCGACTGCAGTGAGGTCGCAATCGGCCAGCAAGACCTGTTCGGCTTGCCCCGCCTTGGCCAGGATTCGGCCGCTCGGGTCGGCAATGAACGATCCGCCCCAGAACTCGATGCCTTGCGCACCTGGCTCGCTGTTCGGGAGCACTTCATGCCCGGTGCGGTTCACGCTGCACACGAAGACCCCGTTGGCCACGGCGTGGCTGCGCTGGATGGTCTCCCAAGCGCCTTGCTGGCGTTCGCCGTACTCCTCCTTTTCGGCCGGCAGCCAGCCGATGGCGGTGGGGTAGAAGAGGATCTCGGCGCCGGACAGCGCGGTGAGCCGCGCGGCCTCCGGGTACCACTGGTCCCAGCAGATGAGCACGCCGATCTTTCCGACCGCGGTCTGCCAGGTGCGGAAGCCGAGGTCGCCGGGCGTGAAATAGAACTTCTCGTAGAACTGGGGATCGTCCGGGATATGCATCTTCCGGTACTTCCCGATATAGCTTCCATCGGCGTCGATGACCGCGGCAGTGTTGTGGTAGAGCCCCTCGGCGCGCTTCTCGAACAGCGACGCGACGATGACCACCCCCAGTTCCTTCGCCACCGCCCCGAGGCGGTCCGTACTGGGGCCGGGAATCGGCTCCGCCAGCTTGAAGAAGTCGTGGTCTTCTCGCTGGCAGAAGTAGTACCAGCCGAAGAGCTCCTGCAGGCAGACGAGCTGGGCTCCCCCGGCGGCGGCCTCCCGGATCCCGGCGATGGCACGATCGAGGTTGCCGGCAGGGTCACCCCCCACCTGCTGCTGAACCAGTCCAATCCGGACAGTGCGCGAAGTTGTCATAGCGTCCTTAAAATAATGGCTTCTCCCCGATCCCGCCGTGAGGTCACCATCCGCCGTCCAACCGTCGCCTCGCTCGTCCCGATACTGCTGCTGCTCCTCGCCCTGCCGAGCGGGGCCCAGCGCATCGACTGGCACACCCGAGCTGTCCTGTACGGCGACAATACCGAGTTCTTCACCTCGTACCGCGTGGGGGAGACGATCCTCGGCGGCCAGCTCAGCAGCTGGCTTGAGGCCCAGACCGGGCGCCGGACTCGCCTGCAGGTGGGGGTGTTCGCCGACCGCCGCGCGGGATCGGACGCGTTCACGGACTCGGTCAAGCCGATTCTCTCGTTCCGCTACCAGACGCGGCACAGCAAGGCCGTCATGGGCTCGCTCGAGACCATTCGCCGCCACGGACTGCTTGAACCGCTCATGGTGACCACCCGCGAGATCACCACGCCGGTGGAATACGGCATGCAGTACATCGAGACTCGCGGGCGCTTCCGGGGTCAGAGCTGGATCAACTGGCAGAAGCTCAACACCCCGACGCAGCGCGAGCAGTTTGAGCTGGGACTCACCGCGCAGCTCGATGCCGCGTCCTGGGTGCGACTGCAGGGGCAGCACCTCTGGTACCATCGCGGGGGTCAGCTCTACAGTGCGGGGGTGACCACCAGCAACAACCGCGTCACCGCGCTCGGCGTCACGCTGCATCGTCGGCTGCCTCATCTGGGCGAGTCATCCGTCTCGGCATGGCAACTCTTCAGCAACGGCCACATCGACCCCGAGTACCCAGTGGACCGCCCGGTGAAGGGGCACGGCACCTACCTCCGGGTCGGGGTCACCCCGATCCGTCGGACCGAGCTGTTTGCGCTGCACTGGATCGGCAAGGATTTCAGCGGCGACGCAGGCGACAACAACTACAACTCCACCGGGCACGATCCCGCCTTCTATCGCTCGCATCGGACCTACACAGAGCTCGGTGTCATTCATCGGACGCCGGTGGAGGGAGGCGTGACGCTCGATGCCGAGGCCCGTTGGCATCGGATCGACCATGAGCGGAGCGTGGCCTTCTTTGGCACGCCCTGGGAATTTTCCTATCGGGTGGTGGTGCGGGTGCCGGTCGACGTGCGCCTTCGCCGCCGCTGACCATCGCAGGTTCACCGTTGCATCGAGGGGGAAGGAATGCTGCTTGCGATCGTCGCCAGTCTGATACTGCAGGTACCCGCCCAGGACGTGCCCCAGGCCGTGCGGCTCGATGTCATGCCGGCCGAGGCCCGGGTGCAGGTGGGCCAGACGCTCAAGCTCTCGGCCAAGGCGTTTGACGCCGCGGGCAGGGAGCTGCCCAACGCGCGAATCTTCTACTTCTCCGGCGCCAATGAGGGTGACGTGGATTCCACCGGCGTCGTCACGGCGGGGTACGCGGGGCAGGTCAAGATTACGGTGATCACTCCCAAGGCCGGCGGCGGGCAGGTGACCGCGTTCGCCACGGTCCGCGTGCTGCCGGCGCCACCGGCGCGCATCACGCTGGACCCCTTGCCGACCCGGGCGGTCGTGGGCACCCGATTCACGGTCACCGGAACGGCGTTCTCGCGCCAGAACGACGTCCGCTACGACAAGGTCAGTTTCCGCTCGACCAACCCTGCCGTCCTCACGGTCTCCGGCGATGGATTGGTGCGCGCCGCGGCCCCGGGGCGCGCCGCGATCATCGCGACCAGCGGGGGTGCACGGGCAGAGCACACGGTACAGGTGGTGAGCGGTGCCGGCGTGCGCCTGACCCTTGCTCCCGGGAGCTCCGCGGCGCGCACTGGCGATGTGCTCCGATTCGTGGCCACGCTCAAGGACGCGGCGGGGAAGCCGATCACGGATGCCGCAGTGGCGTGGAGCACGCGCAGCGCCGCCGGGTCGGCCATGATCGGCAACGACGGGCACTTCGTCGCGGAGCTCCCGGGGCATTACACCGTGACCGCCTCGGCGGCGGGGCAGGAGGCCGATGCCATCGTCGACGTGACGCCGCGCGAGGTGGGGCGTGGCTTCCAGCTGCTGGGGCGTGTGCCGATCAGCTTCTCGACCGCCGAGGTCTGGGTCCACCCCAACGGGACCTGCGTCTACCTCAGCACCATTGCGGATCGCGTCTATGCCATTGACGTGACGACACCGACGGCGCCCAGGATCGTCGATTCGATGGTGACCAACGCGCGGATCGTGAACGACGTCATGACCACCGAGGACGGTGCCATCGGCGTCTTCTCGCGCGAGGGCGCGTCGGACCGACAGAACGGCATCGTGGTCTTCGACGCCTCCGATGCCTGCCACCCCAAGCCGATCGCCGTGTACACGGCCACACTCTCCGGCGGCGCGCACTCAGCGTACGTGGCGAAGGGTCATGTGTATGTGACGGACGATGCCACCGGCTCGTTGCGGGTGATCGACATTCGTGACCCGCGCCACCCGCGTGAAGTGGGGCGATGGGAGGCGCAGCAGACCGAGGCCGGTCGCTACCTCCACGACGTGATGGTGGTCGACGGACTGGCCTATCTGTCCTACTGGAACGACGGCCTGATCATTCTCGATGTCGGCAACGGCATCAAGGGTGGCTCTCCCGGGCATCCGGTCCTGGTCTCACAGTTCAAGTACGATCTCGATCGACTGTACGCTCGAGTCCAGCAACTCTACGGCCTCGGCGCGCGCGGCACCCACACCGCGTGGCGACACGGCAACTACGTCTTCATTGGCGATGAAGTCTATGCCGAGCGACCGATGGAAGGGGTGAAGGACGGCAACAATCTCACGTTCGGGCGGTTACAAGTCCTCGACGTCACGAACATCGAACAGCCCAAGCTGGTGGCCTGGTACGAGCCCACTGACGGCGGCGTACACAACATCTGGGTCGAGGGCGACACGCTCTATCTGGGGAACTACCAGGGAGGCGCCCGCGCGCTCGACATCAGTGGCGAGCTGAAGGGCGACCTGCTTCGTCAGGGGCGCGAGATCTCGTGGCTGCTCACGGCGGACTCGCTCGGATTCCGCCCAAGGGCCACCTTCGCCTGGGGCGCAGTGGTGAAGAACGGCATCATTTTCGTGCCCGATATCAACACCGGGCTCTGGATCATGAAGTTGGCACCGCCGCGCCCGCACGCCGTGCCGTGAGCGTGGCACGCCCCGCGGCGATCGGCCAGCAATAGACCAGCGCCGTGCCCTGGACGGTATGGTCAAAGCCACGTTCACTCTTGGCCACCGTCTCGATGGCGTAGTTCCAGTGCTCGGCACCTGGTGCCGCGATATCGAACGGCGCGGACACCGACAGCTCGCTGCTGAACCAGCCCCCGACCGAGGTCATCTCGGCGGGGGCGTCCCATTCCCAGGTGCAGTGCACGGTGCCGTTGGCCTCGAAGCGCAGCGTCTTGCGCAGCCCGAGCGTCTCGAGCGCGATCTCGACTGCCTCCGGAGTGACAGTGGCGCGGTGGCTGCACGGTGACGTTGCCCAGGAGTGGTACACGCCCGGTTGTCCCGCCAGAAAGTCTTCGCGAGTCGTGGTAGGAAGCAGCAGTCGGTCGACGAACATCGCGCGTGGTTCGATATCGATGGGGGGGCGTTCGGTCAGCGCCTCCAGATCGTGGATCGATGGGGCGCCGGCCACATCGTGCGGGGGCGGTGCCGGTGCGTGTGCACCGTGCGCCGTGGCCTCCGTCACCGCCGTGACGTGATACGCCTCCTCGTGCCGCGTCATCACATTGAGCAGGTTCTCTCGGGTGTCGAGATCGAGGAGGAACTCGACCGCACCGCCGCGGGCGGGTGCCACCAGCGCACTGAGGTGGGCCGAGTGCACCCAGAGTTCGTCAGCCCCATCGGCATCGAGGTCGAGCACCTCAACCGTGAGCGGCTCCCCGCGGCGCAGTTCCGCCTCGGCTGTGGCGAGCTGTTCCCACACGGCGCCGCGAAGGAAGTCGAGATAGAGCCCGCCAAAGACGCCATGCCAGTAGGCATCGTTGCACTGGGCCCGCCCGATGGCGCGTCGAGCGGTCGGGGGATCGCCCAGGGTGCGACAGCGCATCGAGAGCGAGAGCATGAGTTTGTGCATCCGGTTCGACTCCGGATACTTCACCAAAAAGTTGCGCCAGTGCGATCCCCGCAACAGGCCGCCCTCGACACCGGCGAGTCGTTCGGCGCCCCACGCGTCCTCCAGCGCCAGCAGCGCGCGGGCCGGAATTGGCGGCAGGGACCACCCCTCCATTTCGCGATAGGAGGCCGACGGCAGATACGCGAGCCCGCCGGACGGCGTGTGCAGCAGCGCCTCGTCGAAGCGCGAGAGGATCACTTCACCGCGGTCGCGAAGATTGCGCAGGGTGGCGAGAAAGCGCTCCATCCAACCATCGCCGTACACCCACTGGTGGGTCCCCGGCCAGCCGCCAAACTTCTCGCCGTCGTCGGCGAGCACGGCGAGTCGATGTCCCGCGGTGCGCAATTTCCGGAAATAGTCGGCGAGCTCCTCCGGTGGGCGGAACGGCACCAGATAGCGAAGATTCTCGTCGATTGGAAAGAGCGACACCCGGTGGCCGCCGGATTCGGTGCGGAAGTGCTGATGCAGCCGGGTGCGCGGCAACCCCGTGACCACGAAGTGCCGGTCGTCCACGATGGCGAAGCGAATGCCGGCCCGGGCGAGGTCCTCCGGCAGGGTGGGTTCCCAAACCCGTTCCGTGAGCCAGAGGCCGGTGGCATCGACGCCGAAGCGATGATGGAGATACTCCCGGTGGCGAGCGATCTGATCGACTCGATCTTCACGCGGCAGCACCGCCAGGATCGGTTCGTCATGCCCTGCGGCGAGCAATTCCAGATGACCGGCATCGACATGCCCGCCGATCTCATCGACAAACTCGGGGGCGTGTGCCTCCAACCATTCCAGGAGCGAACCGGAGAGGTGCATCGCGACGGGGAATGCCTCGCCCTCCATGAGGGCACGGAGCAGTGGCCGATAGACCTCATGCAGGTGCTGCTCGAACACCGACGTGAAGTTCCCCACCGGCTGGTGCAGATGCAGGCCGAAGCAGAAGCGGAGTGGCGGGTTCACGCTGGCTCCGGCAGCGCGAGTCCGATGCGTTCCGCGAGGGAGCGGCGCATGGCCGACGGCGGCATCGGGGCGAGATGCTCGAAGGCGGCGACGCGTACGGGGTCGGGAAAGGGGACCTCGTCAAGGTCAAAGAGATCGAACACCGCGTGGATCACCATGCCGGCGTCGGCCAGTCCATCGCGCTCGACCAGTCGCCATACCCCCTCGAACGCGGCCTGTCGGGCCTCGGACTCGTCGAGGAGGCCATCGGCGAGCTGCCCCCGTTCGGCGGGGGTGAGTGTCGCCTCGAACACCATGGGTCGTGCCACCTCACGCAACAAGGTGCGCACTGGCCCAGGGTACCCACTGATCGGGACCACGCGGTTCATGGTCTCGTCACGATCGACCAGGCGGACGTGGACGCGGATGGGCACCACGCCGAGGGTCACGGACTCGGTGATCCAGTGATACTCGTGGCCGGTATGTCGGTGCCGCGTAATGACCTCGTCCCCTTCGAGCCGGAAGGTGTGCAACGGCAGGACGAGTTGATCCAGGCCGTCGGGTCGCATGTCTCGCAGGGCGGCCAAGCCGGCGGCGAGTCGGGCCGGGCCATCCGATTCCACCATCACCTCGTGGTACCAGATCGCGACGCCGTCCCCCTTGGTGGGGTCGTTGCTGTGGGCCTCGCGGAGCGCCGAGAGCAGGGCGGTTTCGAGCGCCGCGTGCAACGGCGGCGGCAGGAACTCGATCGCGCGCGCGGCGTGTCGCAGGACGATGCGCGGCTCGAGACGCGCGATGTCATCGAAGAACCAGCCGCACGACGTGAACATCGCCAGGGTGTGGCGCTCGGCCTCGAGCAGCAGTCGAGCCGGCACGGGGAGATGCACCACGCCAGCGAGATCGGGCCCGGCCGCATCGCGCGCCTCCCAGATGTTGCCCGCTTCTGCCGGCCAGTGGCTCTCGGCAATGGCATGGACGCTCGCCGCGAGCACCTCCAGACCAGCGCGTAGCGGCGCACGCCATGCCTGGTTGGTGGTCGAATCCATCCGGCAGCCACAATCGATCCGCCAGCGATCGAGGCCGTGGATGCAGCTCCAGGAACTGTCTTCGATCAGCGCGACCTCCTCGACCGGGGCACACTGATCGAGGATCGCCGCGAAGTTGGTCAGCGTCGCGTCCTGGCCCCGCTCGACCCGGTCGATGAGCGCGGCCAGCGCCAGGTCGCCAAAACGATGGTGGTGCCCAAACGTCTCGCCGTCCGTCGCGAGCGACGTGATGGTGGGCCCGCCGTCCTGGGCCAGCGGATGCTGCAGCATCCGCGCTTCCCACCGGCTCGCATCGGTGAGGGTATCGCCGAAGGCGACGTCGTGGGCGAGGGCCCCGTCGTAGACGAATAGCGCGAGTTCCTGGCCGTCGCGTCCGCGCCATCGGCCCGGCCGACCGGCCGCAGGCGTCTGGGCCACCTGGTGCGGAGCCAGCACGGTAAAGCGAATCCCCTCGGCCGCGAGCACCTCAAGCGTTTCGCTGTCGACCGCGGTTTCGGGGAGCCACATGCCGACCGGATCGCGTCCGAAGCGCCGGCGGAAATCGCGGATACCCCAGCGCACCTCGGTCTGTTTGTCGCGTCGCGAGGCGAGCGGCATGATGAGATGGTGGTACGGCATCGCGATGGCGTTGCCATGGCCCAGGCGCATGCGTGAGGCCACATCGGCGGCGATGAAGGCCTCGCCGACGTCGGGCGCATGCTCATCGAACCACTTGAACAGGGTGGCGCCCACGTTGAACGAGATGGACGCATAGGCGTTCATCACCCGGCGGATTCGACCGGCATCGTCGAGGACCCGGGCATGACTCAAGGGCGCGTAACATTCGCGCGTGATCCGGCAATTCCAGTCGTGGTCCGGCGCGGCACTCGGCTCCCGCGGCACCAGTTCGAGCCAAGGCTCCTCGCGCGGCGGCTGATAAAAATGGCCGTGGATCACGAAAGCGCGCATGGCGTGGTTCAAACGATGGTGACGTCCGAGGCCGCCGCGATGGCGCCCACCAACTCGGGGAAGGGGCCGTCGATGCGCTGCAGTGCGCTGGCATGCGCCAGGGCCCTCGACAGGTCGAAGGGCAGGTGTTCCAGTGTGGGCAGCAGACTCTCGAGTGCCTCGCAATGCTCGACGAAGCGCTTGGTCGCATAGTCACCCGCGGCGCCGGTCGAGATGATAAACTGCCAATCCGACGACTGCGCCAACAGCAATTCGCGAGCGGCTTGTTCCACCAGGGGCGTCGCGTCGGGGCGCTTCAATGCCGTGGGCATTGCATTCCAGAACCGCTCCTCGAGTGGCCAGAGCCGTTCCCACGTCCATTCCGTCTCGGGGTTGAGCCACTTCGAAAAGTCCCCGTTGGCTCCCCACGAACCCTCGCCGAGCCGGAGCGCGGTGGTGGGTGGTGCCACGCGAATCAGCTCCCCGGCCGCGATCGGTTCGAGACTGCCGGCCTCGTCGAGGGCCTGGTAGAGATCGTGCAGGAAGTCGACGCCTTCGAACCACCAATGCCCGAAGAGTTCGGTGTCGAATGGGGCCACGATCGCCGTGTCCCCCCGCAGCGCCGTGGCGGCAATAGTGTTGAGCAACACGCGGAAATGTGCGGCATGCTGATGCGCCGCCTCGCGCGCCTCGCGTGGCTGGTACGGCCGTTTGTCGGCGAGATCGGCGCTCGTGTCGGTCACCGACCAGAGCTTCAGCCCACCCGGATAGCGAATCTTGTGGAATTCCAGATAGCGCCCATCGCCGGGGTACCCGCCGTGTCGACTCCAGACCTGTGAGGTGGCCTCGGGGTCGCGCACCAGCACGCTCACGGGCCGACCACTTTCCGGTGTCCCGACCTGATAGGCGCGATACGGTGAACGGCGCACCGCCGGCGCGGCGCGTCGACGGGTCTTTCCCTCGTAGACCTCAAACGCCTCGCCGGCCTCGGCCAGGTGCGCATCGACAAAGAACCAGCGGAAGCCGGTGTACCGCAGATGATCTTCAATGCCGGCACGGTCGGGCTGATATGTCGCACTCGGGAGTGGCTGCCAGGGGCCGCGCGGACGATAGGCACACTCGGGGACCCAGCAACCTCGCGGGAGCGCCCCGAAGTGTCGCTGATGCTCGGCGTAACCCACCAGCAATTGCAGGCGAATGCTCTCGTCTCGCGCCAGTAGTGGCAGGAAGCCGTGCGTGGCCGCCGAGGAGATCAACTCGATGCGTCCCGCCTCGGCATGTCGGCGGAAGGCGCCGATCAGGTCGCCGTCGATGCGGCGCCAGGTGGCGAGCAAACGAGTGATGTGGCTGCGCCAGAAGTCGACGAGCGGGAGCAGCTCCGTGTCGCCGGTCTCCCGCAGCGATTCCGGTGCCTCGTCGATGGTCGTGAGCCGATGAGCAAAATAGGCTTCGAGTTCCTCGCCGAACGACGGGTGGGCCAGCTGCGCGGCGAGAATCGGTGTGACACCGAGGGTGATCGGGGCGTGGACACCCTCCCGTTCCATGGTCTCGAGCAGCTGCACCAGCGGGAGGTAGGTGTCGAGGGCCGCCTCGCAGATCCAGTCGCTGCCGTGCGGCCAGCGACCGTGATGCAGCACCCACGGCAGGTGGCTATGGAGGGTGAGGACCATGCGGAGGGTCATGCTGTTCGCCCCGCCCGGTGCGCAATCGCCTGGGCGTAGAGCTCGCTGTAGCGCTCCGCAACGCGATCCCAGCCGAAGTCACGCGTCATCGCGGCCAGCTGCATCTCACGCCAGGCGCTCTCGGTGCCGTGCTCGACCATGGCGCGCCACATGCCGCCGAGCAGTCCGCGATCCTCGAAGGCATCAAAAAGGAAGCCGGTGACACCGTCGTCGATGGTGTCGGCGAGCCCCCCGACGCGTCGGGCGACCGGAAGGGTGCCGTAGTGCTGCGCCCGCATCTGGGTCAGGCCGCACGGCTCGTACTGAGACGGCATGAGAAAGAGATCGGCGCCGGCCATCAAGACATGCTCGAGTTCGTCAGAGAACGCTGTCTCCGTGGCGATTCGGTGCGGCATCGCCGCACGGAGTCGCGCGAAGGCGTCCTCGAATCGCTGCTCCCCGCTGCCAAGAAAAATGAACTGGGCCGACATCTGGAACAGTGCGTGGTTGTGGACCACGAGCTCGAGGCCCTTCTGCGTCACCATCCGGCCCGCGAGCGCCACCACCGGGATCTCCGGCCGCTCCGGCAGGCCGAAGCGCCGCTGCATGTCGGCCTTGCACGCCGCCTTGCCGGCGAGGTCGTCGCGGGAATAGTGGGCGGCGATGAAGGGATCGTGCACGGGATTCCAGACGTCCAGATCAATGCCGTTCAGTACGCCGGTGAAGCGCTCTCCCATCCACTGAAACACTTCTTGCAACCCGAAGCCGCCGGCTGGCGTCCGCAGTTCAACCGCATGCGACGGACTCACCGTGGTGGCCACATCGGTGTACATCAGGCCGCCCTTCAGGAAGTTGGTTTTGCCATACCATTCCAGGCGGTCCGGCGTGTACAGCTCCCACGGGAGCCCGAGTTCCGGCATCACGTCGGAGCCAAAGTGCCCTTGATAGCCGCCATTGTGGACGGACATCACCACGGGGATGCGATCGAAGAAGGGCACGCCACGCCACCACGTGCGCAGGTAGACCGGCGCGAGGGCGGCATGCCAATCGTGGGCGTGGAGCAGGACCGGACCGCTGGTGATGCGCGGGAGGGCCGCCACGGCGGCGGCAGCGAACGCAGAAAAACGCCGATGGTTGTCGGGGTAGTCGCGCCCCTGTTCGCCGTAGATGCCCGCGCGGTCGAAATAGCCATCGTGCTGGATAAAACAGGTCGGCGTCTCCGAGGCGGGGTCGCGATCGCGCCAGAGCCGGAACCACTCCTCGCGCCCGCCGAACCAGAGCGAGTACGGCTCCCCGACCGGTTCCAGCGCGCGCAGGTGCTCGCGGGCGGTGCGGTAGAGCGGCATGATGGCCATGGTGCGCAGCCCGCCTCGATCCTGGAAGCGGTGCAGCCCCCAGGCAGCCTCAGCCAGCCCGCCCGTGCGGGCATAGGGGAAATATTCCGCGCTCAGGTGCACGATCGTCGGCATGTCGCCTGCGATGGTCGGCACCTGCAGGGAGTGGAGCGCAGTCATGAGGTCATCCCAGCGGGGGATCATCGACAAAGGTATCGCCGCGAAGAATCGGCGCGTAGTACTGATTGGTGTAGTCCTGCAGCATCCGTCGGGCGGTGAATCGCTTGCCGGCCACGCGCATCGCTTCCTTCATCCGTTGGATCCACGCTCGGGGAATGCCTTTGTCGTCCCGCTCATACCAGAGCGGTACGATGTCCTGCTCGAGCAGTTGATAGAGCGCCTCGCCGTCGGCCTCGTCCGCGTCGACGCCGGCCGGGGCCTTGGGAATGGCCCAGCCGTTCTTTCCGGTATAGCCCTCTTCCCACCATCCGTCGAGGGTGCTGAGCTGGGGGATACCGTTGAGCGCGGCCTTCATCCCACTGGTACCGGACGCCTCAAGCGGGACCCGAGGCACATTGAGCCAGAGGTCGACCCCCTGCACCAGCAAATGCGCCAGATGCATGTCGTAGTCTTCGAGGAAAGCCACCCGGCCCTCGAACATCGGATCACGGGTGAAATGGTGCAGCGACTGCAGGATGGTCTTCCCCGGCAGGTCCTCGGGATGGGCCTTTCCGGCGATCACCAGTTGCACGGGACGGCGCACGTTGATGAGCAGGCTCCGCAGCCGCTCCAAGTCCTGGAACAGCAGGTCCGCCCGCTTGTAGGTCGCGAAGCGCCGTGCAAAGCCGATGGTGAAGGCCTGCGGGTCGAGCAGTGTACCAGCCGCGACGACCTGCGATGCCTGACGCCAGCTGCTGGTCCAGCGCCGCCGGGCCTCTTCGCGAATGTGCCGGAAGAGCACGCCCTTGAGCTCCTGATGCGTGTGCCAGAGCTCACGCGCATCGAGGCCCAGCACCGCATCCCAGGTCTCGGGATCGTCCAGACGAGCACCCCAGTCCGGCCCGAGGTGATTGTCGAGCAAGCGCATCATCGGATTCGCAAGCCAGGTGGCGAGGTGGACGCCATTGGTCACCGCCCCGATCGGCACCTGCTCCACGGGTCGGTCACTCCAGAGGTCGCCCCAGAGTTCGCGTGAGACGATGCCATGACGCTGGGCGACCCCGTTGACGTGCCCGGCGAGACGAATGGCCAGCACTGTCATGTGGTACTGCGCCGCATCACGGCGCGGGTGGACGCCCAGCGCGAGCGCCTCGGTCGCCCCAGCCCCGAAGTCTTCGAAGTAGGCGCTGCCAGCGCATTCGAGCACCTGGGTGACGTCAAAGGTGTCGTGACCGGCTGGCACCGGCGTGTGTGTCGTGAAGATCGATGTGGCGCGGACCGCCGCGACCGCGTCCGAAAGACTCGCGCCGCTCACCACCAGCTCGCGGGTGCGCTCGAGTAGCATGAAGGCCGCATGGCCCTCGTTCGCGTGCCAGGCGCCGGGCGCGTGCCCCAGCGTACGCAGGACGCGCACGCCTCCGACTCCCAGAATCCACTCCTGTCGCAACCGCATCGGGATGCCTCCCGCATACAGTTTGCTCGTCAGGATGCGATCGTCCGCGTGATTCGCCTCGAGGTCAGTGTCGAGCAGTACGAGGGGTACCCGACCCACCGTCATCGTCCAGGCCCGCACATGCACCGGTCTGCCAAAGGTCTCGAGAATACTCACCCAGGGCGTGCCGTCGGGACCGATCACCGGGATCAATGGCGTGGTATCGGGGTCGACCTCGTCGTCGGAATCTTCCTGCCACCCCTCGGCGCTGATCAGTTGGTCGAAGTAGCCCTTCTTGTAGAACAGTCCCACGCCGACAAACGGTACCGCGAGATCGGATGCTGTTTTGCAGTGGTCACCGGCGAGCACGCCAAGGCCACCGCTGTAGATGGGTACTGACGCATGGATGCCGAACTCGGCGCAGAAGTAGGCCACTGGACGTTCGCTGCTGATCGTGGGGTGGGCATCGCGAAACCACCCGGCCGTCGACGACCCCTCCACGGCGAACCACTCCATGACGCGGTCATAGTGGGCGCAAAAATCGGGGTCGTGTGCCAGCGCCTCGAGCCGTTCGGGATCGGCCTTCTGGAGTACGATGATCGGATTGTGATGGGACGTTTGCCACACCGGCTCATCGATGCGGCGAAAGAGCCCTCGAGCCTGACGGTGCCAGCTCCAGGCGAGGTTGACGGCAAGGGCGGCGAGGCCCTCGAGGCGCGGGGGCAATGCAGGGATCTTGTGGCGCAACGGTTTCATGCCGGAAGTTAATACGGCCCCGAGAGCCGTGAGAGGCGACGATCGCGAAGCGAACAGCGCCCGTGGGGCGCCGCTCGCCTCGCGATTGGCCTCTCCGCGGTCGGCTATCGGCCGACGGTGATGAACCAGGCCCCGACAATCGGCCCGCGGGGCCCCCGGCCACCCTGGGGTGGAGTCGTGCCTGCGGCGGCGGCGGGCGGCGGGCCGTACTCGGGGGTGAAGAGATACGCCACATGCCGCGTCGCGTCGACTGCCACGGTCTTGGCACCGCGCATTGTGGCGACGGTGGCAACGACGCTGTAGTGGTCGGCCGCGTCCTGATGGACCACGGTGAGCGTGCCATCGCCCCCAGGAATGTAGATCAACTTGTCGACCGGATCCCAGCCGAGCGCGTCGACGCCATCGCCATTGGCGATCTCGGCGACGACCTTGCCACTCGTGGCGTCCACCACGACCGAGGTCTTGCTGCATCCCGAGAAGATCCGGTCGGTCTTGCGGTCGTAGGCGATGCCGGTCGGGCCGTCACAGGGGGCAATCGGCCAGGATGCAAGGACGCGCATGGTCCGCGCATCGAGCACCTGGATCGTGTTCTTCCCCTCGTTGTTGACGAACAGCTTCCCCTTGCCGTCGCTCGCGGCCCCTTCGGGTGCCGTGTCCTCGAGGTTTGCCGTGCCCACGACGTCACCGGTGGTGGCGTTGATGGCCATCGCCGTACCGATCGGCCGGGAATGGTTGGTGAGGATGATCTGGTCGGTGCCATCATCATACATGATGCCGTCGAGGCCGCCCATGTGGGTGGCGACCTTCCGGATCGGGGCGAGGGTCTTGAGGTCGAACATCGTGACCGTTGAATCCCCCGCATTGGTCGTGAAACCGTGATTGAACTTGGGCGCGAACGCGATGCCATGGACGCGCGGAGTGTCGAGGATATCGCCAAGCAGTGCGCCGCTCTTCCCGTCCACCACCATCACATGGGTGCCGCGAGAGATGAACACCCGACCCGTGGCGGGGTCGGCGTTGAGGTAGTCAGTGCCGCCTTCGCCGCCGATGTTGACCTTGTTGATCATGTGGAATTGCTGGGCGCGGACCCCCGTGGCGCCAGCCACGAGGGTGAGCGCCACGAGGGTGAGGTGCTTCACGGCTTCTTCATTCCTGCGGCCTTCGCCTTGGCCTTCGCGGCATCCTCGGCCGCTTCCTTCTTCTCATCCTTCGGCGTCTCATGCTCCTTGCTCAGCATGGCACCCGTCACCGCATCGATCGCGACTTCCTCGATGCCGCTCTTGCCCGCCACGGCAATGTCATAGGACCAGATCAGCTTCCCCTTCTCGCGCTCCAGCT
>JBDUDP010000042.1:0-18840 GCA_040002895.1 Gemmatimonadota bacterium
CGAGCAAACCAGCAGCCAGAGATTTTCGGGGGTGAGCGCGGCCTGCGATGATACGCGGGCCTGCGTCCCCGCGACGTCAGTACCGGCCGGCAACGCGAATCGCCGGCCAAACTGGGTCAACCATTTCATCGGACCACCGATGGGTGAAGAGATGCCCGGCCTGCCCCTGCCGCAAATCTAAGCCGCGGCGCCGCTTCCGAAGGCAGATTGCCCGCCCTCCGGCTTTCCGGTAGGTTGCACGGATGGGAAGCGGCCCTTGCGCCGAGTCCGCCGAGCAGCGACCTGGACGAACTTTTCACGGCGCCCCGGTGCCCGGTGGGTGATGCAATGAGCCAGACACCAAAACCGATCATTCGGGAAGTGACCGACCCGACGGACCCCGCCCTGCGCGACGCCCACGCCTTGCTGCGGCGCACCTTCCACAAGACCGAGTTGGTCTCGCGCACCGAGTGGCAGGAGTCGCTCACCGAACGGGGTGCTGGCCTCTGGCTCGACACCCAGTGGCATATCCTCGTCGCCGAGCTGGAGGGCGATCTCATTGGGGTCGCCAGCGGCACCTACCTCGGCAACGTGAACATCGGCGTCATCGGCTACCTCGCGGTCTCGGCCCGCGCCCGCGGGTTCGGCGTGGGGCCCAGACTACGCGCCCGCCTGCGCACGCGGTTCAGTCGCGACGCGCGTCGCATCCACGGCGGACCCCTCGAAGCCATCGTGGGAGAGGTGCGACCCGACAACCCCTGGTTGCGCACCCTCGTCCGTCGGGACGCCGTGCTTGCCCTCGATTTTGACTACCACCAACCCGATCTCCATCGCAGCGGCCAACCGGTCCCCCTGGTGCTCTACTACGAATCGATGACGCGGGTTCGACGCCGGTTACCGACCACCTTGCTGCGCCAGCTTCTCTACACCAGCTGGCGCAGGATCTACCGCATTTCCCGCCCCATGTCCCATGCCCCATTCCGGCGCATGCTCGCGGACCTCAACGGGCGCACGTCCATTGGCAAACTCACACCAGCAGACCTGCCCGCGCTCTCGGCGCGCCTGGCGCAATGATCGCGCCCCGCTGGCCCATCAGCTCCCCGGTCGGAGGTGACAATGCGTGACCAGATCGACTTGATTCTCGATTCCCTGCTGAATTCGTGGAACCTGCTGGTGATCTATCTGCCGCGGCTCTTCGTCGCGACCACCATCTTCATCATCGGATGGCTGCTGGCACGCGGTGCCCGCGACATCATCATCCGCCTGTTGCGACTGATCCGACTCGACAGCGCGGCGGAGCACACCGGCCTGGACGATTTCCTGCTGCGCGGTGGCGTGCGGTTCACCCTGGTGACGCTGGTGGGGCAGGTGATCTATTGGGGGGTGCTGCTGATCTTCGCGGTCGCGGCCTTCAACGTGCTGGGACTCACGATGGGACCAGAAGTCGTGGCGCGCATGGCCGACTATGTGCCGAACGTGGCGGCCGCGCTCGTGGTGCTGGTGGTCGGGTCGCTCGGCGCCCGCTTCATCCGCGGGCTGGCCGAGGCCTATCTCAACAACATCGGCGTCAAGGGCACCGCCAACATCGGCCTGCTGGTGCATTGGGCCCTGCTGACCTTCGTCGGCATTCTGGCACTGGAGCAGCTCGGGCTCGCCCTCAACCTGCTCACGTCGGCGTTCCAGCTCGCCTTCGGCGGGCTCTGCCTCGCCCTCGCCCTCGCCTTCGGCATGGGCGGTCGCGCGTGGGCCGAATCCATTCTGGAGCGGACGAGGTTGGATCGATGATCATCGATTGCCATGTGCACGTCAACAATTACGAAGAAGAACGGCATCCCACGCTGGATGCGTGCATCGAGCGGCTGGAGCTGTCCATGCGGCGCAATCGCATCGACATGTCGCTGATCCTGACCTCGTACACCGTGACCAATGGGCGACCCTCGACGCGCACGGTGATCACCGCGATCCGCGATCGACCCTGGCTCAAGGTTGTCGCCGGCCTCGACTACTTCAACTTTGCGCCGGATGACCTGCGGGAATTGGTCGAGTATGTCCAGGCCGGGCTCCTCTGCGGGCTGAAACTCTACCCCGGCTACCAGCCGTTCTACCCCAGCGATCCGAAGTGGCGACCGGCCTACGAGTTCGCGGGGGAACACAAGCTGCCGGTGATGATCCACACCGGCGACACCTATTCGCCGAAGGGGAAGCTCAAGTACGCGCATCCGCTCAATGTCGACGAGGCGGCGGTCGACTTCCCCGACGTGAACTTCGTGATCTGCCACCTCGGCAACCCCTGGATCCGCGACTGCATGGAAGTGGTATACAAGAATGCCAATGTCTTCACCGACATCTCCGGGCTGACGCTGGGGGCGTTCGAGGATCGCTTCGAGGTCTTCATGCGCAAGCAGGTGCAGGAGATGCTGGTCTACGGCGTCGAGCCCGACGCGGTGCTGTTCGGGACCGACTGGCCGATCTCGTCGATGGAGTCCTACCTCGAGTTCATGAAGTCGCTCTCGATCCCGGAGAAGGACCGCAGCAAGATCATGGCGACCAACGCGCTGGAACTCTTCCGCCTCAAGGCCCACGATTCGATGCTGCACGCCGGCATCCGCCGCTGAGCGCCCCCCCCGCGGCGGGGAGGCTCAGTCCCGCCGCGAGCCACTCCCGCCGCCGCCCAGCGCGTCCCGCGCACCGTCCCAGACAGCAGGGGCCACCTGATCGATGAACAACTGCCGATGCGGGAAGGGAATCGAAATCCCGGCGGCATCGAGCGCCTGCTTGCTCGCCTCCACCACGCGGGCCACGACGGGACGTTCCAGCGCCACATCGGCCACCCAGACCCGCACCTCGAGATTGACACTCGAGTCGCCGAGTGATCGCGCCACCACATCGGGCGCCGGATCGGCGATCACGCCGTCAAGGGTGGCAACCGCGCGCAGCAGCACCTCGCGCGCCGCTTCGATGGACTCCTTGTAGGCAATGCCGATGGGCACGACCACGCGCGTCTCGCCATACATCGAGTGATTGACGAGCGCCTCCCCGATGATCTGCTTGTTCGGAATCACCAGATAGGTGTTGTCGAGGGTACGGATCCGGGTGGTGCGCAGCGTGATCTCGCGCACCTCGCCGTAGCGATCTTCCGTGCTGATGTGATCACCGATCTTGAAGGGCCGATCCCAGAAGATCAGGAAGCCGGCGATCATGTTGGCCACCGTCTCCTGCGCGGCGAACCCGATGGCGATCCCGGCGACGCCCAGTCCGGCGAGCACCGCGCTCACGTTCACCCCGAGCTGGCTGGCGGCCATCACCAAACCGAGCAGCAACACCACACCGCGGAAGAGCCCATCGACCAGCAGGTGGGTGAGGCCCTCCTGGAACCGCGCCCGCGTCAGCGCCAGTCGGAGCGCCGGCTGCGTGATCCGCAGCACGATCCACGCGAACAGCAGCACCACTATCGCGGCGAAGACCTTCGGTGCCGCCATGATCAGCAGCGTCTGGATCTTGTCAGGATCGAACGAAGCGGGGAGCCAGTTCATGGACCGACCTGCTGAAGGAAAGGTGGGAAATCAAAAGTAGCTCCGGCCCCCGCATCCGGTCGGCCCAATCCCCCGTGCCGGCACCGCAACCATCCTGGCAACAAGTGGTTACGCCGATCCTGAAGGCTCGTCAGTCCCCAGCAAATCCTGCGCGCGAGCGAGCGCCTCGACCGGCACCGAGAGGGTGGTATTGCCGGGAGCCCAGCCCTGAAATCCGGCACCGAAAATGCCGCTCTGATCCCCGTGCAGCAGCACCGGCATCCCCGCGGCCTCGAGAATGGTCCGGGCCATATCGGCCTCGAGCTTGGTGCCGTAGGATGCCACCACCGACCATGACGAATCAGCCATGCGAGTGCTCCGTGTTGGGTGCCGCCGTGAAGTTTCGAATCGGCCTAGATTCCATGGCATGGTACTCATATCCACGCTTACTTGCCCGCTCTGCGGCCTCGCCGAAACGCTCGAGATGCCCACCGACGCCTGTGTCCACATGCACCCTTGCACCGGATGCGGCACCCGGCTCACCCCGAAACGTGGTGACTGTTGCGTCTTCTGTTCGTGGGGCAGCGTCCCCTGCCCTCCGATGCAATCCGGCGAGCCCGGATGTCACGAGGGCTGAAACGCGACGAGACTTGACCCGGCGTTTGCGACTGCAACGCCCCGCCACGCATGTGCACGCCACCCTCCTGTGAATCGTCGCCAGACTGGTATCCACGGACCGCATAAGTCAGTCGGGCCCACTGCCCAGCTGCGCCCCACAGGAGATCCCATGCTCTGGTCGGCCACCCAACCTACCGAACGTGCCGTCGCCGAACGCTCGCGCGTTGCGGACGAATTCCGGGCCCGGCTCCGCGCCCGCAGCGTCACCGTGCATATCAATGATTCACTTGAGGAGCTGGGGGTGATTCTCGACGCAGTCGAGGAATTCGAACTCGCCGTCCAGGCTCACGGCGGGGACCTCATGGTGGATGAACCGCCGCCGGGGCACCCTCCCGAGCCCGACAATCCCGATTTCGTTCTTCCGACCAGACACTCCGGCGAATCCGCCACCTGGCTCGCCACCCGGATCCAGCAGGCCAAGCACAAACTGCAGCGACCCCGGCTCCAGCACTGAACCAGTGGGGCTTGGGGCACTCGCACGGCGCGCCTAGTGCAGCGCGGTCGCGAGGGCGCGGGGGCCCTCGCCCAGGTAGATCGTGCCGTGCTCCAGATCGGGCCGCGGATGGTGGAACCAGCGCAGCCCGGTGGGAGACGCGCTCCGCAGCACGGCGGCCAACCGGTCTACCCTGGCGACAATGTCCGCCTCGTTCGCCGACGTCAGGTAGAGCGTGCGTCCCGTGAGCGGTGACACAGCCAGCCCGCCCTCCGCACCCGTGACCAGCCCGCCACCATCCCACCAGAGGCTCGGCGAGATCGCGACGTAGCGCCGAAACAGCGTGGGCTCCAGGAGGAAGGTCTCCACCACAAAGAGCCCCGCGAGCGATTCCCCCACGATCCCGGTGTCGTCGCTGGTCCGATAGCGGCGCCGGATCTCCGGCATCAACTCCGTGCGAATGAACATCCTGAACGCCGCCGAGCCGCCCACATGGGGCGCGATCGCACTGTCGCTGGCAAATGTGGTGGGGCCGGTCATGTCGCGCCGTCGCTCGGTGTTCTCGATCCCGACAACGATCGTTGCCGGAATCCGCCCGAGCCGGATCAGCGAATCGACACTGATCACCACATGCGGGAAATCCTCGGCCAGCCCGCCATCCGGGACGTAGAGCACCGGAAACGGCCGTCGTGTGGAAGCCGCATACGCTGGGGGCAGGTAGACATTGATGACGCGACGCTCGGCCACGGCATGTGACGCAAGCGTGAAGGTCTGGTGTGCAGGAAGCCGTGTCGTGGCCTGCGACGACAACGGCACCGCGGCAAGCGTCGCCACCATGGCGGACAGGCTGAGCCGGACCGTCGGCGTCAACCGGCGGCCCCTGCCGTCACGTCGGCGTCCGGCACCCGGATCGCGATGTGGCGCCACTTCCCCTGACGGAACCGCAGCATTCCCAGCAGCGAGCGGAAGAAATGGCCGGCGAGGATGGCGAGCCAGATGTGCATCGCTTCCAGCGTGGTGAAATGCTGGATCGTGAAGCAGATGCCGATCGGGACGATCACCTGCGAAATGATCGAGATGTAGAGTGGGCTGCGCGTGTCGCCGGTGCCCTGCAACCCACCGGTGTACGCCAGTGCCGTCGCGATGAAGATGCCCGAGACGCTCAGCACACGGAGCAGTTGCACGCCCAACTCGACGGCCTGCGGATCGTTCATCCCGAAAATGCCCAGCAGCTGCCGGGGGATGAACAAGAAGGCGAGGCCGATGGCCGCCGCACCGCTTCCGGCAATGCGCGCGGCGACGTGGACTCCTTCGGCGGCCCGCTCCGGCTGGTGGGCGCCGAGATTCTGCCCCGCCACGGCGGCGGCGGCACCCATCAACCCCACCGACGTCCAGGTGACGAAGGAAAAGAGTTGCGTGTACGACACGGCATAGGCTGCCTGCGCCGCGGCACTCGCCGCCAGCGATCCGATGAACGAGAGCATGAGCACGCCACCGATGTTCATGGCGATGCCCTGGAACCCCGCCGGCAAGCCGAAGCGGAACAGCTCCCGGATGATGCCCCAATCGGGGCGATAGCCCATCCCGCGCGGAAAGGACACCACCCAGCCGCCGTGCCACAGCTTCCAGATTCCGTAGGCCCCGACGGCCCCGGAGGCGATGACGGTGCCCAGGGCGGCACCGGCCGTGCCCAGGGCCGGGATCGGCCCCATGCCGCGAATCAGGATCACATTGAGCACGATGTTGCCGAGCGTCATCCCGATGCCCAGCACCATCGGAGTGCGCGCATCGCCCGCCGAGCGCAGCGCGCCCCCCAGCATGTAGAAGAGCAGCATGCCGGTGCTGAAGAGGAACATGATCCGCAGATACGGCAGAGCCTGGGCCTGCACTCCGGGCGCGGCGTTCACGAGATTCAGCAGTGACGGGGCGAGGAAGTAGCCGATCGGAGCGAGGATGCCGACGGACATGACGATGGCGGTGAGGAAGGCCTGATAGACCGCCCGGTCGGCGTTGATCGCGTCGTTGGCGCCCACGAAGCGCGCCACCAGCACGCTCATGCCGGTGAACAGCGACATGATGAATGACACCACCACGATCAGCAGCTGCGTGGAGACGCCAATGGCGGCATTGCCCTCGAAGCCGACGTAGTGCCCGACCATGATGTGGTCGATCATCCCCTGCATCCCGCCGATGACATTCGCGAGCATCGTCGGCCACGCCAGCTTCCAGATCGCCGCGCCGAGGGGCCCTTCGATGATGGAGCGGTCGAACACGCGGGCCGGCCGTGATGGGGACATCGGCGGGAGTTCGGCCGGTGATTCGACCGCAGCAGTGATTTCCGGGAGAGAGTCTGACACGCCGGGAATCTAGCCCGAGCCAGCGGGGCGCGCGTGTCAGGGGACGATCAGCAAACCGCCCCGTCTGCTACCGGGACGCGATCTGTGCACCAAGACGCCGTGCCGGCTGGGGGCGGGTCCGCCGGGTCGATGGCACTCGCGGCGGCTCGGCGAGTCGGCCGCGCACCAACAGGGAATCCACCAGCGGGAGGGCCACCACCCGATACGCCGGCCGGTACTCGATCTCGAACCGCGGCGAATGCTCCATGGCAGGGTAGTGACGCGCCGCCCACGCCTGGGCCTCCGAGGCCACCTGCGTCGCACGCCACGGCACCCGGCCATCCCGCGCCAGTTGTGTGAGCGCGGCGATGGCACATCCGAGTTGGGCGGTGTCCGGCGGAACAGCGCGCGCAGTCTGGACGAACGCTGCCACCAGCGAATCCGGCGAGCCACCGTAGGCGCGCCACGCCCGCAGATGGATCCGCGCGAAGCGGCCATCGACACCCAACGTGTCGACCAGTGCCTCGGTGGGTCCCTCGCCCATGCTCGTCCATTCCCGTGCCATCCAGCGGAGCGGCGCGGTGGAGTCCGCCACCGCATGCTCGCTCCCCATGGTGGCCTGATGCAGCAGCTTGAAGGCGTCGTCGAGTTCCCAGTCGGGATAGCGCACCTGGTGCCGCAGGATCAACTCGCTCCAGCCGTCCGCCGTGGTGCGACAGTCCGGAGACGAGCCCGATGGGGTGCATCCCACCAGCACGCCGACAAGCGCGAAGGCCCAACGCCGCGCCGCAAACCCGGGCCGCCGTCGTGCGCGGCCGCGGGGACTGGACAATGTGCTCATGGGATGGGGTGGTGCGAGCCTATCGGTGACTCAGTCGACCCAATCGGCTTTCGATCGAGCTCCGCAGCTTCGTCGCCGCGCCTTCGAGCGCCTGGGTCACGCTGGCGGCCTGATCCCGGACGGCAATCGGCTGCTGGTTGGCGATGCGCGCCTCCAGCAAGCAGCGCACGTCGGCGGGGCCGGTCTTCTTGTCACTGTTCTCGTCGCGGAGGTGGATCTCGACCCGGGTGATCTGGTCGCTGTAGTGCTCAAGGGCCCCGCGCAGGATGGTCTCGGCCTGAAGGGCCATCGCCTCATGGCCGTGGATGTTGTGATCGGTGTTGAACTGAATCTGCATCTGGTGCTCCGCGGTGGGAGGGAGGACGACGGCCGGACGGCACCATCGCATCTATACAATACAGACGAATCGGTCCAAAAGTTCCACACGTGCAGGCGCTACTCCCCGTGCCGCAGTTTCACGATCAGGTCCTCCATTTCAGCGATCTCGCGACGCTGCGCCTCGATGATGCCATCGGCCAGTTTGCGCACTCGCGGGTCGGTGATGTTGGCGCGCTCGCTCGTGAGAATGGCGATGGAATGATGGGGGATCATGGCCCGCATCCACGAGATGTCGCCCACCGTGGCCTGACTCCGGACCAGCCAGAGCGACGCCGCGAACACCACGGTCGTCAGGCCCAGGATCGCGACGTTCATACGTCGATCGCGATACATCGCGCGCATGAAGCCGAACATCACCGCGGCCATGGCGGCACCCATCACCAGCGCCATGTAGCTGCGCGTCTGGCTGTAGTAAACATGATCCCAGCTGTAGGTGTTCAGGTACATGAGCGCAAACATCACCACGGTCGATGTCGCAATCATGGCGCCGAAGCGTGCGTATGGTTGCATCGGGTCACCTCAGGAAGACGCGGCGCCTGGAACTGCAGGGCGCCGTCTACCCTGAGGGACGTCGGCTACGCATTCCACCACACCGGCAGGCGGACCAGCGGTTCAGGGCGGGACGGTGGACCCGGCCTCGCCCCCCCCAAATCGTGCCCCTACGGGTTGGAGCCGCGCCCCACCGTTTCGTTGACGATCGTGATGGGCGAGGGGTAGCTGATCGGACCGATCGGGGTATTGATGGTCGGCACCGCACGGACCGTGACTCGCGTCGGGTCCGATCGCAGTCCGGCGATATTGGCCGCGAGATTGACCAGGCTCTCGGCATTTCCGCCAAAGAACTCGCGCAGGTTCAACCGCATCTGCAGCGGGATCGCCACGGTCTCGCCTGCCGGAAGCGCGAGACTGGAGTCGAGGGCGCCCGAGACAGTCTCCTTCCCATCGAGCAGCAGCGTCCACGCCAGGCGAACCATGGTGGCCGTGGTCCGATTCGACGCCGGATTGTTTGCCCGAACCACCAGTTGGAACTCCAGCGGCAAGTCGTTGCGCGCGAGGGCGAGTGCCACTCGGCCGATGTCGCTGGCAGAGAGGTCACGGTAGGTCGCGATCCGCTCGAGCGGGACCCCGGCGAGTCGACCGTTCTGCGTGCCACCAAGGGCAAAGGCAACCCGCTGCAACGCAGCGATCTGCTGCAGCGTCGCGCACGCGGAGACGAGTAGGAGTCCAGCCAGACCGCAGGCGGCACGCACCCGGCGACTCACGGTGCAGCCCGCATGGCACCCTGTCCCTCGAGTCCGCACCCCTGAAGCACCACGCCGTTCCCGTTCACGGTGGCATGAAAGGGATATCGTGCGCCCGACATACCATCCGTGCAGCGCTCGGCACGCAGCACGACCCGCACGGTGTCGCCACCGACGCCGGCAGCGACGAAATGCCAATCATTGGCCTCCGACTGCCAGGTGCCGCCGTGCCAACTGGTACCGGCGGTGTCCTCCGGCGTCCGCAGCCGCGCGCTGTCACCGGCAATGCGCAGGTGCCAGAACGGCTCCTCGCCCACGGCGTTGAGATCGCCCGCTGGTGGCAGGGTGGTGCACGTGGGTCCTTCGGGCCCGGCATAGCGCACTTCGATCAGCGAGTCATGCTCCACACGCACCAGTGCGGTCACCCGTCCCCCACCGGGGGCGAGGTCGCGCATCAGCGCCGCCCCTTCACCGTCGGACCGGTCGGTCACGATGTTCCCGTCGCCAGTGGTTCCGCAGGGAGCAAACTGCAGCAGCCCCCGGGCGAGCAAGAGCGTGCCCGACTGGGAGGCAGGCACCGAGAATCCAGTGCGCACCGGTTCCCTGGCTGTGGGTGGGCGAGCGGCAGGCGCGGAGCAGGCGACGGTTCCGAGCAGGATCATGCCAACCATTCGATTCATCACGAGATCTCCTGCCCAGGTCAATTGCATGTACGCATCGAGATGGATCGTGCTCGTCCGGTGCAGCGGCCTCTCGCAAGCTAACCGATCCTGCGGGGCCTGACTCGCACCGACTCACGGGGCGCCGGCTATGCGACCCTCGTTCCAAACAGGTGGCCGATCGCCGCCGTGCAGCCCATCGCCACACCACCCCAGAACGCGACGCGAAGCGCCCCGCGCGTGATCGGTGCCCCTCCGAGCATGGCCGCGACGCCACCGAGGCCGAGGAGCACCAGGAGCGTCACACCGACAACCCAGGGCGTGACCGTCGCCGTGGGCAGCAGTCCCGCCAACAGCACCGGTGGTGCAGCTCCCACCGCGAACGAGATCGCGGACGCCACCGCTGCTTGGGTCGGGCGGGCGCGGGTGAGTTCATGGATGCCGAGTTCGTCGCGCGCGTGAGCGCCCAACGCGTCGTGCGCGGTGAGCTGGTCGGCCACCTGATCCGCAAGCTCGCGCGTGAGTCCGCGCTGCACATAGATCCCGGCAAGTTCCGCGTGTTCTGCTTCCGGCGAGGCCGCGAGCTCTCTCCGTTCCATCGCGAGATCCGCCTCTTCGGCATCGGCCTGCGAGCTCACCGAGACGTACTCTCCTGCCGCCATCGAGAGCGCGCCGGCGGCGAGGCCAGCCACGGCGGCAACCAAAACGGCGGCGCGACCCTGTCCGGCCGTGGCCACCCCGACCACCAGACTGCTGGTTGAGATCAGCCCGTCATTGGCGCCGAGCACTGCCGCACGCAACCATGCAACCCGATCCACCGCGTGTCGCTCTCTGTGCATCTGCGTCCTGTGGAGGGGCATGTCACGGTCGGGGCCCTGCCATCGCCCCGGAACAGCAATCCTAACGCGAATTGCCCGGCGCGGGGCATGGCGGTCACTTCGTCCGATAGCGCCAGACACCGTCGTTGTGCGTGACCCCGGCCGCGTATCCCCCCGAGATCATCACGTCTCCGCCCGGGAGCGGCGCGGTGGCGGCAAAGCGGAAGGCGGCGGGGAACCGGCCCGGCACCTCGCGAAACGCCCAACGTCCCACGTCAAGAATCTCGGCGGCCGTCCCCCCAGCGGAGACAAGCACGTTGCCATCCCGGAGCAGCATCGAGGTCCCCGCGATCTTGTACCGTGCGTGAATCATCGCGGGGCCGCGCGCGAAGCGATTGGTGCGGGAGTCGAAGACTTCGGTCGAGGCGTAGTCGCGGCGATCCGTCCGATCCGCGCCACCCAGCACGAGCACCCTGCCATCTGCCAAGGCCACCGCATCGTGTTTGTGGCGTGCCGTCGCGAGCGACCCCACCGGCGAGAACTGCCCGGTGCGCGGAGAGTAGAGCTCAGCACTCGCATACACCTCCATCGCCTCACGCCGTCCCGAGTGACCGCCAACAATCAGCACGTCCCCGCTCGGCAGCAGCGTGGCAGTGTGGCTCTCGCGCGGAACCGCCAGTGCGCCGACCAGTCGGGATGTGCCCGTCGCTGGGTCGAACACTTCCGCACTCTTGAGAAACGTCCAACCCTGCCCCACGCCGCCGACAAAAAGCACCGTGCCATCAGCGAGCAGTGTCGCCGTTTGGCCGCTCCGCCCCAGCAACAGCGAGCCTGCCGATCGGAAGCGGTTGGTCGCAGGATCAAAGACCTCGACCGAGGAGAGATAGTCGCCGTTGTATCCACCTGCGACGAGCACGCGACCATCCCGGAGTCGTGTGGCGGTGTGACTCGCCCTGGGGACCGCGAGCCGCCCCACCGCGCGCAGGGTGTTGCGCGCCGGATCGAACAGTTCGGCGCTGGCGAGCGAACCTCCGTCATTGGCCATGCCGCCAATCACCACGACCTCACCCGACAGCAGCGCCGTCGCCGTATGGACCGAGCGCGCCATGCCGAGCGTGGCGACACGCTGCACGGAATCGGGGGACGGGGTCGAGGTGGGGGCCGGCCGCGCGAACAAGGTCAGGGCCGCCAGTCCGGTGATCTTCAGGGCCGTGCTGGTGAACACGTCGCCTGCTCCTGTGTGGGACGATGATCAGGGTGCTGTGGAGATGAGACGCCGCTCACGCGGGGAAGGTTTAGACGGGAACCGCGACGCTCCGACCTAGCGATACGGACGTTGCGATCGGGCGATGTCCGCGTACTTGAAGGCCGCCGGAAGATCGAATGGCACCATGGCGTTCGCGGCGAGGGCAACGACGAGGTGCTCTGCCGGCCACACCACCAACAACGCTCGGCCACCATTCGACGTCCCCGCATGATGCCAGATGGTCCGACCGGCGGAGTCGGTGCCGACGCGCCATGCCAAGCCCACGATGGTGGCAGCCCCACTCTGCAAGTGCTGCGGGGTGGTCATCACGCGCACCATCGAATCGGGGATAAAGCGGCCCCCGGTGAACGCCATTCCGAATCGAGCGAGGTCGATCACGCTGGAGAGCATCCCGCCACTGGGCCAGCGGTCGCTGAGGTCATCCGGCACGGCTGAAATCGGTGTACCGAGGCTGTCGAAGGCGTAGAGCTGCGCCCGATCGGCAATCACCCGTCCCACCATATCCGGCTCGGTGTGCTTCAGTTTCAGGGGGCCAGTGACTTCGTCGCGCAGCAGGCGAAGGAATGGCTTGTGGGCTGCGCGTTCAAGGGCGAGGGCGAGCAGGTTGAAACCGTAGCTCGAGTAGGAGTATTTGGTACCCGGCTCGAACAACAAGGGATCGTTCAGGAAAATCTTCACGGTCGGTGCCAGCGAGTCGTAATGCGTGCGAGAGATGAATTCACCGAGGCCGTAGTGCCGGATTCCCGATTGATGTCCAGCCAGCTCTCGCAGTGTCACCGTGCCGCGCTTGGCCGGAAACTCCGGGACGTACTGGCGCACATCGGCATCCAGATTGACGACTCCACGCGAGGCCAAGCGGGCTGCAATGGACGCCGTGAAGAGCTTGCTGATGCTGCCGACACGGTACATGGTGGCCGGAGAGGGGCCGTGCCGGGCCGGTGGGGCGATCGACCCGCCCGCATCGGCATAGATCACGTGGTCGCCCGACATCACGGCGACCGAGATTGTCGGTGCCCGTGTCGAAGCCACCAGCGCCTTGGTGACCGACTGGAACCAGGCGTCGTAGGACTCGACGCCCTGCGCGCTGACAGAAGTCACTGCGATCAATTGCAACAGCAGCGTGAGCCCGCTCAGCCGCGCTCGCATCGGAATCTTCATGGGACACCATCCGGTGATTCGAGGGAGCGAGCCGAGTTCGGTGAACTCCGCAAGCTAACTCCACGGGGAAGCGAGTCTCCCATTCAGCGCAACCGACGGTGCTCCGCCATTTCCCCTTCGCCGAGGCGGAGGAATCGCGCGGCGTTGTCATAGAAGATGCCGCGCTTCTGTACCGCGCTGAGAAACGGTGCCTCATCAATGGAGTGGACAGCCGCATCGATCAACCCCGGCCATACCATCTGATCGGAGCCGAACATGATCCGGTCGCCGTAGCCCGCCTCCACGATACCGCGGAGGTAGCGATAGAAGGCGGGTCGCGTCTCGACATTCGCGGCCATACTCAGTTCCACATAGACCTGCGGGTGTGAGAAGAGCAGCGCGAGGAGATCGTCCAGCATCGGATACCCGCCGTGCATCACGTACAACCGGAGCTTGGGGTGCCGAACGAGGACCTCCTCCACCGTGAGCGCGCTCTGCATCCGGGCCCGGAATGCTGGCGACCCGGTGTAGGCCTCCGCAGGCCCGCCGCCCCCGACATGGATTCCCACCGGGATATCAAGCGATTCGGCCAATGCCCAAAGCGGTTCCAGCCGCGAATCATCCGGGGCGATCCCGGCATACTGATTCATGACTTCCCCGAGGACCCGGAAGGCGCCACGAGCGTGCAGGGCGCGGATGCTGTCGAGCGGGAGTGGCCGAAGCGGGGCGCCAGCGGGCGTGGACGCTCGCATCGCGCCGGTCGTCGCATCGAACTGAAGGTCGAGTCCGGGAATGAATCGCCCTGGCGCCGCGCGTTGCCAGAGCGCTACCAGATCGGGATCACCCCCTAGCACGCCGATCACGCGGTGCCGCTTCATGGCAGCCACGGTTTCGCCGCGCACCCCTTCATCGGTCGAGGCCGAGATCAATGGAGTGCGGCACGGCGGTGGCGCGGTTGAATCTTGGCCAAAGGGAAACCGCTGATCCCATCGCGGCATCCGTTCCACGGGCGCACAGAGTGGCAGGCCTGTGACGCCGTAGTGCGCCGCGGTGCGGGCATGCATGTGCATGTCCAGAATCGGGCCGACGTACGGCGCGGTCCGACGCGGCGACTGCGCGGCGAGAGCGCTGGTCAGCAACAGAGCGAACACGGCAAACCAACCAGAACAAGCCGGAAGGATCCTTTTCACCGCAACTCCTCCACCACGGGGCCACACTAGAAGACGATCCGGGTGCCGCTTCCCGTCGCATCGCCGCCGATGGGCATCGGCTGCCCCGCCTGATCAAACGAGTCGTAGTGCACGGTCGAGGTGTAGGAGTTGCCGTCGGCCGAGAGAGTGATCTTCTCGGTGAGCACCCCATGCCCCGCCGGAAGCCACCCCCCCTCGTTGCCGGGACCATCCGCCGCCACGGGCACGCGCGTCTGCCAGAAGAGGTACTTGGTCTCGAAGGTCTTCGGACCGGTCTCGCGCCAGACGCCATACGCCGGAGGGGATGAATTGGCGGCCTCGTCGTAGTTCGACGATTCCGTCATCGTGCCACCCTCATTGTAGGCATAGAGGAACTCGAGGTCCTTCACCTCCGCGAACACGCCGGCGCTGAACTGGATCTTCGCGCGCCATGCGCCGACCAGTGCGCTCTGGGGCTCGGATGCCTCCTTCGCCTCGCCACACCCACTGGCCACGAGCCCAACAACGAGCAGCACTAGCGACCGCACATGGCATTTCATTTGAGCTTCCCCTCGGTAATGAGACCACGATCGACACCGCGCGCCCAGCACGATTCTACCTCGTGCCGATCGTTTGTGCTCGCGACCTCGGTCGCTCTTGTAGGCCGCGTCACTTGGTCTCATACTTGAGTCGTCCCCGACAACCGCCCCTCCTCGCCCCGGGAGTTCCGATGAACACGACGGCCGGCAAGACCGCATGGTGGACTCTGCTCGTCGTGGCCGTGGTGGTTGGAGCCGGCGCCTACCTGCTCGGCCGACGACAGATCGATCCCCTCGCCTGGCTCGCCCGTTTCAAGGGAACCGACAACCCGGTCACCCTGGCGAAGGCGATGCACAATCGCTGCGGCGTCGGCACCACCAATCCCACGGAATGTTACTCCGCGACATTTGATTCCCTGGCAGCCGCCGGAAAGGTCCGGCTCGCGATGCAGACGCTGGAGCAACTCAAAACCCTCGACCCGAGCGTGGCGCCTGCGGGCCATGTCTTCGCGCACGGCATCGGGATCTCGGCCGGAAAGGGCGGCGGTTCGATCGCATCCGTCTTCGCGCAATGCGACGAGAGCAACGAGGCGGGATGCTACCACGGGGTCCTCCAGGCCTACTTCAATGCCGCAACCGCCGTCGGCTCGACCGAAGTGAACGCGGTCTGCGCCCCGTTCCGCGGCGCCACGGCCAATCAGTGGCTGCTGTTCCAGTGCGTCCACGGCGCTGGACATGGGCTCACGATGTACTACGGCCACGACGCCCCTCGCGCGCTCTCCGACTGCGATTTCTTTCCCGATGAATGGAGCCGTCGCTCCTGCTACGCCGGCGTGTTCATGGAAAACATCGTGAATGTGCAGATGGCGAGCCGCGAAGGGCACGGACTCAGCGCCCACGAGGGAATGCACATGCCGGGGATGGGCGGCGGCGCCGAGTCGACGTTCAAGCCACTCGACAAGAAAGACCTGCTCTACCCCTGCTCGATCATGGCAGAACGCTATCTCTTTTCCTGTTATGAGATGCAGACGGCCGCCATTCTCTACCAGAACGGTGGCAATATTGGCGCCGCCGCGAAGACCTGCGACACCGCACCGCACGACATGCGCTATGTCTGCTACCAGAGTCTCGGTCGCGACATCAGCGCCTACGCCCTCGCCGATCACCAGAAGGGAATCACCCTCTGCAACATGGGGACCGAGGCCTACCGCCCCTGGTGCTTCGTGGGACTCGCCAAGGCATTCGTGAATCGCAATGCCCGCGCCGATGATGGGATTGCGCTCTGTCGTGATGTGGCCGACTCCAACGGCAAACTCAAGTGCTACGAGGCCGTCGGCGAGATGATCGGAACACTGCGCAACTCGGTGGCCGAGCGACAGGCGCTCTGTGAGCCATCGGAAGACAGCTATCGCGCCGCCTGTCTCTTTGGCGCCCGGGTCATCAATCAACCCCCCGAAGCACTCTGGAAGCTGAACACGACCGCCGCCAGTTGAGCGACTTCGGCGCGTCACGGCGCACCACCCAGCCATTACTCGGGGCCGGGGTCGGCGTCCTGCTCGCCACCGCCTGCGCGGTGACCTACACCTGGCGAGGCTATCACCCCATCCTCCTGATCTTGATGGTGCTGGCGGTTGCCGTGGTCGCGTGGTCGCTGCGCGACACGGCCACTCCCGTCCGGATCGGGATTGGGCGCGCCGACGTGCTGGCCCTCGCGATCCTTCTGGCGGTGATGGCGCCGCTCTATCTCTGGCGGCTCTACACCGTCCCCTGGCAGGTCAATACCGACGAAGTCACCATCATGAACGCCGCGCGCGACATGCTGCGCGCGCCGAATGCCGACCCACTCGGACTCAGCTGGTACTTCGGATTCCCCACCGCGATTTTCGTCGTCTTCGGCTGGCTCGGGCAGCAACTCGGCGGCATCGACCTCTTCCACATGCGCCTGCTCCACGCGCTTTTTGGCCTCGGCTGCGTCGGGCTCGGCTACGGTCTGTTCCGTCAATTCACCACACCACTTCGCGCGGTGGTTCCGGCGGTCCTGCTCGGCGCCAATCACGCGCTGGTCGGCATCAGTCGCATGGCCATGCGCGACAACACCGGCCTCTTCTTCGAGCTGCTGGCGCTACTGCTGTTGGTGCGCGGGCTGCAGCGCTCCTCACGCACGCTCACGGTGCTGGGCGGCGCGGCCACCGGATTGACCTACTACACCTACTTCCCTTCACGGATCACACTGGTGCTCTGGTGCCTGGTGCTGGGCCTGCTCTGGCTGCGGCAACCACGTCGGCCGGCGCTGCGCCGGTTGATGGGATCGGGGTTGCTTTGCTTGCTCGGCTGGGCGATGGTCGCGGCGCCGGTCGTGATCGCGAGCGTGCAGCACAAGGACCTCGCCTTCGGATACCAGCGACAGCAGTTCCTCTTCTATCCCGAGGGACAGGCGCTGGAACAGTCGTGGACCAGCACGGCGACCCCGACCGCAGCGTGGAAGGCGAACATTCGCCAGGGGCTGGCCACCTTCAACGGTGGCCTGCACGATCAGGGCTACATCTATCCCAACTACGGCCACGGCTTTGTGGACCCGATCACCGGTGCTCTGATCTGGGTCGGTCTGATCGTGGCGCTGACGCGGAACAAGCGGTCCCCCGACGCCTGCCTCCCCGACCTGCTCGCTGCCACTGGCTTCCTGGTGCTCTACCTCGCCTTCGCGTTCGTGATCACCAAGGCACCGAATTACACTCGGCTGCTGGTCTCGCTGCCATTTGTCGCGTGGCTCGCGGGGAGCGGGCTCTGGTGGTTGGCCGAACGGATTGGTGCCCTCGTGTCAGGCGGGCAACGGAACACGCAACGCGACCGAGTGGTTGCGACACTGGCGTTGCTGACGGTGGGAGTGATCGTCGCAGCGAACGTCCGGATTTTTCGAGACTTTGTGTCCACGGGAGTCGAGAAGGGCAACGATGTCGGCGGCACCGCCCGCATGGTCGAGGCACAACGCGGCGATCCCGGGCATGCCTGGATCCTCGCTGCCTCGGACACGCAGCGGTACTACGGTTGGGGCAACAACTATCAGTGGCAGACCTGGATGGGGTTCTTCGCGGCGCCCGACCAACCGGTCACGGTGTTGCCGCCTGCCGACCTCGATACCCTGACGGTCGGCGGACGGTTCACCCTGTTCATTCCGCGATCGGCCTGGCTGGAGCGGGAGGCCGGTTTCCGCGCGCGGTACGCCGTCGACTCGGTCCTCAACGTGGTTCCGGATGGACGGCTGGTCGCGGTGAAGGGCTCAGCGCCACGCTAAGCTCGGTCGGCCGCTACTTTGTCGCGGCGGGCACCGCGGCGGGCGGCGTCACACCGCTGAACATGTCCACCACGTAGCGCCACTTGCCATCGGTGCCCCGCCGCAGCACTTCGGTGTACTTCACCGTTTGGGCCGCGCCGCCCATCATGAAGCTTGCCGTGCCGACCAGGTAGGCCAGGTCGCCGGTGCCGTACGCTGTGGTCGAGGCGAGCACGAAGTCGCTGGCACCTTCGGTTATCAGACCGGTGATGACGGGATGGATGGCGACACCCTCGAGCATCGGCGCATCGGGAGGCATCAACTTGGCATCGGCGGCGTAGACCGCAAATACCGCCGCCGTATCCTTGGCGTTCATTCCTGCGGCAAATGCGGCGTCGACGGCCTTCACGGAATCCAGCGCGGCGGCCGAGAGGGTGGCCGATCCCTCGCCATCGATATCGGCCTTGGGGGCGCAACCGACGACGAGCAGGGCTATGCCCAGCAGGGAGATGATGCGCATGCGAGTGGCTCCGGTCTTGGGGAAGGGGATGCGGACGTCCGCACGAGGAAGGTAACGTCGGT
>JBDUDP010000043.1:0-18760 GCA_040002895.1 Gemmatimonadota bacterium
GAGAGGAGAGAGGAGACTGCAACTCTCTTCTCTCCTCTCTCCTCTCGCTTCTCTCCGTCTACATGATCCCCGGTAGGTTCGATCTTCCCCCCGTCCCGGGCCCCCAATCGTCGTCGTCGGCCCCTTCCTCACCGGCGAGCGCCTCGCCGATTGGTTTGGCCGTGCCGTCATCGCGCACTTCCCGCTCGGCCGCCTCGAGTTCGTCCTCATCGACTGGTGTCGCCAGGTCGTCTTCGGGGGCTGGCGCGGCGCGGCGCGGGCCGACACCCAGGAGCCACGCGAGGAAGGCGGCGGCGAAGGCGCCGAGAATCCAGTTGCTCATCATGTTCCTCCATAACGGTGTGGGCCTTCGGCGCTGACGCGCCAGGCAATCAGTGGCAGTGCGGCAACGGCCTCACTGCCGAGCGAGATGGCGTCACGCACCGACGCCTCCACGGCCAACGCCGCTTCCTCGCTGCGGGCGTGAATCACCGCGAGGCGATCGCCGCGGCGCACCGTCATGCCGGGCCGTGCAAACACCTCGAGTCCCACATCGGGCAGTACCCGGTCGGTGGCGACGCGGCGGCCGCCCCCGAGTTCGATGATCACGCGTCCGAGTGCCCGCGGTTCCACCTGGGTGACGACCCCATCACGGTCGGCCACCACCGTGCGCTGGACCGGTGCGCGCGGCAGCAGCGCCGGATCGTCGATCACGGCAGGATCGCCGCCCTGAGCCTCGACCATGGCGCGCAGCACGGCCAGGGCCGATCCGCTGTCGATGGTGCCCTGCAGCCGTCGGCGAGCCGCGGCGGCATCAGGGTCGACACCCGCCAACAGCAGCATCTCGATGCCGAGCGCGAAGACCACCTCCATCAGGTCCTCGGGACCCTCGCCCTGGAGACCGCGGACCGATTCCACCACCTCGAGCGCGTTGCCGCAGGCGACGCCGAGCGGGCGGTCCATCGCGGTGATCAGGGCAACCGTGGGACAGCCCCGGGCCTCGCCCAACGCGATCATGGTGCGCGCGAGTTCGAGGGCGCGGCTCTCCTCGGGGAGGAAGGCCCCCGAACCGATCTTGACGTCGAGCACCAAGCCAGTGAGACCCTCGGCAAGCTTCTTGGACATGATGCTGGCGCTGATGAGCGGAATTGATTCCACCGTCGCGGTGACATCGCGCAGCGCGTAGAGCCGGCGATCGGCCGGGGCGATTTCCTCCGTCTGCCCCAGCATCGCCGCGCCGATGCGCTTCACCTGCGCCTCGGCCTCCTGCAGCGTCAGTCCGGTGCGGAAGCCCGGGATGGCCTCGAGCTTGTCGAGGGTGCCACCGGTGTGGCCGAGCCCGCGACCCGACATCATCGGCACCAGCACGCCGCACGCCGCGAGCATCGGCGCCAGCAGCAGCGAGGTCTTGTCGCCAACGCCCCCGGTGGAATGCTTGTCGACGCGCGGACGCGATTCGCCCTCGAAATGGAGGCGATCGCCCGAATGGAGCATGGCATCGGTCAGCGCCGAGAGCTCGTCGGTCGCGAGTCCGCGGAAAAACACCGCCATCGCGAGGGCGGCGATCTGGTAGTCAGGCACCTCCCCGGCGGTATAGTGCCCGATCAGCTCTCGCCACTCGTCACCGGTGAGTGTGCCACCGTCTCGCTTGCGTTCAATCAGGCGTGGAACGACCATTCATCCTCGGGCCGTTGGGCCCAGTCTTCCCGGGAACAAACCATGCGAATTGCCATCCGACATTGTGCCACGACCACTGCGACAGTGCTGACACTCCTGCTGCCGGGAGTTGCGGTGGCGCAGGACAGTGCGCTCGAGCGGGGCATCGCGGCAATGCAGGACCACAACTATCTCGGCGCGCGGCGGGAACTCGAGACCGCCGTGCGCGCGCAGCCCGACGGGTATGAGGCGAACTGGCGCCTCGCGATGACACTGGTCAACATCGGCCAACAGACACCGGACGAAGAGAAGAACCCGGCTCGCGACTCCCTCTACGCTCTGGCCGAAAGCTACGCCCGTCGAGCCGTCCTCGCGAAGCCCTCGGGTGCCGACGGGCACTTTGCCCTTGGCACGGCGGTGGGCCGTGCCTCGCTGACCATGGGCACCCGCGACCGCATCAAGCGGGCCGCGGAGATCTACCACGAGGCCAAGAACGCCATCGAACTCAATCCGCAGCATGATGGCGCGTACCACCTGCTGGGACGCTGGCACGCCGAAATCATGCGACTCTCGGGACTCGAGAAGTTTTTCGCCAAGACGTTTCTCGGGGCCGGCATTTTTGACCAGGCGTCCTGGGACGGAGCCGAGCTCAACCTGCGCAAGGCGGTCGCGCTGGACCCAACCCGCATCTTTCACCGCCTCGATCTCGCCGAAGTGCTGGTGGACCGAGAGCGGTGGCACGACGCCAAGGCGCAGATCGACACCCTTGTCGTGTTGCCTCCCGTTGAACCGCTGGATCTCCGCTATCGCCGGGAAGCGCAGGAGCTCGGGGCTCGCATCGCGGCGAAGCGCAGGTCGTGAGCACGCCCGACCTCGCGAAGGAGGCCGCCGAACTGCGCGGCCTGCTGGTCCAGGCCAACCGCGCCTATTACGAGCTGGACGCCCCCGACATCAGTGACGCGGAGTACGATCGGCACTTCCGCCGCCTGCAGGCGATCGAGGAGGCACACCCCGAACTCGCCGCGCCCGATTCGCCGACGCGGCGGGTCGGCGGCGCGCCAGCATCGCACCTCCCCAAGCATGTGCATCTGCGGCCGATGCTCTCGCTCGCCAATGCCTTCTCTGACGAGGAACTCACGGCGTGGGAGGAGCGCAACGCACGCCTCGCCTCCGCCGTGCGCAAGGCGGGCTACGCGCTCGAGGTGAAGATCGACGGCACCGCGGTGTCGCTCACTTATCGCGACGGTCGCCTGGTGACCGGGGCCACGCGCGGGAACGGCAGCGTCGGCGAAGACGTCACCGCCAACTTGCGAACCATCGACGACATTCCGTTGGCGCTGCGTGGCAACGACTGGCCCTCGCTGCTCGAGATCCGCGGTGAGGTCTATTTCGCCCACGTGGCATTCGCCAAGCTCAACGCCCAACGCGTCCGCGACGACGAACCCCCGTTCGCGAACCCCAGGAATGCCGCCGCGGGTGCCCTGCGCCAACTTGACCCGGCGATCACGCGCAGTCGCCGGCTGCGTTGCTTTGCCTTCCAGTTGGAAGTCCTCGAAGGGTCATTGCGTCTGGAGAGCCACCACGACATGCTCGACACGCTGGCGCGCTGGGGCTTCCAGATCGAGCCGCATCGCGCCCGCTGCGCCGACCTGGCCGCGGTGTTCACCGAAGTCGCCCAATTGGAGGCGGCCCTCGGTACACTCCCGTTCGACGCCGACGGCGTGGTGGTCAAGGTTGACCGTCGTGACCTTCAGGACGAACTCGGCACCATCTCCGACCGCGAACCCCGGTGGGCCATCGCCCGGAAGTTTGCACCGGAGGTCGCGATCACCCGGCTCATCGACATCAAGGTCAACGTCGGGCGGACCGGTGCCCTGGCGCCGTGGGCCGTGCTCGAACCGGTCGAACTCGGCGGCGTCACCATCAGCTCGGCGACGCTTCACAATGAGGATCAGATTGCGCAGAAGGACATCCGTATCGGGGATTGGGTCGAGGTGGTCCGCGCCGGCGAGGTGATTCCGCAAGTCATCGGACCATTGCGCGATCGGCGCGACGGCAGCGAACGGCCGTTCGCACCACTCACCCAGTGCCCCATTTGCAAGACGCCGAGCGTGCGTGAACCGGACGAGGTGGCACGCTACTGCCCCAATGTGCTGTGCCCCGGGCGCCTGCTTGAAGCAATCGTGCATTTCGCATCTCGCGATGCCATGGATGTGCGCGGCCTGGGCAGCGAACGCGTCCGCCAGTTGCTCGAAGCCGAGCTCATTCACGACGTCTCCGATCTCTATCAGCTCACGACCGAGCAACTGGAGGCCCTTGATCGCTTCGCGGCGCAATCGGCGGCACAACTCGTGGCGGCGATTGAAGCGTCGAAGCGGCAGCCACTGTCGCTGCTGCTCTTCGGACTGGGCGTTCGCCATGTGGGCAAGACCGTGGCGCTGGCATTGGCGCAAGGGTTCGGATCACTCGACGCCATTCGCGCGGCTGACGAAACGGCCATCGCCGCGGTGTCGGGCGTGGGGCCGACCATCGCTGCGGCGGTTCGCGGCTATGCCGACGATCCCGCCTCGGCGGCCCTGCTCAACCGGCTGGTCGCCCACGGCCTCACCACCGTCGAGCCGCGGGCGCGCGCCAGCGAGGGCCCGCTGACGGGCGAGATCGTCGTGCTGACGGGATCCCTCCCGACCCTGGCGCGCTCGGAGGCGGGCCGGGCAATCATGGCGGCGGGAGGCACGGTGGGATCCAGCGTGAACAAGAAGACCACCCTGGTCGTGGCCGGTGCCGACGCCGGTGAGAAGCTTGAGAAAGCCACCAAACTCGGGATCGCCATCATCGACGAGGCCGAGCTCTTGCGGCGACTCGGTTCCGGCACCTAGCTTCGCGATCCTCGCCACCCCGGTTGACCATGCCGAGTTTCACAATTGCCCCGGAATCACTGCACCGTCTTCGGCAGCGCCTGCAAGCGGCCGGGTCGAGCGCCGCAGCCGACATCCTGCAAGATGCGGGCTTTGCCACCGGCGAGGCGCTCAACGACCTCTGGCGCAACCAGATCGCGGCCCATACCGGCCTCGACGACGCCGGACGGCTCGACGTCCGCTGGTTCGGGCCACTGCTGGATGAAGTGTGTGTCGAATTGGGATGGGGCTCCCTCTGTGTCACGCCGGTTGGCGACCGCGCAGTCCTGCTCGAGGGTGGAGAATGGGCGGAAGCGGAGCCCGGAACCACCGAGCATCCGGCGTGTCATTTCTCGTGCGGACTCTTCGCGGCGTTCTTGACGGCGCAGGCCGGGGCGCCGATGTCGGTGCTCGAGGTCGAGTGCCGCTCATCGGGGAACAACGCCTGTCGCTTTCTGGCAGGGTCAACCGCCACGCTTGCCACGGTGTACGATGTGCTTGCGGCCGGCCGGCCCTGGCGCGAGGCGTTCGATCCGGCCGACCTCCCCGCGAACTGATTCAGCCCGCCAACCAGCCTCGCAGGTCGGGGCGCGTCACCAGCTCACCACCCTCGATCACTTCACGGTCCCACGGCAGCACGATGGCCTTGGTGGTCTCGAAGGCATGGAAATCCGGTTGCCACGGCCCGGTCTTGAAGGAGATGGCCGTACGCACCGAGGCCGGACGCACGCCACCGAGTGCGTGCAGCGCCAGCTTGATGGTGTCGCCGGTGTCGCAGGTCTCGTCGACGAGCAGCACGCGACGGCCGGCGAGGCTCGCCGGCGGCTCCGAGAGCATTTCCGGGTCCGCGCCGGCGTCGGCCCGGCCGATGCTGATCGCCGCGAAGTCGCGTTGCAGAATGGTGGCGATGATCGCGGCCGGAATCACCCCGGCCTTGGCGATGCCCACCACGACTTCGGGGTCGTATTCTCGGGACACACGGAGGGCGAGTGCCCGACAGAGTTCTCCGAAGAACGCCCAATCGACTTCCAGCGCTTCACGGGATGGTTCCGGACGGAGGCGCGGCATGGGGACCTCGGACGAGGGAGGAGCGGGAGGAGGAATTCCCGCCCGCAAGCTACCCCGGGGCTCTCCGGGTCGCCAATCGCGTTGCCCTGCCTGCCGGCGGGACCTAGGTTTCGCACAATGTCCGATGCAACCCGTGCGATGCAGCGATGAATTGGTGGAGGCGGATCCTCACCGGCGAGGACTCGGCCCTCAAGCCCCAGCGCCTCGACTATTTGAACGAGGGGCTCGCGCTCGAGCGGCAGGGCGACTTCGAGGGGGCGGTGACCTCGTACCAGTTGGCGCTGCGGGACGAACCCAGCAGCGTCAAGGTGCTGCAGTACATCGCCATCGCGCTCTCGAAGACTTCGCGGCACGAAGAAGCCATCCGACACTATCGTCGCGCCCTGGAACTGTCGCCCGAACTCCCCGGCGCACATTACGGACTCGCCTTCCTGCTGCTCCGACGCGGCGACTCAGCACGTGCGGTCGAACACCTGCGCGCGTTTCTCGCCAAGCCGCCACGCGATCCGGAGATGGCGCGGTGGGTTGGTCACGCGCGCGAGACGCTCGATCGCTTGGCCGCACCACCACAGGGCACCCCCGCGTGAGGCTCATCCCCGCCCTGCTACTCGTGGCATCGGTGGCTGCGTGCAGCGCGCTGCCGGTCACCGGCGATGGCATCGTCGCGCTCGAGATTCGCACCAAGCCACCGGTCACGATTCGTCAGGGTGAGTCGCTCACGCTACAGGCGCGCGCCCTCAACCTGCAGGGCGATTCGGTCAGCGCGGACATTCGCTGGCTGACACCTGACACCGCCGCTGTCGCGCTCGACTCGATCACCGGCGTGATCCTCGCCCGCGTGGGCACCGGGACGGCGCGCGTCCAGGCGCACGTGGGGACGCTCCGCTCCGACCTGCTCACGATCGCCCTGCAACCATGAGCCCGACCACGCTCAACGAGCTGTTCTTCGGCGCCATGACGCGACTCGAAGGGCGGCCGGTCATCCTGCGCGACAAGCGCGACGGGGCGTGGGTCGCGGTGAGCCCGGCCTCGCTGCTGGAACGCGTCCACCACCTCCATTGCGGACTCCGGGAGCTCGGCCTCGTTGCCGGTGACCACATGGCGATTCTCTCCGAGAATCGGCCGGAGTGGGCCATCGCCGATTTTGCCTGCCTCACGGCACGACTCGCCGACGTCCCGGTCTACCCCACGCTCCCCGCACACCAGGTGGACTATCTCCTGCGGAACTCCGGCGCGAAGGGGGCGTTCATCTCCAACGCGGAGCAGCTCGCGAAGGTGTTGGAGTGCCGCACCAGCTCGCCTGCCCTCCAGCATCTTATCGTTTTCGACGAGATCGACTGCCCGGACGGGGTGATCAGTCTGCGCGCACTCGAGGCACGGGGCGCTGCGGCGGTCGCGAAGTACCCGGCGTGGAAGGAGGAGGCCCTTGAGGTACACCCGGACGACTTGGCCACCCTGATCTACACTTCGGGCACCACCGGCGACCCGAAGGGCGTCATGCTTACGCACGGCAACATCACCAGCAATGTCGTGGCCTCGCTGCAGTGCCTCTCGCTCAGTATGGACGATGAGTGTCTGTCATTTCTGCCGCTGTCGCACATTTTCGAGCGGATGGTGGGCCACTACACCATGCTTCAGGCCGGCACCACCATCAACTACGCCAGCAGCATGGATGCGCTGCTCGCCGAAGTCGGCGAGATCCGCCCCACGGTGATGCCCTCCGTGCCGCGGCTCTACGAGAAGATCTACGCCAAGACCGTGGAGAGTGCGCAGGCGGGTGGCGGCCTCAAGCGTTCCATCTTCGAATGGGCCAAGGCCACCGGGCTGCGGCGGCTGGACTTCACGCTGACGCATCGCGAGGTCCCGCTCGCGCTTGAACTGGGCTATCGCGTGGCCGACGCGCTGGTCTTCTCGACGCTGCGCGCCAAGCTCGGCGGCCGGCTCGGATTCTTCGTCTCCGGCGGGGCGCCCCTCAACCCCGACATCTGCCGCTTCTTCATAGCCGCCGGGTTGCCGATTCTCGAGGGCTATGGCCTGACCGAGACCTCGCCCGTCATGACCGTCAACACCTTTGAGCATCTCAAGCCCGGGACGGTCGGACGACCGATCCCGGGGGTCGAGATCATGATTGCCCCGGACGGCGAGATCCTGACGCGCGGACCGAACGTGATGCAGGGGTACTACAACAACCCGGCCGCCACCGCCGAGGCGATCGATGCCGCGGGATGGTTCCACACCGGCGATGTGGGCGTCATCGACGCTGAAGGTTTTCTCAAGATCACGGATCGCAAGAAGGACCTCATCGTCACCGCCGGCGGCAAGAACATCGCGCCGCAACCGATCGAGGCCCTGCTCAAGACCAGCAAGTACTTCCTCAATGCCGTGATGCTGGGCGACAAGCGGAAATTCCCGATCATGCTGCTGGTCCCGAACCGCGCCGCCGTGGTTCGCTGGCTGGCGCTGAAGGGGCGCGCGATGGGGCCGGACGAAGCGATCGCCGAGATCCCGGAGGCCGTGGAGAAGCTCGAGCGCGAGGCGCGTAGGAGCCTGCGCGACTTGGCGCACTACGAGATGCCGAAGAAGTTTCTGATCCTCGACCATGATTTTTCGATCGAGGGTGGAGAACTCACGCCCAAGATGTCGGTGCGGCGGAAGGTCGTGGAAGAGCAGTATCGCGATCAGATCGAGGCCCTCTTCACCGCGGAGTGACCGCTAGCGTCGCCGCACCACCCAGAGGCCATCGGCCGAGGCCAGCGGCTCCACTCCCGGGCCATCGCTCGGGGCCGGGCCAGCGCCCACCGCCCGCAATCCCGGCAACACGCTCCGCACGGCCTGATCCCGCCATGCTGCCGCATCGACCCCGATCACCACGCCGCGCATCGCATGGGCCTTGACGGGCCAGACGTCGCTCATGAGCACCGAAACGGTCGCGGCGGGCCTGACGGTCTCGGGTGGGTTGATGGCGACCACCTGCACGCCCTCCAGCAGCTCCGTGAGACGGTGGGCCAGCGCGCCTGCCGATCCGGCCAGAGCGAGCCATCCGCCGGGTCCCGAGAGGCCCAGCAGCGCCACGGCGGATTCGGCATCACACGGGAAAGTCGCCGTGCTGCGCCACCCCGCGCCGAACGCCGGCACCCCATCGCTCCACGCCGTGCTCCAGCCGCACATCGGACAGCCGAGGTGGCCCGCCTGCACGCGCCGCGCGTCCATCCGCTCCGGCAGGAGGACCAGGAAGGCCTCTTCGTGCGGTTCAGGGCAGCGCAGGTGGTCAGTCAGTTCGATGTGCACGCGGCTACGGCCTGAACTCCACCCAGGTCATGGCGCCGGGTCGGACCACGACGCGACGGGTGATGCGGCGGCCGTTGATCACGACGAACAACTCCTGGGTACCCGCAGGGACGTCGCTCAGGGCAAAGTGCTCCTGATACACCGGATGCGGCCGATTGCGTGGCCCGTAGGTCTCCGCAAAGACAAACGGCGTCTCCGCCGGCAATGGCTTCCGCACCCCATAGATGTGCGCCTGCTGGATCGGCACGCCGAGCGAATCCACCACCGTTCCGGCGATGATCCCGGTGCCGGGGAGCGGCGTGATCCAGAGCTCGGGGTTGGTCGTGTAGGGCGGATAGCGATTCAGGGAGTCGACGATCGGCTGCACCGAGTCGCCCGGGGCAACGTGCACTTCCAGGTGCATGTGGTCGTTCGTGGCACGCCCGGTGTGCCCCACCTCGGCGATGATGTCGCCGCGCGCCACGCGCGAACCAACCGTGGTGCGCAGCGTGGAGTTGTGATAGTAGACAGAGAAGACGAAGTACCGGTGACCACCAACCGTGAGCATCGAATCATGCCGAATCGAGACGGTGAGCGCCCCGCGTTCGGCTCGGCCGGCGTAGACCACCTCGCCCGACCCGATCGCATGCACCAGCGTCCCGTCGGGGTTGTTGAATTCGATCCCCTGGTGCGGCTGGAAAAAGCCACCCATGGTGGAGCCCCACCGGTAAGTCTGATCGGGTCGGTCGTTGTCGGCGTGTCCAATCGGGCGTGCAAACCAGGGGAACCATCCCTTGGCGCTGCCCGCCACGGGGCCATGGACCGGGACGAGTCCGATCGGCTCGTTCGCGATCGGCCTTCCCACGCGGTGGCTCGTCACGTCGCAGCGGGCACTCGCGTTGCCGCGCGCGGCGCGCAGACAAGGCCCCAGAGGCAGCAGCGCGACGCGGTTCCCCAACAGCTGCAGCGCGAGCACCCCGGCACGCGGACTGGCCCCACGCGCGAAGCCCAGGATGTATTCGCTCGGTAGCACTGGAAGCATCGAATCGGCCGGGCCCTTGGCCGGTGGGCCAACGGCATCGCCGAACGCGGTCCAGTGCGCGCCATCGTCGGTGGTCACCTGAAGTCCGTCGGCGGTGGCGATCGCCACGGTGTCCCCGCGCACGGAGATTCCCTCAGGGGCCACGTATTGCCACTCGGGGCCGAGCTGTGAGAAGGTCCAGTTCTGCCAGTGCGTTCCGCCGTCGAGTGACAGCCCCCAACCGTTCCCCACCGTGCCATACCAGATCTGGCCGCGGGTGCCGAACGCGAAGGCGTTGATGAAGTTCATGGAAATCGACGTCGCAGTGGAATCGCTCACGATGCGCCGCAGCGGCGCGCCCGGCTGCGCGACAAACATGCCGCGTCCATAGGTCCCGATCCATGCGGCGCCATTCGGCGATCGGCGTGTGGTCAACGCCACCGTGGGAATCCCGGCCGAATCGGGGAGGCTCACGGCACGGGGCCGTGACGCAGTGGCTGGCGATTGCGCCGACGCCGGGGTGGTCATGGCCATGGCCCCAACGCTCAGCACGGCGGCGGTGCTCCGGCACCATGTCATCATGCAGACGCTCCCAGGCGAATCACCTCGATCTGGACATGCAAGGGTTGGGTACCGGCAAAGTGAATCACCGCCGCGACGTCGTCGGGGCAGAGCATCTCTCGACGATTCGGCAGGTCGGCGCGCATGTCGGGGTCGAGCGGATCCCACACGGCGGTGTCGGTCGGCCCGGGCGAGACCAGCGTGCAACGGACGCCGCTGCCGCGACACTCCTCGAGCAGCACCTCGTGCAATCCGCGCGCGCCGAACTTGCTCGCGGCATAGGCGGCATTCCCCGGGAAGGCATGCCAGTCGGCGATGCTGCCCACCAGGATGTGCACGCCCGACCGACGGGCGATCATGGCCGGCAGAAAGTGGCGCGCGATGGCGAGCGGAGCCTCGAGGTTGATGGCGAGCTGCTCCCGCAGCAATTCATCGCTGGTCTCCTCGAGCGGTGCGAGGAGGAAGGCACCGGCGTTGCTCACGATGACGTCGGGGGTACCGACGGCCTCCGACACCTGCTGGAGAGCACGGCGTCGATCGGCCGGGTCCGCCAGATCGGCCCGAATATCGATGGCGCCCGGCAGCGGCGGCATCACGCCGCGGGCCAGTCGCACCACGGTGGCGCCGGTGGCCGCGAAGCGGAGTGCCGTGGCGGCCCCGATGCCGCGGGAGGCCCCGGTGATCATGACGGTCGATGCGGTCACCTCATCCTCCCCGATACTCAACGAAGTTGCGTGGCGTCTCCCAAAGCCGGACACAGCTCAACTGCCCGGCCGGAATTCGCGGCGCCAACACTTCCCAGATGTAGCGGGCGATGTTCTCCGCCGACGGCAATCGTTCGGCAAACCAGGGGACGTCGAGATTCAGGTTGCGATGATCGAGCGTCGCATGCACGTGTTGATCGAACAGCTTCTTCACGATGCCCACATCGACCACATACCCGGTGGCGGGGTCGATGTCACCCTCCACGCAGAGTTCGACCTCGTAGTTGTGACCATGGAAGTTGGGATGGTTGCAGGGGCCAAACGTGGCCCGATTCCACTCGTCAGATTGCGACGGATTGTGGAGGCGATGCGCCGCATTGAAGTGCACGCGGCGGGCGACGAGGGCGCGGGGCATGGCAGGGGTCCCGGGTAGACGGGCGGTGGCAGGGAGGTGTGATTCGAAGCCCGTGGAGAAACGCTTTGGCACCCTCTCCCTGTCGTCCGTCTTCCCCCGAGGGGCATGGCGTCGGACCTGGAATATGGGCCCATCCTCGGACCTGTTGGCTCGAAACGTTGGTTCCCCACCACCGTCCGCCCACCGCTATAATATGGGTTCAATTCACGGTGGTCAACGCGACACAGTGTCCTACACTCGAGGAGCATCGATGTTCGAACTCCCGCTTGGCGTGCTGCTCCTCATCGTCTGGGGCGTGCTGCAATTCAAGGTGCAACCCACCACCGGCATCTTCCACATCCTGCTCGCAGCCGGCGTCATGCTGGTGGTCCGTGGTGTGGCACGTTCACGGTGGGGCACACCGCCGCGCGACGCCGCCTAACCCCAGAGCGCGGCCACGCGGCGCGAGGCCGCTTCCAGCACGGCCGGATCCGCCACCATCGACATCCGAAGATACCCTGCCCCGCCCGCGCCGAACCCGCTGCCGGGCGTGAGAATGATGCCGTCGCGATCGATCAGAGTGTCAGTCGCCTCCCAATCACTCATTCCACTCGGCGTCCGGAACCAGAGATACATCCCACCCAGCGGCCCAGCGACCTCGTGCCCCCCGGCAGCGAACCCGGCACAGGCGGCGGCGATGCGCGCCAGATATCCTGCCCGCAGCCCCGCCGAGAGCTCCTCGGCACGATCATAGGCCACCGCACCGGCGAGCTGGATGACGGTCGGAGCACCATAGCCCACCAAGTTGCGATAGCCGTTGAGCCCGCGACAGAAGGCCGCACTCCCCACCACCATGCCGAGGCGCAACCCCGCCATCGAGAAATTTTTCGATCCGGAATACAGCTCGATCGCCACGTCGAGCGCCCCGGGCACCTGGAGCACACTCGGTGCCGGCTCGCCCACAAAGGTGAGTTCGCTGTACGCCAGATCGCTCACGAAGATCAGATCGTTGTCACGCGCGAAGGCGACCGCTTCGGCCAGGCGCGCGAGCGTGGTGGTGGCCCCGGTGGGATTGTTCGGGAAGTTGAGCACCAGCAGCTTGGCGCGCCGCCGCACGTCGGCCGGCACGGCCTGCAAGTCCGGCCACCAGTCGCCTTCGGCCGACACCGGCAGGGCCACGGTCTCGGCACCGGCGGCCATGGCCGCCCGCTCGTAGACCGGATACGCCACATCGGTCACCAGCAGGACATCGCCCTCCTCACAATACGTCTGGACGATGTGGGCGAGCGCTTCCTTCGAGCCCGCAGTCGGCACCAGCTCGGTGACAGGATCGACGGTCACACCGAAGCGCCGCTGCAGGTAGCCGGCAAAGCTCTTCTTGAAGGTCAGGTCGCCCTGGAAATTGGGATAGCCGTGGCGCGTCGGGTCATGCGCGGCAGCGGCGAGCGCCTCGACGATCGGGCCGGGCATCGGCTGGTCTGGTGAACCCAGCGACAGATCAACAACCGAGGCCCCGGTCGCGAGCCGGGCGCGCTTCTTCTCGGCCAGGGTCGAAAAGACATACGGTGTGATGGCGCGGAGACGGGCAGTGGGGAGCGGCACGGGGACTCGCGGGTGCAAGGAATCAGTGGTTGCGCCGCCGGCGAATCCGGCGAAGTCCCGCACGCGACACCAAATGGTCGCCCGGGCACATCAGAATCTTACCAGATCGGGGCGAAGTTGCACCGCCTCGCGCAGGTAGACGTGCCGCGGGCCCAGTGCGCGCCAGTCGCGCTCCACATGCACCAGCACCCGGAGGCAGCGCGGCATCCCCCCGGGAACGGCGATCTCCTGCATGCACAGCAGCGGGACCTCCGCCCACCCGGCGCAACGAGCCGTCTCGGCCGGGAACGCCGCCGTCAGGTCGGGGGTGACGGTGAAGATGGCGCTGATCACCTCACAGTCCGCGAAATCGTTCTCGGCTCGCACGGCGGCAAGCAACTCCAGCACCGCGTCACGAATCGCCTCGGGCTCGTCGGCCGGCACGGTGATGGCCCCGCGGATCGCTCGCACCGCCGGAACGCGGAGCGCTCGGTGCAGCCATTGCCGCATCATGCGGCCACCACTGCGCGATCGGCGCTCGAGATCACCAAAAAGCGGGTACGATTCTCGGGATGGTCGGCGATGTCCCTCGCCAGGATGGCCAAGCCGTAGAGCTCCGCCGCCTCGACGCCGGCGATCGCTGCCCGGGTGTAGTCGCGGTCCGCCGCGATGCTGCGTGCTGCCCCAGCCGTGTCCTCCACCGCCCGCGACTGCATGCCCCGCGCGCGCAGCCACTCGGCACACTGGGCCAATGCCGCCGAATGGCTCTCGACCCAGCGCAGCCGCGCCAGCTCCGCCCCAGGCAGCGCGAGGAGGCAGTGCCGAATCGGGAAGGTCGCCTCCTGGACCACTACCAGCCCCTCGACTGCCGCGAGCGCATCACGGGCCTCGGCCACCGGACCAATGATCGAATTCTCGACCGGGAGAATGCCCAGTTCAGCCCGCCCCTGCGCCACCGCGCGGACCACCGACGGAAAGTCGCTCATCGCCTCCGGGCGAGCCCGGGGAAAGAGTTCGCGCGCGGCAAGTTGCGAGAAGGCGCCGGGAGCTCCCTGATAGGCGATCCGAATCATGAATCCTCCAAATACGAAAAAGCCCCCTCGAGGTTCGAGGGGGCGGCGGAAACTGGTGCGACGCTGGTCTGCTAGCGCGTGCGCCGGTGCCCGACCCCCTCAGCGAGGAAGGCCGCAAATCGATAGGTAGCGGTAAACAGGGCGCGTGGCATGATGACGGAGATTACCGGGAGTCCTCGGGGTGCGTCAAGGGGGTCATGGCAGCAGGTTGCCGGGCGCGAGCAGACCCTTGGGGTCAAGCGTGTGCTTGAGCGCCAGCATCGCGTCGACCTGCAGCGTGCTCAGCTGCAGCGGTAGCCAGCGTTGCTTGATCTTGCCGATGCCGTGCTCCGCCGCCACCGTGCCGCCCATCGCGATGACATTCACCAGCGTCTCGTGCAGGACGCGATCGACCGCCTCGATTTCGTCGGGATTCCGACAGATGAAGTTGAAATGGGGATGGCCGTTGCCGGCGTGCCCAAAGATCGTGGGGTTGTCGACGCCGTGCCGCGCCGCGACCCCGCGGGCCATCGTGATGGCCTCGGGAAGGCGCGCATACGGAACCGCCCAATCGGTGCCGACCCGGATGCCGCCGGTGGCGCGATGCCGCGTGCCGTACTCGCCGAGCACCGCCGGGACGGCATGGCGCAGTCGCCTGGCAGTGCGGATGGTGGCATCGCTGTCGAACACCATGACCGCGTCGACCTGGGCGTGATGCTGTTCCGCCAGCGCGAGCCAGCCATCGAAGTCGGCGTCCGCGTCGCCGCGGCTCTCTTCCTCGGTGTAAACCAATGCCGAGCCGCTCCACTGCGCCCCGCCCTCTTCGGCGCGGACCACCTCGAGTGCTCCCGCATCAAGAAACTCCAGGCAGCGCGGATGCATGGTGCCTGCGTCCATGGCCTGACGCGCCGCCACCACGAAGGCCAGTGCGTCGCGCTCGTCGGCAAACGGAATGCCGAGGCCGGTCACCTTCTCCGGCAATGGCAGGAGCCCAAGTTCCGCCTCCACAATCACCCCGAGCGTGCCTTCGCTGCCGATGAACCAGTCGATCGGGTCCTGGGTCGGGATGTAGCCCACGGTGTTCTTCTCTAGCCGCGTGCGACGGAACTCCACGGTGCGGCCATCAGCAAGCACCACCGAGAGCGCGCGCACATGCGGGCGCGTCGCGCCATAGCGCAGAGAGCGCGCGCCCGAGGCGTTGCAGGCGATGGCCCCGCCGAGCGACGCCTCCTCTTCACTGGTGGGGTCGGGGGCGAACAGCAGCCCCTGCTCGGCGAGCGTGCGCTTCAACTGCGCCACACCCATCCCCGGTCCGACGCGCACGAACCCCGCCCCGGCGTCAACCACGGTGATCCGGTCGAGCCCGCGCAGTGACAACAGCACGCCGCGATCGGTGATCGCGGCCGCGGTCATGCTGCTCTGTCCGCCCGCCGAGGTGACACACTGCGAGTGAGCGGTGGACTGCTGCAGCAGGTCAACCACTTCCGCGGCGGTGGTCGGTCGCGCCACAGCATCGGGCACCATGACCAGGCCCGAGGCGTCGGCACTGAACGCTTGGCGCACCGCCGGGTCACTGGAAAGAATCGCATCGGAAAGCGGCATCAAGACGGGCTCAGCGACAAAGGGTGGTCAGGCTCAGATCTCCCAATTGGAGAGCCAAATTCCGGCGGGCACCGGCTCCGGGTGGGTCACTCGGTTCAGGCGCAGATCGGTCCATTGAACTCGATAGTCATCCGAGACCAGCGCCGCGTAGAACTCCGAATAGCGCGTCTGGCAGCGCACGGAGCAATGCGAGAGTCGCATCCCGGCCGCCTCGCGTTCCACGGCAGCGACGGTGGCGAGCGCCGTCGCCGTGTCGAGCGCCACCAACTTGAGAATGCGCAAATCCTGGACCCCGTGACCGTGGGCAAGCGGCGCCGTGTGCCAGAGCGCGAAGGCTTGGAGTGCACCCGCGGCATCGCGCAACAGGGTGGCGTCACCGAGCCGCATTTCCAGGGTGAGTTCGAGTTCGCGGGTGAAGTCGACTCCCGTTGCGACGCGGTCGGCGAGCACTCGGCACTCGGCGATGGCCTGTTCCCGTGCGGCGTCCGCCACGGTTGAGAGGAGGGCCGCTGGTGGTCCGTGCGGTCGCGGCTGGTCCCGCTGCAGCGTGATGGTGAGCGGCGCGGGCACGAAGCCAAGGCGCGAGTAGAAGCCGATGTTCTCAATGGTGCGCGGCATCGTCTCGAGCCCGATGGTGCGGGCGCCTTCCGCCTCGAGCCACTCCACACCGGCCATGACGACTCGACGACCCAGACCCTCGCCCTGGCGGTCAGGGCGCACCGCGAGTGGCCCCATCCAACCCTCCGTGCCAGAGCGATGCACGATGTTGAAGGCGATCATCTCGCCGCGACCGTCGCGCCAGAGCATCGCGCCCGCCCCCGCATCAGCGATGGCGTAGCGCCAGATCGCCGCATTCAAGTAGGGGACTCGCACTCCCGACAGGCCGTCCTTGCGGTACCGGTCGGTGAAGGCGTCGGAGAAGAGCCGGTTGAGCTGGTCGATGTCGCGGACATCGACCAGATCGGGGCCCGCCACGGTGCGATCAGGCCGCCACATCACCGGCACCGGGCACTTCCTCGCTCGCCGTGGTCACGCCGCGCTCCACATCGTAGGTCATCCGCACGACCCGATCGAAGGCATCGCGCATCCCCTCCACATGGGTGATGAGCACCACCTGTGGGAACCGGTCAGCAAGGGCCCGCAGCAGGTCGAGCACTGAAGCCCGTCGCTCCTCGTCGAGTGATCCGAAGATTTCATCAAGCACCAGCAGCGACAGCGGCTGCCCGGCGCGCTCCGCGATCATCTGCGAGATGGCAAGCCGGAGCGCGAGGTTCACGACATCCTCTTCGCCGCCGGAGATCACCGGCTTCGCCTCGCCATCCTCCACAATGGTCGGAAGATACGACTCATCGAGGTCGAGATCGGGGTAGCGTCCGCCGGTGAGCTCGTCGAGCAGGCGCGACGCGCGCTCCGCCAGCTCCGGACGGAGTTGCAGGTTCAGCTCATGCCGCAGGTCGGTGAAGGCACGATCGAGTTCCTGGAAGATGCCAAGCCGCACGCCGAGCCGAGTGGCTGCTTCGGCCTTGGCGGTCCGGTCGGCCTTGCGCGAGAGTGCGGTGGTGCGCTGTCGTTCGCCCGCCTCGACCAGCGACATGGCACGGGCCAGCGCCACACGGGATGCCTGCAGACTCGCCTCGACCTCGCGCAGTCCCTGCTCGATGGCCTGGAAGCCCGCGGGGTCCCACCCGAGCGTCGCGAGGCGCTGATCCAGCACACCGAGCTCCCCCTCCGTTGCCGTGGCGCGCTGCTCGGCGGCTGCGGCATCGGTGAGCAGTGTTTCGGCCCGCGTCGCCAGCCCCACCAGTTGTTCGTGCTCGCGACGGAGCGGTTCGAGTTCGGCGAGTCGCGCCCGCACCGCTTCATGCCGGGTTGCATCGTAGGCGAGCGCGGGACCGGCGAGTTCCGCTTCCAATTGCGTCAGTTCTGCGGCGAGTCGCACGCGTTCCGCCGTGAGCTCAGAGCGTTGGTGAAGCTGGGCGTGTGCCTGACCCTGCGCCTCGGTGGCCGCACGCAGCGACATGTCCCGCCGTTGGTGCTCCGCCTCGAACTCCGTCAGCTCGGGCGGAGTGTTCACGAGTTGATCCGCGCGCTGTCGGAGATAGCCGCCGTCAACCGACACCTCCTCCAATTGTCGACCGAGGAGGTCAAGCAGTGCCTGGAACTCCTTGCCGAGTGGGCGACCGCACGTCGGGCAGATCCCCTCGGGTCCCTGCGACTCGAGCAGGGCACGCTGTTCCTTCAGCTCCTTGTAGCGGTCACGAAATTGTTCCAGTCGAGTGCGCGCTTCCTGCGCGTCCTGAGTCCAGCGCGTGCGCCGCTCCTCGATCTGTTGCGCGATCGCCTCCCGCTGCGCCAGCAACGCCGAGCGCTGTCCCGCGAGCGCCTCCACCGCGACCGCATCGGGCAGCGCGGCGAGCTGCGGGTCCAGCTCCTGGACACGGCGCAGGGCCTGATCACGACGAGCGGCGCTGCGGGATCGGGCGCCCCATGCCGCTGATGCCAGATCGAGCGACTCGCGCTCCGTCGTGAGTGTGGCCCACTCCGCCGTCGCCGCCGCCGTGTCCCGCAGGCGATCGCGCGCGCGGAGCGCGGTCGCGAGTTCGCGGTCGAGCGCCTCGAATGATGCCTTGGCGGCCGCGACCTTCCCTTCGGCCACGCGACGTTCTCCATCGAGCGCCTGCCACGCGGTGCGCTTGGCCTCGGCTGCGGACCACTCGGGCGTGAGGGCGGCCAGTTTCGCGGCGGCGACGTGCTCGGCGGCCAGTGCTGCATCGCGCGCCGTGCGTGATTCCTCCAGCACCGTTGCCGCCGCGGTGAGCTCAGCCTCCAGCGCGGCCGGGTCGGCCAATCCCTGCTCGATGCCGGTGAGCTCGGCACGCATCGCCGAGCGTCGATCGCGCAACCGATCCTGTGCCTCGCGCAGCCGTTCGTAGCCGAGCACCCGGGAAAGGAACTGTGCCCGTTCCGTGGCGCCCATCGCC
>JBDUDP010000044.1:0-18744 GCA_040002895.1 Gemmatimonadota bacterium
GGGAAAGTCACGGCTCTCCGCTCTCCTCTTTCCTCTCTCCTCTCTTCTCTCTTCTCTCTTCTCTCTTCTCTCTAGCTGTCCTTCCCCATCGCCTTGAACGTCAGCTTCTTACCCAGCTCCACTCCCGGCTGGTTGAACGGGTCGACATCGTAGTAGATGCCGGCGTAGCCCGTCGCGATCTGGAAGAACATCAACAGGCGGCCGACGTGGCGCGCGTCGACGGTGTCAATTTCGAGCGTGCTGCTCATCCGCCCCTGACTGCGCAGCGCCTCGCGGGTGGCGAGGAACTCCTCGTCGAGCAGCTTGCCCAGCGTCTGGCCGCGCAGATACCCAAGTTGAGACTCGATCCCCGCCTCCTCTCTCCTCTCGCCTTTCTCGTCTCTCTGCGGGATTTCCAGCATCTCAACCGTATCCCGGACACGGATAAAGGTGATGGTCTTGTCATACGGCCCCTCGATGAACAGCTGCACCTGAGAGTGCTGGTCGGTCGCGCCCACGGCACCCACCGGCGTCGCCCCCCGATGAACCACTCGTCCGGCACGATCGACTCGCTTGCCCAAGCTCTCGGCCCAGAGCTGGCGGTACCACTCGGCCAGCTCGCGGAGCCGGTCGCTGTAGGGCATCAGCACGTGGACGTTGGCGGCCCGGGTGGCCTGCGCCTGATGCTGCAGCGCCGCCCAGCGGGCGGCAGGGTTCCCGGCCAGGCTGTCGCTCTCGGCCTCCTCCACTGACTCCTGGGCGCCAGCGAGCAGCTCGGCGAGGTTGATGCCGAGCAGGGCGGCCGGAACCAGCCCTACCGGTGTAAGGACCGAGAAGCGCCCGCCAACGTCCGGCGGCACCTCGAAGGCCCTGATCCCCTCCGCGCGGGCGATGGTGCGCAGGGCGCCCTTCTCCGGGTCGGTGGTGATCACCAGGTGACCGCGGGCGGCCTCCTCTCCCACCGCGCGGTCGAGCCAGCGCCGCACGATCAGGTATTGGGAGAGGGTCTCGGCCGTCCCGCCCGACTTCGAGATCACGTTCACGATGGTGCGCCGCGGGTCGAGCCGGTCGAGCGCCGCCGTGACGCTGACCGGATCGACATTTTCGAGCACGGTGAGGGAGGGCCAACCATCGCGACGCGAGAGCGATTCCTCGTTCCAGGCCGGCGGTTTGAGCGCGTTCAGCAGCGCCTTCGGCCCCAGTGCCGACCCGCCGATGCCGAGCAGAAGGATGTGGTCGAACCGGCGCCGCTGTTCCGCGGACCATTGCTCGAGCTCCGAGACCAACGCGGCCTGTTGCCCCAACGCGAGGAAGCCGTAGTCGCCCCCGGCGCGGCGTCGACGGACCTCCGCCTGCACGTCGGGGAATCGTGCGGCCAGCGAGGCGCGTACGGCGGGGTCCAGCCCATGGACCCCGTCGAGGGCCTCACGGGTCATCAATGCGTCATCAAGATGGAGCGACATCAGTAGATCTCCAGTGCGAGCCCGTCATGCCCCGGTTCGACGCCGGCGGGAAGTCTCGCCAGCAACTCGCGGTGCCCGGTCTCGTGGGTGAGATGGGTGAGATAGGTGCGTTCTGCCCCCACGGCGCGCGCCACTTCGATGGCGTCGCCGATCGAGAGATGCGTGGGGTGTTCGCGCCACCAGAGCGCGTTGAGCACCAACAGTTTCACGCCCTGCAGCCGGCGGCGGTTTTCTTCGCTCACCTGCTTGACGTCGGTGAGGTAGCCGACGTCCCCGATGCGATAGCCAAACACCGTGGCGCGGCCGTGCTCGAACTGCATCGGCAGGACCTCGAGCCCCGCGATCTCCACCGGAACTCCCGGTGCCAGCGCGTGCAGGGAGAGCGACGGCTTCGAGGTGCCGTCGATGGGGACGATGCTGCCATCAAAGATGTAGTTGAACGCCTTGCCGATATGGTCGATGGTCTCGGCTGGGCCGTAGAGCGGCAACCGCGCGCGCTGCTTCAGTGAGAAGGAGCGCAAATCATCGATGCCGTGGACATGATCGGCGTGATGGTGGGTGTAGAGCACCGCATCGATTCGCTTCACGCCCGATCGCAGCAGCTGAAGCCGCAGTTCGGGCGGGGTGTCGATCAGGATGGTGACCCCGTTGGCCTCCACCACCGCACTGGTACGGGTGCGCTGGTCGCGCGGGTCGTCGGAGCGGCAGACAGCGCAGCTGCATCCGATCTGGGGGACGCCCATCGACGTCCCGGTCCCGAGCAGGGTGAGCCGCATGCGCTAGATGGTCTCCACCTTCAGCAGATTGGTGGTCCCCGGCACGTCGAACGGGACACCGCAGGTGACAACCACACGAGAACCCTCGCTGGCGAACCCGCGCTCCAGCAGCGTGCTGCGGGCGACCGCCCACATCGGATCGTAGTTCTTGAGGTGCGGCATCATCACTGGGACCACGCCCCACACCAGCGACAGCTGGTGGAAGGCCTCCGCCTCGGCCGTGAAGGCCAGGATCGGCACCTTGGGCCGGTAGGACGACACCGTGCGCGCGGTGAAGCCGCTCGAGGTGAAGCAGACCACTGCGGCGGCACCGAGCAGGTCGGCGGCCACCGAGACCCCGACCGAGATCGCGTCCTCGACCGGCAGGAGCCCCGCTTCGGTGCGAGCGAAATGCGGGGCAGGGACCTGCCAGCGTCGCCGCTCGCCATCGGACGGTCGGTGACGATGGGCCTCGACTTCCCGGGCGATCCGATCCATCGCCAGCACGGCCTCGAGGGCGTAGCTGCCCACGGCGGTTTCGGCCGAGAGCATCACGGCGTCGGTGCCATCGATCAGCGCGTTCGCCACGTCCGACGCCTCCGCCCGGGTGGGGCGCGGATTGGTGATCATCGACTCGAGCATCTGGGTGGCGGTGATGACCGGCTTGCCGTGCCGATTGGCGCGCGAGATGATCCGCTTCTGGACCATCGGGACCTGCTCGAACGGCAGCTCGACGCCGAGGTCGCCGCGCGCCACCATCATGGCATCGGAGGCCTCGAGAATCGCATCGAGGTTCTTGAGGGCGGTGTCCTTCTCGATCTTCGCGATCAGGCGGACATGCTTGGGAATGATGCTCCGCAGTCCCTCCATGTCCTCCGGTCGGCGCACGAACGAGACCCCGAGGAATTCGATGCCGAGGGCCACCACGCGCAGCACCTCTTCGCGGTCAAGGTCGGTGACCGCCGGGGCGCTCACGTCGGCCCCGGGGAGGTTCATCCCCTTGTTGGGCTTGAGCAGGCCGCCGTAGCGCACCCTCCCTTCGACCCGATCTCCCTTCACCGAGACCACATCGACCGCCAGCAAGCCGTCGTCGAGCAGGATCAGCGATCCAGCCACGACGTCGCCCGCCAGCTCGGGGTAGGTAGTGGGGATGTCGCCCGGCTCCGCGGTCGCCTCCGGAGCGAACCAGACGGTCTGGCCCGGGGTGATGGTGATGGCCTCGGGGAGCTTGCCCACCCGGATGCGGGGGCCGTGGAGGTCCACGAGAATCCCGGTCGGCAGGCCCCGGGCCGTCCGGACGGCCTGGATCCGGCGAATCCATTGCTCTCGGATCTCAGGGGTGCCGTGGGAGGCGTTGATCCGGATCATGTTGACTCCGGCGTCGAGGAGCGTGTGCATCCGCTCCTCGCTCTCCCAGGCGGGTCCCAGGGTGGCGACGATCTTGGTACGACGGAACGATTCAACCGGCATCAGCTCAGGTTACTCCACGCAGGGTGGCCGCACGCTGTTTCAGGTGGGCCAGGGGAGAAGGTGCGGCCGCAGCCGCCGGGGTCGCCTAGCGGCGCAACCGTCGGTACGGAGTCTCAAGCAGCGAAGTCTGAAGTATAGGCGAAACCGCTTCCCGCCGCCCTGTGTCAGACACACGGGGCAGGGGAGACCGGGGCCGGCTGCTTTCCCACTCCGCCGACGATTTGTGGGGAACAAGTTATCCACAGCCAGAAGCCCCCCAAAGGGCAGCGAAGAGGCCTTATCCGGGTGAGCGACGGCTCACCTGCCAACGCCCTCTCCACACCTTCAATTTGTGACATCACAGTGCTGAAATGACTAGCCACATTTGTGGACGGGAAAACTTTTCCACGCGTGGAACCGGGGAAAACTCACTTCAGCCACTCGCAACCGCCCTGACAGCAACGAGATCCGACTGCGACCAGTTTTCCACCCGATGCGAATTTCGTAACTCCATGTTCAACAATGGATTCACATCTGCAGTTCATGTGGAAAATCATCATTGTGACAGTGTCGTCATTCTGGCCCTTTGAGGCCAAACTGGCGCCCCAACCGGTTGCCGGGGCGTGGTTTGCCCTCGTTCACGGGGTGCCATAGATTGCTGATGCTGGATTCCAATTCGCAGACAGGAGTGGTGATGCCCGTGGGGAGCAAGCAGCTGGTGGAGCTCTTTGGTGGGGCCGTTCGGCGCGCCGGGAGCGGTGTGGAAATCTTGCGAGCCGAGGTTCTCAGGACCGAGGCGACCGACCGGCTCGTCTCTCTGGCCGTGTTCGGGGAGGCCGCTGAAAAGGAGGCTGCTCGGACCCTGCTCTGGGAGCTTGGGCAGGCCATGGGTGTCCGGCCCGCGTCGATCCATGACCTCTATCTGGCTCGGGGCCGCGGCGAGTGCAGCGGTTTCACCGTGCCGGCCATCAATATCCGGATGCTGGCCTTCGACACCGCGAGAGCGGTGTTCCGTGCGGCCCTCAAGTGTGATGGGGCCGCCATCATCCTCGAGATCGCCCGGTCGGAGATTGCCTACACCGATCAGCGGCCGGCGGAGTACGTGGCGGTGATGATCGGCGCGGCGCTTCGGGAGGGGTATCACTTCCCGCTCTTCATCCAGGGTGACCACTGCCAGGTCAACGCGGTCAAGTACCAGGCCGGGCCCGAGGCGGAAGTGGGGGAGGTCAAGAAGCTGATAGCCGAGGAAATCGCGGCCGGCTTCTTCAACATCGACGTCGACACCTCGACCCTCGTGGATCTTTCCTTCCCGACCCTCGATGAGCAGCAGCGCACCAACTACGAGCGGGCCGCCGAGATCACGCGCTTCATTCGCGACCGCGAGCCGGCAGGGGTGACCATTTCGGTCGGGGCCGAGATCGGTGAGGTCGGGCACAAGAACTCCACCGTCGAGGAGCTCCACGCCTTCATGCAGGGGTTCATCAGGACCCTGGCGTCGCTCGGCCCCTACGAAGGGATCAGCAAGATCTCGGTCCAGACAGGGACCTCGCATGGTGGGGTGGTGCTTGCCGACGGGTCAATCGCCGATGTGAAGCTCGATCTGGCGGCGCTCGAGGCGCTGAGCAAGGCGGCGCGGGAGGATTACCAGATGGGCGGGGCGGTGCAGCACGGCGCCTCGACCTTGCCCAGCAACGCTTTCGGCAACTTTCCGCGCATCGAGACCGCCGAGATTCACCTCGCGACAAATTTCCAGAACATCGTCTGGGACCACCCGGCGCTCCCCGCCGAGCTGCGGCAGCGGGCGTACCGGTGGCTCGACACCAATGCCCAAGGCGAGCGGAAAAGCGGCGATTCCGACGAGCAGTTCTATTACAAGGCACGCAAGAAGGCCATCGGGCCCTTCAAGGCCGAGATGTGGTCGCTGCCTGCCGACATACGTCAGAACATTGGCGGCGACCTGGAACAGACCTTTGCCTTTTTGTTCAGCCAGCTGGGCGTGAAGGGAACGGCCGAGCTGGTTCGCCGCCACATCACGGCACCCGCGCTTGAGGCGGGAGCCCTGGCACACGGCGGGGCGCAGGCCGAAGACGATCCGGACGCGGGCGAATGACCCGCAGGGAGGTAGCAATGAGAGGACGAGACGACGACGACGTGACCATCATCGAGCGCGACAGTGGCGCCGGGGTCAAGTGGTTTCTGGCCGGGGCCATTCTCGGCGCCGGTTTGGGTCTGCTGTTCGCGCCGCAGGAAGGGGAGCGGACACGCAAGGACATTGGCCGCAGGGCGCGGAGGTTCCGTTCGGATGCGGTGGACCGCTTCGAAGAGCTGAGCGATGATGTCCAGGCCAAGGGGAAGAAGGTCAAGGCGTCGGTGGAGGATTGGGTCGAGGACGTCACCGGGGAAGTTCGGGACGGTCGCCGGGCGCTGAAGCAGACCGCGCAGGGAGCCCGCGACGATCTCGAGCGCCGGCTGTCTGATGCCCGCGCGCGACGCCGCGCGACGGTCGCGGCCGACGGAGTCGCCGTCGACGACGACGACGAAGAGGCCGAGGACACCGAGCTCGACGGCTGAGTGAGCACCACCCCGTTGCCTCCCACCACGAGCCCGCCACCCGGCGGGCTCTCTGGTGTGCCGGGGCTGCCGCGGTGGCTGCTGCACTTGTTGGAGGTGCTTGACCGCGCCAACCTCCCTTTTTTGGCGTCGGCGCTCACCTTCGACGCCATGCTTGCGCTGATTCCCCTCGCCATCATCATCATCGCCGGCCTCGGGTACCTGATCAGCCAGACGGGTCATCTCGGCATGGCAAACCCGAGTGAAGTGCTGACAGGCTTCCTGCCGCAGCATGGCCATACGGCGGTAGGCGACCCCTTCGCGCTGGTCGAGAACATCTTCAGCAAGATTCGCGGCTATCGCAGCCGTCTCACCCTGATCGCGATTCCGGCCTTCCTCTGGTTCAGCACCCGACTCTTCGGCGCCATCCGCACCTGCCTTTCCAGCATCTTCCAGGTGCGGGCGAGGCCGGCACCCGGTGGCTTCGTGATGAGCTACCTGATCGGCTATCTCTTCGCCAAGCTCCGTGACCTCTTGATGGTCGCGATCGTTGTCGCCCTGGCCCTCGCCAACACCGTGATCTCGGCGTGGCTGGCACTGATGCGGGCGCAGGGCATCGCCCTCGATCCGCCCTGGACCTTTTTCGTGAGCGGGCTCGGTCAGGTGCTCGGCACTCTGCTCGCGATTCTCTTCTCCCTGTCGCTGTTCATGGTGCTCTACCGCTACGCCTCGCCCAAGCGGCTGGCTTGGTCTGGAGCGCTGCTCGCGAGCGGTGTGGCCACCGTGGGATTCGAGCTCGCGAAGCGGCTTTTTGGTCTCTACCTCACGTACCTCAATCGCGGTGGGCAGTATTCGGTCGATGCCAATGTGGGTGCCGCGTTGCTGATCATCCTCTGGCTCTGGTACATGTCACTCGTGTTCCTGATCGGTGCCGCAGCGGCCGATGTCTGGGATCGTGGGCACGCCGCCAAGTTGCTGCACGCCACGCAGGCGTCCTCACCTCCTTCCCGCGCGAATCCATGACCTCATCGTTCCGCCTCTGCCGGTTGCTCGTCGTGTTGGTCGTCGGCGCACCGTTCGCGCTCGCGGCGCAGGACGCCACCGCCTGGTCGTTCTACGGATACGGCCCGTATCGCCCAGGGGTCCCGCGACCCGATTCGCTGCTGGGTCATGGGCTGGGGACGCGGCACACGATGTACCACGAGCAACAACGCGCGCTCGATGCCATGATCGCCGCGGCGCCGGACCGCGTGCGCACCGAGGTCACCGGGACCACCGCCGAGGGGAAAGTGATGCGGTTGGTGATCATTTCGAGCCCGGCCAACATCGCGCGGCTCGACCAGATCCGCGCCGACATCGCGTCGCTCGCCGATCCGCGGCGTACCACCCGCAGCGCTGCAGCCGAGATTGCCGCGCGCACGCCGGCCATCGCGCTCTTCTCGCACTCCATCCACGGCAACGAGCCGGCCGGGTTCGAGTCCGCGATGATCACGGCCTACACGCTCCTTGCCTCCGAGTCGCCGCAGGTGCGCACGATTCTCGACAGCACGGTGGTGATCATCAATCCGTCGCAGAACCCGGATGGTCATGAGCGCTTCGCCGCGTGGAGCAACTCGCTTGCGACGGGGGCCAGCGAGTCGGGAGCGCTCGAGGGCAGTGAACCGTGGTCCGTCGCCGGGCGCACCAACCACTATCGCTTCGACATGAACCGTGATCTGGTGGCGCTGTCGCAGGCCGAGTCACGGGCCACGGCGGGTGCCGTGCGGCGGTGGCATCCGCAGGTCTTTGTGGACCTGCACAGCACCACCGACCCGTACTTCTTCCCACCGGCGGCGCTGCCGATCAACCAGAACCTCCCCGCAGCGAGCCTGACGTGGCTCGAGGCGTTTGGGCAGGGCAATGCCAAGGCATTCGATGCCAACAGCTGGCCCTTCTTCGTGCGCCATGAATTCGATCTCTTCTATGCCGGCTACTGGGACTCGTGGCCGTCACTGAACGGCGCCACGGGGATGACGTTCGAGAGCGATGGCGGGCCCCGGCTCGCGACGCAGAAGAGCGATGGCACCATCACGACCTTCCGCGATGGCATCGCGCACCACTTCGTGGCCACGATGGCCACGGCGGCGACACTCGCCGCGCATCGCGGGCCGCGCCTCAACGACTATTACGATTTCTTCGCGACGGCGATGGCGGAGCCCACCGGTCGCCCATTCCGGCGCGTGGTGATCGAGCCGGGGAATGACCCTGCCCGCACGCGCGAGGTGATCGACCTGCTCGCCTTCGAGGGGGTCGAAGCTTCGCTGCTCACCCAGCCATGGACGGCCCAGCGCGCCAACGACTATCTCGGCGGATCGGCCGGGAAGCGGACCTTTCCGGCAGGCTCGTACCTGATCGACATCGCCCAGCCGCAGGGTCGGCTGGCAGCCGCACTGCTGGAGCCGAAGTCCACGCTCGATTCCGCCTTTGTTCGCCAGGCGATGGATCGCTGGGAGCGGAATCGTCGACGCGGCGAGGATGCCCCGCGAGAGGATTACGAGTTCTACGACGTGACTGCCTGGGCCCTTCCGTTGGTCCACGGTCTGGATGCGGCGTGGACCGATGAGCTGGCACCTGCGGCTGCCCGGCCCCTCGCGGAGCTCGGGGCACCCCAAGTCCTGATCGACGCCCCCGGCCATGCCCAGAGCGCCTATCTCTTTGGCGGAGCGACGAAGGCATCGCGCAGGTTGGCGTTGCAGCTGTTGGACGAAGGGTTCGTGGTGAACGTGGCGACGGAGCCGATTCGTGCCGACGGGGCGAGCTACCCGGCGGGAACCTTCGTGGTGCGGGTGGGGCGGAATCCGGAGCGCGTGCATGCGCGCATCGCGACCATGGGTCCGGAGCATGGCGTCGCCGTACGCGCGGTGCAAAGCGGCTTTCCCGACATCGGGAGCGCGGGGGTCGGGAGCCCCACGGTGACGGCGGTGCGGGCGCCGAAGGTGATCCTTGTTGGCGGCGATGGAGTGTCGCAGACCTCGTATGGTGATGTCTGGTGGTACCTCGAGAAAGAGTTGCATCAGGGCTTCCTCGGCGTGGAGGCCCGTCGACTCGCTGGCATGCCGCTGGAACGCTACAACGTGATCATCCTCCCCGAGGGGAGCTACGCGAGCGCACTGGGCACCGCCGGCCTGACGCGGCTGCGCGACTGGGTCCGAGGCGGCGGTGCGTTGATCACGCTGGGTTCCGCGTCGTCACTGCTCGAGAACAAGGAGCTGGGGTTGCGCTCGGTGCCCGACGAACCGAAGGACGAGAAGAGGCAGGCCCTGGAGCCGGCCGACACCGCCGTGAGTGCGACTGGTGTGCCGGTGCCGTTCGTGAGTCCCTCGGCCCGCGGCAACAGCCGTCCTGAGGGAGTGCCCGGCGCGATCGCGCGGGCGACGCTCGATCTCTCGCATTGGCTCACCTGGGGTTACACGCGCGACAAGCTCGCGGTGCCGGTTCCGGGGGACTTCCTGAAGCCATCGAAGAGTGGTGAAAACGTGGTGGTGTTCGATGAGAAGGATCCGGTGCTTGCCGGCTTCTCGTGGCCCGGGAACACCGCGAAGTTTCTGAGCGGGTCGGTCTGGGCGAGCGTGGAATCCGCAGGGCGGGGAAGCGTGATCGCCTTCGCCGAGAACCCGCTCTTCCGCGGCTTCTGGCGCGGCACGGCGATGCTGTTCACCAATGCGGTGATGTTTGGATCGGGACGGCCGTAGCAGGGCATTTTCTGCCGCTTCCCCGGGGGCCGCTTCCGGGCTATTTTGCCCGTGCCCCAGGTCCGAAGGGTGTCGGCGCACGAACCGCGTCAGAGCCTAGCGGCAGCAGCGCTAAGTGATGTCCGATGTCGCTTCGGAGTGCCTGGGGCACTTTGCTTTTCCTCCCGCGGGACTATTCGATGTCGATCGCCCTCGCCCGCCGCTACCGGCCCCGCCGGTTCGAAGATCTCCTCGTCCAGGACCATGTGGCCGCCGCCCTGCGCGGTGCCGTTGCCAAGAACCGCGTCGGGCATGGCTACCTGCTCACCGGTCCGCGCGGCGTCGGCAAGACCACGGCGGCCCGCATTCTCGCCATGGCGCTCAATTGCGAGCGGCGCGATCGGGAACACCCCACCGGCGAGCCCTGCGGCGAATGCGGCGCATGCCTCCGCATCTGGAACGGATCGACCAACCTCGACGTGGTCGAGATCGATGCCGCCTCCAACCGCGGGGTCGATGACGCACGCAATCTTCGCGAGAGCGCGATGTACGCCGCCTCCGAACCCGGCCATCACAAGGTCTACATCATCGACGAAGCGCACATGCTCACGCGTGAGGCGTGGAATGCGCTGCTGAAGATTCTCGAGGAGCCGCCGCCGGGGGTGGTCTTCGTGTTCGCGACCACCGAGCCGCAGAAAATCGCCAACGCCGCTGCGCCGGTGATGTCGCGGCTGCAGCGATTCGACTTCCGACGGATCGGCCCCGCCGCCATTCATGCCCGGCTCCGTGCCGTGCTCAATGCCGAACAGCTCGAGGCGGAGGATGATGCGCTGCTGCTCATTGCCCGCCACGCCGATGGCGGCATGCGCGACGCCCTCTCGGTGCTCGACCAGTGCATCTCGTTCGGCGAGGGGCCGCTCACCGCCGAGCGCGTGCGCGATGTCCTCGGTCTCGTCAACGATGCCGCGTACGCTTCCATCCTCGCGCTGGTGGCCGATCGCCGGCCCGCCGAGGTCTTTGCCGTGATGGACACGGTCTCGGATGCCGGCGCCGACCTGGTGGAGTTCGCCGGCGGATTGGCCGACCTGTTGCGTGCGCTGGTGATGCATCACTACGGCACGGCCCCCGAAGGGCTGCCGTCGTCCACACGGGCCGTGCTCGCCTCGGCGGCCGAGCGACTCAGCGCCGAGGATGCGGTGCGGATGCTCAAGCTGCTCACCGATAGCGAACCCTCGCTTCGGCGCAGTGCCAATCCACGCCTCGTGCTCGAGACGCTGTTGCTGCGCTGGGCCATGATGGACCGCATGCTCGACCTCCGGGCCCTGCTGCGAGGGGAGGCACCGGCGGCCTGGGTGCCCTCCGCCGCACCCCCATCGCCGCCGATACCTACTGCACCGGTGGCCGCCGCGCGGAAGACCGCCGCGGCCTCGGCCCGCACGGCGCCGACGCCCGAGGCGCCCGCCGCCCCGCTGTCGGAGGAGTCCGACGCACCCGCCATGGCGGTGCCCCAGACCCCAGAGGCCCTGCTCGCCGTCTGGCCCGACGTGCTGGCCACCGCGGGACGGCAGAGTCGGCTCCTGGCTCAGGCACTCGACCACGCCGCCCCGGAGCTGCTGGGAGAGGGGCAGGTGGGGCTGCGGTTCGGCCCCGACAGTGCGGTGTTCCAGGAGGGGGTCGAGCGCCAGTTGCCCGCTCTCTCGACCATCGTCTCGGCCCGGATGGGCTCGCCCTTCGTGGTCAGCATTGAACGCGTCTTCGCCGCGTCGGGGTCGGCCCCGGCCCGTGGAAAGCGGCTCTCCGCCGAGGATCTCAGGGCCGATCGGCTCCGGGAGCTCCGCACCAAGGATCCGGCGCTGGATGCGGCGGCGGACTCGTTAGATTTGGAGCTCGTGGACGAGGGGTAAGCCCTCCCACCGGACCGGCTTCAGAAGGCGGGATATGCGGGAACCATCGGCAGAATCAAAGGAATCATTGCAGCTGCGCTCGCGGGTCGAGCGGCAGCTGGTCACGCTGGACAATGCCCTCACGCGCGCGCGCGCCGAAGCCACCGCCGGTGGCGGGCTGGTGCGGGTGAGCGTCGACGGATTGCATCGGCTCCGTGAGCTGACCATTGCGCCGGAGGCGTTCGAGGGACGCGATGCCAACTTGCTGGCTGACCTGGTGATGTCGGCCATCGCGGAAGCGCAGCGTCGGGTCGAAGTGGTGGCGAGCGAAACCACCGACGGAGTGATCGCCGCCGCGGACCTCGCGGCCTCCTGACGCGGTGAGTGCACTCGAGACGCTCATCGGGGAGCTGGCACGACTCCCCGGCGTAGGACGGAAGACGGCCCAGCGCCTCGCCTATCACCTCCTGCAGCAACCGCGCGACCGGATGAGCGCGTTGGCCGGTGCCCTCGTGGCGGTGGCTGAGCGGGTTCATCCCTGCATCCGGTGCGGCCAGCCCACCGAGGGTGAGGTGTGTGACATCTGCCGCGATCCGCGGCGCGATGGCGGGGTGCTGTGCATCGTCGAGGAGCCGAGCGGGGTAGCCGTCCTCGAACGCGCCGCAGCGTTCCGCGGGCACTACGTCGTGCTCGGCGGCCGACTCTCGCCGCTCGATGGTATCGGACCCGATGCGTTGCGGATCGACCTGCTGGAGCGGCGTCTCGCGGCGGGTGAGGTGCGCGAGGTGATCCTCGCGACCAACTCCTCGCTCGAAGGCGAGGCCACGGCGACCTACCTGCAGCAGGTGCTCGCGGGATACCCTGCCGTCCGGATCACCCGTTTGGCACGCGGCCTGCCGGTAGGGGGAGAGCTGGAATACGTTGACGGGGTCACGCTGACCCACGCCCTGACCGCCCGAGAGGAGTTGTGATGTCCCGTCGTCCGTTCCCGACCACGATCCTGTTCAGCGCCGCCACGATCGGGGCGGTGGCGGGCTGGCTGTTGGCGGGCGGCTACGATCATCGGCATCGCCGCAATCTCTTCTCGCCGCGCACACACCGTCGCTTCGCGGCGCTGGGGTGGCTGGAGCGGCAACGGGAGCCGGAGGCGCTGCCCCTGCTTCAGGATTATCTCGCCTGGGAGTCGGTGCCCGCCCTGCAGCAGCGCGCGCGACGCCTGATCGACACGCTCGGGACCGCGGCATGACCTCGACCCGGGCGGCCTCGTGGGCGTTTCACGAGGAAGATTCGCACCGCATTCGCGCCCTGCTGCTGGACTTCCTGCGCGATGCCTCGGCACGCACGGCGCTGCTCGTCGATCGCGCCGGCCAGATGCTGATCACCGTGGGGGAGACGCCGACGTTTGATCCGACCGCCTTCGCGTCGCTCACGGCGGCCGACTTCTCGGCCAACGATCAGCTCGCCCGTCTGCTCGGGGAGCCGGAGTTCGGGACCCTGTTCCATCAGGGTGAGAAAGAATCGCTCTATCTTGCCGACATCGCCCGGCGCGTGATCCTGGTAGTGTTGTTCGACAACCGCACCACCCTCGGGCTGGTGAAGCTCCGCATGCGCAGTGTGGTGTCGGAGCTCACCACGATCTTCACCGCGATGTTCGCCCGTGAGGCGACCACCACGAGCCATGTCGATACCGGCTTTGTGGGTGCGGCGGAAGACGAACTCGACAAACTCTTCGGCGCCTGAGAGGTCGACCCGGATGTCCCTGATCAACTACGCGTCCCGCGAGATCAACTGCAAGATCGTCTATTACGGCCCGGGGCTCGGTGGCAAGACCAGCAACCTCGAGTACGTCTACGAGAAGGTCGCGCCCTCGTCCAAGGGGAAGCTGATCTCGCTCGCGACCGAGACCGAGCGGACGCTCTTCTTTGACTTCCTCCCGGTGGACCTCGGCACCATCCGCGGCTTCCGCACCCGCTTCCACCTCTACACCGTGCCGGGGCAGGTCTACTACAACGCCTCGCGCAAGCTGATTCTCAAGGGCGTGGACGGAGTGGTGTTCGTCGCCGACTCGCAGATCGACCGCATGGAGGCGAATCTCGAGGCGATGCAGAACCTGTACGACAACATGGCGCAACACGGCTATGACCTCACGCACCTGCCCTTCGTGATCCAGTACAACAAGCGCGATCTCCCCAACGCCGCCTCGATTGCCGACCTCGACGCCGCGCTGAATCCGGGATGGCCGGTGGAGAATCCCGAGCGCCAGAAGCTCACGCCCGATCCGTACCGGCCGGGGGCGTACCTGGTCTCGGAGAACAACGGCGTCTGGGTGGAGCGAGTGCCGACGTTCGAGGGGGTGGCTGTGCGCGGCGACGGCGTGTTCGACACCCTGAAGGCCGTCAGCAAGCTGGTGCTCAAGACACTGGGATGAACCCGACCACGACCTGGACCCTGCCCAATATCCTGACGGTCGCACGGATCGCGATCACGCCAGTGGTGGCACTCCTGCCGTTCATCCCCGGGTACTGGCCCAAGCTCGCCTGCTTCGTGATCTTTGTGTCCGCCGCCGTGACCGACGTGATCGACGGCCGCATCGCCCGCCGCGACGGGCTGGTGACCGACCTCGGCAAGACCCTCGATCCGCTCGCCGACAAGCTGCTGCTGTTCGCGACGCTCGGTCCGATCTGGTGGATCTCCCAGGAACGACAGGCGCTCTACGACATCCCGGTGTGGGGAAGCATCCCGCTCTGGTGTTGCCTGCTGCTCATCGGCCGCGAGTTCGCCATGACCGCCTTCCGCGCCTGGGCGCAGCGCCGCGGCGTAATCATCGCGGCCGGCAACGCCGGCAAGATCAAGGCAGCGCTGCAGAACGTCTTCATCGGCGGGACCCTTGCGTGGTTCGCTTTCCGCGATGCCGTGCGTCCCCTGGGATGGCAGTCCTCCCACTTCGCCAGCTGGTGGCAGGAGTTTCACGGCGGCTTTGTGGCCGCCACCCTCGGCATCGCGGTCACGCTGACGATCTACTCCTTCGTCGTCTACCTGATCCAGTACCGCCGTCTCTTCCGCTGATCCCCGCATGAAGCTCGAGCTCGTCACCGTCGGCACCGAACTGTTGCTCGGGTTCACCGTCGACACCAATGCCGCCTGGATCGGCACCGCGCTGGCTGCTGCCGGTGTCCAGATGGCGCGGCGCACTACCGTTCCCGATGCCGTCGATGCGATTCATGATGCGGTCGACGCGGCCCTCGCGCGCTCCGAATTCGTGCTGGTGACCGGCGGGCTCGGCCCCACTCGCGACGACATCACCAAGCACACCGTGGCTGAGTTGCTCGGCATGCCGCTCGAGTTTGACGAAACGATCTGGGTGATGCTCAGCGAGCGCTGGGCTCGGTACGGCCGCACCCTGGTCGAGAGCAATCGCAGTCAGGCGATGGTGCCTCGCGGCGCGACCGTGCTCCCCAATCACTGGGGCAGCGCGCCGGGACTCTGGCTTGCCTCGCCGCGTGGCGTGGTGGTGATGCTCCCGGGGGTCCCCACCGAAATGATGAAGCTGATGGAACACGAGGTGCTCCCGCGACTCGCAGGGCACGCCGATGGCACCGTGATCCGATCGGCCACGGTGCGTACCAGCGGCATCGGTGAGTCGGTGCTCGCGGAGGGCATCGGTACGCTGCAAGACGAGCTGACGCCGCTCTCACTGGCCTACCTCCCCGGCGTCGCGGGCGTGGATCTGCGAGTCACCGCCTGGGGCCTTCCTGCCGATGAGGCGGTGCGCCGGCTCCACGACGCCTGTGCAAAGCTGCACGCCAACGTGGGACCACACGCGTGGGGCGACGGCGATGATGATCTCGCCGCACTGTTGCTCGCGAAACTGCGCGCCGCGGGGAAGACCCTTGCCGTGGCGGAGTCGTGCACCGGCGGCATGCTCGGCCAGCGGCTCACGGCCATCGAGGGTGCCTCCGATGTCTTTCTCGGTGGCGTGCTCAGCTACGCCGATGCTGCCAAGACCGCCTTGCTCGGCGTGCCGGAAGGAATGATCACGCGGCAGGGCGCGGTGTCCGAAGCGGTCGCCGAGGCGATGGTGACGGGGGTACAGCTTCGACTGGCTGCTGATGTTGCCGTGAGCATCACCGGGGTCGCTGGGCCCGGCGGCGGATCGGAGGAGAAGCCGGTGGGCACCGTGTGGATCGCCACCTGCTGGGATGGCACCGTGGCGTCGACCCGGTACCACTTCTCGGGAAATCGCCGCGAGGTGCGTGAGCGGGCGGTGCAGGCGGCGCTGCTGGCCCTGTGGCGGCAGCTGGAGTCGCCCTGAGCGTCGCGAGGGGGCGGAAAGAGCGCTGAGATGGAGGCCTGCCCCCTCACTTCGTTCAGGGTGACAAGCTCCGGTCTGCCAATCCGGCATTGCTTTAGGGCACGCCGGTTGCGTTCCTTTCAGCACACCTGTTGACCGGAGTCCCAGTAGTGATGTTCGAAACGCCCGATCCGATCGATGCCGAGCTGCCGACCGAGCCAGTCCACCCCGAAGCCGACCTGATCGGCGCCGACGAGGACACGACTGCTGTGCCGGTGCTCGAGCGCGCCTTGGCCGACAGCGAGGAGCGCTTCTTGCGACTCGCGGCCGAATACGACAACTACCGCCGTCGGACCACCCGCGAGAAGACAGAAGCGTTCGATCGCGGCGCCGCCTCGTTTGCCGAGCGGCTCCTCGACGTGCTCGACGACGTCGACCGCCTCGCGGCCAGCGACCCTGCCACCACCACCGCCGAGACCTTCCGCAGCGCGTTCGACCTGTTCAGCAAGAAGCTCCGCAAGGATCTTGAGGCCGCCGGGTTGGAACGGATCGAGCCGATGGGCGTCCCCTTCGACCCAACCCTGCATGATGCCGTCGCGGTGGTAGCCCCGGAGACCCCGGAGCAGGACCACACCGTGAAGCAGACCTTTCAGGCCGGGTATCGCTACAAGGGGACCGTGATTCGCGCGGCGCGAGTCCAGGTCTACTCGGAGCAGGGCGTAGCCTGAGTGGCAAGCCAGGACTTTTACGCCGTGTTGGGAGTGCCTGACTCCGCCACGCCTGCCGAGATCAAGAAGGCGTATCGGAAGCTGGCCAAGCAGTACCATCCGGATGCGAATCCGAACAACACAGCGGCCACGGAGAAGTTCAAACAGATCTCCGAGGCCAACGGTGTGCTCTCGGACGCCGAGAAAAAGGCCAAGTACGACCAGATGCGCCGCCTCGGCGCATTCAGCGGGCTCGGAAGTCGGGGCGCAGGGCGCCCTGGTGGCGGACGCCCCAGCGGTGGCGCGCGTCCGGCGGAGGAAGGCTTCGACGCCGCCGACTTCGGCTCGTTCGGTCTGGGCGACATCTTCTCGTCGATCTTCGGCAAGGGACGTCGCGGCCCCGATGAACACGAAGGCGCGGACCATGTCGAGGTCACGGTCACGGTGCCGTTCCGCACCGCCACCGTGGGCGGCAAGGTGCCGGTGACTCTCTCCATGACGGACAGCTGCGCCACCTGTGGCGGCACCGGCGGAGAACCAGGCGCCACCTGGAGCATCTGCCCCGAGTGCAACGGGCGCGGCGCCATCTCGTTCGGTCAGGGCGGCTTCGCGGTGCAGCGCCCCTGCCCACAGTGCCGCGGTCGCGGCAAGGTCCCCTCGCAGCCGTGTCACACCTGCCTCGGGAGCGGCGAGCAGCGCACCGAGAAGCAGCTGCTGATCACCGTTCCGTCGGGCACGGAGAGCGGCACCAAGGTGCGGCTCAAGGGGCAGGGGCCGCGACAGAAGGCGGGCGGGCCAGCCAGTGATGTGCTGGTGACCTTCCAGGTGGAAGCCGATCGATTCTTCTCCCGTGATGGGCTCGACATCCTCTGCGAGATTCCCATCTCGCTTACGCAGGCACTGCTGGGCGCCACGGTGCAGGTCAACACCGTGAACGGCACCAAGGTCAAGCTGCGGCTCCCTGCGGGCACCCAGCCTGGCCGCAAGTTTCGCGTCCGCGGACAAGGCGTCGAAAAGGGCGGCCAGAAGGGTGATCAGGTGGTGACGGTGCGGGTCAAGCTTCCGGAGAAGCTTTCGCCCGAGCAGGAAGCGGCGTATCGGGAGTTCTCGGAAAAACTCAGCTGACGCGCTAGCGGCCCCGCATGATGAGCAGCTGCTGGGTGCCGCGCTCGGTCTCGCCCGGAGCCGGCGTGCGCTGGACATAGCGTCCGTCGGGCTGCAGGTCCCACGCCTGACGGTTGTCCTCCAACATCGTCTCCAGTACGCGCCGCATCTCGGCGCGGTGTCGCGGATCCTCAATCGGCACCGCGGCCTCGATCCGCCGATCGAGATTGCGCGGCATCCAGTCGGCCGACGAGATATAGGCCTCCTCTTTCCCACCATTCCGAAAGAAGGCCACCCGCGAGTGCTCGAGAAACCGGCCCAGGATCGATGTCACCCGGATGTTCTCGCTCACGCCCGGCACACCGGGACGCAGGCAACAGATGCCACGGACGATGAGGTCAATCTGCACGCCGGCGTTCGAGGCGTGGTAGAGCGCCTCGATGATCTCCTCGTCCACGAGCGCGTTCATCTTGGCGAGAATCTTTCCCTGCCGCCCGCCCCTGGCATGCTCCACCTCGCGCTGGATCATCTTGAGCAACTGGGGCTTCATCCAGCGCGGGGCGACGAGCAGCTTGCGGTAGCCGGTGGGGGCGGCGAATCCGGTCAGCACGTTGAAGAGATCGCTGAGATCGGCACCGAGGTCGGGATCCGCGGTGATGAGTCCGAAATCGGTGTAATACTTGGCGGTGCGCGGGTTGTAGTTGCCGGTGCCGATGTGCAGGTAGCGGCGGATCGCGTCACCCTCACGGCGCACCACCAACAGCACTTTGGCGTGGGTCTTGAGCCCAGCCACGCCGTAGCTCACGTGCACCCCGATATCCTCGAAGCGCTTGGCCCAGCTGATGTTGTTCTC
>JBDUDP010000045.1:0-18539 GCA_040002895.1 Gemmatimonadota bacterium
GTGCCATTGCCGTGGCTCGTGGCCGAGCAGGGCGGGGTGGTGGTGGGGTACGCCTATGCGGGGAAGTGGAAAACGCGCCATGGCTATCGATTCACGGTGGAGTCCACGGTGTACCTCGATCCGAATCACGTCGGCCACGGCACCGGCTCTCGCCTCTATCGTGCCCTGCTCGACGCCCTGCGGCTGCAGGGCGTTCATTCGGCCATCGGCGGCATTGGGCTCCCCAACGAGCCGAGCGTGCGATTGCACGAGCGGCTCGGCTTCGAGAAGGTGGCCCACTTTCACGAGAACGGCATCAAGTTCGGGCGCTGGATTGATGTCGGGTACTGGCAGTTGGTGTTCTAAGCGGATCCCTGCCTACGGCCGCTTCGCCGCCGTCGAGTCCACCTTCCGCAGGAAGCTCCGTACCACATCCACGTTGGCCTTGGGGTTGTCCCACGGCGTCATGTGGGCAGCACCCGGGATCACAGCAAACTCAGCCTTCGGCGTCAGCGCCGCGTGGCGCGCGATCGTCTTGGGGTCGGCCTCGTCGAATTCTCCCACCGTGAAGAGCACCGGCACCTTCACCTGCTTCAGGAACGATGTGGCATTGTAGTGCTTGAGCGTTCCGGTGATCGTGAACTCGCTCGGCCCCTGCATGAAGTTGTAGATCGTCTCGTTCACGGTGGCGAAGGTGCTGTCGAGATCCGGTTGCTTCGGGTGAAGCCAGACATACTTGCCATAGAACTCGTCGATCGCCGCTCGGTAACCCGGGGCATCGAACTTCCCGTCGACATCCGCCTGCCGAATGGCGGCTTGCGAGCCGGGGGTCAACGTCTTCACCAGCGCGTTCGCGTGGCGCTCCCACTGCGGGACGTCGAGTGCGGCGCTCGAGAGGGTGAGCGATGCGACATGTTCCGGATGCGCGCGGTAGTACTCGAGGCCGAGAATTGTGCCCCAGGAATGACCGACAAGGTGCACCTTGTCGTAGCCGAGGTGGGCGCGGAGCGAATCGAGCTCGGCGACGAAGTGGGCGATGGTGGCCTTCGTGGTGTCCGTCAACGTATCGGACTTGCCACCGCCGAGCTGGTCATAACGCACCACGACGCGCTCGTCGTTGAGGGCCTCGAGCGGCTTGAGGTAGAAGCTCGAGAAGCCGGGGCCGCCGTGCAGCAGGATGACCGGTGTGCCAGCACCGCTGCCGGACACCTTGTACCAGATCCGGCCGCCATCGACCGCGAGCCGGGCCTCGCCTGCCGGCAGCGGCTTTTCCGCCTTCGCGGCTATGGAGTCGACGGCGGGAGCGGGCTTCTCCGCACCGCAGGCGGTGATCAGCAGCAGGGCGAAGATGGGAAGGGACGGGCGCATCGGCGGCTCCGGGTGATTCGGAATGGCGGACGTGGACCCTGAAAGTATCGTCGAGGGCGTCGGGAGTGCGAGTTGATGGAGACAGGTCGTGCTGCGCCTGCGGTTGACCTCGGCTGTCGGATTCTCCCGGATCATTGCAGATTGGGACTTGGACCGAGCCACTTCGGAGGTACCTGAATGCTTCAACTGGTCGTCTGGGCCCTGGGTACCGGCCTGGTCACTGGCGGTGTCTGGGTCGCGATTGTCCTGAAGCAGCAACAGCAGCGACTCATCGATGTTCACGATGAGATGATCGGCCGGATGGAGGATCGTCTCACTCAGCTGGAGGCGGTCCACCACCGTTTGGGCGATGTCGAAGCGCGTCTCGACTTCACCGAGCGTATCCTGCAGGCCGAACGCGACTCGGAGCGGCTCTCTCCCGGTTCGTGATCCACACTGACTGGCGCGGCGACGACCGCACCACAGGAGTCACCATGCCCTCCCGTTTCCTGCTCAATTTCACGCCGACAGGAATGATCCCGACCAAGGCGATGACGCCCCACGTGCCGATCTCGCCAAGTGAGATCATCGCGCAGGTTGGCGAGGCGGTCGCGCTCGGCGCCAACATGGTGCATCTCCATGCTCGAGACGCCCGGAGCGGGAAGCCGACCTATGAGAAGGCGATCTACGCCGAGATCGTCGCGGGGGTCCGCGCCGCTCATCCAGAGTTGGTGATCTGCCTCTCGACCAGCGGGCGCGATTTCCCCGGATTCAACGAACGCTCGGAATGTCTCGACCTCCCCGGCGACCTCAAGCCCGACATGGGGTCGTTGACGCTCTCCTCGCTCAATTTCAACGCCCAGGCAAGCTTGAACGCGCCGGAGATGATCCAGGCGCTGGCGAAGAAGATGCAAGACAACGGGATCAAGCCCGAGCTCGAGGTCTTCGATCTCGGGATGATCAACTACGCCCATTATCTCATCAAGAAAGGTTTGATCACGCCGCCGTACTACTTCAACCTGATCCTTGGCAACATCGCGTGCGCCCAGGCCAATCTTCTGAGCCTCGGCCTCATGATCAAGGAGTTGCCCGCCGACTCGGTCTGGTCGGTGGGCGGGATTGGGGATTCGCAACTGCGAATGAATGCCATCGGGATCGTCGATGGGGGCGGCGTGCGCGTGGGACTGGAGGACAACATTCATTTTGACGCCGAGCGGACCCGACTCGCCACCAACGCCGAACTGGTCGAGCGGATCGTGGGGATCGCCGCGGCGGTGGGGCGCGAGCCGTATGCGCACGGGGAGGCGCGGGCGCTCCTGGGGCTGGCCTGAGATGGCTGCACGACGTAGCCTTGCGAAGCGGCTCACGGGCCTGTGGGACACGACCCGGACCCGGGGGGCACAGGTCGTCATCCGCCAGCTGCTGCGGCGCGTCGGCATCAGGGCGATCCCGTTCTACTATGTACGGGAACTGTTGCCGGCCGAGATCCCGGCGGCCCTGACCACCCTGCCGGAGGGGTTCCTGTTCGAGGAATTCGGGGAGAATGAGGTCGAGGTCATCGCCTCCTTTCGCGAGCACGGCGACGAGGTCTCTGCGCCGGGACTGCTCGACAACCTTCGGCGCGGGAACCGTTGCCTCGGAATCCGGCGGGGAGAGGAGATCGTGGCCTTCACCTGGTGCGCGCTCGACGCCTCGCGCTCCGAGCTGTATGCCTCGGTGATGCAGCCCAACGAGGCGTACCTGTTCAACATGTATGTCAAGCCGTCGGTGCGGGGGCACAACATCGCGGCGATCCTGCGCTACAAGAACTACGAAGTGCTGCGGTCGCTGGGGCGCGACACGTTCTACAGCATCACCCAGGCATCCAACAAGGCCTCGTGGCGGTTCAAGCAGAAACTCGGGGCAGAGAAGCTCCTGCTGGGGCTCTACCTTTCGCTCTTCGGGCGGTTCGAGGGGCGCTGGATCCTGCGGCGGTACCCGGTCCGGGGCACTTGAGCGACACTTCGATCCGCCGATACGTGTAGTGATCCCCGCGTTGCGCATCGCACGGGGTCTGCAAACTTTCGACTCACCGCACTTTCCGACAGGAGCAGTCCGCCATGCCGATCTGGAAGGAACAGACCCCCGTTCGCAAGGAGCCGATGCCGATGACGCCCGAGGCCCCACCTGCCCGCCCCAGCATGACTGGCCATGAGGCCATGGCTGGCGAGGCGGCGCGTCGTCCCGCGGCGCGCGACGGCAAGGAGTCGCTGATCGCCTCCGATCTCACGATCGAAGGCAAGATCGAGGGCAGTGGCCATGTGCGCATCGCGGGCAAGTTCAAGGGCGACGTGAACGTGCAGGGCAACGTGACCATCGAGGCGGGCGCGAAGCTCACTGGCGGGGTGCGTGCCAACACGGTCACGATCGCGGGCGAACTCGAGGGGAATATCGAGGCCGCCTCACGCGTCGAGCTGGTCGAGACCGGCGTACTCAACGGAGATGTGAAGGCAGGCTCCCTCATCGTCGCGGCCGGGTCGCGGATGCGCGGTCAGGTCGAGTTCGGGTGGGAGGAGAAGGGCGCACCGCGCGCATGAGCAGCGCGCGCGCCGGCACGCCGGGGGCCACTCGCACCTGTCCGCATTGTCGGACGACGATTCTCGAGAGTGCGAGTGTCTGCCCGTCGTGCAAGCATCACTTGCGGTTCGACCCCAGTGCGGCGAGTCGGCGGGCCGCATCGGCGACGTCCACGCCGCTGCGGGTCGAGGGAACCATCACCCAACCACCGGGTAGCGATCCGGTGGAATATTCGGTCGTGGTCACCATCCGCAACGATCGCGGCGAAGAGATCGCCCGCCAGGTTGTGGGCGTGGGGGCCCTGCAGGCGCAGGAGTCCCGCACCTTCACGCTCACGGTGGAGTCCTTCGGCGGCTGAGCGGCCGCCGTGGCTCCGCGAGTACTTCACCCCCCGAACGTTTCGGCTCCACCCGGTGTCCAACCCCTCCAGAGCATGCTGACTCCCGTGAAGGCGCCCGTTGCGACACTGGGCGATGACGATCTGGAGTCGTGTTTCCGGCTGCAACCTTTTCGGTCGCCGATCCGTCAGAGGGTTCGGCCCTCAAAGGGACTCTGCCGTGGGAAACCTGAAGCTCGCGTTCCGACTGCTGCTCAAGACCCCGTTCGTGACGTTGGTGGCGGTGACCTCATTGGCGCTCGGGATCGGCGCCAATGCCGCCATCTTCTCAGTCATCGACCAGATGTTGCTCCGCCCCCTCCCCGTGGTGCGGCCCTCGGAGCTGGTCAACTTTTCCTCGCCGGGTCCGAATCCGGGATCACAGCAATGCAGCCAGATCGGGGAATGCAACGAGGTCTACTCCTGGTTGATGTTCCGCGACCTCCAGCGTGAGCAACACCTCTTCACCGATATCGCGGCGCATGTGAACTTCGGCGCCAACTTCTCGGCCAGGGGCCAGACGGTCAGCGGCGATGGGCTGATGGTATCGGGGTCGTATTTCCCGGTGCTTGGACTCGTGCCCACTGTCGGGCGACTCATCAACGCCGAGGACGCGAAGGATCCCGGCGACGGCCGGGTGGTGGTCCTGAGCTACGACTACTGGCGGGGCGCCTTCGGTGGTGACGCGGCCGCGATCGGCCAGAACATGATCGTCAACGGCCAGTCGCTCGAGATCATCGGCGTGGCGCCGCGCGGTTTCAGCGGCACCTCCCTCGGGGTCCAACCGAAGGTCTTCCTTCCGATCACCCTGCGCAGCGTCATCAATCAGGGGTGGAAGGAGTACGACGATCGCCGCAGCTACTGGGTCTACCTCTTCGCCCGGCTCAAGCCCGGTGTGAGCCGGGAGCAGGCCCAGGCCGCCATCACCACACAGTACCGCTCGATCCTTGCCAGCGTGGAGGCCCCGCTCCAGGAGGGGATGAGCGATCCGACCATGGCGAAGTTCAAGAGCAAGCCGGTGCTGCTTGCCGCCGGATCGCTGGGACAGAGTTCGGTGCGCCGCGAGACCACGACCCCGCTCGCGATGCTGTTCGGCATCACCGGGCTCGTCCTGCTCATTGCTTGCGCCAACATCGCCAACCTGCTGCTGGCCCGTGGCGCCGCACGCTCGAGCGAGATGGCGGTTCGGCTTGCCCTCGGTGGCACCCGTCGGCAGCTCATCGGGCAGTTGCTCACCGAATCGCTGCTCCTGGGTCTGCTGGGCGGCATCGTCGCGCTGGCCGTGGCGCTGGTGACACTGCGTGGCATGAGCACCTTCTTGCCGGATCGCGCATCGGCCACCTTTGTTGCCCGACTCGATCTCAACGTCATCGGATTCACGGCCGTGATGGCCATCGTGACAGCCGTGTTGTTCGGTCTCTTCCCGGCGCTGCACGCCACGCGACCCGACCTGATCACCAGCATTCGTGACCAGGGTGGGCAGTCATCCGGTGGCCGAGTGGCGATGCGCTGGCGCACTTGGCTGGCGACCGCACAGGTGGCACTGGCAATGGCATTGCTCGGCTCCGCTGGGCTGTTCGCCAAGAGTCTCGCCAACGTCACCAAACTCGATCTGGGCGTGAAGGTCGAGCAGGTCGTGACCTTCAGCATCTCGCCCGTCTTGAACGGGTACACCCCCGAGCGCTCACAGCAACTGTTTCTGCGCGTCGAGGACGCGCTGGCGCAGACGCCCGGGGTGACCGGCGTGGCCGGGTCGATGGTGCCACTGCTGGCTGGAAGCAACTGGGGCAACTCCGTCAATGTCGAGGGGTTCCCCAAGGGGCCCGATGTCGACAACAATTCCCGCTTCAACGAAGTCGGGCCGGGCTACTTCACCACGGTGGGCGTGCCGCTGCTGGCGGGACGGGACTTCACTCGCAGCGACACCAAGGGCACGCCGAGGGTGGCGATCGTGAACGAGGCTTTCGCCAAGAAGTTCAAGCTGGGTGCCAATCCCATCGGTCGCCGGATGGATCGCGGCAACGATTCGCTTGACATCGAGATCGTGGGGTTGGTGCGCGACGCCAAATACAGTGAGGTCAAGGCCGTCATTCCGCCGGTGTTCTTCATTCCGTACGCCCAGGACGACCGTGCGGGCTCGCTCTCGTTCTACGTCAAGACCAGCGGCGATCCCCTCGCCATGCTGCCGGTGGTGGGGAAGGTCGTGAAGCAGCTCGATCAGGACCTTCCAGTCGAGGAACTGCGCACGATGCCCGAACAGATCCGGCAGAACATCTTCCTCGATCGCTTCGTGACCATCTTTGCGTTGACGTTCGCGCTGCTCGCGACCATCCTCGCCTCCATCGGGCTGTATGGTGTGCTCTCTTATACCGTCTTCCAGCGCACCCGCGAATTTGGGGTGCGGATGGCCCTGGGCGCCGACCCGCGGCGGGTGCGCTTGATGGTCCTCCGGCAGGTCGGCACGATGACGCTGCTCGGCGGGTCGATCGGGTTCGTAGCAGCACTCGGGATCGGCCGGGTCGCCCAGTCACTGCTCTACCAGATGAAGGGGTTCGATGCGCCGGTGATGTTCGGGTCGGTGCTGGCCCTCACCCTGGTGGCCCTTGGCGCAGGGCTGTTGCCGGCGCACCGTGCAGCAAAGCTCGATCCGGTGCAGGCACTCCGGTACGAGTAGCTCAGGGGCGCATCCGGTTCCCGTCGTCAGCCAGCCCTGGGTGAAACCGCCCAGTTCGAGAGCCGTCAGGGGTCGGAAGGCCGGGGGTGCGAGCCGGCACCCCTGCCGGTAAGATCCCGAGGTCGTCGGTTGGATCGGTCTCCCCTTAGCGAGGTTTCCTCCCCATGCGAAGTGTTTCCCTTTGCCGCTTTTGGTCGTTTGCCGCCGCCGCGCTTGTTGCCGGCACCGCTCCTCGTGCACTCCCCGCTCAAGGGCCCGATGTCAATGCGACGCCCGCCATGCTGCGCGATGCCTATCTCGACAACATGAAGGAGGTCGAGACCAAGGTGGTTGGCCTCGCCGAGGCGTTTCCGCAGGAGAAATACAGCTGGCGACCGATGGCGGGGGTGCGTTCGGTCTCCGAGGTACTGATGCACATCGCCTCGGAACACTACATCTACATGCCGACGACTCTGGGCTATACACCTCCCGCCGATCTCAACATGGGAGCCGGCCGTGAGGCGCTCGCTGCGCTCGAGAAGGTCAGTGCCAAGGCCGACGTTATTCGTCACCTCAAGGCCGCATTTGCATACCAGCGCTCCGTACTGGAGGGCGCCGACGCCAAACTCGCCAGTGGCAAGGTCACTTCGTTCGGCCACGAGCAATCGGTATCCGCATTCTTCACCGACTACATCGCCGATCAGCACGAGCACTTGGGGCAGCTTATCGCCTATGCCCGGATGAACGGGGTGGTGCCGCCCTGGTCGAAGAAGCCGAGCTGATCAGGAGCCGATCCGAAGGGGCTCGCCCAGTTGCAGGACGCGATTCTCGCGGGCATGCAACGCGTCGAGTTTGCGCTCGTGCGCAAGTTCGCGACAGAGGATCCTCCTGCCTTGGGGGCACCCGGAACCGTTCCGACGGAGTATCGATCCCAAGTGGAGGAGTACTCTCGCTCGCTGGGGCGGCGTCCGCGCTGATTTTTTGCGCCGGCGCCGCAACGGCGCTGGCCGGGGCAGTGTGGGGTGACCGCAACGTCGCAATTCTTGTCACCCCCACCGGATGGTCGGCTGGTGCATGATTTGCGTTCCATCTAGGCAATGACTCCCCTCACACCTCGCGCCCCAACCCAGACCACCACTGACGCCCTGTGGCGCCGTTGGCGTGATGCGGGTGATCAGGATGCGCGCCGCGAATTGCTGGGACGGTACCTCGGGCTGGTGCACCATGCCGCGCGCGAGGTCGCGCCGCGCGTGCGCGACGCCGTCTCGCTCGAGGAACTGGTCTCGGCCGGGTCGCTCGGGCTGTTGCAGTCGATGGACGGCTTTGACATCGACCGCGGCCTCGCGTTCTCCACCTTCGCCATGCGTCGGATTCGTGGCGCGATTCTCGACGAGTTGCGCGCACGGGATCCGCTCTCTCGCACCGATCGGGCCCACGCCCGGCAGCTCGACGGCGCCTCCGCTGCCTTGGAGCAACGGTTCGGGCGTGCTGCGACGCTGCAGGAAGTCGCCACGCACCTCGGCGTCGACGGTGAGACAGTCCATCGCTGGCGCGAGCGCACCTCGAGCGCAGGTCCGGTGTCGCTCGAAGGGGAACCCGGAGGCAGGGTACTCGCCGATCGCCTCGGCGACGAAGGCGGGGAGGTCGTTCATGGGCTCGTCGAGCTGGCGGAACGGAATGGCACGTTGCGCGCCGCTCTTGATGCCTTGCCGCAGCGGGAGCGCCTCGTCCTCTCGCGCTCATACCTCGAAGAACGTCCGCTGCGCGAAATCGCCGAAGAACTTGGCGTTACCGAATCGCGTGTCTGTCAGCTCCGCTCCCAGGGCCTCGCCCGCCTCCGCCGGGTCCCTCGCCTTGAGTTGGTCAACGAATAGCCCACGGGGGCGCCAGCCGGCGTCCCCGTTTCCCACGACCGCGTCATTCCGCACCGCGCACGGCGTCCCCGCTTAGATTCCGGCCTCATCCTGCGATCGAATCGGAGGGGCCATGCGCGCGGTGTTCGAGGGGATTGTCGACTATGCTGGCCTCTTTCCGCCTGCGTCTCTGACCATGGACGACGCGGTGGCGGCCTATTCGGACTATCGATACTCTCCGGAATCCTGGATGCTGGGGCGGTTCGTGGTCTCGGCCACCCGCCTCGCTGAGTTCGGTGCTTCCATCGATCGGCTGGAAGCCGCCGTCACCAGCGACGCCCCGTGGCGAGTCTCGGCGGTGCTTGGTGCCGCGCTCCCTGCCGAGCTCGCCGCGATCGACCGCTTTCGCACTGAGTGGGATCGTCGGGGCGTGCTCGTCGACGCCATCGAGCATCGCGTCGCGACGGTGGATCAGGTGCAGGCAGTGGGGGCCTCGGTTCCGCGCGAGTATCTGCGCTTCCTCGAATTCCCGCCCGACGGTCCCCACGACGAGCTGGCCACGGCGTCGGCCGCCATCGGGGCGTACGCCAAGATCCGCACCGGGGGCACGTCGCCCGACCTCTTTCCTACGCCGCAACAACTCACCGACTTTCTCGTCGCGGTGACTTCGCGCTCGCTTCCTTTCAAGGCCACCGCCGGCCTGCATCATCCCCTGCGCGGTTCCTTTCCACTCAGCTACGAGCCGGCAGCCGCGCATCACCCGATGTACGGATTCGTCAATGTCCTGTTGGCAACGGCGGAACTGCTGCGCGGCGATGATGGCACGAAGGCGCACGCGATCCTCACGGAACTCGACCCCAGCACCGTCCACCACGAAGCCGGGGCGATCACCTGGCGCGGGATCCGGTACCGAGCAGAGGAGCTGGCGGCGGTGCGGCGCCTCGCCTTTCTGGGCTTCGGCTCCTGCTCCTTCCGCGAACCGGTTGAAGAACTTCACGCCATGGCGGTGCAATGAACGGTCGAGACATCACCCACGATCCGGCACGCAGCTGTTGGGTGCCGAGTGCCGCGGGGCATCCGGAATACCCGATCCAGAACCTACCCTTCGGTGTCTCGAGCACGGACAGCGCCGGCGGCCACCTGCTCGTCGCCATTGGGGACGAGGCGCTTGACCTGCCCGCGGCGCTCGCGGCAGGGTGGGGGACCGAGCTGCCACAGCATGTGACGACGGCGCTCGCGGCACCGGTCGTGAACGATCTCGCCGCCCTCGGTCCCACGGAGTGGCGAGCTGTGCGCCACGCGCTGTCCGACGCGTTGAGCGATCCGCCGTGGGCGTCACGACTCGACGCGGCGCTGCGACCGCAAGCGTCGCTGGCGCTCTCGCTGCCGATGGTGGTACGCAACTACACCGACTTCTACGCGTCGGTGCACCACGCCACCAACGTCGGCTCGATGTTTCGCCCCGACAATCCGCTGCTCCCGAACTACAAGTGGGTCCCGATCGGCTATCATGGCCGCGCCTCCTCGATCGTGGTTGACGGTACCCCTGTACGTCGACCGATCGGCCAGGTGAAGGCCGCCGATGCCGACGCGCCGACGGTTGTGCCCACTCGACTGCTCGACTACGAACTGGAGCTCGGGCTCGTGATCGGGGGAGAGAATGCGCTCGGCGAGGCCGTCACCAAAGAGGACGCCGGAGCGCGGCTTTTTGGCGTGGTCTTGCTCAACGACTGGTCCGCGCGCGACATCCAGGCGTGGGAATACCAGCCGCTCGGCCCCTTTCTCGCCAAGAACTTCGCGACCACCATTTCGCCCTGGATCGTGACCGCCGAAGCGCTCGCCCCGTTCCGCGTGCCGATGCCGCTGCGTCCGGCTGGCGACCCGGAGCCCCTCGACTACCTGCGGATCAGCCACGACGCCACTTGGCGCATTGTGCTCGACGTCGAGTTGCGCACGGCGCAGATGCGGGACCGGCAGGAGGCACCGTTCCGCATCAGTCGCGGTCGGCTCGAGGAGGCGCTCTATTGGAGCCCGGCCCAGATGGTGGTGCACCACGGCAGCAACGGCTGCAATCTCCTCTCCGGTGACATTCTCGGAACCGGCACGATTTCCGGGACCACGCCGGAATCGCGGGGGTGCCTGCTGGAGCGCACCTGGCGCGGGAGTGAGCCACTGACGCTGCCCGACGGGACACTCCGCCGGTTCCTGGAGGACGGGGACGAACTCACGCTCCGGGGCCGATGCGAGGCCAACGGTGCCGTGTCCCTTGGGTTCGGTCCCTGCCGCGGTGTGGTGCTCCCGGCATGACCCGTCGCGTTCCTGTCAACGTGAGTCATCTGGAGATGACCGCACCCGGGGAACTGCGCCCCGCTCCCGTGGTCGCCGGGAATCACCGTCTGCAGCTCGAACGCGGGGCCGCAGCGGCGGAGGCCGCGGAGGAGATGTATCGCCGGGTGGGTGCCGGATGGCATTGGCGTGATCGACTCAAATGGGACCGCGCCGATTGGAGCGAAGCGGTCGTGCGGGAGGGCGTCGAACTCTGGACGCTTCGTGAGCAGGGCAACGCGATTGGCTATTTCGAACTCGATCTGGTCGACGGGGTGGCCGAGATCCGCTACTTCGGGCTGGCACCGGAGGGTATCGGCCGGGGGCTCGGCGGATGGATGCTCACCCGAGCGGTGGAACGCGGTTGGGAACTCGGCGCCTCGCGCATTGTGCTGAATACCTGCACCCTTGATGGACCGGCAGCGTTACCGAACTATCTCGCGCGCGGCTTTCGCGTCGTGAGTGTGGATCATCAGGAACGAGAGCTCCCCGAATGAACCTCCGCGATATGCGACGCGACTACGCCCGCTCGGCGCTCGATGAAGCGAGCACCGCGGCCGATCCGTTTATGCAATTTCGTCACTGGTTTGCGGAGGCCGAAGCGGCGGAACTGCGTGAGCCGAATGCCATGACGCTTGCCACTGTGGATCCGAGCGGCCGGCCGAGCGCGCGCATCGTGCTCCTCAAGCACATCGATACCGGTGGCCTCACCTTTTTCACCGACTATCGCTCGCGCAAGGGTCGGGAGCTCGCAGCGAACCCGTATGCCGCCCTGGTCTTTCATTGGCCAGAACTCGAGCGGCAGGTGCGTATCGTGGGAACCGTCGAACGCGTGAGCGCGGCAGACTCGTGGGAATATTTCCGGAGCCGGCCCTTCGGTTCGCGCGTCGGCGCCTGGGTCTCACACCAGAGTGCGCCGCTCGCGGACCACGAGGCGCTCGAGGCGAGTGCAGCAGCACTCGCCGCCGCCCATCCCGATGGTGAGGTGCCGTTGCCGCCCCACTGGGGCGGGTTCCGCGTGCTGCCGACCGAATTTGAGTTCTGGCAGGGGCGGCCCAACCGACTGCATGATCGGATTGTGTATCACGCCGAGCCGGAGGGGGCATGGCGGCGCAGCCGAATTTCCCCGTAAACGGGTGAACGCCGAACCGCGCGGCGGGGTCCGCCTCGCCGCCACCGGTGCCGTGGTCAATGCGCTGCTCGCGGTGGTCAAGGGGATCGCCGGTGTGGTTGGCAATTCCTATGCACTCATGGCCGACGCCGTCGAGTCAGTCGCGGACATCGGCGGTTCGCTCGTGGTGTGGGGCGGGCTCCGACTCTCGGCGCGATCGGCCGACGCGGACCACCCCTACGGCCATGGCAAGGCGGAGCCGCTCGCCGCCGCCGCTGTCGGCGTCATGCTCTGCGGTGCAGCGTTGGGCATCGCGCTGAAAGCGTTTGACCAGATTCGCGACCCCCATCACGCACCCGCGCCGTACACGCTCGCCGTCCTGGTCATCGTGATCGTCGTGAAGGAAGTGCTGGCGCGAAAGGTCTTTCGGGAAGCCGACGATCACGGCAGTCAGGCCGTGCATGCGGATGCCTGGCATCATCGTGCCGACGCCTTCACCTCGGGCGCAGCGTTCATCGGCATCTCCGCCGCCCTGATCGGTGGACCAGGGTACGAATGGTGCGATGCGGCGGCGGCGATGCTCGCTTCCGCCGTGATCGGCGTGAACGCCGCCGCCATTCTTCGCCCCGCGGTGCATGAGCTGATGGACGGCGCACCCGATACTTCGCTCATCGAGCGGGTGGCCTCGGCGGCACGCGCGGTGCCGGGCGTCCAACTGATCGAGAAACTCAAGGCACGCAAGGTGGGCACCCGGTACCTCGTCGACCTCCATGTGCAGGCCGATCCGGTCATGTCCCTGCATGAGTCGCATATCCTGAGCGGGTGCGTGAAATCGGCCATCCGCACCGCCGTGCCGGCGGTCGAGGATGTTCTGGTCCACATGGAGCCGTTCGAGCCGTGACATCGCTCGTGGAGCGGGTGGGTGGTGCCCTGCACGCACTCGCTCCGGAGCAGGCAACGTGCCTGGTGGCGGTGTCGGGCGGTCCCGATTCGCTCGCGCTGCTCGACCTGTTGCATCGGGCCGCTGCGATTCACCAGCGACCGCTGGTGGTGGGACACGTGGATCACGGGATCGGGGCGGACAGCGCGACCGTGGCCGCCGCCGTGGAACGCGCCGCGCACCAGCGCGGGCTCCCCTATTGCTCGGTCCGTCTCGAGCTCGGACCCGCCACCAGCGAGACGCGCGCCCGAGTGGCGCGCCGCAACGCCCTGCGGGAGCTGGCGCTCGACTCGGGGGCACGCGCCATCGTGCTCGGCCACCACGCCGATGATCAGGCCGAGACGGTCCTGCTTCGGCTGCTGCGGGGGAGCGGTCCCGCGGGGTTGGCCGGCATGGCACCCCGCACCGGTATCTGGCTCCGGCCCATGCTCGGTATCGAGCGTGCCGCACTGACCCAGCATCTGGTTGAGCACGGGATGTCGGCGTGGAACGACCCCGCGAATGGTGATGCACGGCACCTCCGTTCCTGGCTCCGCGGAGCCCTTCTGCCGACGATTCGTGGACGGCTTCCCGATGTTGTCGATCGGCTGATCGGGGCAGGGCGGCAGGCCGCCGAGGCCCGCCGGGCGTGGGAGGCGGTGCCGGAGCTGCTCGAATCGCTCGAATTTCGGGCCGATTCCCGCGGGATTTCCGTTGCCGCACCCCCCCTGTGGGGGTATCGTTCAGAGGTGAGACACGCCCTCCTCCAAGCCGTGGGGCGGAGGCTCGGTGTTCCCCTCGGGGCAAGGCGACTGGCGGCTATCGCCACGCTGCGCGGGCTGGAGCGGGGCCGTATCCGCCTTGCCGAGCGGCTCGAGGTGGAACTGTTCGATGGTCGCCTGACGTTTCAGGCGAGTGGAGCGGCGGCCCCCGAAGCGCAGCCAATTGTCTCGGGTGAGACGGCGCGGGTGGGCCCAGCGAGGTTCACGGCGCGAGAGCAGTCGGCGCAGCCGCCGCAGCGCGACGCGTGGGAGACCACGCTGGTGACAGGGAGCTACCGCGCTCGGGCGTGGCAGCGAGGCGATCGGATTCGTCCCCTTGGTGGCAGTGGTTCGCGGCCGGTGTCGGTGTTGTTGCGGGAGGCGAGGGTGCCTCCAAGCGCACGATGCAGCTGGCCGGTCGTGACGACGCAAGATGGTGCAACGATCGTGTGGGTACCGGGCATCTGTCGAGCGGATGCCTGCCGTCCTGAACCTGGAACCAAGGCGCTGCATGTCGAGTGTACTGTCACCTGAGATGAGGCGCCGCGCCGGCGGCCGCGAACTGCGCATCGTCCTGGATGAGGCGACGATCGCGGAACGCGTGCGACAGCTCGGTGTGGAGATCACCGCGGCCTATCCGGACGGTGACCTGCTGGTGCTCGGTTTGCTCAAGGGCAGCTTCATCTTCCTGAGCGATCTGGTGCGGCAGATCGACCGACCGCTCCATCTCGATTTTCTGGTGGCGAGCTCGTATGGCACCGGCACCGTCTCGAGTGGCACCGTCCGGTTGCTGTACGACCCGGAGACGCCCCTCGAAGGCAAGCACCTCCTGATTGTCGAGGACATCATCGACAGCGGACGCACCATGCAGCACCTGTTGGCGCTGCTGAAGGAACGCAACCCGGCCTCTCTGGCGGTCTGCGCCCTGCTCGACAAGCAACTGTTGCCGGAGCCGATTCCCCAGATGCGCTGGGTGGGCTTTCCGGCGCCACCTGCGTTCCTGGTCGGTTACGGCCTCGACCACGCAGAAGATTTTCGACATCTCCCGTTCATCGGTGACTTGATCTGATGCCTGACAGCAACGTTCCGCGTCCGCCCTCCAAGAACCTGGGTGCCAAGAGCAAGAGTGCGGCGCTCTGGGTCCTCGTGTGCATCATCTTCATTGCGCTGTTCCAGTACACGCAGAAGCAGCGGTCGCCCACGGAGTTCACCTACTCCGAAATCTCGCGGCAGCTCGATGGCGGGAACGTGAGCGCGGTCGAGATCATCGACGGCAAGGTGATGAAGGGGGAATTCCGCACGCCGGTGCTGCAGCAGGCGCAGCAGGTGAAGGCGTTCACCGTCCTGCTGCCAGTGGCCAACTCCGAGGCCTTCATGACGCGCCTCGAGCAGGCCGGCGTCAACATCACGGCCAAGGAAGCCAAGGGCGGCCTGGTGACGGCGCTGCTCGGGTTCCTGCCGTGGATCGTGATCATCGGGATCTGGTGGTTCCTCTTCCGGCAGATGCAGGCCGGTGGGAACCGGGCATTCGCCTTCGGGAAGTCCAAGGCGAAGCTGCTCACTGGTGATACCCCGAAGCTGACCTTTGCCGACGTGGCGGGTGCCGACGAAGCCAAAGTCGAGCTGCAGGAGGTCATCGAATTCCTCAAGGATCCGCAGAAGTTCACCCGCCTCGGCGGCCGACTCCCGAAGGGGGCGCTGCTGGTTGGTCCTCCAGGCACGGGCAAGACCCTGCTCGCCAAGGCGGTGGCCGGCGAGGCGGGGCGACCGTTCTTCTCGATGTCGGGCTCGGATTTCGTGGAGATGTTCGTGGGCGTCGGCGCATCACGCGTGCGAGACCTGTTCGAGCAGGGCAAGGCAAACGCCCCCTGCATCATCTTCATCGACGAGATTGACGCGGTCGGGCGCCATCGTGGTGCCGGCCTCGGCGGCGGCCACGACGAGCGGGAGCAGACGCTCAATCAGCTGCTGGTCGAGATGGACGGCTTCGAATCAAACGACGGCGTGATCCTGATCGCGGCCACCAACCGGCCCGACGTGCTCGATCCGGCCCTGCTCCGCCCGGGACGCTTCGATCGCACCATCGTGGTCGATGCGCCGGATGTGAAGGGGCGCGAAGGCATTCTCCAGGTGCACACCCGGAAGATTCCGCTGTCGAGCGATGTGCAGCTCGGCATCATCGCCAAGGGCACGCCCGGCATGGCGGGCGCCGACCTCGCGAACCTCGTCAACGAGGCCGCGCTGCTCGCCGCACGCAACAACAAGAGTGCCGTCGACATGTCGGACTTCGAGAACGCCAAGGACAAGGTGATGCTCGGCGTCGAGCGCCGCTCGCTGGTGCTGACCGAGGAGGAGAAGCGGCTTACAGCCTACCACGAGGCCGGGCACGCCGTCGTTGCGATGAAGACCGTGGGCAGCGATCCGGTGCACAAGGTCACCATCATTCCGCGTGGGCGAGCCCTCGGCCTCACGGCGTCGCTCCCCGAAACCGACCGCCACAACTACACCCGCGACTGGCTCATCGGTTCGCTGGCGATGTTCTTCGGCGGACGCGCGGCGGAGGAGATCGTCTTCGGCCACGGGGCGGTGACCACCGGCGCCGGGAATGACATCGAACGCGCCACGGCACTGGCACGTCGGATGGTGACGCAGTTCGGGATGAGTGACGTCATCGGGTTGATGGCCATCGGGGAGCGCGAGCAGGAGGTCTTCCTCGGCCGCGAATTCGGGTCGCGTCGCGAGACGTCGGAGCAGACCGCGCAGATGGTGGATGGCGAGGTCAAGCGGCTCATTGACGAGGCGTTCGCCACGGCCATGCGCCTGATCACCGAACACCGCGAGCTGCTGGAGCGCATCGCCCTCGCCCTGCTCGAACGCGAGACGATCGACCGCGAAGATCTCGCGCTGCTGTCGCGCAACCAGCCGCTGCCGCCGCGGTCGTTGCCGCCATCGCCGCTGCCCGCGGCCGCGCCGTCGTCGCCCGTGCGTCCCGACTCCACGGGCCATCGTGCGCCGATTCTGGGAGCCCCACCGGCCGAACCCGCCGGCGCGTGATCGTCTCTCCCCTCTCGGGTCGCTCCACCGCGATCCGGGACGCCCTCCTGTCCCACGGATGGGAGGGCGAAATCTGTCGGCTCACCGCCGCCGGCCTGGAAGGGTCGGCGTTTCACGTTACGGAGCTCGACAGCGACACCATCGAAGCGATGCTGATGGTCGCCTCCCGCCTTGGACTTGAACTCATCACGGGGGACAGATGGATCATCCTCGCGGGCGCCCGCTCGCGTTTGGGTGCGTTCGCGCGACCCTGGGTCCAACCGGAACCGGTGCGTGCGCTGGCCGAAGCGATCGGCATGGCGATGCCGGGAGAGCCGGTCCGTCACTGGCGTCACGCCCGCGGCACCCAGGCGCTCGCGCATCCGGTGGTCATCGGCATCATCAACGTCTCGCCCGATTCGTTCGCGAGCGGCGGGGCGCCCGTCGGCAGCGACGAGGCGCTGCATGCGGTGGATCGGCTCCTCGCCGGAGGGGCCACGCTGATCGACGTCGGCGGTGAGTCGACGCGGCCCGGCGCGGAACCGATCGACGCGAGCGAGGAATGGCGGCGGGTGCACCCCGTCCTCGCGGCCATCGTGCAGCGTCATCCGGCGCTGCCCCTCTCGATTGACACGGTGCATGCCAGCACAGCCCAGGCGGCGCTCGCCGAGGGTGCGGCCATCATCAATGATGTCACCGCCGGACGGCACGATCCCGCAGTGCTCGATGCCGTGGCAGCGCACGGGGCGGGGGTGGTGTTGTCGCATTCCCGTGGGCCGCTCGGCGGACTCGCTTCGTACGACCAGAGCGACTACGGCGGCGACGTGACCGACGGCGTCACCCGCGAGTTGACGGCGTCGATCGCCCTCGCGCTGGCCGCGGGCATCGCGCACGACGCCATCGTCATCGATCCGGGCTTCGGCTTCGCCAAGACACCGCTGCAGAACTTCCGGCTGCTCTCCGAGTTGGATGCGCTCGTCGCGATCGGCTGCCCGGTGCTGGTGGGGCCATCCCGGAAGCGATTCCTGGGCGAGGCAACCGGGCGCCCGATTGACGATCGCGATCGCGCCACCGCCGCGGTCTGCGCGCTCGCGCATGATCGTGGGGCACGACTGTTCCGGTTGCACGACCCGGCCGCCGCGCGTGATGCCCTCGCGATCGCCGCCGCCCTGCATCACGGCGAACCGTGATCCCCGCCCGGCCACCATACCGACTCGCGTTGATCGCGTCGTTGGCGGTGCTGCTGGGCTACCTTGCGACCCTCGCGCCCTCCGTCACCTTTTGGGATGCCGGTGAGTTCCTCGCCGCGGCACGGACGCTGGGGATTCCCCACCCGCCGGGCACACCACTCTTCGTCCTGATCGCGCACACCTGGGGCTTGCTGGTTCCGTTCGGTGACTATGCCTGGCGCCTCAATCTCCTGAGCGCTGTCTGTGGCGCGGCGGCGGCGGGCTGCTGGTTCCTCGTGGCCCATGCGAGTGTCACCCGGATGTACCACGAGGTCGCCGACTCGCCGCGCGGGGCACTGGCCATCGGTGCCGGCGCCGCCGCCGCCCTGCTGACCGCGTTCTCGTTCACGAATTGGCAGAACGCGGTCGAAACCGAGGTCTACAGCGTGGCGATGCT
>JBDUDP010000046.1:0-17981 GCA_040002895.1 Gemmatimonadota bacterium
GCTTGGGCCGGCCACTCACGTCGAACCATTCGATGCCGGCGCGCTTGAGCTCCTGCTCCAGCGGGCCGCGCATCCTGCCGATCATCTCCTCACGCGCGGCACGCTTGTCGGCGACCTGTGTCGCAAGCGACTGATACTCCTCGGCCTCCAGGAACTTGAAGGCGAGGTCCTCAAGTTCGGCCTTGACGTTGGCCATGCCGAAGCGGTGCGCCAGGGGTGCGTAGATCTCGCGAGTCTCGGTGGCGATGCGCTGGCGCCGATCGGGCGAGAGATGCTCCAGCGTGCGCATGTTGTGGAGTCGGTCGGCGAGCTTGATGATGATGACGCGCGCGTCCTTGGCCACCGACAAGAGCAGCTTGCGGTAGTTCTCCGACTGCTCCTCGACCGAGGAGCGGAACGAGAGATGGGAGATCTTGGTGAGCCCCTCCACCAATCCTGCCACCTCGCTGCCGAACTCGCGGGCGATGTCATCGGTGGTGAGATCGGAGTCCTCGACCACGTCGTGCAGCAGGGCGGCACAGATCGAGGTGGTGTCGACCAGGAAGCCGGCCAGGATCGAGGCCACGGCAATGGAATGCTCGACGAAGTCCTCGCCGCTCATTCGTTTCTGCCCGCGATGCGCACTCGCGGAATAGCGGAGCGCGCGATCAATCTGGGCGATATCCAACCGCTCGGCGTGCTTCTCCAGCACCAGGAAGAACCCTGGTGAGAGATCGCCCAGCGAGTTCGAGACTGCCCCAGATGTCACAACAACCCCGCGGTGGCAAAGGAGAGAAAACGGTCACCGGCAACGATCACATGATCATAGACCGGGAGGTCCAGCAACTGCCCGGCGGCCACCAGCTGCCGGGTCACGGCGCGATCTTCGGCCGAGGGGGTCGGATCGCCACTCGGGTGGTTGTGCACCAGGATGATCCCGGCGGCCGCCTCGGCGATGGCCGCCCTGAACACCTCTCGCGGGTGCACCAGAGAGCTGTCGAGCAGCCCCCGGGTCACCAGGACATCGCGGAGCACCCGCGACCGGGTGTCCAGCGCCAGCAAGTGGAACTCCTCGACCTCGAGGTCCCGCAGTCGGGGCCCCACCAGCCGGGCCACGTCGGCCGGCTCGACGATTCTCTCGAGTGTCGGCCGGGTCTCCTGAGCCAGTCGGGTCGCCAACTCAAAGGCGGCCAGCAGGCGGGCCGCCTTTGCTGGGCCGACCCCCGGCGTGCGTTGCAGTTCGGCCGCGGGGCGGGCGGCGAGACGCCGAAGGGTACCATGGGCGGGGGCGAGCAGTCGCGCCGCCACCGCCAGGGCATCCTCCCGGGCATCTCCTGTCCCTAGCAGGATGGCGAGAAGTTCTTGCGGCGTCAACGAGGAGGCCCCCAGTCGCCAGAGGCGTTCACGGGGGCGATCGGGGGTGGGGGTGGAGGAGGACACTGGCGAAGCTTGGCGAGGATTGCCGATCGGGTCGTGTCGGAGCGTGTCCGGCCCGGCGCCATTCAACGCAGAAAAGGAATCGGCCGGCTGCGCGAAGCTGAATCGAGCGCTCTTGACGGTGAGCGCCTCGGAAAAAGCTGGCGTGCACATGCCCATCCGCCGATCGTGGTAGTCGATGACGAGCCCCTTGAGTCACGCTTCCGGACAGCGGGCACTTGCTCAGGCCCTAGGATGTACGCGTACTCGGTACTTGATTCCGGACACCGAGGGCGAGACAGCGAGTCGGCCTTGATTCCCTGCTCCCATCACCCCCCCCACCCCCTGAGAAACCTTGACACCACACTCGACCGACGGCGACGACGTCGGACCCCTGAAAGATGCCGGATCACCCCGCGCTGCAGCGACACCATCGCTCACGCCTACAGCGGGTGACCTCCGCAGTGCTCGCATTCTCATCGTCGACGACGAGGCAGCCAACGTGCGGCTGCTCCAGCGCATGCTGGAGCGCGGTGGCTACACCACGTTCGCCGACACCACGGATTCGACCCAGACGCTCCAGCTCTGTCACGACTTCCATCCCGACCTGATCTGCCTCGACCTGCGGATGCCGGGACTCGACGGGCTCGGCGTCCTGGCAGAGCTGCAGCCGCTGTTCGCGTCAGGAGACTATCTCCCGGTCCTCATGCTGACGGGCGATCTGACGACCGACTCAAAGCACCGGGCGCTCGCGATCGGGGCGACGGATTTTCTGACCAAGCCGTTCAACAGTGACGAGGTGCTGCTCCGCCTTCACAACCTCCTCGTGCCGCGCTTCATGTACTTGGCGCTCAAGCGCCAGAACGCGTCGCTGGAGGAGCGCGTGCAGCTGCGCACCTTTGCACTCGAGGAGTCGCGGATCGAACTGCTCGACCGGCTGGCGTGCGCTGCAGAATTCAGAGACGACAATACCGCTCAGCACACGCGGCGCGTCGGGACCGTCGCGGCGTTGCTTGCCGAGGCGGCAGGCCTCGGGGACGAGGCGGTCACCCTGCTCAGGATGGCGGCGCCGCTGCATGACGTGGGGAAGATCGGGATCTCCGACCGCATCCTCCTCAAGCCGGGCACGTTGACGGCTGAGGAGTTCGAGACGATGAAATCCCATACCGTGATCGGTGGCGAGATCCTTGCCAACGGCCAGACCACCTTGATCCGCGTCGCGCAGGAAATTGCGCTCAATCATCACGAGCGCTGGGACGGATCGGGATATCCAGCAGGGCGCGCCGGCCTGGACATTCCCCTGTTCGCACGGATCGTGGCCGTCGCTGATGTGTTCGATGCCTTGACCCATGCGCGCCCGTATCGTGACGCGTGGCCGTTCGTGGAGGTCATGGACGAGATGGCGCGTCTGGCGGGTCACCAGTTCGACCCCGAGCTCACACGCCTGTTCTTCACGCTTCCGCTCACCCCACCGACAGGCTCGCCCGGACGTCCCGTCCTGCCGGCCGCTATTGGCTGAGGACGTCGCGGAGCTTCTGTCTGAGCACTTCCGACGAAAAGGGTTTGTGGAGGAACGCGATGCCGGGGGCGATGATGCCATGGTGCGCGATCGCCTCATCGGTATACCCCGACATGTAGACGACCTTGAGGCCCGGGCGGCGCTTGAGGAGGTGGGAGGCGAGTTCCGGTCCGCTCCCGCCCGGCATGACGACGTCGGTGAGCAACAGCGCAATTTCCGGATGGTGGTCGAATCGCTGGATGGCCTCCTCGGCGCTCGCCGCCGTGATCACCGTGTACCCCTGTCGCTCGAGCAGGCGTCGAGTGAGCTCGCGCAGGGCATCGGAATCCTCCACCACCAAGACGGTGTGCGCTCCAATGCCGAGGCTGCCCTGCGGCGGCCGGGCACGAATCACGTCCGCCGTAATGGCGTCCTCTGCCACGGGGAAATACACCTTGAAGGAGCTCCCCTTCCCGACCTCGCTGTAGACATCGATGGTGCCGCCGCTCCGCTGGACGATGCCATGAACCGTTGCGAGCCCCAATCCGGTCCCCTTGCCCACCCCCTTGGTGGTGAAGAATGGCTCGAAGAGCCGGCCAAGGGTGGCCTTCGTCATCCCGGCTCCGGTATCGGACACCGTGAGCACGACGTGCCGGCCGGGGATCACGCCAAGGTGGCTCTTGGCGTGCTCTTCATCGAGCATGACGGTCGCCGTCTCGATGGTGAGGATGCCGCCCTCCGGCATGGCATCGCGCGCATTCACCGCGAGGTTCATCAGGACCTGCGCCAGCTGACCACGATCCGCGTGGATGTAGGGCAACTGCTCCGCGAGCCGGAGCGACACGACGATGTCCTCCCCGATCAGCCGCGCCAGCATGACCTGCGTTTCGGCGACGATGTCATTCAGGTCCATCAGGTCCAGTTGAATCAACTCCATCCGGCTGAAGGACAGCAGCTGCCGAGTGAGGGCGACGGCGGTCATGCCAGCCTTCTGGATTTCCTCGATGTCCTGCTTGCGCGGACTGTCCGCGGGAGTGTCCACCAGCACAAACTCGCAATAGCCCAACATGACGGCCAGCAGGTTGTTGAAATCGTGGGCCACCCCGCCGGCGAGCCGTCCGATCGCCTCCATTTTCTGCGACTGGTGGAATTGTGCCTCCAGCCGCTTCCGCTCAGTGATGTCCTCGAACACGACCAGTACGCCGACCACGTCACCCTGCTCATCACGATACGGAACCTTGACGGTGTGCACCCAGCGTTCGACGCCATCGACCTCGTAGGGCTCCTCCTCATTCTTCATCGTCCCTTGGCTCATCACCAGCTGGTCATCGGCATTGTACGCCTCGGCGAGCTCCGGCGAATAGAATGCGAAGGCGTCCTTGCCGATGATCTCTTCACGAGGCAAGCCCAGGTCGCGGGCATAATTGCCGTTGCAGGCCAGGATCACAGACTGTCGGTCCTTGACCAGGATCCGATGGGGAAGGTGTTCGATCAGGTTGCGGTTGAGCCGCTCGCTGTTGCGCAATGCGGCGACCGCGTTGCGGCGCTCGTGCGTCTCGTGATCGACCTCGTACACGCGGCCCAGCTGCGCCGACAGTGCCACGACGAGGTGTTCGTCATCCTCGGTGAAGGGGGGGCCCTCGTTTCTGACCAGACCGATCCATCCGTAGACCTGCGACGGGGATGCCACCGGCACAAAGAGGTGTTCAAGAACCTCGGGGTGACCCGCCGGCAGCCCGATAGCCACAGGGGATCCACCCGGGTTGCTCCCGCGCACCGCCTGCCGGCGAGCCACCACATCCGCCAGAACTCCCGTCACCGGGTCGCCGACGGCAATCCACCCCGTGGCCCCCGGGCCACAGCCCATGAATCGGCTGACCCGCTGGTCCGCGGTATCCGTGATGCCGAGGGTCATGTACGTCGCGCCAAAGAGGTCGCGGGTCGAGTCGCACATTCTCGTGATCCGGGTACCCAGATCCGGTTGCGAGGACAACTCGAGGCCGATGTTGATCTTCGCCCGAAGCCGCGCGTTGGCGATCCGCAGCTCACTCACCTTCCGCGAGGTGCTGTTGGTGAGCAAGCGCAGCTGCTCGCTCATGGAAAAATCGGGCACGGGCGCCATCGTCTCGGGAGGCAGCGGGCCGCCGGTAAGCACACGGTCCACGATGGCGACCATCTCATCCGGTTCGGAGTGTTTGGACAGGACGAATGGCAGGTTGTGGGCCGCGGCCACCGCGCGAGCCTCGCGCTCGCCGTACGAGGCGGTATAGAACAGGACGGGAGTTCGCGCAGTCCGGGGGTCGCGGTGAAGCCGGCGGAGGAGCTCGTAGCCATCCATCACCGGCATCAGCACATCGGTGATGACCAGGTCCGGCAGTTCAAGCAGCGCCAGCGCCAGCGCCTGCGCGCCATCAGCTGCCTCAACGACCCGATGCCCACGACCCGCGAGGAGTGAAACAAGGAACTCTCGGTTGGGCGACAGATCATCAACGACCAGAATTGTCGCCACGGTCAGCCGGGCCAGATGTCACGGGAAGCGCAGTGCCACAGATCCATTCGCTGCTCCATGAGTGCCGTTGAACCGTTGGGCTGGTCGTCACGTTGGCACCTGGGAAAGCTAGCGACTGGGACTACTGGCCGCCGACGAACCGTCACGCGGAGCGGAGGGACATCGCCGAAACGCCCGCGGAGCGCGGGAGTACCCGCCACCGCGCCGCGGATCAATGCGATCCAACGACGAAAGCACTGGGACTAGATCCCCGCCCCGTGACACTTCTTGTACTTCTTTCCGCTGCCGCACGGACACGGATCGTTGCGCCCCACCTCCGCCACCACGGGCATCCCCTGCCCCAGCGCCCCCAGACCGGTCGAGACGCGAGGCGCCACGGCCGCGAGTGAGCGCGTCGCGGCATCCGAGAAAAGATCATCCGCCGAGGGCTCGTGCGGACCGCTCTCCACCATGGGCGGTGGGGGCGGCGGAGGCGGTGGCCCGTCGGCGCTGACCTGGATCTTGAGATAGCGCTCGGCAAAGGTCGACTGGATGTCGCGCAGGAGATCCTCGAACATCTCGAAGGCCTCCTTCTTGTATTCCACCAGCGGATCCCGCTGCCCGTAGGCCCGGTACTGAATCGCGTTGCGCAGCAGGTCCAGATCGTAGAGGTGATCCTTCCACTTCTCGTCCAGCACACCCAGCATCACCTGCGAGAGCACCTGCAGGTCGACATCCGGGATGCCGATCTGGGCGCCGAAGCTGCGCAGATAGCTGACCTTCCGCTCAAAGGTCGCCTCGCCTTCGACCCGTGCGGCGTCGGCCACCGCGTCAAGTGACGGCGTCGCCTCGGGATCGAGCACCGCCGCAGGGCCCACCAGAAACTGCATCAGCAGGGCGGCATGCAGTCCAGTGCGGTCGAAGTCCTCGGGCCGCTCGATATCAAGCAGGTAATTGCGCGCCGTGCGATCGAGCGCCGCGCGAATCATCTTGATCGCCTCGGCCTGCAGTTCGGCGCCGCGTTCGAGCGCGAACAACCGGGTCGAGTAGATCACCTCGCGCTGCTGGTTCATCACATCGTCGTATTCCAGTAGCCGCTTGCGGGCCTGGAAGTTCTGCAGCTCCACCCGCTTCTGCGCCGACTCGATGGCCCGCGTGATCAACCCGCCCGTGATGACCTCGCCCTCCTCCGCGCCCCCCTTGTCCATCATCCGGGCAATGCGGTCCGACCCGAACAACCGCATCAGGTCGTCTTCGAGTGACAGGAAGAAGAGCGAGACGCCGGGATCGCCCTGGCGCCCCGATCGTCCGCGCAACTGCCGATCGATCCGGCGTGACTCGTGCCGCTCGGTCCCGATGATGTGGAGTCCGGCGTCATCGTCGGTCAGATTGAGCGTCGGATCGAGTTTGATGTCGGTGCCGCGGCCCGCCATGTTGGTCGCGATCGTGATCGCGCCTCGCTCACCCGCCTTGGCCACGATCTCGGCCTCGCGCTGGTGGTACTTGGCGTTGAGCACTTCATGCGTCAGCCCGCGCCGCTTCAACTGTCGCGAGAGCGTCTCCGACACATCCACGGTGGTGGTGCCGATGAGCACCGGCCAGCCGAGCGCATGGATCCGCTCGACCTCGTCGGCGACGGCGTTGTACTTCTCGCGCCGGGTCTTGTAGATCTGGTCGACCTTGTCGAGGCGACGGATCGGTCGATTGGTCGGAATCACGGACACTTCGAGGCCGTAGATCGAATAGAACTCCGTCTCTTCGGTCTCGGCCGTGCCGGTCATGCCCGAGAGCTTCTCGTACATGCGGAAGTAGTTCTGGATCGTGATGGTGGCGAGCGTCTGCGTCTCGCCCTTCACGGTCACGCCTTCCTTCGCCTCCACCGCCTGGTGCAAGCCATCCGACCAGCGCCGGCCGTGCATGATGCGCCCGGTGAACTCATCGACAATGAGGACCTGGCCCTCCTGCACGATGTAGTCGACCTCGCGCTCGTAGAGGGCGTGCGCCTGCAACAGCTTGTGGATGATGTGCAGTTGCTCGCTCTTGGCGGCGTAGTCGCCCTCGATCTGGCGCCGCTTCGCCGCCTTCTGCTCGATGTCGAGCTCCTCGTCGTGCTCGACCGCGTGGATCTCCTGCGAGATGTCGGGGACCAGAAAGAGCTGCGGATCATGCGGCGAGAGCGCCTCGGCGCCGCGGTCGGTCAGGTGCACCGAGTGGCCCTTCTCGTCGAGCACGTAGAACAGCGACTCCTCGATCGAGCGCATGTGCTGCTGCTTCACCGGCAGCTTGCGGTCGGCGATGTAGTCGAGCTCGGTGCGCTGGACCAGTTGCTTGACCCCGGTCTCATTGAGGAGCTTCTGGAGCTTCTTGTTCTTGGGACCGCCGAGCTGGGCCTGGTAGAGCTTGATGCCGGCGTCCGCACGGGTCTTGTCGTTGAGGAGGAGTTGCTCCCCCTCGGCAGCGAGCACGCTCACCACCTCGTTCTGCCGGCGCACCAGATCCCCGATCTTGGGGTTGTAGCCGCGATAGTGCGTGCTGTCCTCGTCGCCCACCGGACCCGAGATGATCAGCGGGGTCCGGGCCTCGTCGATGAGGATCGAGTCCACCTCGTCGATGATGGTATAGACGTGTTCCCGTTGCACCCGCTGGTCGACGGAGAAGACCATGTTGTCGCGCAGGTAGTCGAAGCCGAACTCGTTGTTGGTGCCGTAGGTGATGTCGGCCGCATACGCGGCGCGCCGTTCGGGCGTCGACGGCTCGGTGTCGTCGAGACAGGCCACGGTCAGGCCGAGGTACGTGAACAGGTGCCCCATCCACTGCGAGTCACGGCGGGCGAGGTAGTTGTTGACGGTGACGAGGTGGGCGCCGCGACTCGGCAGGGCATTGAGATAGAGCGGCAGCGTGGCGACGAGCGTCTTGCCTTCGCCGGTCGCCATTTCGGCGATGCGGCCCCGGTGCAGGTTGATGCCGCCAATGAGCTGCACATCATAGGGCACCATGTTCCAGACGATCGGCTGGCCGGTGACCTGCACGGTGGTTCCCACCAGCCGGCGACACGCCTCACGTACGGTCGCGAACGCCTCGGGCAGCAGGGCGTCGAGGGTAGCGGCCAGGCCGTTGCGGAAAGCTTCCTCGGCGACCTGCAGCTCGCCATCGATGGCGTCGCGCTCCACCGGGTCAGCGCAGTCGTGCTTGGCCGCGCGGAGGCGGTCGACCTCCGCCTTCAGCGGGTCGGTCGCCTCGGCGAGCCGCTCGCGGAAGCGGCCAGTCTGCCCCTGCAGCTCGGCCTCGCTGAGCGTCGTGAGCCGAGCCTCCTCGGCATGGATCTCCGCGAGGAACGGCGTCAGCCGCTTCACTTCCCGCGCCTGCCGTGACCCGAACACCGACTCCACCAACCGCTTGATCATCCCGTGTCGCTCCGGTAAAGCTGTAACCCTGAAATATAGTCGCCCACCCGCTCCGGGACCCATCCAACCAGCGACCGCTGCGCGGCCATTCTGGCACGGATCGCCGTCGCCGAGAGCTCCAGGCGCGGGCCGGTGAGGGCGACTTCAAATCCCTCGGGGACCTCGTCGGCACCCCGCGGATATACGGCTATGCGCGCCAACGCCCGGATCCTGTCGGGATTCCGCCAGCCCTCGAACCCACGGGCCGCGTCTGCCCCAAGCAGCAAGACAAGTTCCGCGCCACGAAACTCTGCCACCATCGACTCCAGCGTGTCGACCGTGTACGAGGGCCCGGGTCGCTCCAGTTCGCGCGGGTCCACCACGAACCCTGGCACCGACGCGACCGCGAGCTCGACCATCCGCACGCGTGCGGCGGCCGGGGCCGCATGCTGCCCCTGCTTGAATGGCTGCGCATTGGCCACGACGAAATGCACCCGATCGAGCGCCAGCTGCTCGCGCGCGAGTTGCGCAATAATCAGGTGCGCGTGATGGATCGGATCAAACGAGCCGCCGAAGACGCCGAGCCGCACCGTTACTCTCCCGCGGGCTTCTCCGCCGGCGTCCCTGCGGGGGCCGTCGCCGGACAAGTCTCGTCGAGCTTTGGAGCGGTCGGGAAGCGCGTGCGGAGGATGGCGCAATACTCACGCACGTCTTCGGTGTAACCGAGTGTCTGGTAGGCGTGGATGAGTTCGGTGAGTGCCTCGGGTGCAATCGTGGCGCGTGGCCAGGTCGCCAACAGATCCTTGAGATAGAGGATCGCCGAATCGTAGGCCTTGAAGCGATAGTAGAACTTCGCCGCCTGAAACGACTTGACCGCGAAGCGTTCTTCGAGGGCCGCGATTTTCTCCTGAGCGCGCTTGGCGGCCTCGGAGGCGGGATAGCGGCTGATCAGCTCCTGGTACGTCGCAATCGCCGTCTGCCCGTAGGTCGGATCAAGCTCCGGTCGCCGCCAGAGCCCGGCGTAACTGTCGCCGGCGCGCAGCAGCGCGGTCGGCGCGAGAGAGTCGGTGGGGAATTCATCGGAGACGCGCCGGAACTCGCGCACCGCCTGCAGGTTGCTGTGTTCGCCGACCCGGGTCTCGGCCAGATAGAAACGAGAGAGAATCTGGCGACGGTCCGTCTGCGGCAGCTCGAGTTGCAGACGCTCGAACGCCACGCCTGCCTTCGACCACTTCTCGCGACCATAGAGGTCGATCGCCCGGGTCCAGAGCGAATCCAGCATGGCCGGGGTCGCCGTCGCACGCGCCACCAGAGGCGAGGTCGATGGCTTCGACTTGCCGCAGGCGACAGCGAACAGTGGCAATGACAGCAAGAGGAGAGGCAAACGACGCATCACGGACGGTCCACGGCGGCAACAGGGTGAACATGCAGGTCGGAATCCCCGCCTTTCGGGGCCGTCAGACCGCGAGCATCGTAATCGATTTGGACGCCCGATGCGCGGTCACTGGCATCGACCGCGCCAAAGTGGCAGGTAGGACGTGGTCCCGGTCCCCATTCGGCAGGCCGGGACATCACTCGGGGATCCGCTCCACCATGGCGAGATAGGCGGCCACCCGTTCAACGTCTGGCCGGACGTCGCGGGCCGCCCGCCAGACATCCCTCGCCCCGGCCGTGTCGCCGGCGAGGTAACGAGCGAGGCCGAGCTGAACTCGAGCATCGATCCAGTCGGGGCGATCCCGCAGGATGCCCTCGAGCGTCTCCCGCGCCTGCAGGGGATTCCCCGACTCGATCAGGAGTCGCGCCAGCCGGAGCCGGAGGTCCAGGAACGCCGGCCCCAGGTCGACCGCGCGGCGGTACTCGCGCACCGCTTCCGCCAGAGCGCCAGCCTCGGCGTAGAGTTCGCCGAGCCGAGCGTGCTCGTTGGCCACGTGGGCCGCGAGGTGGGCGGGAAGGCCGGCGACCGTCGGTCCCTCTGAAGCCGCGGCCGAGGTGAAGGCCGCGGCGGCCTCGTCGTTGCGACCCAGCTGATTGAGCACCAGCCCGCGATGCAGGTGCGCCTCGACATAACGCGGGTTCAAGAGCAACGCCGCATCGAATGCCTCGAGCGCCTCGTCGACCCGATCGAGCAGTGAGAAGCAGAGGCCCCGCAGGTGGTGCACGTCGGCATAGGCGCGTCCGGTGCCTTCGACATCGTCGAGGCAGAGCAGCGCACCGTAGTAGTCGCGGTTGGTGAACCGCGCACGGGCGGTCTCGAGCAGCCCGCCGGAACTCACCCTCACCCGACGACCTGGCGGAAGTAGGCAATGGTGTGCTCCAGCCCTTCCGCGAGCGGCACCTTCGGCTCCCAGTTGAGCACCGAGCGCGCCACGGTCAGGTCGGGCTTCCGCACCTTGGGGTCATCCACTGGCAGCTCCTGATGGATCAGTGGCGACTTCGATCCGGTGAGTGCCAGTACCTGCTGCGCCAACTCGAGCATGGTGAACTCGCCGGGATTGCCGATGTTGGTGGGATCGACCCGGTCGGAGTTGAAGAGCCGGTAGATCCCTTCGACCAGGTCGGAATAATAACAGAAGGACCGCGACTGCAGGCCGTCACCATACACCGTCAGCGGCTCGCCGCGGAGGGCCTGCACGATGAAGTTCGACACCACCCGGCCGTCCTGCGGGCGCATGCGCGGGCCATAGGTGTTGAAGATTCGGACGATGCGGGTGTCGAGGCCGTGATACGTGTGATAGGCCATGGTGATCGCCTCGGCGAAGCGCTTCGCTTCGTCGTAGACACCGCGCGGCCCGACCGGGTTGACGTTGCCCCAGTAGGTCTCGGGCTGCGGATGCACCAGCGGATCGCCATACACCTCGGAGGTGGAGGCGAGAAAGAATCGCGCTTGCTTCGCCTTGGCGAGCCCGAGGGCGTTGTGAGTCCCGAGCGAGCCGACCTTGAGGGTCTGGATCGGCATCTCGAGGTAGTCGATGGGGGAGGCCGGTGACGCGAAGTGCAGGACCCCGTCAACCGCACCGTCGACGAAGATGTACTGCGACACATCGTGACGGACGAACCGGAAGTGGTCGTTGCCCATCAAGTGCGCAAGGTTTTCGGGGCGGCCGGTGATGAAGTTGTCGACGCCCACCACATCATGGCCATCGGCAAGAAACCGGTCGGTGAGGTGTGAGCCGAGGAAGCCGGCTGCACCGGTGATGACCACGCGCATTACACGTCCTTCCGGCCGATGCCGGCGTAGCGGAATCCGAGACGCGCCATGCGCGCGGGCTCGTACAGGTTGCGACCATCCACCACGACTGCTTCGCCGAGCGCCGCCCGGATCCGCACGAAATCGGGGGTGCGATACACCAACCATTCGGTGACCACGGCAAGGGCATCGGCATCGACGAGGGCGTCGTAAGGGTCCGCCGCGAAGGCGACCCGATCACCCCAGATTCCGCGTGCCACCTCGATCGCCTCGGGATCGTGCGCCTGCACGTGAGCGCCTGCGGCCAACAACGCGTCGATCAAGTCGACCGCCGGACTCTCGCGCATGTCATCCGTGCCGGCCTTGAAGGCCAGCCCCCAGATCGCCACGGTCCGGCCCGAGAGGTCGCCGAGCAGATCCGTGAGCTTGTCGAACATCACCCGTTTCTGGCGCTGGTTCACCGTCTCCACGGCTTCGAACAGCGTCGGCTGCATCCCCACGCCGCGAGCGGTGTGCACCAGCGCCTTGACGTCCTTGGGGAAGCAGGAGCCGCCGTACCCCGGGCCGGGAAAGAGAAAGGCCTGACCGATGCGTGAATCGCTGCCGATCCCCTTGCGGACAGAGAAGACATCGGCACCCACCAGCTCGCACAGTTCGGCCACCTGGTTCATGAACGAGATTCGCGTGGCCAGCATCGCGTTGGCCGCGTACTTGGTGACTTCGGCAGAGGGAATGTCCATGAACAGAATCGGTGACCCCGACCGGACATAGGGCGCGTAGAGTTCGCGCAGCAGCTCCTCGGCGCGCGGGTCATCGGTCCCGAGCACCACGCGATCGGGCTTCATGAAGTCGTCAATCGCCGCACCTTCCTTCAGGAACTCCGGATTGGAGGCCACGGCGAAGTCGCCGTCGGTCACGGCCCGCATGGCCTCCCGCACCCGCTCCGCGGTTCCCACGGGCACGGTGGACTTGGTGACCACCACCTTGAAGCGGTCGAGGTGCTGGCCGATGGTCGCCGCCACGGTGAGCACGTGCTGGAGATCGGCGGAGCCATCCTCACCCGGTGGCGTCCCGACGGCAATGAAGACGACGTCGGCGTGCTCGACGGCAGCGCCCAAGTCGGTGGTGAAGCGCAACCGCCCGGCCGCGGCGTTGCGTGCCACCAGCGGTTCCAGCCCCGGCTCGTAGATCGGCAGCTTGCCTTCGGTGAGCCGCTCCACCTTCCCGGCATCCACGTCGGCGCAGATCACTTCGTTTCCCGTTTCAGCGAAACAGGCCCCGGCCACGAGTCCGACATAGCCCGAGCCGATGACCGTCACCCGCATCAGGTAACCTTCGCCATGATGTTGCGGGTGTCGACGACCAGCGTCGCGTTGCGCTTCACCAGCGCCCAATCGATGCTGCTATGATCGGTGACCACCAGCACGGCATCGGCGGCGCGCACGGCCGCCTCCGTCAGCGGAACCGAGGCGTACTCGTGGCCTGCCTCCGAGAAGCCCGGCACATACGGATCGTGGTAGCTCACGTCGGCGCCGTACTGATGGAGCAGGCCGAGAATGTCGAGCGCGGGGCTCTCGCGCAGGTCCTCGATGTCCTTCTTGTATGCGACGCCCATCACCAGCACCTTGGCGCCCTTGATGGACTTGCTGTGCTCGTTGAGCTCTTCCATCAGCTTGCGGACCCAGAACAGCGGCATCTCGCTGTTGAGTTCGCCGGCGAGATCAATGAAGCGGGTCTTGTAATTCAAGCCGCGCATTTTCCACGCGAGGTAATGCGGGTCGATGGGAATGCAGTGCCCGCCCAGCCCGGGACCCGGGAGAAACTTCATGAAGCCAAAGGGCTTGGTGGCCGCGGCCTCGATGACTTCCCAGACATCGACCCCGAGCTTGTCGCAGACGATCGCCATCTCGTTGACCAGACCGATGTTCACACTGCGGAAGGTGTTCTCGAGCAACTTGACCAGCTCCGCTGCCTCGGTGGTGCTCACCGGCACAAGGGTGTCGATGGCTGGGGCATACATGGCACAGGCCACCCGGTGGCAATCGGGCGTGATACCGCCGACGACCTTGGGGGTGTTCTTGGTGCCGTACTTCACGTTGCCCGGATCGACCCGCTCGGGCGAGAAGGCAAGGAAGAAATCCTCACCCACCGTGAGGCCGGTGCTCTCGAGCGCCGGCAGCATGATCTCCCGCGTGGTACCCGGATAGGTGGTGCTCTCGAGGATGATCACCTGACCGCGCCGGAGGGTCGCCTTGATCGCCTCGGTGGCCGCCACGATGAAGGAGACGTCGGGGTCCTTGTATTTCGACAGTGGCGTGGGCACGCAGATCGAGATCGCGTCGGCCTCCGCCAGCCGCAGCGCGTCGGTCGTGGCCTCGAACCGGCCGGAGGAGCGCAGTTCGGCGACCTCTCGACTCGAGATGTCCTTGATGTGCGACACCCCCGCATTCAGTCCGTCGACGACCGGTTGGCTGATGTCATAGCCCAGCACGCGGAATCCCGCGCGCCCCAGCTCCACCGCGAGCGGCAGCCCGACGTATCCCAGGCCGACGATTCCGAACGTGATCTCGCGCCGTTCGGCACGGGCGATGAGGTCTTGGGCAAGCGTCATGGCAGTCAGTACTCCAGGGGCAGGGCGACTCGGCGACCATCACGGGCGGCGAGATATGTGGCGATCAGGAGTTCCAGGGAGTGCAGTCCCTCGCGTCCATCGGTGTCGGGATTCGCATCCCCGCGCAGCACCGCGAAGACATTCTCGTAATAGGATTGGTGTCCGTGGCCATAGACGGACGTCGTGGTGTAACTCGCATCGGCGACCGCTGCGTCATCGGGATGTTCGTCGGCAAATTCCCAGTGGTCGATGCGGTTGACCGCCACGCCGCCGAGCCGGACGCTGCCGTGTTCGCCGAGGATGGTGATCGAGCCCTCGAGATTCTTCGGGTAGGTCAGCATGGTGACGGCCATGGTGCCGAGCGTGCCGCTGCGCCACTTGATGGAGAGCACGCCGGTGTCTTCCACCTCGATGTTGCGCGCGAGCGTGGCGGTGTAGGCCTGCACGCTCTCCACCGGACCGACCAGCCAGTCGAGCAGGTCGACATAGTGGCTCGCCTGGTTCATGAACGCCCCGCCGTCGAACTCCCACGTTCCACGCCAGGCGGCACTGTCGTAGTACGACTGCGGCCGACTCCAGAAGACGTTCACCGAGACCATGTAGATGCGGCCGAAGCGACCGGCGTCGATCGCGCGCTTGAGCAACTGCACCGTGGCGTTGCGGCGATTCTGCTTGACCACGAAAAGGTGTCGGTCGGCGCGATCGGCAGCAGCCACCATCGCCTGGCCATCGGCCCAGCGCGTCGCCATCGGCTTTTCAGTGACCACATGACGCCCCGCCTCGGCGCAGGCAATCGCCTGCGACGCATGCAGGCCGCTGGGCGTGGCGAGCACCACCAGATCGGCATCGCATCCCGCGAGCAGTTCCTCGAGCGTCCGGAATCCCTTGGCCCCGGTGCGCGTGACGGCGCGAGCGAGCGCCCCGGCGTCGCTATCGCACACGGCCACCACTTCGCACTCGCTGGCGTGCGCTTCGAACGACTCGAAGTGATTCGCCGAGATCCGGCCGCACCCCACGACGGCAATCCGGATCTTCTGGCCGGTGATGATCGGCGCCCCAACCTGTCGGGGTCTGGAGGGCACGCTCACGTGTAGAACCTGCGCACGGTCGTGACGACCTCGTCGAGCTGTCCCTGGGTGAGTTCGGAATAGATCGGCAGGGAGAGCACCCGGAGCATCGCGGCTTCGGTGACCGGAAGATCGCCGAGGCGATAGCCGAGCTCCGCGAAGCAGGGCTGCAGGTGAAGCGGAAGCGGATAGTACACCGCGCAGCCGATGCCAGCGGCCTTGAGATGGGCCATCAACTCGTCGCGCCGCTCGGCCTCGATGGTGTACTGGTGCCAGATGTGCTCGTTGGCGGGATCCACCACCGGGAGCGTCACCTGCGGGAGACCGCCGAGGGCCTCGGCATAATATTCCGCGTTGGCCCGCCGGGCATCGTTCCACTGCTGCAGGTGCCGGAGCTTGACCAGCAACACGGCGGCCTGCAGCGAGTCGAGGCGCGAGTTGTAGCCGACCTCGTCGTGGTGATACTGCTTCGCGCCGCCATGGAGCCGCAGGCGTGCCAAACGATCGGCGAGCGGGATGTCGTCGGTCAGGATCATCCCTCCGTCGCCCCACGCCCCGAGATTCTTGGTCGGAAAGAAGGAGAGAGTGGCCACGGTCCCGAGTTGCCCCGGGGTGCGCCACTCGCCCTGGATCATCCGCCGTGCCCCGACCGATTGGGCGCCATCCTCGATGACCGCAAGGCCATGCCGGGCCGCAATCGCCGCGATCGACTCCATGGCCGCCATCTGGCCGAAAAGATGGACCACCACGATCGCCCTGGTCTTGGGGGTGATGGCAGCCTCGATGGCCTCGGCGGCGATGTTGAGGGTCCCGGGCTCGACGTCGACGAAGACCGGGCGTCCCCCGGCGTTGTGGATTGCCCCGGCGGTGGCAAAGAAGGTGAACGCCGGCGCAATGACTTCGTCGCCAGGCGCCAGATCAAGCGCCCGGAGCGGCAGCAGCAGGGCGTCGGTTCCACTGGCACAGGCGATTCCCCGCTTCAGTCCCATCAGCTCGGCGAGGGCCTCCTCAAGCGCCGGAATCTCTGGCCCCATCACGAATCCCTGACGTTCGATCACGGCACGAAGGGCCGGCTCGATCTCCTCACGGATGGTGTTGTACTGCGTCACCAGATCAAGCAGCGGCACTGCCATGTCGAGTCCAGGCGAAAGTGGCGTAACTATAGTCGGGATAGGAAGTTACCCCGGGGTCTCAGGCGAAGCAATCAGCCGAAGGAGACCAGCTTCCTCGGCGTACCTTGTGCCGCAGGCATTGCACGTCGCGTGCCCCCCTGAGAGCGTGAGCCGCTCCCCGCAACGACAGACCCAACCGACCCGCCGGGCGGGGACCCCGACCATCAGCCCGAAGGCGGGGACGTCGCTGGTGACGACGGCTCCGGCGCCGATGAAGGCGTACTCACCCAGGGTCGCCCCACACAGGATGGTGGCGTTGGCGCCGATCGACCCACCGCGCCGAACCACGGTCCGGCGATACTCGTGCTTCCGGGAGACGTGACTGCGCGGATTGATGACGTTCGTGAAGACGCAGCTGGGACCGCAGAAGACGTCATCCTCGAGTTCCACGCCTTCGTAAATCGAGACGTTGTTCTGGATTTTGACGTTGTCCCCGATCCGGGTGCCGGACATCACGACGACGTTCTGGCCCAGGCTGCTCCCTGCCCCGATCTCGGCCCCGGCCATGATGTGGCAGAAATGCCAGATCTTGGTGCCCTCGCCGATCACGGCGCCCTCATCGACATAGCTCGATTCATGGACGAAATAGCCCGCCATCCGGACCCTCCCCCGGCCTGCGTGAGGCCGGAAGATAAGCGGGCGCCCGCATGGGTGGCCCGGCCCCCTCCCACCGCACTTGACGGATCCAGCTCGAGCGATCTCGCGCTCGGCACCGATCTCGACTGCGTGGCCATTCGGTCCCCACACGACGGCAGGCGTCGATGTGTTCCACACGTCGGCAAAGTCACATGATGTGTGTCAGCATTCTGTCAGGTTCACGCACACCTGCGATGTGAACATCTCTCTGACAATGTCATACTGTCATCGGACGTACCGGTTGTGGATTCTCCATGCAGCGGCGCATCCGCCGTGCGTTGTGCGCTTCCCATGCGCACCACTTCAGTGGAGGATCACATCATGGCACAGCTTCGTAGGACCACCCACATGCTCGCGCTACGGCGCGTCGTGTGCGCGGTGGCACTCTCGCTCCTGTCGGTGGGCACAGTGGCTGCCCAATCCACCGGCAAGCTCGAGGGACGCATTCGCGATCAGGCTGGTCAGCCCCTCGCCAACGCGCGCGTCGGGATCGTCGGTAGTACGGCCAATGCCACGGCCAACCCGCAAGGGTACTACTTCATCA
>JBDUDP010000047.1:0-17667 GCA_040002895.1 Gemmatimonadota bacterium
AGCGCCGTGAAGCCGAGCGAGTCGCTGAGTCCGCCGGGCAGCGGTTCATAGATCAATCCATCGAGATCGACCGTGCCGTCCGCGAGGTTGGCGGCGAGGTGTGCCAGCGAGAGGCGGGTGGCTGAGGCGTGGCTGCCCTCGAAGCGGTCGAGTGTCACGGTGGCGTCCCGCGAAAGCAGGGTACTGCGCTTTGCCACCGGTTGCTTGGGGTCGTAGTGGAGGGAGTCGAGGCGGACGGTCAGTCGATCGAAGGCGATCGCTGTGCGACGGCCGGCTCGACCCGAGACACCGACGGCGAGTCTCACTTGAGGGAAGGAAAGCGTGTCGATCTGGACAAAGGGGACCTCGCGCGGGAGGTCGATGTTGCGTTGCAGAGTCAGGAACGAGGTCGAGTCGCGAGGTGACGGCTGCCCGCTCCGTGCCGGGGGACGCGGCACCTCGGCGACGATCGCCACCGAATCGCATCCGACGTGCGTCATCTGGAGGCCGCGGCCTGCGGTGAGCCGGTCGAGGTCGATCCCCTCAAGGGCACAGTTGCGGAACCGCAGGTTCACCGTAGGGAGGGGCTCCCGCCGGCGGGCGTTGGCGACGGGGTCCGTGGTCACCACCAGGGTATCGATCGAGATGCGGTGCCGCGCGACGTCCACCTTGATCGTGCTCGAGGTCAGGTGGTAGGCGCCATCGCTCAGCCGTTTCACCTCCCCGGTCGCCCACCTGCGAACCCGCGGATCGGCAATCGAGACGGCGCGCCGACCCAGCTGCCACTGGTTGGTCCATGCGAGATAGCCGACCAAGGCGAGCACGAGCAGGACGATGCCGGATCCGATCGTGAGGCGGCGGTAGGAAAAAGTCAGAAGTCACCTGTGATGAAGCGGGTGCCCGAAGGGTCATGTGCCCCGCGAACCGGCACAAGAGCGGCGCGGAGTTTGTCGCGCGCGACTGTGGCGTCGGGGCCTCGTGATAGCTGCAGCATCTGCGTGACCTCGACGTTCAGACCCATTGGGTTCTTGGTAAAGTGTTGCTGTACAAAGAGTTGGCAGGTCGGCAGCCGGTCCGGTCTGCGCGGCCCGGCGCTTGCTCCTTGAGAGTGGGACGTGGTACACCGTCATCCGGTGTGCCCACTCGGACCCTCACGAGACTGAGCCTGTGACGCCTAGCGTAGCCGATTGCACCACATCGCCGGACGAGACCCTTGAGGCTCGACTCCGCCACGTCGAGAAGATGGATGCGGTCGCACGCCTCGCCGGCGGCCTGGCGCAGGACGTGGGGAATCTGCTCACAGCGGCCGGCGGGAACGTGCGCGAGCTGTTGGCCGAGTGTGATCAGGACCATCCGATGGTCGAGCGACTGGATGATCTGCGCGAGTCGATCCGTCGTGCCGCCTCGATCACCCACCAGCTCAATACCTTCGCCCGTCGTCAACCTCGGCGTCCCGCGCTGGTGGAACTGAACGCGCTCGTGGCACAGGTGCGTCCGCTGGTGACACGGCTGGCGGGACCATTCGTGACCATCGAGGAGGTCGCCGCCGAAGGCGGCGTCTGGATCGAGGCCGATGCGGGCCAGCTCGAGCAGATGCTGCTGACGCTGGTCGCCAATGCGCGGGACGCGATGCCGCTGGGTGGGAAGCTTCGGGTCGGCACCTTCCGCTGGCATGTGGGCAGTGAGCGACCGCATCGCCACGGAGTGCTCAGGGCCGGCAATTGGGCCGTGCTCGAGGTGCGCGACAGCGGTGCCGGGATGGAGCCGGATGTGCTCGAGCATCTCTTCGAACCGTTCTTCACGACCAAGGATCCGGGACAGGGTACCGGCCTTGGCCTCGCCGCGGTGTACGGTCTCGCGCGCCAGCTCGGCGGCCAGGTGATCGTCGAGAGCGCGCCCGATGCCGGCAGCACCTTCGCGGTCTGCATCCCCGCCAAGGAGGCCCCGCAAGGCCGGGCCACGGCAGCGGTCGGTCCTGATGCCGTGCTCGTGGTGGATGATGACGAATGGGTGCGCACCGTGACTGCGCGCATCCTTCGTCGCGCGGGCTACGGTGTGCTGCAGGCCGACCATGCCGCGGCGGCGATCGAGCTGCTGCGCGATGTCGCCGGCGGTTGCGTGCGCGTCGTGCTCACCGACCTGCTCATGGCCGGCGAGAGCGGCCGCGCGCTCGCCGACGTCGTGCGCCGCGATTACCCCGGTGTGCGGTTGGTGCTCATGTCGGGATTGCGCGCCGATCTGGTGCCCCCGACACTCTCCCAGGTGGGCGATGGTCCGGTGCTCACGAAGCCGTTCACCGCCGCCGAACTGCTCCAGGCGGTACGAGCACCCGGGCCGTAGCGGGCCCCGCGCACACGAGTGTCCTGCAACACCCTTGTCCCGGAGGCACCGGCGGTGGATTTTATCCCCGCGCGGGCCGATTCGTCCGCGCGACACCGCCACCGTCGAGAGTTGCGATGAAAGCCAACGACATCCGCAAGGGCAACGTGATCTATTACGGGGGGAAACCCCACCTCGTGATGGACTTCACGCACCGTACGCCGGGCAACCTGCGCGCCTTCGTGCAAGTGCGACTTCGCAATCTGGCCAACGGGATGTCGACGGACCACCGCTTCTCGGCCACCGAGACCATCGAGGAGGCCCGCCTCGACACCAAGGCGATGCAGGTGCTCTACGCCGACGGCAACGGGGTACATGTGATGGACGCCGACACCTACGAGCAGTACACCCTCGATCCCGAGATCGTGGGGGACGATGCCGCCTGGATGATCCCCGAGATGACCTTCGATGCCGTGTGGCTCGAGGGGAAGCCGATCTCCTTCACCCTCCCGAAGTCGATGGAGATGGAGATCATGGAGACGGCGCCCGCCATGAAGACGGCCACCAAGAACGCCTCCTCCAAGCCCGCAACGCTGAGCAACGGCGTCACCATCAACGTGCCCGAATTCGTGGCGCAGGGTGAGCGGATCCGCGTGAATCCGGCGGAGCGTGCCTACATCGAGCGAGTGAAGTAGCGCGACGCTCGACGCACCGCATGCACAAAGGGGACGCTGCCGTTGGCAGCGTCCCCTTCGCGTTCTGCGTGGAGTGGTGAGTCGCCCTATTCCGGACGATCCGGTCCGCGGCCCCCGCCACCTCCGCCGCCACCTTGGCGCTGTCCGCCGAACAGGTTCTGCTGGGGATTGCGGACAGTCTCCGGCAGGAGCGCCCACTGCACGTCGGTCAGGATCGCCTTGGCCGAGGCACGATCGGTGGTCTGCTCCTTGGTGATCGCATCCATGATGGGTCGCAGCTTCGGCATCATCGCCGCGAAGTCGGGGTTGTCGCCCGCCTTCTTCATCTCGGCCTCGAACGAGGTCAGCAGCGGCGTGATGCGCGCATCGCCCGAATCGACGATCGCCTGCAGCTTGGCGATCTGGTCCTTGGTCAGCGCCAGAGAGTCCTTCCGCTCGAGCGCCGCCTTGGCCACGTTCGGCGCGGCCTCGCGGATTCGGGTCAGGAACTGGGTGGCGAAGCTGCCGCCCTGCGCCGCACCCGTTGCGCCACCCCGACCGCCGAAGCCGCCCCGCAGCGCATCACGACCCTGTGCCTGGCCCATGGTGTAGCGTCCCACGAGCCGCAGCTGGAACGGCGCGCGGATCGAGGTCGACGCGGCATTGGTGGCACCGAAACGCTCGTTCACGACGTACTTGAACTGGTTGGTCGAGGCATCGAAGCCCTTGACCGTGAGCAGCGTGGCATCGGGGCGCGAGTTGCCACCCCAGCCGCTGATGTTGTCGGCGCCGTGCACGAGCTCATCGAGTCCACCCAGCAGGTTCACGGTCGAGAACGACAGCGACAGCCGGCGGTTGAACTGCACCGGGCGCCAGTTCACCTGCAGGTTGAACTGCGGCGTCCACGGACCACGGCAGCTGTTGCGGCCGGCGATCTGTCCCAGTTGGGACTCGAGGCAGGCCTTGCCGCCGCTCGACGTGCTGCTGAGCAGGCGCGACATGGCGGCGGAGACGGCCGGGTCGCTGGCCGTGAGCGGATTGAAGATGTACGCACGGTCGTTGCGCGAGCCATCCCCGTTGACATCACTGCCGACCACCGGCGTGTACGGTGTGCCCGAGACCATGCTGCCGATTGCGGTGACCTCCAGGCCCTGGTTGAACGGCCAGGTCAGGTTGAGCTGGAAGTTGTGGCGGCGATCGTTGCTCGACCGTGCCCACTCGTAGACGTTCGGGTCGCCGGCGGTGAGGTTGCCACCACCGCCGCCCCCGCCGCCGCCGAAGCCGCCACGGAAATCACCGCCGGCGCCGCCCTGATCCTTGGCGTACATCAGCGTGTAGTTGAAGTTGATCAGCGCACCGCGCCGGGTGAACGCCGTGATACCGGTCGTGAGCTGCTTGGTCTCGTTTTCGAGCTTGCTGAAGACCTCGTTGACCGTGCCGTAGTTCGTGTTGATGCGCGACGCCGAGAGGGGGATGGCGCCCGTGGTGCCGATGATCTGGGTCGGGTCGGCATAGACGGGCCGACTGCCTTCGTTGCCAAGCGTAAAGCGGGACGTCTCGTTGAGGTTCAGGTCCCGCGACGCCGACTGCCCCACGCCGCGCACATACGAGGCGTCGACGTTCAGTGCCCAGGTGCTCCAGAAGCGCCGGGTGATGCCGAGCGAGCTACGGTAGGTCTTGGCGGCGCCGTAGTCCTTGTCATACACCGTGACCGATGGCCGCCCAGTGAGGATCGGCGATGACCCGCCGCCGATGCACTCAGTCGGAATGGTCGATGGGTCATTGGCGAAGCTATTCCAGTTCGGTGCCGGGACGTTGCCACCGACGCAGCTCAGTTGGGTCTCGGTGTTCGAGAAGCCGGACTGCGCCTGGGCAGTGCCGGGGAGCGTGACCGGCATGGTGCCACGGAAGACGCCGGCGCCGCCGCGCACGACGAGCGCTGGCGGTGAGAATCCGCGCTGGCCCGAGCCGCTCTGTTCGCCCGACGGAATCGTCCAGGAGAAGCCGACCCGTGGCGTGAAGTAGTTCTCGCTCGGGAGCAGGTCGGTGCGGACACCAAAGATGCTCTCGACCGCAGCGTTGCGGGCCGGCGCGCCGGTGTAGCCGCCGTGCTCGAACCGGCCACCCACCGTCAACTGGAGGTTCTGGCTCGGCCGCAGCACATCGGAGAGGTAGACGGCCGAGTTGATTGCGCCGCCGCTCCGGATGGTGGGCTGCAGCGTGCGGGTGAACGAGGCCGGCGTGTTGTTCGCGAAATCGGCCAGTGAGTTGAAGTAGTAGCTGCCGAACCGGTTGTTGGTGACATCCTGCTCGAAGTGGGAGAGGTTCGCGAGCAGGCCCAAGCGGAAGCGATGGACGCCGCCGGCGGGAAGCAGCGAGATCTCTTCGGAGATTTCGACGGATCGGCTGTCGTTGTGCTGTGGCAGGCCGGTATTGCCGCCGAATCCGAAGGTGCTGGCGGTCACGCTGCCATCGGCCTGGGTCGAGAAGTTCTGCACCCGGCCCGTCGGAACGCTCAGGAAGCCGACCGACTGGTTGTTGCTGCTTGAGCCGTAGATCCGGAACTCATTGGTCAGGTTGGCACTGAAGCGCGATGCCACCGAGAGCTGCAATCCGCCGCCGGAGCCGGTTTGATTGCCGCCGACCTGGGGCAGCTGGGTTGAGCCAATGCGTGTCGGGTCGGAGCCGTTGCTGTTGTAGTCGCCGCGCACCGTGACGGTGTGCTTGTCGGCCGCATTCCAATCAAAGCGCAGCGAGCCGGTGAAGCGGTTGGTGGTGCGGTTCGGGTCGATGACGCCCGCGCGTGCCGTGAGGCCGGTGGCGTCGGCGAGCGTGATGAAGCGGGCCACCGAGTCCGGGGACGCGCCGAGTCGGCCGAGGGTCGTGGCATCGGCGGCATTGAGCGTCGCGATCGGGTTCAGTGACCGGTTCAACTGCACCGCACCGTACAGGAAGAGCTTGTCCTTCTTGAGCGGGCCACCATACCCACCGCCGAGCTGCTGGGACGTCTGGCCGGCCGTGAAGACGTTGTTGGTTGCCGCACCCCAGGAGAGGTGGCGATCCTGCAGGTTGGCGGAGACGGAGCCCTGCTTGACGTTGCTGCCGCCGCGTGTGGTGGCCGAGACCTGGCCGCCGCTGAACTGGCCGCGTGCGACGTCGTAGGTGTTGGTGATCACTCGGGTGCCACGGATGGCGTCCTGCGGGATCGACCCGCTGCCGCCCTGCGACGAGCCGTCAACCACGAACGAGTTCTGGGACGTCGACTGACCGGCCACCGAGAAGGCCGCACCGCTGCTGTCCGTGGCGGCCGTCATCACAACGCCCGGCGCCAGCGCGGCGAGCGCCGCGAGATCGGAGGCGTCGATCGGCAGTTTGGCGGCCTGATCGGCCGAGATGTTGCGCTCGGTGCTGCCGGGGGTCGGGCGCTCGTTGCCGCCGCCCTGGGGCTGACGGGAGGCGCGTGCGGTGATGTCCTGCAGCACCACCGGCTTCTCGCCCATCTTGATGTTGAGGACGATGCGGTCGTCGTCGGTCTGGCGCGAGACGTTCTGGATGAAGGGCTGCTTGCCGATCTGACGCACTGTGACGCGATACTGGCCGGTGCCGTCATTGAAGAAGAGGGTGTAGCGACCCTTGTCGTTCGAGGTCGTCTTCTTGGTGACCTGCGTCTCGATGCTGAACGCCTCGATGGTCGCATCGGCCACCGGCTTGCCGGTGGCGTCCGTCACGGTGCCAGTAATCACGTCCACCGAGCTGCCGGTCTGCGCGGCGGCGGGGTGCACGGCCAGGGCGATGAGTGCGAACAGGGTACCGACGATGCCCAGCGGGCGGGCGAACAGGCGAAGCAGCATGACACGTCCCGGTATCGGGGTTTCCTTCGGCACCGGTTCGACGGAGGCGTCGAATGGCACCACGGAGCTTGGTACGCCGGGACGTCGGGAAAAGTTGTCCTCGCCTGCTGGGGCTCAGGGGGTGGGGCTACCTCCCGTGCCTGAGTCCTGAGTCGGTGATTCCGCAGTCGTCGTCGCCGCCGGCTCGGCCGGGGGAGCGGGGTCGGACTTTTCGGGGTGGCAGTCGAGTAGGTCGACCACCTGGTCCCGCAGCTTCTGGAGCTCTGCCTTGGGGTCTGCGGCGAATTCTCGGATCTCCTCGCCGGCTTCCGTCACCGCGGCCTCGACCCTTTCCCGGGTCTTGGCGAGGAACTCTTCGGGGTTTTCGAGGGCGGCGCGCGCCTTGGCCGCCAGCTCCTTGGCCTTCTCGTCCAGATCGTCGAACATGCCCATGACACCCTCCCGGGGTTTGGCGCCGCCCAGTGGCAGCACCTGTACGGTAAACGATTTTCCCTCCATCGGCGTCCCAATGGAGTGTACGATACCGCTCTCTCGGCTCCCTGTTCCGCCTGCCTGCGCGAGGTCCTGATCGATCCGACGGTGCTGGCCGCCCAGCGGGGCGACGAACTCGCCTTCGCGGCGCTTTACGACCAGCACGTGGCGCGCGTCTTCGCGATCTGCCTCCGACTCGCCGGTGACGCCGTGCTGGCCGGGGAGCTGGTCCAGGACGTCTTCATCCGGGTCTGGGAGCGGCTGGCGTCCTATCGCGGCGAAAGCGCCTTTTCGACCTGGCTCCATCGGGTGGCGGTCAACACCGTGCTGGATCGGTCTCGCCAGCGCCGTCGTCGCAGCCTGCGAGTTGCCATCGAGGCCGATCTGGCTGATCTGACGTTGCTCGACCGTTCTCCTGCACGGTTGGTGGAACCGGGGCTCGGGCTCGACCTCGAGGCGGCCGTCCTCCGCCTGCCCGCCGGCGCACGGGCGGTCTTCGTGCTCTACGACGTCGAGGGGTATGCGCACGCCGAGATTGGCGCACTGCTCGGCATCGCCGAAGGGACCTCCAAGGCGCACCTTTTTCGAGCGCGCCGCCTGCTCCGGGAGATGCTCGACCGATGAATTGCACCGATCTGGACGCCCGACTCACCGAGTGGCTCGGCGGATCGCTCTCCGAGCGGGACGCGAGGGCGCTCGAGGCCCACGCCGCCAGCTGTGACGACTGCGGTGCCCGGCTCGAGCAGCTGAGTCGCCCGGTATCACTCGCCGCCACGATCACGCCGCCGCCCGCGTTGCGCGCCAGCGTGCTCACTGCGGTGCGGCAGCGCCGTCTCAGCCGGATCTGGCGACGGGGTCTGGTGACCGCGAGCGCGGTGGCCGCGGTGGCCCTGCTGGCGATCGCACTGCAGCCGCATCGGAAAGAGGCGAGCGATGCACCGCGCGGCGCCTCCATGCGCATGGCCAGCGAGCGCGTCAAGCCTGAACTCGCCGCGCTCGCCGCAGCGGAGCAGGAACTGGTCGCGGCCCTCGCCGGTACACCGGACGACGCCGCGCTGCAGCGCGCACTTGAGGATCTCCGTCGCCAGCGCGTCGCGCTCGAGCGGATTGTGCAGCAGGTGGCGTCGTGAAGTGGTGGGTCGCCCTGTTGCTGCTGCCGCTGGGCTCCGTCGCAGCGCAGGGCACGGTCTCGCGCGGTTTCGCGGTCTCGCCGACGGTATCGTTGCGCATCTGGTTGCCGGCGGGGCGCGTCCAGGTGATGACCTGGGAGCACGATTCCATTCGGGTCACTGGCACGGTGGCGAAGGGGTCGACCTTTTTCGGCGGCGGCAGCGGTACCGCGGCAAAATTCGGTGTCGAGCAGTCCGATCCAGCCTCGAGCAGCCTCGCGCGTGGCGAGTTCGTGGTCACCGTCCCGATGCGCGCGCAGGTGTGGATCAAGTCGACCGATGCCACCATCGAGAGCTGGCGGACCCTCGGCGATCTCGAGATTCTCACTGTGGCCGGACAGGTGCACGTGGTTGATGCGCGCGGCGTCGTCACGGTCGAGACCATCGACGCACCCATCCGGGTACGCGGGGCCGTGGGTACGGTGCGGCTACACAGCGGTGGTGGCGCCCTGATGCTGCGCGATGTGAGCGGAGACCTCACGGCCAGTACGGTGCGCGGCACCATCGACATCGCGAGCGAATCACTCGGCGACGGACGCCTCGAGACCGTGGATGGTCACATCACCCTGACCGGTCGCCTGCGTCCCGGCGCCTTCCTCGACGTGCAGTCTCACGCCGGGACGGTCGACCTGCAGCTGCCGCTGGATGCCGTGCCGTCGCTCGAGCTTGCCTCGCGCGCGGGCGAGGTGCGCAACGCGCTCGGGGCAGGGAACCCGAAATTTGGACGCATCCTGGTGCGCTCGTTCAAGGGGGCGATAAACGCGACCGGGCGCCGCGACGTCGAAGGAGGGAAGCCGAAACCCTCACTGTAAGGAGTTCCCGATGTCCGCGCTCCGCATGCCGCACTTCGTGCTCGTCCCCCTCCTGTTGCTCGCAGGTCCCCCCAGCATCAAGGTCACCATGGTGACCAATCCTGCCGCGGCGCCCACCCCGGGTGCGGTGCTCGCCGTCGAGGCCCATCATCACATGGACGGCGAGCCGCTGGTCGTGACCGGTCGGATGGAGGGGCTGGTCGACGGCCGTCGGGTCAGCCGTCTGCTCGTGGTCACCCCCACCAGGGAACGTGGCCACTTCGGCGTGACCTCCCAGTGGGAGGTCGGCAGACCCTGGGTCCTGGTCCTCGCGACCGAGATGGGCGAGCATGGCACCGCGGTGGCGCTCGTCACGGTAAACGCCACCGGAAAGGTCACCGGCATCGAGGCGCCAGATGCCCTTCGCTCCATGGGGAAGCCGCTCGCGGCGGGGGTGGTCGAGCGCTCCGTCGCGAGCTCGCTCAAGCGTCTTGGCGCGAAGTAGGGTGGCTGCAGCCGGATGGGCCGGATACCATTGGTGACCGACCGGGCGGAACGATTCCGCCATCGGGCCGGTTACCAGTGGTGTCTTCATCTGCTCGGAGCCTGATCTGACGTCGACCCGCCTGCGACCACCGTTGGGAAGTGCCGCCCTCCGCGCCGGGGCACGGGGCACCGGCCCCACACCCCCCAAGCCGAAAAAGAAGGTCACCACCGAGATGGCCTGGCGAGAGTCGCGCGAGCTGCTCTGGCATCATCGGCGTCGGCTCGGGCTGGGCTTCGGCCTGATGCTCATCAACCGAGCCGCCGGATTTGTGCTGCCGTGGTCGTCCAAGGAACTCATCGACACGATCATTCCCACCAACAACCCGTCGTTGCTCTGGCCGCTTGCTGCCGCGGTGGGCATCGCGACGCTGGTGCAGGCCGCCAGCTCCTTCGGCGTCTCACAGATCCTCGGGGTTGCCGCCCAGCGCGCCGTGACCGAAATGCGCCGTGCCGTGCAAGCCCATCTGGTGCGCCTGCCGATTCGGACCTTTGACGCCACCCAGACCGGCCAGCTGGTCTCGCGCGTCATGAGCGACGCCGAAGGCATCCGCAATCTGGTGGGAACCGGTCTGGTGCAATTGGTGGGCGGCGCGATCACCGCGATGGTCGCGTTCACCTGGCTGATGCTGCTCAATTGGCGATTGACGTCGGTCACCGCGGTGCTGCTGATCGGATTCGGCGGCGGGATGGCGTACGCCTTCACCCGGTTGCGCCCGATCTTCCGCGAGCGCGGCAAGCTCAACGCCGACGTCACCGGACGACTGGTCGAGAGCATCTCGGGTATTCGGGTGGTGAAGGCGTACACGGCGGAGCGCCGGGAGCAGCACGCCTTCTCGAAGGGCGCCAACAAGCTCTTCCGCAATGTCGCCGCCACCATGACCGGCGTCTCGGCCACCACGGCGCTGTCGACGGTGGTGGTCGGCATCATCGGCGCCCTGCTGATCATCGTGGGTGGACAAGACATCATGGCGGGCCGGATGTCGCGCGGCGACATCTTCCTCTACGTCCTGCTCACCGGCCTGCTCGCGGCGCCGCTGATCCAGATCGCCTCGATCGGCACCCAGATCACCGAGGCCTTCGCGGGCCTCGACCGGATTCGCGAGCTGCGCGCCGAGGCCACCGAGGATGAGCACGACGACGAACTCCAGCCGCTCGGCGCAGTGAGCGGACAGGTCCGATTCGACGACGTCACCTTCTCGTACGATGCCGGCGTGCCGGTCCTGAAGCACATCTCCTTCGACGCTCCCGCCGGTTCCACCACCGCACTGGTGGGCACCAGCGGCTCGGGGAAGAGCACACTGGTCTCGCTGGTGATGGCCTTCAATCGCCCTGATAGCGGTCAGATCCTGATCGATGGCCGCGACCTGGCAACCTTCCGGCTGCGGGAATACCGCCGCACCCTCGGCATCGTGTTGCAGGACAATTTTCTTTTCGATGGCACGATTCTCGACAACATCCGCTTTGCCAAGCCGGACGCCAGCGATGTCCAGGTGCTCGAGGCGGCCGCCACGGCGCACTGTGACGAGTTCGCGCTGCGCTTCGAGCTCGGGTATCAAACGGTGGTGGGGGAGCGGGGCGTCAAGCTCAGCGGCGGGCAGCGGCAGCGCGTCGCGATCGCGCGGGCGATCCTCGCCAACCCGGCAATTCTCATTCTGGACGAGGCAACCTCATCCCTCGATTCGGAGAGCGAGGCGCTGATCCAGGACGGGCTCGCGCGGCTGCGCGAGGGACGGACCACGTTCGTGATCGCGCACCGGCTCTCGACCATCACGGCCGCCGATCAGATCCTGGTGCTGGAGGGTGGGGAGATCGCGGAACGGGGAACCCACGACGAACTGGTGGGGCTCGGGGGTCGGTACCGCTCGCTCTATGAACGGCAGTACCGCCAGGCGATCGATCGTTACGTCAATCCCGGCGAGGAACTCGCCGGGTCGTCGCGGCAACGACCCTAGCAGCCGCCGACTTCGCGCAGCAACTGCGCGATGGCCTGCCGGCGGCGAAGGCGGTCGTCAAGGCCACCGGCGGGAGCGAGATCCTCGGGCTCCTCGTGGCACTGCTCGAACTCGTCGTCGCGTCCCTCTTCGGCACGGCGGAGCCGCTCCTCTTCGTCGAACATTGCATCGCCGAACATCGGTCCCTCCTGTCCTGCGCGTCGTTCCGGCACGCGTCGGGGTGACACGGCGGAAACGCACGGCGCCAGCTGGCGTGAAGCCTCTGCCGCGCGGTGACGATCTACCTCATACTTCGTGCCACACGTGAGCTGTCGGAAATCGAGTCACTCCTGGTACCCACGGCATCACGCCGAGGTCACGATGGGGCAACGACTTGGGTGGGGATCGCGCGGTGAGTGGGGTGGTACCGCGGGGCGAGCGCGGGCCCGCGGGTGAGGCGCGCGCTCTGCGGCGGGGGCGCTTCGGCGCGATTTACAGCCGGTCGAGCGCCTCGGAGCCGATGGTCGGCCGCCACGGCAGCAACTCATAGTTGGCGAGCCCCGCGCGGTAGAACGGGTCCTGATCCCGAATCCGGTCGAGGGCTTCAGGGTCGCCCTCCGGGAGCCGGAGCAGCACTGCCCCGCCGACCCGAGGGTCGAAGGGCCCCGAGGCGAGCAACAGGCCGGCCTCCTTGAGTCCCCGGAGGTATTCACGGTGGGCCCCGGTGCCCGCCTCGATCTCGTCCAACGGGCGACGGTAGCGGATCAGGATAAGAGCGTACATTTCAGGACTCCGTGGAAGTGGCAGTCACCACGCGAACGGATTGCATCACGGCAATCGAAGCCATGCGCTGTTCATCCTTGAGGTGTCGAGTGGAATCTAGCCCCGCCCCGTCGGCACCCACGCTGGTTTCGGTCAACTGGCTCATGGCGCACGCACAGGATGCGGGCGTCGTGGTCCTCGACTGCTCTTACTACCTCCCAGCATCCGGCCGTGACGCCGACGAGGAGTATCTCGCCGCGCACGTACCAGGGGCGGTGCGCTTCGACATCGACGCCGCCAGTGACCCCGACGCCGATCTGCCCCACATGCTCCCCTCGCCCGGACAATTTGCGGAGATCGCCGAACGCCTCGGCATCCGCCCCGACGACTGGGTCATCTGTTACGATGGCAGCGGATCGAATCTCAGCGCGGCACGTGGGTGGTGGATGTTCCGAGTGTTCGGCCACGCGCGCGTCTCGGTGCTCGACGGCGGATTCGGCGCGTGGGCTCGTGACACGCGCCCGGTGCAACGCGGCGCGGTGCGACGGCTTCCAACGGGGTACCGCCTGCCGACGGTCGACGCACGTCTCGTGTACGATCGCGCCATGGTCGAGCGAATCGTGGCCGGCACCGATGCGACGCAACTGGGCGACTGCCGTTCGGTCGCACGGTTTGGAGGGGAGGAAGACGAACCGCGCGCTGGAGTCCGCCGCGGGCACATCGAGGGGAGCCGGAACATTCCGTTCGGGGAGTTCACTGATCCGGCCACGCGTCGATTCAAGTCACCCGACGCATTGCGGGCGCTCTTCTCCGAGCACGGACTCGATGTGAGCAGGCCGATCGTCGCGAGTTGCGGGTCTGGCGTCACCGCCTGCACCATGGCGCTGGCGCTCGAGGTGATTCGTGACGACGACCCCGCAGGGGTCGGGCCACCAGTGGCGGTGTACGACGGCTCCTGGGCCGAATGGGGTCGCAGCTAGCGCAGCGGCACCCCGCAGCGACGCGCCGCGGCGCGCGGCGCAGGCCACGACGGCGCCAGCCGCCACGCCGCCAGCACATCATCGCGCACCCGATAGCACGAGCCCCGCTCGGCGAGTCCAATCCGGATCGGATAGCTGCCCGGGTCGATGCGCGCGGCCCAGGTCAGTCGCCCGATGTCGCGGCCGTTGCCGGCGACGAGGTAGGCTGCGGTCTGGGTCGCGCTGCGGAATGCGATCAGCGCCAGCAGCAGCGTCACCGCCACGCCAGCGAGCTGGCGCGGTGGTGGAACGGTCTCGTCGAGCGTGGCTTCGCCATCGGCGAGTTGCAGGAGTCCGCCGAGCGCCAGCGCCATCAGCAGTGTCGGCACCGGCAGCAGCATCACGGCATCGAAGACGCCCTCGACGGCCGCGGTCACCAACAAGGCCAGGACCGTGGCACCGGCCACGGCGCGATCGCCGCCCGTTGCGAGCGCACGCCAGCCGCGCCACGCCACACTCAATCCCAACAGTAGCACGGCGAGCACCGCGAGCGCGCCGCGTTCGCTCAGCAACGCCATCCAGTCGCTGCTCGGCCACGGGTTGAGCGGCACCGGATCACCGAAGGCCCATGACGGATCAGAGTTCGGTGCCGCGTCGGCGTAGCGAATGGGCCAGTTCCCAGGTCCGACCCCAAGCAGAGGATGCTGCGAGGCGAGTCGCAGCGTGTTGCGGTACTGCACCATGCGCCCACGGCCCGAACCCTCGCGATGATTGGCGATATCCACCAGCGTCTCGGCATAGGGTGACGCGGCTCGCCATTCCAGCGCGTTGGGGAGGGTGACTGCCGCGATGATCCCCGTGGCTGCCGCCGCGAAGAGCCAAAGCGGTCGGCTCTGGGAAATTGTCAGCGTGGCGCGTCGACGCGCATGCATGAGGGCGAGTGAGAGCACCCCGGTCATGGCCACGGCGCCGAGCCAGGCGGCGCGGGAGCGGGAGAGGACGATGGCCGCCACCAGTGCCGCGGTGAGCAGCCAGCCGCCGAAGGCTCGCCACCGACGGCCGCACAGCGTCGCGAGCGCGGCGATCGGCAGCACCAAGGCCGCGAAGTGTGCCATGAAGTTGCGGTTGCCGAAGGTGCCTCCGGGGGCGCGCGTCGCAGCAAAGAATGGCGAGGAGAGTCCGTACGCCTGTGCCAATCCCGTGGCGGTGCCGATCGCGCCGGCCGCCGCGACCCACCCGAGCAGCGTGCCGGTTCGGCCCGATGCGGCGAGATGCCGTGCAGTGATGAACGCGGCCACGCCCGTGATTGTGAGCGAGAGGGCGCGCGCCGCGACCCAGAGATTCGTCGCCCCGACCGCCGACGCGAGTGACAGTAGCAGGAGCAGGATGCAGCTCCAGAGACTGGCACGCCGCAAGCCGGCTGGTGGAAACGGTCGGGCCAGCACCACGGCAAGCCAGGTCGCGACGTGGACCGCGGTCTCCTTGGGCAATTGATGACGGTCGAGGTCGCTGGGTGAGGCCGGCAGGGCGGCCACAACGGCGAGGACGAGGCCGAGGCCCAGCACGTGCGCCGCGGCGCGCAGCGGCCAGCGGGCCGCGGCGACGTGGTCGAGCGAGGGGGGTAGCGCAGTGGGGTCGGACATTGGGAGGGAGGAACATACGCTGGGGCAAGGATACCTGTCGACCTGTGTAGATTCCGACATCGCATTCGCGGGGGTGGACAACATGGATGAGGAATCGATCGACCCGATGATGCCGGACGATGCCACGCCGCGACCGGCGTCGGTCCTCGCCGCAACGGATCTTCCGGTCCCGTTGCGGGTCGAGGAGATCGCCGATGAGCGGGTGCCCGAGGGGATGCGCTGTCTCGGTACCTACCTCGATGGCCACCTCGTGGCGCGCTGTGCCGTGCCGCCTGAGGCGATCGAGTTCTTCGCGCAGCACGGGATCTTCGGCGAGCCGCGGCAGCTGGTGCTGGCCGCGCGCGAGGAGGATCCCGGCCTGCGGTGTGAGCTCTACGCCATCGTGCCGATGCCTCCTGAGCCGCTCGAGGACGATGCGGACGACGAGGCCGAACCGTGGGCCGAATCGGTGGCCTCGACGAGTTATGAACGCGTCGTCGCCGACGAGGCGTCCCGCGATCCGCTCGCCGATCCGGATCAGGTCTCGATGGCCGCGATCCTGCTCGGGCAGATCATTCGCTTCCAGCGCGACCGCAAACATCCCGAGTCCCTGCCGCTCGAAACGGTGGATGTGCTCGCCAAGATCGTTTCGGGGCGGGTGGTCGAGGTCGTTGACAAGGTGCTCGAGGACCTGCTCGGACCCGGCGCCTCCTGATGTCGGCTCCACTCCCTTCCTGAACCGAGAGAGAATTCGTCATGGTGCCCTACGCTGCCTACAAGGTCATCCACCTGCTGGGGATGTTCCTGCTCTTCACCGTCCTGGGTGGCATCGCCCTGCACGCACTGAACGGTGGCACGCGCCAGAGCAACGTGGGTCGGAAACTGGCGGGTGCGCTCCATGGCATCGCACTGTTCGTGATCCTGTTGGGTGGCTTCGGGATGCTCGCGCGGTTGGGGATGGTGCGTGGCGGCCTGCCCGGGTGGATCTGGGCCAAGCTGGTGATCTGGGTGCTGCTGGGTGCCTTTGGCACGCTGCCCTACCGGAAGCCGGTCCTCGCGAAGCCGTTCTTGATCGTGCTGCCGCTCCTCGGCGCCCTCGCGGCGATTTTCGCGATCTACAAACCGATCTGATCAGCGGCGCAACTCAGCGCCGCATGAACTCCACGATCCGGGCCATCACCTCGGGGTCGCGCACGATGGCGCGGTGCCCGAGGTTTTCCGTCAGCAGCAGTTCCGCCCGGGGCCAGGCGGCCGCCAGAGCCACCCCTTCGGCAGCGGGGACGTCGGGGTCGTGGCGGTCCTGGATCACGAGTCCCGGAATGTCGAGCCGTCCGGCCGCGCTGGTGACGTCGAGATCGGCCCAGACGAGCCCGAGGCGCTGCTCCATGTTGCGCACCATCCGTGCATAGACGGCGTCACTCAGCGACATGAGCACGCGGAACTCCTCTGCCCAGCGGGCGAGGTCCGCTGGGGAGGCGATCGTGACCGCGCGCGTCGTCTGGAGTCCGCGGGAGATGGCGAACAGCGCCGCCGATCCACCGAGCGAGTGGCCCACCACGGCGTGCAGTGCGCCCACCTGATCGGCCACGGCGCGGATTGACAGCGCGAACTCCGGCATCGAGGACCGCCAGCCAGTGGAGCGGCCGTGCGCCGCCGCGTCGAGCGCCACCACTTGAAAATCCGCCGCACGCAACGCCCGAGCGAGCGGTGTAAAGCGGCCGGCGTGACTCCACCAACCATGGGCGCAGAGCACCACCGGGCCCCGGTCCCCCCAGTGGTAACCCGCGATCTGCTGGCCAGCTGCCGCCACGGTGAATCGGCGTGCGGTCGCGAGGAACGCCGCCTCCTCGGGCCGTGGCTTGGGACGAGAGGTCTTGAAGAACAATGCCTCGGCGGCGCGGGCGGCCACATCGGGCGAGATCGCCGTCGCCGCGCGAAACGCCGAGCGGATGGCTCGGAGACCGGTGGCGTGGCCCGCGAACCCGTCCGTCGGGGTGAGGTGGGAGGGGGGTTCCGTCATGGGCCGAAGGATATCACCGTGGGGCGTGGACCCCCGCGCCCGCGGCGCTATAATTCCGGGATGCCTACTCCAACCGCTATCTCCCCCGCGTTCACGCACCTCGCTCCACCCACCGACGGCATGCCGATCACGCTGCGTGGGGGCGTGCTTGAGGTTCCCGACGTCCCCATCATCCCGTTCATCGAGGGCGATGGCACAGGCCCCGACATTTGGCGGGCGTCCAAGCATGTGCTCGACAGCGCCGTCCAGCTCGCCTACGGCGGGACGCGACGGCTGGCGTGGTACGAGGTGTTCGCCGGCGAGAAGGCCAAGGAGCGGTACGATTCCTGGCTGCCCGACGACACCATCACGGCCATCAACCACTATCTCGTGGCGATCAAGGGCCCGCTCACCACGCCGGTCGGCGGTGGCATTCGCTCGCTCAATGTGGCGCTCCGCCAGCAGCTCGATCTCTACGCCTGCCTGCGGCCGGTCCGCTGGTTCACGGGCGTGCCCTCGCCGGTGAAGGATCCGGGTGCGGTCGACATGGTGATCTTCCGCGAGAACACCGAGGACATCTACGCCGGCATCGAG
>JBDUDP010000048.1:0-17496 GCA_040002895.1 Gemmatimonadota bacterium
AGCTCCCGAGGAGGGACTTGAACCCCCGACCCGCTGATTAACAGTCAGCTGCTCTACCAACTGAGCTACTCGGGAAAGTCTGTGCGCTCAATGTTACCGAGCGGGCGTCAAGCTAGCGACGGCTCCGCACGAGAACAAGTTCACACGAGGCCATCGTGACACGACGGAGCTTTCTCGCCAGGATCTCCTCGCAACAGAATTCCCCACCCCACCCCGATCCCATCCGACCGCCACTCGGTATCGAAAACCCAGTTCAAACGTTTCAGTCCGCACCTTCCAGCTTCCCGCCAACTCGGCAGCCTGCCTTTCATCTGCACGATTTTCGGTCACCGCAACAGATCGCCATACCTAGACAGCACTTACAAGCCCAAATGAGCGACTACTCACATCACAGTAAATCCAGCGAGTGCTCACTCTTGCACCTGAGCAACCATGTCCGCCACTCTGGCCGGTATTTGCGGCATCGGACCTGCCCTAAGTCGTTGTGAAAACTTGGGTTACGCGTTTTTCGGACCTTCCATTTGGGCCACATTCCACTACCTTGCAGCCCATGAGTCTGGCACCGCTGGCAGGGCACATCGAGATTCGCGCGCAACTCAATCGCGCCATCACCGCTGCCACCCTGCCCCAGGTGCTCCTGATCACCGGAGCCCCCGGCATCGGCAAGCAGCGACTGGCGCTTTGGCTGGCGCAGCGAGTGGTCTGCAGCGCCCCGACCGCCGGCGAACCCTGCGGTCTCTGCGCGGGCTGCCGGAAGGTGCTTGGCTTGGCCCATCCGGACGTCCACTGGTTTGTTCCGGTGCCGCGCCCGAAGGCGGGCGAACCCGAGCGGCAGGCCGAAGAAGTGGCAGAGTCGCTCGAGGCGGTGATGGCCGAGCGGCGCGCGACGCCGGTGTGGAGTGCACCAGATGGGATGGCGATCCACGGCATCGCGTCCGCGCGGTTGCTGCAGCGTCAGGCAAGTCTCACCGCCGTCGAAGGAGGCTGGCGCGTCTTCCTGATTGGACGCGCCGAGCGGCTGGTGCCGCAGGAGTCGAGTCCGGAGGCCGCGAACGCGTTGCTGAAGCTCCTCGAGGAGCCACCGCCGCGTTCGCTCTTCCTGCTCACCACGGCGGAGCCGGGGCTGGTGCTCCCGACCATCCGGTCGCGCGCCGTGCCGATTCGGCTGTCGCGCATCGCCGATGCCGAGGTGAGGGAGTTCCTGGCCGCGACCAAGCCCGAGCTCGCGACCGCCGAAGTGGTCCGCGCAGCACGCGGTTCGATTGGGTCGGCGCTGTCGGCCGTCGACGCCGGACACGAGAAGGCGAAGGCAGCGGCACGCGAGTTCCTCTCCGCGGTGAGCAACGGCACCGCCGCCGCCACCGAGCGGGCGCTGCGGCAGGGGCCGTGGCAGGCACGCGGAGACTTCACCGCGATGCTCGACGCCCTCGCCGAAGTGCTCGCGGCCGATGCCCGCCGGGGGCTGACCGCCGCGCGGGGCGGCACGATGGAACCGGCCGCGGCACTGGCCGCGGTCGGCAAGGTGCTCGCGACGCGTGAACAGGCGCAGGGGAACGTGAATCCCCAGCTGCTGCTCGCCGTCCTCGCCGACGAACTGGCACCGCTGGCGGCTGCGTGAGTCTCACGCACCTCGATGCCAGCGGGCGGGCAGAGATGGTGGACGTGGGAGCGAAGCCGGAAACCGCTCGCCGTGCCGTGGCCGAGGGCCGCGTGATCATGTCGGCAGAGGCGTTCGAGCAGGTGCAGAGCGCCACAGTGGCAAAGGGCGACGTGATCACGGTGGCCGAACTGGCCGGCGTGATGGGTGCCAAGCGAACCAGTGACCTGATCCCGCTCTGCCACCCGGTGCCGTTGAGCCACCTGACCGTGGCGGTGGAGCTCGAAGCATCCTGGCCCGGCGTCCGGGTGGTGGCCTCGGCCACCGCGACGGCGCGGACCGGGGTGGAGATGGAGGCCCTCGTGGCCGTGAGTGTGGCCTGTCTCACCGTGTATGACATGGTGAAGGCGGTCGACAAGGGAATGCGGATCGATCGGATCCGCCTCCTCGAAAAGTCCGGAGGGCGGCGCGGGACCTGGCTGGCCACGGACGAGCAGCATCAGCATGCAACGGAGGCAGAGTGATCAAACGAATGGTTGCGCGTGTGGCGGTACTGGGTGTCGGCGCCTTTGCCCTGCTGGGGCTGGGTGCGATGTCGAGTGTGCTTTCGCGTGGTGATACACTTGTGGGGCCGCAGCTCGCCGCTGCGGAAGAGCCGGCGATCGACAGCACGGCCGCATTCGCTGCAATGCAGGGGCAGCTGAAGGCCACCCAGAGCGAACTGACTCGGGCCCACCAGATCCTCGACTACTCCGGGCGCTACGGCATCCCGGCGGACTTGGCGGCCGACATCTACGACAACGCCGTGGCCGAAGGCATCCCGGCTGCGGTCGGGTTCCAGCTCGTGAAGATCGAGAGCAACTTCAAGAACACCGCGGCAAGCTATGCGTCGGCCATCGGCCTCACCCAGCTGCGGCTCCCCACAGCGCGGGCCTACGACTCGAGCCTCAACATGAGCGACCTGCAGAACCCTGACGTGAATCTGCAGATCGGGTTCCGCTACCTCAAGGACCTGCTCAAGCGCTTCGACAACAACGTCGCGCTCGCCCTCGAGGCCTACAACAAGGGACCCACACTCGTCGCCGCGCAGCAGGAACTCGGCGCCCAGATCGAGGGGAAGTATTCGCGCGCGGTGCTCACGGGAGTGCGCAAGCGGAGCTAGCCCTGGAGCGCTGCAGCACAGAAATCCCCCCGGAATGCCGACGCACTCCGGGGGGATTTCGTCTGGTCTACACCCTCGATCACTCGCCCTCGCTATGCCTTCTTGGGGAAGAACCAACCGATCGCCGCCCCCGGGAGTCCACCGAAGAATGCGCCTAAAAATGGTGCCGCGATCAATGCATTCACCCTGCATCGCCCCGGGGTTACTGGCCGGTCACCGGGACAGGGATGGGTGAGCGCGATGTACGAGGCAACACCAGCGACTGCCGTGCCGATGATCGCACCCTCCAGCCAGTACGACTTCTGACCGCGCGGGCGTGTGACGTTCGAACGGCCCGAATCAGGCAGTGGATGGAGGGAAAGCACATTCTGCTCGCTGGGTGATGAGAGCGGCCAGACGGCGCTCGATGAGACGCCGATTCTTCGGGTCTGGGCGACGACAGGTGCAGCAGACAAACCAAGAAACAACCCGAGAAGGATGATGGGCTTTCGTCGATCAAGAGTTGGTAGAATCATGGCAGCCCGGATCCAGTCGCGACGGGCAAAATCGAAGAGAGGATCTCAGCATACCCGGTTGCACACAAGCCAGCCCCAGGATACCACCCACAGAAGGATTGACTGGTGAAATAGTATTCTGTGCGCGTGTATCCCGGACCATACACGATTGCCGGGTGGTTCGGATTGACCGACGTGACCCCATTCACAAGTTGATGTGTCCAGTTACCGATATTTCCTCCACTGGCCATCACATTCAAGCGTTCAGTATACCTCGAGTTGTTCCAGCAATCGTCTGCGGAAAGTGTTCCGCCAGCGTCGCAGGCATCATCGCTCTGATAATTCGCATGCTTGCCGTCAGAAACGTAGATGCGTGGGTACCAGCCGTCCTTCACTGGATACTCAAGATCAGTTGGGTAGCCACCAACTCCTTCATTGTGCGATGAAGGTGAGTTGTGCGCACTGAGCGTTGCCTCACTCAAGACCCAGTGGTGCGAGGAACCGTCATACCGCAGGTCCAACGTGATCCACTCAGAGTCACCCAGATGCCCTCGGCAACTGGAGATGCCGCCGCCAAAAATCCAATCCAGGAAGCCTACCACTGGGATCGTCAGGCCGTTTTCGCAGTTGTTTCGCGAGTCGCAGACGTTTCCCACGTCGTAGTAGTAACCAATCAGGTATCCAAGCCGGATTTTCCCATTCACTAGGGGATGCGCAAACCACCGCGTGTCCCTTCCAACTTGATCGTACTGATAAAAGGACATCATTGGGGAAAAGTTTGTGGCAAGCTGGATTTCACAGGCATCGGATAGCCCATCCTAATCCGCGTCCGGCTGACTTGGTGCGAAGCACCCCGAGAGCGTCATCGTCTCTCCGGCGAGATACACCCCCGGAGCTTCAGGGGCTGGATCAGGATCCAGACAGCCAGCTTGGCACATCGGCATGACAATTCGGGCGCGGATCCAAGTGCTCGTAGGAGCGGTGGATGGGCTCGGACCAGTAGGGTCCGCGACGCGCCCGACCAGACCAATCGCAATTGAGATGCAGAGTATCAGATTCATACAAGAATTCATGAACGTATTCCCAGGGGGAGTTTGAGTCGTGTCGAGCACGCAGGTTGTGGCTGAGGCTGCCACGAAGGTATCGGGATGAGACTGGTCGGACAAGTAAGTCCATTCGTCACCCCTCAAAAGTTCTTGGTTCCCCGCGCAAGCGGATCTAGTCCAGCAGTTCTGAAGCACGAGAAAACCCCGACGCCATGATGGCGCCGGGGGCTTCTGCGTATCCGACATTCAACTCGGAATCTTCAACCGCTGCCCCACCTTGATCGCGCCGCCGCGTCCGATCTTGTTGGCGGCACTGAGCACCGACACGCCCACATGATAGCGCGCCGCGATGCCACCCAGCGTCTCGCCCGAGCGCACGACATGGGTGCGCGTGGTCGCGGCCTTCGACGCGAGCCGCGTGGTCTTGGTGCTGGCCTTCGCCGCAGGCGCCGCGCCACTCCGGATCACCAGTCGCTGTCCGACGCGCACCGCGCTCCGCTTCCCCATCTTGTTCGCCGCGCGCACCGACGCCGTCGACACCCGATACCGCTTGGCAATGCTGCCCAGGGTCTCGCCGCGCTTCACGACGTGCGTGACACTGCGGCTGTTGCTGATCGGCTCCGGCTCACGCAGCAGCGCCATCGGGATCCCGCTCGACACCGGGATGTAGAGGGTACTCCCCGCCGTGAGTCGCTTGCCGCGTGCCGCGCGATTGGCGCTGCGAATGACCTCGCCGCTGACGCCATACCGCGATGCGAGTGTCGCCACGGTCTCGCCAGCGCGAACCTTGTGGGTCGCGATCGCCAACCGCTCGGCGGCCGGCGTGTCGTGGTAGGCCGCGGCGATGCGCTTGGCCTGGCCCCCGGGAACGCGCACCGCGTAATACCCGCCCGGGGGCGCCACCAATCGCAACAGCCCTGGGTTGAGCTCACGCAGCGCATCGACCGTGGTGTCGGCGAGTCGCGCAATCAGGTCGAGACCCGTGCCGCCCTCCACCATGATACTGTCGTGCGGAAACGGTTCGACATCCTCGGCCAGCACGAAGCCGTACTTGGTGGGGTCCTTCGCGATCAGTGCAGCGGCGATGAGCTTGGGGACGTAGTCGCGCGTCTCCTGCACAATCAGCCGGGAGTCGGCGAGCGAGAAGAAGGCCTCGTCGCTGCTGAGGTCCAGGGACTCATCGCCGTCGCCCATGTTGGCGTTCATGCGCGTGAGACTCCGACCGACCCGCCCCGCCCCCGCGTTGTAGGCAGCGGCCGCGAGATAGTGCGAGCCAAATCGATCGGTGAGGTCCTTGAGGTGCCGGGCCGCGGCATCGGTGGCCTTGATCGGGTCGCGACGCTCGTCGACCCAGGCATCGATGCGCAGACCATAGCCGCGACCCGTGGCCGGCATGAACTGCCACATCCCTACCGCGGCGGCACGACTCACGGCCGACGTCGAGAATCCCGATTCGATCAGCGCGAGATAGACGAGGTCACTCGGCAACCCCTGGGCCGTGAGCCGCTCACGGGCATAGGACTCGTAGCGCGGCATTCGCGTGAGCCAGATCTGGAAGCGCTCGTGCGCGCGAGTGGCGAAGTAGTCGACGTAGTACTGCACCCGCGGTTGATCGGCGAACGCCTCGACGTTGAGCTCCCGGGTATTTTCGGCATCGATCGGCACATCGGGGAGTGATTCACGCGGTGCGGCGGCAGCGAGGTTGTCGAGCACCGCCTCATCGGCGGCCGAATCGCGCGCAATCTTGAGATCAAACGAGAGCGCCTTGTCACTGGGGGCCGGGAACTTCGGGGGCGGCGGGAGCGGTGCCTCGGAGGTTTCAGCACGAGAGGGAGGTGCCTGAGCCGGTCCGGCCGCGGGTGCCGCGGGGCGCGTGTCGACGTCGAGCCGCCCACAGGCAGCGGCGAGGCAGATGGAAAGCGTCGAGAGGGCGCGTCGCGTCATCTACGGGGTCTCCTTCGATCGGAAGTTGCGTCCCAAGGTAGGGCGAAGGGGAGCGACCAACAACCATCGTATCGGCCACGCGCTCCATCCTGAGTAGGACGCGTGAGCGGCCCATCTGGTTGCGTTACAGCGCGAGACGGGCCTCGAGTGCCGCGAGCAATGTGTCATTGCTGAGGCCGTCGGCATCGGCAAAGAGCTGGGCCTTGGAGGGCGATCGCACCGGCAGGGCCACCCAGAGCCGGCGTGGCACCGGCACCGCCGACCGGAAGCCGGCCACCAGGATCCAGTCACTTGACCCGGCGCAGCGCTCCGCCGCGACAGTCACCGTCCAGGTGTGCTCCTTGGTGAGCAGAATCCGCCAGGCCATCGTGTCGTCAACTCTCCGAGCGCCGAACCAGATCGAAGAAGGCGCTTTGCAGTTTGCGGGTGATCGGCCCCGGACGTTCCACGCCGATCTCGCGTCCATCGAGCATGCGGATCGGGATCAGCTCGCTTGCGGTCCCGGTGAAGAAGGCCTCGTCGGCGGTATAGACATCATAACGATTGAGGCGTTCCTCGCTCGCGCTGATGCCGAGTTCGGCCGCGAGCTCGAGCACGGCATCGCGGGTCACTCCCTTGAGAATGCCGGTGGTCGGCGGTGGCGTCTTGAGCACGCCGTGCTTTACCACGAAGATATTCTGCCCCGATCCCTCCGCGACCTCGCCATCGGCCGAGAGCATCAGCGCCTCATCGGCACCGGCCTGGATTCCCTCAAGCTTCGCCATGACATGGGCCAGATAATTGAGCGACTTGACTCGCGGTGAGAGCGACTCCCGATTCGGGATCGGCGTCGACGCCGTGACCACCACCAGTCCCTCGGCGAGTTTCTCCGCCGGGAACATCTTGATGGTATCGACGATGATGATGACCGTGGCCCGGGGACACTTGCGCGGGTCGAGCCCGAGATCGCCGACGCCGCGTGAAATGACATGGCGAAGGTAGGCGTTGGTCATCCCCGAGCGGGCGACGGCCTCCTCGGTCTGCCGCGCCATGTCGGCGATCGACATCGGCACCTCGAGGGCGATGGCCTTGGCCGAGTCGTAGAGGCGCTCGAGGTGTTCGCGCAGCCGGAAGATCCTGCCGTCGTAGACGCGGATCCCCTCGAAGACGCCGTCGCCGTAGAGCAGGCCGTGATCGAAGACCGAGACCTTCGCGGTCTCACGCGTGAAGTATTCGCCGTCGATCCAGATGGTGGTTGCCAAGGTGCCTGCCGGGTGCCGGGTGACGGACGGGGGGTTCCGCGTAGGATCCATCGGAAATGGGGGCGGTGGGACTCGAACCCACGACCTACCGGTTAAAAGCCGGAAGCTCTACCAGCTGAGCTACGCCCCCTCGAGCCCGGGAATAATACCCGCATCCCCGCGGCAGGTGAGAGCGAGCGCGGGGTGGGCTACTTGGCCACCGGTTTGAGGGTGTAGAGGACCCACTCACCCAGCTTGCGATCGGGCTTGCCCTGGACCTGGTCGAGGTCGGCGGAGGGGATCGCCGAGACCACCAACACATTGGCTTTGGGGAGGCGGCGGCGCGTGCGTTCGGCGGTGCCCTGGCCGTAGTCGCTGTGGAAGGCACCGTTGTAATGAATCACGAGCGGTGATCCCTTGCTGCGTGCGCGCGCCGTGGCGGAGGCGAGGGGGAGGGAGAACATGAGGAATGATAGCGGGATGGCGGAACACAGCGCCCCGCCCAGCGACGCAGGCCCGCCACATCCGGAGCCGAGGTTCTTGAGCTAGCGCCGCGTCGACCAAAGCTATGGGACTGGTGGTGCGGCACCGGCCTCCACGATGCGCCGCGCGGCGAAACGCTCCGGCGACGTTTGGCGACCATTATCGTGTTGCGTCTCATGTGAGCAAGGGAGGTCCGCGCACCTGAACAGATCCCCTCTAGCACGGCTGGCCACAGCCAAGTTCGGATCAACAGCCTTGGTGCTTATGGATATTCGGGTATTCGCCATTTGCCGCATGCGTTGCACAGTGCTGCGGCTGCAATTGACCATCTGGCACTGTGTAGCACGCTCCGGTTTGGCTGAAGCTGTGCGTCTGCTGGTCTAATCCGTCGATGTAGAGATCCGAACATAGGCCGCTCTGCTCCGGCTCCGCGTTCGCCCGGTGGATGGGCAGAACCGCGACGCCAAACAGAACGGCGCTGGCCAAGAGCACTCGCAAACGGTGGGACATAATCACACCTCGTGAATATTGTGAAATCGTTCAAGCTTCCAACTTGGCGTGTGGCCGCCGCACTACATGCATGACACCAAGGCGATCAGCTGCCCAACCGCACCAGTTCAGTGAATATCCAGATCGGAAAGCAAAGCGGTACTCGAATCACGCGTCAGTTGAAGCAAAGCATCCGCTGACAGGACACCGGAGATGAGGCGGCCGCTGATTATCCAAGTTGGTGTCGCCGACAAGCCAATTCGCCTGGCGATCTCTTGGTCCCGGACAACCGCCAGCCGACTGCTATCGCTTTCCATGCAGTTTAGAATAGCCCGCCGCTGATCCGGCGCGGGCTCCGCGGCAGTCAGCCAATCGCCAAACGTCGCGCTCTGCTTCCATCTGCTGCTAGCAAACAGTGCGCTGTGTACCCGAGGAAAATCGGACACGCCACTTGCGCAATACGCCACACGGGCACCCTTCATGGCAGCCGCGTGAATTTCTGTCAGCGGCAAATTGACGTACGTGATCCGCAGTTTCAGCCCCATCTCGGGCGACGAGGCGAGCAAGCTCTCCTGGCGAGCGCAGTACGGACACTCATAGTCGGTAAACATCACTGCCGAGTCCCTGGCAAGAATGTTCCCGATCGACGGGTGCGCGTGATACAGGTCGGGGAGCACCGCGAGCGCACGCCGGTGGGCTAGCCAAGACCGCCACTCACCCGTCCAGCGCACGACGGGCAGGACGCCAGTCCGCCCACCGAGCACCACACCTGAACTGCCAAGCAGCAACCAAGTGAGAAGATTCGCTGCCCGACCTCGACTCCCACCCGACTTCTCTCGATTCATTGTCGGATCTCGCCCGTACCATTTTGGACCATTGGTCCGGGGGAAATCAGCCTCAGGCGGTAGACGTGAAACTCAATTTCCCCGGAAGGTTGAGTAACCGACCTCCCGACAACACCGCTGCCGAATACCTGTGTGAGGGCAAACGGAAACCGATGTCTTGCCACGATCGTGTGTGATTTTGGATCGATCACTTCGACAATCCCATCGAGATACTTGTCCCAGTCCCTGTAGGGCACGACAAGCCTCCCACCAGGCGTCATTGTGAGCATCATCTTTCCAGGTACAACCGAGTCGCCTTGGCTCCAATTGGAATCGGCGACCATTCCGACCAACCAGAGCTGGCGAAGGGAATCCACGAACAGGCCACTTACCGTCGGAAGCAGTCTTGCTTGAGAGGGTAACAACCCGATTGGCCGATCCTTTAGCGTGTATGGAGGGAACCACGCTCCCACCCGCTCAGAAGCCCAGAGCAGGCGGCCATCGAGACTCCACTGTCGCAGTTGCAGCTCGTAACGCTGAGTCGACGTCCACAGAGTTCCGTCGGGGGAGAGCGCCAAGCGGAGTTGTAGTCTGTCGAGATCTGGTGCCACTGAATCCATCCTGATGGATGCCAGATTTACTCCGAATGAGGCAACGGAATTCATTGCGGTATCCAGCAGGACGATGTTCGGCATTGTTGCCGACAATGCGTTCATTGCAACGCGCCCGTTGCCAACATACAGCATCGCGTTCAAGGTAACCGTCGGGAGAGTGGCATCGATTCCACTTGTACTGCTCGTCGAAATCCGCACTGCCTTCATTGCATCAGAGACGACCAGGAGCGAATCGCCCGAGAGGGGGACCAGCGTGTTCACGCTACGGACCTCCGACGGTCCATCACCCTTCCTGAGCATCAAGCGCACGAATTCGCCGTTCTCTCTGTACAGCGCGACCCGTCCTTGATCACCGATTGGTCCCACCGCAAACAGATGGGCATCCTTGAGGTAGGCAACTCTACTGTTGGGGAGGATATCAACCGAATCGTTTGCCTTGATTATCGCGATGCTGTCCAGAGTGATTTTGCAGCCACCGCAACGAACCGGTGTGTCACGCACTTCCGCAGTCAACGCTTCGGGAGGCGTCGACGATCGACAAGCCGTCGTCAGTGATGCCAGGCAGGCGCACGCCACCAACCGCATTCGCGAAGTCGTCACCACGCAGCGCTCCATTTTCCGGGGGCAGGGGCGCCCAAGTGATTGAAGGGATTGGCTGCAGCGCCAGATTCTGCTCCTGCCTGAGCTTTGCCCATCGCATCCGTTCACGGTCGATCGCAGACCTAGAATGGGAGCCTTAGACAACATACGACTGGCTGAGATCCCTGGGTATCAGCATTCGCGCCTAGTCCGCCCCGACTATGGCACTTGGCCTATGCTGCGGTCCCTTCAAGGGCGATGCGCCAAACCGTAGCGACAACAATCCCCGCGATGCCAGTACTGCTCTTGACTGCGAGTTTCAGGAGAATTGCCCGGACGTGGGAACGAACGGTGCCCTCGGCGCAGCCGAGGTTCGCCATCACCTGCCTGGGACCTTGTTCCAGGGCAAGATGCAGTGCGATTACGCTTTCTCTCGGGGTAAGCCCGAGTTCTGCGACACAAATCCGAACGCCGTGATCAATCGTAAAGCCAGGTGGGAAGAGCCGCGCAGGTGTCATCGGAGGGACGGTGGTCATGATAACGAGCTCCAGGGGGAGAGTTCCGAAATGCTCCCTTAATACCCCCCCCCCCCGCAATTCTGTCAAGGGCCCGAACGGGCAACCGATCGAACCGCTCCCAGGGTTGCTCCCTCTCGATCAGCCGCGATGCGCGGGTGTGCACTCCTGCGTGGGACTGATCAAGATGGCAAGCGCCCCCACCAGAGGATACGGAACCTGTGTCTGCACCTCGTCCATCGAGGGTGCGGTCGCAGCAACAATCGAAAAGAGCAGAGGTGCGACCGTGAGATGAAGAGCGGTCTTCACGTAGTGTTTGGGAACCGAGGCGACAGCCCTGACGAACTGGACCCCAGCTAACACAGCCAGGAAAACGGAAATCAATAAGATGGACATTCGGCTGAGACTCGAAAAGCGGAACGGTCGTTCGGGCCAGGAAGACAGCCTGGCCGAGCGACATCACGGAGCAACACCGTGAACGGCTGAAGCTGCCTCGCCCATCACTTGACCGTCGTGAGAATGGCCGATCCGTACGCTTCACCGCCACCGTCGATGACTGCGAGCTTCACCATCCCCCCGGGGCGCGGGGGAATAATACCCGCATCCCCGCGGCAGGTGAGGGCGGGCGCGGGGTGGGCTACTTCGCCACCGGTTTGAGGGTGTAGATGACCCACTCACCCAGCTTGCGATCGGGCTTGCCCTGGACCTGGTCGAGGTCGGCGGAGGGGATCGCCGAGACCACCAACACATTGGCTTTGGGGAGGCGGCGGCGCGTGCGTTCGGCGGTGCCCTGGCCGTAGTCGCTGTGGAAGGCACCGTTGTAATGGATCACGAGCGGTGATCCCTTGCTGCGTGCGCGCGCCACCGATTCGGCCATGGTCTCGTCCTTCACACACTGCGCCTGATAGATCAGCGCCCCCATCTTCGACATCTCGGCCGCAGTGGGTGGGGCGCCCGGAACGGCAGGATGTTCCTTGAGGGTGGCGGCGACGCGATCGGCATAGATCCCGGCGGGGCACTGGAACTCCTGGGCGGCCCAGCGTCGTGACGAATCCGGGAGCTGGTTCACCGCCTCGATGCCCTTGCTGAATACGGCGCTGGCGATCTTGCGCGGGACATTGCCGGCCACCACCCGCCAGCCGCGGGCCTTGGCGTATTCCACGAGCGGACGGTAGTCGGCGGCGTAGTTGTTCCAGGGGCGGCTCGCCTTGAGGAAGGCATCCTCCGGAATACTGCCGGCGAGATAGCTGTCGAGCACCGACTGCACGTCGCGCTCGAACATCTCGAGCACCACCACGACATCACTGCGTCGGCGGCCGATGGCCTCGAGCAGCGCGAGTTCGATGCGATGCGTGCCGGGATCGTCGTGCTGCTCGCCCACAAAGACGACGTCGGCCTTCGAGGCCGAAGCCGCGAGCGACTCGAGATCGCTGAAGCGATTGTGGCGGGTGTCGTAGACGCGGTGTGGCGTGTACGAGGGGAGCGGCGTGGTGTCGGCGCGCGCCGTGGCGAGGGCGAGGAGGAGGGTCAGCATCGACGAAGTTTAACGGAGAGAGGAGAGAAGCGAGAGGAGAGAGGCGGCGGCCACGAAACCCCCGTAGGCGCCGCGCGCTGCGCGGCGCGAATGGCAGGGGCAGTCTAGATCCGAGCGTCAACGCACGACGAATCGACAAGCGCCCGCACCCGTTCCACCTGATGCCGTCAAGGTATCTCGTGCTTCACAGGCACGATCCGATACACCGCCAGCGTCACCACACCATCCTCGTCCAGTGACCTGACCACCACCCGATCGTCGCCGAAGGTCGCAGGGAACCCTGCAATTGGAGCCACCAACCGGCCAACAATCGCACCGTCACGACGGAAGGCCGTCGCCGACCAGCTCGAATCCGTCGGCGAAACGTAGTCGACAGCCCATAGGGTCCCGGCGGGTGTAACGAAGAGCCCTCGATAGGGTGGGAGGGAATCCGCGTAGGGACCTTCCCGCACCTGCCGCTCACTTTCCGCGCGATCGACCATCCGTTCTCCACCACTCCCGAATCGCGCGAGTTGTTGCCTGATGTCGGCATCACGCATTGCGGCCGTGACCGGACGTCGTGATCGAGGGAGTTCGATCGATCCAACCGACCTGCCTTTCGCAGTCCAGAGATCAAGCCGAAAGCCCTCGCCCACCGAGGTCACCAACAGCGCGTCCCACGGTCTCCCGCGCGAAAGCCGGGAGAAGCCGATGGGCCTTCCCTCGGCTCGAATGACACCTCGATAGCGAGTCTCGAAGGGGGCGATATCCAGATCGGGTAGCGTCAAGACGGTGTGCGTGGTGCCGTCCACCGCGCGGAGCGCGACTGTTGCCATCGATCGAGTAAGGCTGTCCGGCGCCCTTCCGCCGAATCCGCCGCCTGAGGTGAAGAGCATCTCTCCGGTGGGGAGGACACCGAAAAGGAAACGTGGGCTTCTCGCACCGATTGCGTCGAGGGAAGCTGTTCTCACGATCCCCTTGTGAGGATCGATCCAATTCAGCCGCGCGTTTGCAGCATCAGCGACGAGAACCGTATCGCCGGCCATCAGGGCCATGCCGGCCATCGCCATGAATTCGCCGGGACCGCTACCCTGCCGGCCGACGCGCCGCTCCGGCTTCCCATCGGCCTCAAAGACCAGCAATCGTGAACCGATGCCTGCTTGCGTGACGATTCCACCACTCGACAGAAGTTCGACGAAGTTCACGTACGTGAGATCGAACTCGGGATCGCCCGCCGCGCCGCCGACTGTGTACAGCGGGGTCGACTCGATGGTGAATAAAGCGGCGCGATCGATGGCGGTGGAGTCATGCTGGAGGCGGAGGAGAGCACCGTCCTCATGCCTGGTCGGGAGCACCGGTTCGCTCCCTGCCAAGACGGAACGCATGGGGACTGCCGGTGGCCTGGGGGAGCCACACCCGACAAGCCCAGCGCCCACTGCGAGGGCGAGGACGCGACGGGACGAATGGAAGTGCACTCAGAGCTCCAGGGGACAAGTCGACCTGTTCCTAAAAGCTAATCTGCCCCCCCCCAACGCCGTCTCGCAGAACTGCGCCCGATGGTGCGGTGTCATCCCCAGCACGCGCAGGGCCGCGATGTGGTGCGCCTACCGGTAGCCACAAATCGTGTCCCAGCAATACTCTGGCCGGGGCTGGTAAGCGATGCGGCTCGGACAAGGTGTTAGCGCACGACCAATCGACGCTCTCTCGATACAACCTCTCCCGACGGAGCCAGCACGGTGAGCACCAGACGATACGAGCCAGGCTTCAGTTGGGCGATGTTGAGTTCGCGCTCCTTGCGCTCTGTGGACGCGCTCGCCCGCATCGGCGACGACCGTGCGCCGCTGGGCGGGCGTCACCACTCTTTTCCCAGCGCGTCTTTCAAGACCTGGATATTGAGTGCTTGATCCCCTACCACGCGTGTCAATCGGCGATTCTCCTCTTCGAGCGCCTGCAGTCGATGCAGCTCAGGCTTGTCCACCCCGCCGTACTTTCACTTCCAGAGAGAGAAAGTGTTGAGCGAGATCCCATGCCGCCGGATGATCTCCTGCGCGGTCGCGGCCCCCGAGTGCTCCTGGAGTATCGCGATGCTCTGTTCGGGGGTGTGCCGTCGTCGTCCTGCCATCGAGTTCTCAGGCCATCGGGCCGGTGGAACTCTACGATACCATTTGGACTCGATTACAGGGGAAAGGTCAAGGCGCAGCTGTTCCTGAGAGGAAGGTCGGAGCAACAGGAGGGGTCTTGTTGAGCGCTGCTACTTCAACGGCCAGCGATAGCGACGGACGTGTTCAATCCCGTCTTCATCTTTGGCGACGACGTACATAGTCCTCGGGCCGAACCCTTGAACTCGTTCGCTAAAGTCAAGCGCCAATTGTGCGACACGACGACCGGATCGATTGATAATGTCGTAAAGCAGCTGCTTCTCTATCGCGGCTCGGTTACGGCGGACTAGCAGAGTACCATCACTTGCGGGAATCGGGGCGAAATTCGTATTCGCCGGGGGAATGTCTTGCGGCCAATCGATTCGGATCCCAAGCCCAATCGAAGCGCCACCCTTCGCCTGGCGATCAATCCAGACATCCTTTTCGTGGCTCGTGATCCGCCGTCTAATCTCCGGAAGGGGCGATCCCAATGACCAGCGCCCATCAGGACGCCTCCAATCGACCCGGTAAGGTGTCATTCGTACCACCGCAATCCAGCCATCCTGGCTCATAGCCGTAGTTTCATTCGTGGCGAAGGGCAGGAGGATCTTCGGGTTGTTCCGAGGGAGCGGCGGAGCCAAGCGAGTCACCGTGTCAAACTTCCCACGAGCCAAATCGCTCCGGAGAACCAGAATAGACTCTGCCGGAGCACGTTGTTGCATTCCAAGGAGCACGAATCCCAGAGAGTCCGCTCCGAATACGTTTGCACCGGTTCTCACGACTGGGTGGTCTGGGGGGAGACTGCCGACGATATCGACGCCACGAAGCATTAGCCACCGGCGGGATAGCCAGTCCGCCATCAGACTTGAATCGCCTCGCCACGGCAGTACCGGGAAGGCAATCTGATACTCCTTCGGACCGCTACCGGTCCGGCCAATTTGACTCGCAGATCGCAGGCCGGAGTCAGCCGCCACGAGTCGCTTCTCTCGTGGATCACTCAGCAGCACTCGGCCGTCGGGTAGCTCGCGAACAGCCGTTATTGCAACGAAGTCCTCCTCCAGCCTTACTCCTCCGCCAGGCAATGTGAGCACCTTCGTCGACTGAGCCTCCGCCGTCCCAGCCAAAGTGACAAGTGCGAGCAACAAGCGCGGCAGCAGAGCATTGGGGGTCACAGCACACCCATCTGCTTCAGCGCTTTTTCAACAATTCCAGTCATCGAGTCGTACGGCGTAACGGAGTATCGCCAACCGTTGACGACAATGGTCGGGGTTCCATCGACCCCCAAGCTATCTCCAAGATTGAGACCCCTAGAGATGGATGGATGAGGATCGGCGCGCGTAACACACGCCTGAAATTGTAGAGTGTCGCGAACACCGGCATCAACAGCGTACGAAACCCACGATTTTAGCCCAAGCGAGTCTTGCTTTGAAAAAACCGCATCGTGAAAGGCGGCAAACACCTGTTGGTCGCCGGCACATAACGCGGCCCTGGCGGCCGGCATCGCGAATCTGTGCGTTGGAATTGGGAAATGAACCCAATTGATCGCCACCATCGCTCCATATCTGTCACGTACCGCCTTCAACTCGGTCGAGAGTTTGCGACAGTAGGGGCACTCGAAATCGCCGAACTCAATAATCCGGACTGGGGCAGTAGAATCGCCTAGCCACATGCCTCCGGTCGAGAGCCTCTCCCAGCCCCGGAGATATTGCGGGGCAGGAGAGGGTGATACGCTTCGGCGTTTCGATGGCTTAAGCTCGCGTCGAACGGCGAGCCCGGCTACCAAGACCGCCGCGAGGGTGACAATCATTGTTGCCGTCGTTTCGAGCTTAGGCTTCACAAATCCCCCAAAGCGAGTTCCGTCCCGTCATCCCTGTGAGGCAGCTCTCGGGTCATTGAAACCGTCTAGAGGACGGTAGTGCAATCCCAGCCATCATCGAATGGTGCGCAGCCTCTGGCCCCTAGTGCGCAGTTTCCCTTCGATACCGATCCCGCCTCGCAGACGGTGCTGCAAAGTTGGTTCTGTGCCGCCTGGCCTCCACCACACTGAAGCTGGGGACTGTGACATACACCGCATGCCAACTCGTCCTGAGCAGAGGCCGGTGCTGCCGAAAGAAGCAGGTAGCCCGATGCCCCAAACAAGAGGAGCGATCGAAAGAGCAGTCGTTGCTGCATTGGAGTATCCTCATCGATAGGAGATAGGTGAACCGCCGATAGCGTACCAATGTGATATTGCTCAATTCCACGAATTGGTCAATCGGCTGATCTGCCTAGTGCAAACTGACTAATCCTGAGGGGATAGGTTAGCTCGCAATTGCCACCTCCCAATATCTGTTCAGCCGTAAGCTCCACCTTCGTCGCCGAAACACTCTGTGAAGTGACAGACTTGTGGCAGATCTCGTGAACGGGCCACGCCTAGGAACGCAGCGATTCATCTATTCTGGGCAGCTCACCATTGGAGTAAACTCACGCTTACAATGGAGGTGTGAAGCGACGCGTGCCATCGTGATTCAGTCCGATCATTCGAGGGGATGAAACGCTGCCCATAGCCTTGCGAGCACTACGGCGACGACGCCTACTGAGCTTCCAACTCCGAGTTTCGTCATGATCGATCGGAGGTGACTTCGTACCGTCCCCGGCTTCGAACCCAACCTCTCCATGACGCGAGTTGGGCTGTGCTCCTCCACGAGAAGCACGGCAACAACGCTCTCCGCCCGGGTGAGCCCGAGCTGATTCATACAGAGGGCAATGCCTGCTTCGAGTGTAAAGCCGGGAGGGAAAAGCTGACACGATTCGGTTGCGGTGCGCGGGCGCATGATTGGCCTCCAGGGGGACAGAACCGGCCACGGAACTCAATACCCCCCCCCCGCAATTCTGTCAA
>JBDUDP010000049.1:0-17193 GCA_040002895.1 Gemmatimonadota bacterium
GGTCTGGGCGTAGGCCCGCGCACAGTACTCGGTCGATGCCTTGAGCGCGGCCACCAGGTCGGTCTTGCTGGTCGTGGTCTTCTCGATCGCGTCCTCTGCCCGCGTGGAGTCACCCAGGGCGGTCGCGCAGAACATGTACTGCGACCCGGCCAAGTGGCCGATCAACTGGCCGAAGCTCCGCACCTGGGGCGTAGGACGATAGGCGTAGAGTGACTCGGGCGTGTCCTGGGCCGCGGTCGTGATGTAGCCTGTCAACTGCTCCCAGAGCTGGCGGGAGGTGTTGACGGCGGGGTTGGCGGTGGTAGTCTGGGCGTGCGCCGAACCAGCAAGCAACAGGAAACCGAACAACAGTGCGGGTGACTTCATGAGTTACTCCAGTGAGGTTGCTGGTACGAGCTAAAATAAAGAGGCGCCCCGCTGCGAAGCACCCCAATGGCCAGGGAGGGAATTGAACCCCCGACACCGTGATTTTCAGTCACGTGCTCTACCAACTGAGCTACCTGGCCGAACAGGGCGGGATTATAGCCCGCGGTGGGGGGAGTCGGCAACCGGGAGGGGGGCCTCGGGCCGTGGGTCGGAGCGGCCGGATTCTGCCACCCTCAACCCCAAAATCCCCACCACGATCATCGCGATACACGCCACTCGCAGCGCGCCCCGCGACTCGCCCAGCAGCACGATGCCGAGAATCGCCGTCCCCACCGCACCAATGCCAGTCCACACCGCGTACCCCGTTCCGGCCGGCAGCACCCGGAGCGCCTGAGCGAGTAACCACATCGACGTCACCATTCCGACAATCGTCAGCGCACTCGGCAGCGGCTTCGAGAACCCCTCGCTGTATTTGAGACCGATCGCCCAACCGACCTCGAGGAAACCGGCCGCCACCACGTAGGCCCAGGCCCGTGATTCGGTCAGCATCGCCGGTCCCTACCCCTCCGCGCCGAGCGAGAACCCCGCTTCGATGTCGCGCCGCGAATAGGCGCGGAAGGCAATCAACGTCTCAGTGCCGGTGATCCCCTCGAGCCGCACCATCCGCTCGGTCACGAGATCGGCAAGATCCTCGTTGGCGCTGACCCGCACGATCGCCACCAGGTCGAACTTCCCTGCCACCGAGAAGACGTCACTGACCTCGGCCATTTCGGCGAGGCGTTCGCCCACGGACTTGATGTGCTCGCGGGCAACCGTGAGCAGGATGACGGCAGTAACCATGACAACCCCGGAGTAAGGACCCCCCAAAGCTAGCGCCTTCGCGCGTCACTGTTTCCGGCGGTACACGATCGGCGGCTGCCCCTTCCAGGTCGCACCCCAGTCGGTGCTGGTGTACAGGGTCTGGTGCACCGCGCCATCGGGTTGCAGCTGGTAGGTCATCTTGTCGAGCACTTCGCCCTGGGGCGTCTTGCGCAGGGCCGCGGCGACCATGGACATCACGCCGTCATGGAACTCACCCGTGAACGCCGCGATCCACCCCTCCCCCCCGACCCACTGCTGGTGCCACTTGCCGTCGCCCGGCTCGACCCAGTTGATGCTCACGCCGTCGGGCTGGCCCACCGGCATCCAGTGCTCCATGACGGCGCAGCGCCCGGCGGCGCCCGTGATGCTGCTCTCGGCCATCACCTTGCCCGCGGCGTCGGCGATGACCCACTCGCCGATCCAGAAGTCGAGTTGGCGGTGAATGGGCGCGGTACAGGCAGGGGGCGGTTGCTGCGCCACCAGCGTGGTGGGCGCGGCCAGCAGCAACAGGAGCGTCATACGCATGCACTTCTCTCCGGAAATAGTGTGACCGGAGCTTATCCGCTCCCATCAGGCCACGGGGTCAGGAGGGAGTAAGAAGCGCCGCCAACCCAAGGGCACCCACGCTGCGCCGGTCACCGGTAACCGTGCGCCGATGGGAGTCGACCTGACCCAGGTGATAGGCGAGATGCGACGCGAGATGCACCAGCATCCGGTCGGTGGGGATCCCTCCACCAGGCAGCTCCGCCGGGAAGCGCTCCTCGAGCACCGCCGCGTCGAGGCCGTCGAGCGCGCGCACCACTTCGTCACGGGTGACGGCTAGCAGCAAGTGCAGCTCGGCCCGCGGCAGGTCACGCACGGAAAATTCCACGTCACGCGTGCGAACATAGCCGCTCTGCCCAAGCACCGCGCCGACAAAATGTCGCAGGTTGCCGCAACAATGCACCACCAACGTGCCGGTGGAATTGGCAAACCCCGGCAGCCCGGTCCACACCGACGCGTCGTCGGCATAGCCGTCGAGTTCGGCCGAGAGTCCTTCAAGGTCGCGCACCAGACAGGCGCGTACCGCGTCGATCAACATGCCATCACCTATGCGTTCAAGGTTCGGTTGAGGCGTCGGGACGATGCCACGCCATCACCACGTCATCGACCACGGTGCCGTCAGGCAGCCGCACCCGCGCGCGCAACCGCCCCTCCTCACGAAAACCCAGCGACGCGTACAGCCGCTGGGCGCCGAGGTTGTCTCCGCGCACCATCAACTCCAATCGCGAGATGTCGGGTCGCTGCGTGGTGACGTCGTCGAGCAGCCGCGCAAAGAGGCGGCGCCCAATACCCTGCCCCTGATGCTGGGGATGGACCGCGATGGTCAGTTCGCCGAGCACGTGCGCGAACTGTCGCGGTCCCAGCGCGGAACAATCGATTGCGCCGATCACGGCATCGTTGTCGGTCGCCACGAGGAAGAAGCCCGTTGCCAGGCTGCGCTCGACCGTGTGCGCCGCATGATCGTGCGTGAGCTCATCACTCGCGCGCGCCAATGTGCCGTTGGCATCTGCCACCGCACGCTGCAGCGCAAGCAACTCGTCGAGGTCGGCGCGGGTTCCTGGCCGGATCACGCGGCGCTACATCACCGGGATGAACATGATGTGCGCCTTGGGTGTGCCCGGGAACATCACCCACGGCGAGCCACGGCCAGGCTTCGCAGGAAGTCCGGTCGAGGCGGGCGTGGCGTACGGCATGTACACCACGTAGAGCGCGCGCGCACCGGCGCCAACCGTGCCGGCGGCGACATCGGCCACCGTCGAGTCGCCAGAGATCGACCAGAGCGCCGCCTGCTTCGGCATCCGAAGCTTGCCGGAACGCACTTCGCGGAAGCGCACCGTATCCACCTTGTCGCCGGTCACCCCGCTGGCACGCAACGCCCGGCCGCGCGCCATGAACGGCTCCATCGACTTGTGATAGCAGGCCACGTGGAAACTCGCCGACTTGGGATCGTCAGCCAGACAGGTCATGGGCCCGGTCCCGGCTCGCAAGGTCACCAGCTTGCCGTCGGCGTTGTAGCCCAGCACGGTCGCGTCGGCTCGAAACTCTTCCGGCAGCGGCAGCACGGCGAGGGCGATCTGCTGATCAGGGGTGGGTGTGGGTGCCTGCGCGGTCAGCGCGGAAGGCGCAGCAACCACGGCAGCCAGCAGGAGCAGTCGACGCATCGGGCACTCGAGGTAAAAGGGATGGGAGAACGATGCCACCGCCCGTCCGCTCGCGCCAGCGATGACGGCGAAAACCCCCCGGGGCCAGGTAGACCCGGGGGGCAATCTCGGTCGAGTATCTCGTTCCCGAGCGTTCAGGGTCGGCGGGAAAGTCGGCGGGCCGGCCCGACATTCCCATCGCGCTAGCGCACCGAGGCTCGGTGCATCATGCCGTCGCGCCAGACGCGAGTCACGGGCGTCGGTTGCCGCGGCGCAAGCGTGACCTCGGTCCGCAGGACGGCCCCGCGCGGCAGGTCAAGCTCTTCCTGGGAAACGGCAACATGCCCCGCCGCCGTGACGTGGAGCGTGAACCGGCCACCGGTGGGGATCACGATCGCGAACTCACCGGCCACGCCGGAAATCGCTTTCAATCCGAGGGGAAGCAGGGTCAGTTCTGCGCTGCGAATAGGGCGACCGGTTGGGTCGCGCACAACACCGGAAAGTCGAGAAGTAAACACGAGTGGAACCTCGCAGGGGGGCTTGGCACCGAAAGACTCCCGAGAGGTTAGCCCACGCCGTCGCTTTGCGCTAGACCTCCGCGCAAAACGCACCAAGACCCCCGATCTACTTCAGGTCGGTCTGCTTGGCGATGATGGATCCGACCAGCCCGTACGCCTTGGCGTCTTCCGCGCCGAGCCAGAAGTTGCGATGGGTGTCGTCCTCGATCCGGGTCACGCTCTGCCCAGTCTCGCGCGCGAAAATCTCGTTCAAGCGCTCCCGCATCTTGACGATCTCGCGGGCCTCGATGGCAATGTCGGAAGCCGTCCCGCCCATCCCGCCGGCCGGCTGGTGCAGCAGGAAACGCGTGTTGGGCAGGCAGAAACGGTCTTCACGCGGCACCGAGACGTAGATCAGCGCACCGGCGCTCGCAACCCACCCGGTCCCCACCATCCGCACCTTTGGGGTGACGAAGCGGATCATGTCGTGGATGGTGTCGCCCGCCTCGACGTGGCCGCCCTGCGAGTTGATGTAGATGGTGATTGGCGCCGTCGCCGATTCCGCCGACAGCGTCAGCAGCTGGGCGGTCACCTTCTCGGAGAGTTCCTGGGTGATTTCGCCGGAAATGATGATGTTCCGGGCCTTGAACATCCGCAGCCCGATCGGATCGGGGGCGGTCGTCGGTACCGTCTTCTCAGTGTCAGCCATGCTGAACGCTAGCCGATCGGTGGCGGAGAGACTACCCCGGCGCGCTCAGCGATCGGCTGCCGCCGGGTGTGGCACCACCACCGAGGTGTGCCCCACCAGGAAGTGCCACCCCGAGTCGCCGTGGATCATGGTGGCCGAGAAGACCCCGGCGAAACCGTGCAGCGCCCCGGTGCTGTCGCTCACTTTCTCGACAAAGCGCGTCGAGACTGCGGCCACGCCCGGCGCCAGCGGTGTGACCGTCCCGTCGAAATAGGCCAGCTCCAGTGAGCGCACCGTCGGACCGAAACTCCGCAACGCGGCGGCGACCGCCGACCGTGACCCGTAGCGCAGTTCGCCGTTCTCGAACCACCGGAACCGTGGGTCCTCGGCGTAATAGCTGATCACCCGATCGAAGTCGCGCGCCACGAACGCCACCCGATACGCCTCGAGCGCCGCATTCACGCTGTCCTTGATGGCGGCAACGTGCGCCGGCGTAAACGTCGGACCACGTGGCGACGTCCCTGCGCAACCCACCAGCAGGAACCCCAGCACCGTCACCGTGACGCGTCGCGGCAACGGCGCGCGGGACACTACTGCGGCCGCCGAATCAACCCGCCCAGGCCGCGCCTGACCTTGTTCGCGGCGCCTTCGGCCGCACCCTTGATCGCTTCGTTCTTCAGGTCGTTCAAGGCACTCTTCATCGCGTTGCTCATTGCGGTGGAGAGCGAGAAGTTCTTGATCGCATCACACATCTGCTTCTTCTGCTCCGCCGTCATCTCCGGCGCGGCGGCACCGTTGTTCGTCTGGGCGTTTGCCTGAGCCAGTTCCGTCTTCGCCTTGGCGAGCGAATCCGCCAGCGCCTGCGAAGAGAGTTGCGCCACCATGGCCCGCGCCCCGGAATCGGCACGGGCACGGTCGAGATTCTCCGTCCACTTGATCCCGGCCGGTGGCTCAAACAGTGTGGGGTCGCTGGAGCGACTCACCTTGGTGGCCGTCTCCTCGAAATTCACGCAGAGGAAACTCCCCGACGAGTAGAGCACCACCGGCGCCGACTTCATGGTGCAGAACGAGAAGCTCCCCATTTCGGTCAACTCGCAACTCTCGCCGGCGTAGGTCCGGGTCCCCTTCTTCTCGCCCTCGAAGGGGATGCCGGGAAAGGCGCGGGTCATGAACTGCATCATCTCGCGCATGTTGGAGGCGAAGCGAGCCTTCCCCTCGCGGTCGAGGTCGTCGTACGCCTTGGCCATCGAGGGAAGCGGATTCACCGACTTGACGCCCGCCTTCTTGTCGAGGTCAGCGCTCCAGATGTACTCCGCGTCGGCCATCGACCACGTGCTCGTCGTGGTGGTCTTGCCGAAAAACTTGCCGGTCCGGTTCTGGGTGCTGGCGAACCGATCGTCGCCCGACGTGGTTCGACCGGTGCCGGTCATGTCGCCACTATAGCTGTATTCCACGGTGTAGCTGGGCAATCCCTTCAACTTGGTCTTGAACGGATTGGCTTGGGCCTGGACGCTCATGGGGAGGAGCGACGCCAGCAGGAGCCACGCAAGGGCACGGCGCATGGGAGCCTCGAACAGAATGGGATGATCTGGGGTGTCACGGCTGAATATACCGGCCGTCTGGGATAGCGTAATCGACCCGGGCCCGAAGTGGCAGTCGGCACCGTCCGCGTCCGGCGCATTGCCAAGCGCCTCCACCGGCTAGACCTTATACCGTATGCTCAGCTCCCCGCGTCGGGGATTGACGGTGCTCGACCATCCGTTGATCCGACACAAGCTTGCGCTGCTCCGCGATGTCGGTACCTCCTCCCGAGACTTCAAGTTGCTGGTCGGCGAGATTGCCGCCTTGATGACCTATGAGGTGACTCGGGATCTCCGGACCGAACCGATCGAGGTGATCACGCCGCTCGAGACCACCAGCGGGGAGCGGGTGGCACCCAAGGTGGCCCTGGTGCCGATTCTCCGCGCCGGCCTGGGGATGGTGGAGGGGATTGTGCAGCTCATTCCCAACGCCCGGGTCGGACACATCGGGCTGTATCGAAACCACGAGACGCTCCAGCCGGTATCGTATTATTTCAAGGTGCCGACCCCAGTGGCCGACCATCGCTTCTTTGTGCTCGATCCGATGCTGGCGACGGGCGGGTCGGCTGTCGCCGCGGTCAGCGAGTTGAAGCGCGCCGGGGCGACCGACCTCGCCTTGCTCTGTCTGGTGGTGGCCCCGGAAGGGGTGGACACGTTTGTCGCGGCGCACCCCGATGTGCCGATCTACGCCGCGGCGCTGGACCGCGGCCTGAACGCCAACGGGTACATTCTCCCCGGGCTGGGCGACGCCGGGGACCGACTCTTCGGGACAAAATGAGCGCACCTCGTACTCTGACCTTCTTTGGTGGCGCCGCCACGGCGACCGGCTCGATGATGCTGCTCGAGGCCGCCGGAGCAAAGGTCCTGCTCGACGCCGGCCTCTTCCAGGGCAACGTGGCGCAAGCTCACGCCAAGAATCGCGAGTTGCCGCTCGACCCCACCCGGGTCGACGCCATGCTGCTATCGCAAGCCGGACTCGCCTATGCCGGCCGGGCCCCCCAGCTGGTGCGCCACGGCTTCAACGGGCCGATCTACGCGACGCCGGGGTCCCGGAACATGGCCGCCGTCCTGCTGGCCGAGGCCGCCCTCGGGCTCGCCGTGGCGGGCGACGATCCCCTCTATGGCCTCGACGACGTGGTGGCCACCCAGAAACTCTTCGTTGGCCAGCCCTATCACCGACCGCTGCACCTTCGTCGGAACCTCGTCTTCGAGTTTGCCGACGCCGGCCACGTGCTCGGCTCGGCCTCGATCGAGCTCCGCACGGGAGAGGGTGGGTCGCACCGCATCGTCTACTCGGGCTGCGTCGGCCGTCCCGGCTCTCCCCTGCTCCGCGACCCCGAGGCCGTGCCCGGTCAGGTCGACACGTTGGTGCTCGGATCGCCCTTCGCACACGCGGAGCACCCCTCCTTCGGCGAGGCCGGTGAGCAGCTCGCCGCGCTCATCAACAACGCCGTCGCGCGCGGCGGTCAGGTGATCGTGCCGGCGTCGTCGCTCGGGCCCATCCACGAGTTCGTGCGCACGGTGCAGCAGCTCTGGCGCGATGGTCGAATTCCCGAGCTGCCGATCTGGATGGACACCCCCACGCCGGTCTGTCTCCCCACCATGATCCGGTTGCACCCTGAGTCCATCGCGCTCGGCGCCCAGGCGTATCGCGGCGAGGGTGGCTCGTTCGACAAGGCGCTGCTGCACTACGTGGGTGACAGCACCGCGCGGGCGCGGCTCGACGCCATCGACGGCCCGGCGATCATCGTGGCACCAAGCGAAAGCGGCGATTCCGGTCGCGCCGCGCACCATTTCCGCCGCTGCCTCGAGGACGTGCGCCACACCATTCTCTTTCTCTCGTTCCTCGAGGAAGGCTCGGTCGGCCGCATGCTGCAGGATGGCGCCGCCCAGGTGACCATCGAGGATCACGTGGTCGAGCGCAAAGCGGCCGTCGAGACTCTGGCTGCCTACTCCGGCCATGCCGGAGGCGAGGAGATGCGGGCGTGGGTGCAGGCCCTCGGCGGGCCCATCAAGCGCGCCTTCGTGGTGCATGGCGACGACCTGGCCGTCGCCACGATGGTCACCATTCTGCGCGAAGAGGGCGTGCGCGACGTGATTGTTCCGCGCGAGGGGGAGTCGTTCCCCTTCTGACGTCGGGCAGCCGCCGCTGGCTCACGGCGATCGCGATCGGAGTCGGCGGCCTCTACTTCCTGTCGTTCCTGGTCGTGTTGGTGGTCTCGCGCCTCGACCAACGCACCCATGCCGACGCCATCGTCGTCCTCGGTGCAGCCCAGTACAACGGCCGGCCCTCCCCGGTGCTGCAGGCGCGCCTCGATCACGCCGCCGCGCTCTACCGCGGCAACTACGCCGACCTGATCGTGGTCACCGGCGGGATCGTCGAGGGTGATCGCATGAGTGAAGCCACGGCGAGCCAACGCTACCTCGTTGCCGCCGGCATCCCGGCGCACGCCGTGATTGTTCAACCCGAGGGCCGTACCACTGCCGGGTCGATGGATGCCGTGGCGGAATACCTCCACGGCGCGGGCCGCGAAAAGGTCATCTTGGTGAGCGACCCGTTTCATCTCGCCCGCCTCCGCCTCGAGGCCCGGCGACTCGGCCTCACCGCCTACACCTCACCCACCACCACTTCACCCATTTCACGGGAATTCGGCACCGAACTCGGCTACCTGCTCGCGGAAGGTGTCAAGTTGCCGATCATCGTGTTGAGAGGACTCTTCTGATGACGGGACCAAGCATCACCTTCTGGGGCGCCGCCGGGCAGGTCACCGGCTCGTGCCATCTGCTCGAATGGCGTGGTCATCGCGTGGCCCTCGATGCCGGACTCTTCCAGGGGAAGCGCGCCGAGTCGAACGAACTCAACGCCACGCTGCCGTTTGATCCACGCCAACTCGACGCCATCATCCTCTCGCACGCGCACATCGATCACGCCGGACGATTGCCGCTCTTTGCCGCCCATCAGTTCAATCAGACCATTCACGCCACGCCGGCCACGCGCGACCTCTGCGCCGTCATGCTGCTCGACTCGGCCCACATCCAGGAGACCGACTTCCGCTGGCTGCAGCGCAAAGGACGCGCCCTTCCTGGCTCGGCGCCGCTCTACGGCCAGAAGGACGCGATCCGGGTACAGGAACTGATGGAGGCTCATCCCTATCGCCGCGAGTTCACGGTGGCCAACGAACTGGCGGTGACCTTTCGCGACGCCGGGCACATCCTCGGTAGCGCCAATGTCGAGGTGAAGATCGGGGGTACCACACCCCATCGCCTGGTCTTCTCCGGCGACGTCGGCCGCTGGGGGCAGCCCATCATCCGCGATCCCGAGGGACCCACCGGCGCCATCGACACGCTGATCATCGAGAGCACCTACGCGCGCAAGAATCACGACACCACCTCCGGCGCCTCCGCCAACCTCGCTGAGATCGTGCGTCGGGTGGCCGCGCGCGGCGGCAAGGTGATTATCCCGTCGTTTGCGGTGGGTCGCACACAGGAACTGGTGTACGCGCTGCACGAGCTGGCGAGCGAAGGGAAGATCCCCGAGGTGCCGATCTACGTCGATTCTCCGTTGGCCGTCGAGGCCACCGACATCTTCCGCATGCACCCCGAGTTGTTCGACGACACTGAAGCGTTCATCCGCAACGACCCGAAGATCTTCGATACCCACCTGGTGCACTACGTCCGAAGCGTCGAGGAGTCGAAGTCACTCAACGGTCTCAAGGGTCCCGCCATCATCATCTCGGCCTCGGGCATGGCCGAGGCGGGGCGCATTCTGCATCACCTCGCCAACAACATCGGTAACCCGGCGAACTGCGTGCTCTTCGTGGGTTTCCAAGCCTCCTCCACGCTGGGCGCGCGGCTGCAGGCCGGCGCCAAGGAGGCGCGCATCCTCGGCGAGTTGTACACCGTGGCGGCGGAAGTCGCTACCATCGACGGCTACTCGGCGCACGCGGGTCGCGATGAGCTGCGTCAGTGGGTCCGCAATCTCGGTGGACCAATCAAGCGCGCCTTCTGCGTGCACGGCGAACCCGAGGGACTGATTGCCATGAAGGCACTGCTTGAGGAGGAGGGCATTGGGGAGGTGCACGTCCCGGCGCACGGGGAACGCTTCGAGCTCTAGCGCCGGGCGTGACCCGCTGGGCTACTTCTTGAACAGCGAGAGGTATTCGCCATACCCTTCGGCCGCCAGCCGCTCCACCGGCACGAAGCGCAGCGCCGCAGAGTTGATGCAGTAGCGCAGCCCCGTGGGCTCCGGGCCGTCGTCGAAGATGTGTCCGAGGTGCGAGTTGCCCTGCGCCGACCGAACCTCGGTGCGGTCCATCCCCAGTGTGCGATCGCTCGCCTTGCGCAAGTTCTTCGGCGCAAGCGGCGCCCAGAACGAGGGCCAGCCGGTCTTCGAGTCGTACTTTTCCCGAGAACTGAACAGCGGTTCACCGGACGCCACATCGACATAGATGCCGGCGGCGTGATTGTCCCAGTAGGCATTGTGGAACGGACGCTCGGTGGCGCCCTGCTGGGTCACTTGGTACTGCTCCGGGGTCAGGCGGCGGCGCAGTTCCGCGTCACTCGGCTTGCTGTAATTCCTGCCCACCGGCGCGGTCGCACGCTGGGCCTGTGCCCGGGCGGCCGGCGCGATGCTGGCAATCAGCGCCACGCCCGCGAACGTGGTGAAGGCAAATCGTGCAACGATATGGGCCATCGTGTGCTCCTGATTGTTTGGTGCCACGTCGGGTGATCGGGGTAGCCATCACAATAGATACGCTCGGCAACGGAATTCGGATCATTTTCCCCCGAAGCCGCCTCGACCCACTCCTCTCTCCTCTCTCCTCTCTCTTTTCTCCTCTCTCCTCTCTCCTCTCTCCTCTCTCCTCTCTCCTCTCTCCTCTCTCCTCTCTCTTCTCTCTTCTCTCCCATCTCTCTAGCTTTTCCTCATGACCCTGATCTCCAGCGAGCGCATCTACACCGGTCGCGTCGTCTCGCTCGACGTCGACACGGTCGAGTTCCCCAACGGCAACGTCGGCACCCTCGAGATGCTGCGACATCCCGGCGCGGCGGCGGTGCTGCCATTTCTCGACGACCCCGAAGGCGACGACCCGCGCATCCTCCTGATTCGCCAGTTCCGCCACGCCACCGGCGACTTCCTCTGGGAGATTCCCGCCGGTCGGCGCGAACCGGGCGAGGACCCCGTCCGCACCGCGCATCGCGAACTCCAGGAGGAGACCGGCTACCGCTGCAGCCGGCTCGACCGACTCACCCAGATCTGGACCACTCCCGGGTTCACCGATGAGGTGATCCATCTCTATCTCGCCGCCGGCCTGACCCCAGGGGCCAGCGCCCTGGAACACGACGAAATCCTCGACGTCCACGAGTTCCGATGGTCGGAAGCCGTTGCGATGGTTCAAGATGGAACAATCACCGACTGCAAAACGCTCGCGGCACTGTTGTTCGTTCAGTCGTTTCATCGCGGGCGGTGAACCCTATTGGATAGCGCATCAGCGCCGGTCACGCGCATGCGCGGGCTTCGCCACCTCCAGTCGCTCAGTCAGCGAGAAAGTGCCGCAACTGGTTCGATTCCATCGAGTGAACCACCGGCACGAACGAATTTCGCAGGCTGATACATTTGGTGAATGCCTCGCCTCTCTCCCGATCAGCTGCGCCGCGCCCTCACCAAGGGCGACCCGGCCCCGGCGTACTATCTCCACGGGAGCGAAGGCATCCTCAAGGATGAGGCCCTCGCGCTCTTGCTGGGCACCATTCTCGACCCCGGTCTGCGCGACTTCAACCTCGACATTCTCTCGGCCCAGCAGGTCGAACCCGATCAGCTCGCCGCCGCCTGCGCCACCTTGCCGATGATGGCCGACCGTCGCGTGGTGGTCCTGCGCGACGTCGAGGCGTGGAAACGCAAGAGCAAGGCGAAGCAGCCCGCCGTGCGCTATCTCGAGCGGCCGGCACCCGAGACCGTGCTGGTGATCGTGCAAGGCAACGACGACGACCCCGACAACGATCTCGCCTCGCATTGCACCACCGTGGCGTGTGCCGCACTTGTCGGCGATGCGCTCGACAGCTGGCTCGATGGCCGCTTGGAGACCGCGGGGCTCGCCCTCACACCCGATGCGCGCGAGCACCTGTTGCGCGCCACTGGTGGCGAACTCGGGCTGTTGCTGGCCGAGACCGCCAAACTCAGTGGCCTCGAGGTAACGGGTCCGGTGGATCGCGACACCGTGGGCGGCCTCGTGGGTGTGCGCTTTGGCGAGACCATCGACGACTGGCGCGATGCCCTGCTGCGCGACGACACCGCGACGGCGCTCACGCTGTTGCCGCGATTGCTCGATGTCAGCGGCACGTCGGGCGTCAAGATGGTGACGCTGATCGGCTCGTCGTTGTTGGTACTGCGCTGGGCCCGCGCCACCGCCGAGGCCCGCAAGCTGCGCGATCGGGCGCTGAGCGAAGCGGTAAAACGGCTCTGCTTCGAGCGCCGACCCGGCGTCGGTAGCTATGATCCGTTCTCCCGGCTCGTTGCCGAGGTCGCTGGCCGCTGGCCGCTGCCCCGACTCGAATCGGCCGTGGCGGCGACGCTCGCCGCCGATACGTCGCTCAAGAGCACCACGATCTCCGACGAAGTCGGCGTGCTCACCGACCTGATCCTCACGCTCGCCGCCACTCGGGCGAAGAAGGCCGCATGATCCGTCTCTTTGCGTTCGCGTCATTCGCCACGCTCCTGACCATCCCCCGCGTGGCGACCGCGCAGGTGGATGCACCACCGTTCCAGGAAGTGGTGCGGCTCGCCCAGGATGGCTACGGTGATTCCGCCCGCGTGCTGATCAACAAGACGCTCGCGAAGCTCCCGACCAGCGACCCGCTGTACGCCGAGGCGCTGTACACGGCGGCCACCGTGGCAAAGAGTGGCGAGGAGATGCGCATGCTCTTCACGCGCGTCGCGATCGAGTTTTCGTCATCGGCATGGGCCGATCGCGCGACGCTGCGGATCGCCCAGCTCGACTACGGCAGCGGCAACAGCGAAGGCGCGGTCGCGCGCATCCGTCGCCTCTTCAACGACGACCCGACCTCTCCGGTGCTGCCGGCGGCAGCACTCTGGGGCTCCCGCGCCGCCTTCGATCATCAGGATGTGCAGCTCGGCTGCGATTGGCTCACCAAGGGTCTCGCCCGGGTGGGCGACGACGTGGAGCTCAAGAACCAGCTCGAATTCGCCAAGCAGCGCTGCACCGTTGGCCCCGGCCTCGAGATGGCACCGTTGCGTCCCGACTCGCTGCGCGCCAAGCCGTCAGTGGAGCCCGCGCCACCGCGCGCCGATTCGATCCGGGCCAAGCCGCCTGCCCCCAAGCCGGTGGCCGCCGCTGCGTCTGGTGCCTGGCGAGTGCAGGTGGCCGCGATCACCGACAAGTCCGCCATCCGGCGTGCCATCCTGAAAATCGAGCAGACCGGCCTCAAGGCCTATCAGGTCGCCGGACCGCGGGGCCTCACCAAGCTGCAGGCCGGGCCCTTCCAGACCCGTGAGGCCGCCCTCGCCAAAATCGCCACACTCAAGGCGGCACTCGGCGGGTCACCGTTCGTGGTGCAGGTTCCCTAGGAGAGCCAACAGCCCCACGGGCGCCCCTACTTAGATTTGCCTCCCGTGCCCGAAGCCACCGTCACTCCGCTGCTCGCTCAATACCGCGAGATCAAGGCGCGTCACCCCGACGCGATCCTCTTTTTTCGCATGGGCGACTTCTACGAGATGTTCTACGAGGACGCGCAGGTGGCCGCGCGCGCGCTGAACATCACCCTCACCGCTCGGGGCGATGGTGTCCCACTTGCAGGAGTGCCGGTGAAGTCGGCTGCCGGATACCTCCGGCAGTTCGTAGCGCAGGGCTTCCGCGTCGCCATCTGCGAGCAGGTCGAGGATCCCCGGCTCGCCAAGGGCATCGTCAAGCGCGCGGTGGTGGAGACCGTCACCCCGGGCGCCTTCCTCGACGAAGACTGGACCCCCGGCTCGCGCAACAACTGGATGGTCGCGGTCTGCACCGGCGGAGGAGAACACGGCGTCGCCGCCCTCGATCTCTCCACCGGCGAATTCCTGCTCGAGACCGTCGCGGCAGATGGCCTCGCGGAGGCGCTCGGTCGCCTCGCCCCGGCCGAAGTGATCATGCCGAAGGAAAGCGTTGTCGCACTCGAAGACGGGGTGCTGCGCACACCGCGCGAACAGTGGGAATTCGACGCCGAGCTCGGCCGCGAGGAACTCGCCCGCCGACTCCAGATCGCCTCGCTCGACGGACTCGGCCTCTCGCCCGCCGACGCCCCGGCCGTCGGCGCCGCGGGCGCCCTGCTCCGCTATCTCCTGGAGCTGCAGCCGCAGGGACTGCCGCAACTGAGCCGCCCCACGGTGCGTCGCAGCGATGAGCTCTGCTGGCTCGACGAGATGACCCGCCGCAACCTCGAACTGGTCGAGCCGCTGCGCGCGGGCGCAAAGAACGTCACCCTCATGGAGACGCTCGACCGTACCATGACGCCGATGGGTGCCCGCCTGCTGCGCCAGTGGGTACTCTCACCGCTGCGCGATCCCGCGCGCATCAATGCCCGGCTCGATGCGGTCACTCTGCTCCACGGCGCCGGACGCCTGCGCGGAGAGCTGCGCGCCGCCCTCGATGGCGTGCGCGACGTCGAGCGCCTCGCCGCCCGCGCCGCGGCCGGGCGCGCCAACCCCCGTGAGCTCGGCGCGTTGCGCGACTCCTTCAGTCGGCTTCCCTCGGTGATAGCCGTCCTGACGGACCTCGCAGCCGAATCCCCCGTGGGAGCCGGGCAAACCACGCCACTCCAGTATGTCGAGCAGCAACTCGACCCGCTGAGCGACCTCACCGGCGAACTCACGCGCGCGTTGGTGGAGCGGCCGCCGATCGCGCTGGCCGACGGCGACGTCATTGCCCCCGGTTACGACGCGGAGCTCGACGATCTCCGCGACCTGCGCGACAACGGCAAGCAGTCGCTGGCCGGCATCCAGCAGCGGGAACGGGAGCGCACCGGCATCGCTTCGCTCAAGGTCGCCTTCAACCGGGTGTTCGGCTATTACATCGAGATCACCAACGCCAATGCCGCCAGCGTCCCAGCCGACTATGAGCGACGCCAGACACTGACCAACGCCGAGCGCTACGTCACACCAGAGCTCAAGGAGTTCGAGGCCAAGGTGCTGGGCGCCGAGGAGCGAATCGGCGAACGCGAGGCGGCCCGGTTCGCGGAGCTGCGCGACCTCGTGGGGGCGGCCATTGCCCGAGTGCAGTCCACCGCCCGGCTCATCGCCCGGCTCGACGTACTCGCTGCCTTGGCCGAGACCGCTGTGGTCGAGCGCTACGTCCGTCCGGTGGTCCATGACCGCTACGAACTGACCCTGATCGGCAACCGCCACCCGGTGATCGAGCGGATGATGGCCCGGGAGCGCTTCGTCCCCAACGACGTTCACTTCGACGAGGCCGCCCGGCTCCTCCTGGTCACCGGTCCCAACATGGCCGGCAAGAGCACCATCCTCCGCCAGATCGGCGTCACCGTGCTGATGGCCCAGATGGGGAGTTTCGTCCCGGCCGAGTCGGCCAGCATCGGAGTCGCCGACCGGCTCTTCACCCGGGTAGGGGCCAGCGACAATCTGGCTCGGGGGCAGTCGACCTTCATGGTCGAGATGAGCGAGACCTCCGCCATCCTCCACAATGCCACCGCCCGCTCGCTGGTCCTGCTCGACGAGATTGGTCGGGGCACCAGCACCTACGATGGCGTCGCGATCGCCTGGGCCGTGAGCGAACACCTCCACGACCGGGTGGGCTGTCGCACCATGTTCGCGACCCACTACCACGAACTGATGCAGCTTCCCGAGACGCTCGCCCACGCCCGAAACTTCAACGTGGCGGTGCGGGAAACGGGGCAGGGGATCGTCTTCCTGCACCGGCTCGAGGCTGGTGGTACTGATCGCTCATACGGAATTCACGTGGCTCAACTTGCCGGCCTTCCCGGGTCGGTCGTGAGCCGTGCAGTCGAAGTACTCGGCACCCTGGAAACCGGTCACAGGGTCGTGCCGGGAGAGCCGCCCAAGGGGGCCGACCCGACCCAGCCATCGCTCTTCGACGCGGCCACGGGAGGTCCACCAACCAGCCCGCCGGCCGCCGCCGAGCCAACCGCCGAACAGAGGCGCAGCACGGCCATGGCTGCCCAACTCCGGGCGCTGGACCCCAACGCCATGACCCCGATCCAGGCGCTGCAGGAACTCGCGCGCATCCGCGACGAGCTCGAGGGGTAGTGCCTTTCACCCGCTTCTCGATCAACGACCTGGTTCCCGAAGCGCACCGCGACTCCCTTCAGCGCGGGCTCGGTCAAGTTTTTGGATCGAGCGCCGCCGGCGCCCTGACCCCCCTCTCCGGGGGGCTTTCCGGGGCGCTGGTCTTCCGGGCAACGGCCGGCGGTCGCTCAGCGGTGGTCCGGGTCGTGGTGAACCCTCAACCCTTTAGTGATCCGTACCGCCAGTTCGCGATGATGGCGACCGCGGCAGCCGACGGGGTCGCCCCGGATGTCTACTTCGCCGATCCCGAGGGAGGCGTCGTGATCTCGGCATACATCGAGCCCTCGCCGGTCGGCCCGGCCCTGAGGGCCGATCACCGACTCTTCGGCTCCCTCGGCGGCATGCTCCGGCGCCTCCACGAGGGCCCCCCTGGCCCGGCCTTTCTCGACGTGATGCAGTGCATCGATCACGGCCTGAGCGGGATCGCCTCCGCCGGTCAACGGCTCCCCATCCTGATGGAGAAGTACCTCGAGCGCTTCGCCGAAGTCCGCTCCGCCATCGAGCCCCACATGACCCTTGGCGCGTCCCACAACGACCTCAATCCGGGTAACCTGTTGTTCGATGGGAACCGCCTCTGGATCATCGACTGGGAGTCCGCCTGGCAGAACGATCCGATGCAGGATGTCGCCACCATCAGACACTGGTTCCGACTTCCAGCCGAGGCGGAGGCACTTTTTCTGGCCGGCTATTTTGGTGCCGATCCGACCCC
>JBDUDP010000050.1:0-16975 GCA_040002895.1 Gemmatimonadota bacterium
ACCAGGCCACCGTGACGTTGAGCGGCGACAACAGCACCACCACGGCCTGGAGTGCCACCAAGCGGAAGAGCTGGACCACGCTCACCACCGCCAATGGCACCGGCAGCGGCACGGTTGCATGGAGCCGGAACGCCACCGGGCTGGCGGTAGGCACCTACGTCGACACCATCACCGTCACGGCGAGTGGTGTCGCCACGCCGCGCACCGTGTTCGACACGCTGCGCATCACCGCCGTTCCGTCGCCCCTCTGGCTGGCGGTGGCCCCGGCCGCGCGCAGCGTGACCGTGACCCAAGGCGGCACCGCTCCCGGCGATCAGGTCACCGTCACCCTCGGCGGCGACAACAGCAGCACCACGACGTGGAGCGCGACCAAGCGGAAGAGCTGGACGACGCTCACCACCGCCAATGGCACCGGCAGTGGTACGGTCGCATGGAGCCGCAACGCCACCGGGCTCGCGGTGGGCACCTACGTCGACACGATCAGCGTCACGGCGACGGGCATCGCGACGCCCAGCGTGGTGATTGATACGCTGCGCATCAGCGCGACACCGGTGCCGCTTACTCTCGCGGTGGCGCCGGCCGCACGCAGCGTGACCGTACAACAGAGTGGCACCGCTCCGACCGATCAGGCCACGGTGACGCTGAGCGGCGACAACAGCAGCAGCACTGCATGGAGCGCGACCAAGCGGAAGAGCTGGACCACGCTCACCACCGCCAATGGGACCGGCAACGGCACGGTCGCATGGAGCCGCAACGCCACCGGGCTGGCGGTAGGCACCTACGTCGACACCATCACCGTCACGGCGAATGGTGTCGCGACGCCGCAGACCGTCTTCGACACCCTGCGCATCAGCGCGACACCCGATCCGCTCACGATCGCCCTTGCCGCAACCAGCCGCAACGTCACGGTCGCGCAGGGTGGCAGTGCGCCGGCTGATCAGATCATTGTCTGGCAGACCGGGAGCGGCCACGGGACCTCGGTCTGGACCGCGACCAAGCGCAAGGCCTGGACAACCCTCACGGCATCGAGCGGGTCAGGCGGTGGTGCCACGCTGGCCTGGAGCCGGAGTGCCGCCGGGCTCGCCGCGGGCATCTATGTCGACACCCTGACAGTCGCTGCAAACGGAGCGATTGGCTCGCCGTCGATGCTGATCGATACCCTGCAGGTGACGGCATCGTCGGTGCCCACCACGCTCGCCGTGTCCCCCGCCTCGCGTAGGGTCGCCGTCCAAGTCGGGGGGAACGCACCCACCGATCAGGCCACGGTGACGCTGAGTGGCGACAACAGCACCTCCACCGCGTGGAGCGCCACGAAGCGGAAGAGCTGGACCACGCTCACGGCCACCAGCGGCACCGGCAGCGGCACGGTCGCCTGGAACCGCAATGCCACTGGGCTCGCCGTCGGGACGTATGTCGATACCGTCAGCGTGACCGCCGTGGGCGTCCTCGGCGTGCGCACGGTGATCGACACGCTGCAGGTGACCTCCGCGCCGGTGATCCCGATCGCGCTCGGGATCACTCCCCTCGGCCGCCGGAACTCGATCGCACTCGGCGGGTCGCTCGGCGGGGACAGCGCGGCCGTGACGCTCACGGGTACGGGCAGTGGCTCCACCGCGTGGGTGGCCACGTCCTCGGCAAGCTGGGCCATCGTCCGGTCAAGCAACGGCACCGGCAACGGCTGGCTGCGCTGGGATCGCGACGCCGCGGCGCTCAGTGAAGGCACATACGTTGCGGCCATTCAAGTGACGGCCGGCGGTGCCACCGCATTGGTGATGGATACGCTGGTGATCGCGGCACCTCCGAAGTCGATCGCTGTGACACCTCGCGGCAAGAAGTTTCGGCTCCTCACCAGCGCCAGCAGTGGGGCGAGCATCGCCTCCAACATCGACTCCGCGATCGTGCAGGGGACGGTGCCTCTGGGCGGCAACACGAACTGGAGCGCCACCACAACGGCGAGTCGTTTCCGGTTGATCACCGATGCCGGAACGCTCAACGGCGCAGTGGTCTGGGAGCGGCTGCCGGTGACGCTCGGCGTCGGCCTGCATGTGGATTCCATTGAGATCCGGTTGCAGGGTGATCCCGCGATTCGCAGTGTCTTCCTCGACACCCTCGAGGTGGTCGCCGTGCCTGCGCCGGAACCGGGCGTGGCGGTCGAGGAGCTTTTCCGTGCCGGTGCCCTCACCGCCGACCAGCGGACTGTGCTCGATCGTGAGGGCAACGCCAATGGCGGCTATGACTTGGGTGACCTGCTCGCCTGGATCGAGCGAGCCCATGTGACACTCTCCGCCCAGGTCGCCGCGCAGTTGCAGGGATTGATGGTGCGGGAGCCGCTACCGCCGAAGTCGACCGAGGGTGTGGTGCGCAAGCACTGATTCGAGAAGGCGACACGGATCGTACGCTGCGGGGCCACGTCTCAGTGAATCGAGGAGTGGCCCCGCAGTCGTAGCCAGTGGTCGGCCAGCAATTGCCGCCACGTGCTCCGCGTCGAAGCAATATCGACAAGTGGGTCGGAGGCCGGGTGCCACTTGGCCTTGTAGGGCTCCGATCCGGGGCCCATATCGAACCGCGAGAATCCCGCCTGCTCGCATGCCTCGATCATCCTCGTGGTCAGCAGGATGCCGAGCCCGAAATGCGCTGCCTCGGGCGCCCACGCGACGCGGTACGAGTGTGCCACCCCGTGACTGCAGAACAGCACGCACCCCGCCAACAGCACCCCATCGCGGCGCAGCGTGAAGAGGCGGGCGCGACCGGCGTTCATCTCCTGCTGCAACCAGCCGGGGAAATCGCGCGCGGCTGATCCCCACACGAACACCGTGTTCTGTCGCTGCCGCAGTTTCAAGGCCGTGTGCATCGCGACGAACGCTGCGATGGTCAGCGGCAGCTGCGGGCCGATCGCCTCCCAGCCCGTCGTGATCGATCCGCTCGCCAGCAGCTTTCGCTCGAGTCGCTGCATCTCCTTGCGGTCTCGTCCACGGAGCGTTTCCGCAGCGGGAAGGGTGATGTGCGGTGCCGGCCAACCGATCGATCGTGTTGCGGCCGGGAGGACCCCCAGGAAGCCCGCGTCCAGATCGAGGAGCCATGCCTCCGGTCGGATGTGCCGAAACTCGATCCGTTCCCAACGCATGCGCTGCAGTGCGATTGCCATCGACGCCCCGACCTCCCGCGGGCGCTCCGCGTCGACGACGGCATCAAGGTAGTAGGCATGCGATCCGATGAGCGGGATCAACTCCCGGAGCCAGGTCGGACCGATGCGACGCATGCGCAGACCGATCGGCAGCACACCCGCGAGCCGCCCTTCCCGGTCGTGCACCACGACGACGCGGGGTCTGATCTCGGGAGTGAAGATCTGGTGGAAGGCGAGCAAACGATGGGGTGCGTTGCGTGCGTTGCCGCGCGGGTCCCGTTCAAACAGCTGTCGCCATGCCGGGAGGAGCGCGTTCAGCTCCGCGCGAGAGCGAAGGACCCGGCTCTCCATCGGGCTACGCGCCAGCTCGCAGCGCCGCGAGCCGGGCGCGCCATGTCCGCCCGCGCAGCATCACGCGCACGAGCGGTCGAGTTTCGGTGGCCCACAGCTCCTTGTAGGGCTCCTCGCCGCGGCCGAGGTCGCAGCGCTCGCACCCGGCGGCAAACGCGTCCGCAATCATCAAGGAGAGCAGGAGCCGCCCCGGCGATCTTGCCTGCCACTCGGCGTCATGCGCCATCCGCCAGCTGTATTGCGTGCGTCGCCAGCGAAACGCGATGTGCGTGGCAATGACCTCACCCGCGACGGAGAGCGTCCCGACGCGCGCCCAGCCGGCCCGCGCAGCCTCCACAATGACCCGCTCGAGTTGTTGCGCGTTGCCAGGCTCGGAAAATTCTGCGGCCGCTCCGAAACCATGCCAGCGCGCCGTGTGCATGGCCGCGAACCGCCGCAGCGCCTCCGGAATTTGTGCGATCGGAACCGCTGGTTCGAAGTGGACCGATCCCACGCGCGCCAACCGCTTTGCCGTTTTCCGGGACATGACCTGGTCGACGCCGGTCGCCGCGTCGTCGGCTGGCGGATGCACGAGTCGTGAGGATCCGCTGCCCGTCCGCTCTGAATCCGCCATGAGGTTCCGCATCGTGAGCAGGTTGCCATCGGGTCGGATGAACGAAAGGTCACAGCGGTCCCAGTCTCGCTGGGCCGGCAGCGCGCCGAGCAATGCCGCCCCGGCGCCGGGGACGGCAGGGTCGATGGTCGCGTCGAAGTACGAGGTGTGCCACGTCGTGTAGCCAGTGAGGCGGGAGCCGCCGAGTCGACTCGGGTTGCGGGCACGCCGCAACGGGAGCACGCCGATGAGGGCGCCCGCGTCACTTCGTGCCGTGATGACGTAGGGCGTTCCGGGGCAGGGGGCGAGATCACCGAGGCCGGTCATGAGCGTTCCCGAATCGTACGGCGAGGTGGCGGGATCGCGGAGACTGAGGGCATCCCACTCGGGGACAATCGCTCGCACCTGCTCCGGAGCGCGGAGGATCTCGGTGACCGGCATCAGGCCTCCGATGCGGGGTCTGCTCCGCTCGAGGGAGGCAACGGGTGCTTCCCTCCACGACGCAGCAGCCCGATGCCGCGGAGCAGGCGACGCGACAGGCCACCCAGGACGGCCGCGTCGACCGCGCGAAGGAGTTTCCGGGTGCGGTACCGCGCCATCAATCGGGTGAGTTCACGCGCCAGCTCGGGGTCACCTGTGGCAAGCTCAGGCGTGAGAATCTCGATCCAGTCGGCCAGGTCGCCATCGTGTTCTACCTCGAGTCGACGGAGCAGTCGGGCGTCACGCAGTGGCGGCATCGCCTCGCAGGCGATTCCCAGCGCGCGCAACGCCGCCGACGTCTGCAGGCACTTGTGACAGACGCCGCAATTGTAGTCTTCTCCCTGGAAACAGACTCGCAGCACCGCCAGCAGTTCCGGCGCGGCACGGAGGTGTGCGAGTTTCTCGATGCGCAGCGCATCGGCGCCGTGATGGTGAATATGCAGCGCGTCCGAACCCCACAATGGGTCGGTGAACGGGTGCGTTCCGTAGGGGCGCAAGTTCTCCCAGGAGTTGCTGCCCGCAATGGTGTAGTCCGCCAAGCCCATGGCGTGCGGAATGGAGGCCAGGGCGCCGCCGATGAACTCCGACCACTTCCCTCCGGTCGCCCGACCCACCGCCTTGACGTTGGTCTGGACAATGCTGAGCGGCACGCCCGCGGCCGCCATGGACCCACTCAGCGTCCGATTCACCTGCGACATCAAGGTCGGATTCGCGTCGCGGTACTCGATGCCATCGAAGAGGACCGTGCCGTCCAATCGGGTGGCGAGTCGTTGGACCGTGTAGCTGCTGTCGACACCGCCGGAATACCCCGCCATCGTGCCGAAGGCGCCCGTGCGGGGGCCGATCGATCGCGCCTCGATGGTGATGGGCGTGAGGCCCGGAAACCATCGGAGGAAGATCGACTGCAGTGACGCCATTCCCTCGAGAAATGCGGCTTCGACTGGGGCCGACTCGGGAATGACCAGGGCCCGTCCCGTCCGCATCGCACTCAGCAACAATGCCGCGACAAACGGCTCGCCGCGCAGCATGATGCTCGATCGCGGAGGCATGGCCCAGAAGAGTCGCTGGTCGGCGACCGCGCCCGAGAGCACCACCCGATCCTCGGTGCGCTCGAGTTGCACGTCATGCACGTCGAGTGGAGCCCGCGTCATGCCGTGGCCCTGTCGGGACGCGCGAGGCCGGCCGCGTCAAGGATCTGGCCGTGGCATTCCCACGCCGTGGTGAAGTTCAATCGCCACCCGCGCCGCGTGACCTCAGCCCGTACGTCATGCAGCACCTGATCGAGATGCCCTCCCAGCAGCGGCCCGGCGTTCTTCTCAGGCGCCCCATGGGTGAACAGCTTGAGGAAGACCGAGTTGCCGATGCGCGGCGCATGCGCCACCCAACTCCGGGCCCGCACCGGCGCCGGCGGTGCGTAGCCGGCCAGCTCGCCAACTTCGAGTGATGGGACAACTCTCCAGCGCGGATGGGCGCGCAGCGCCAGCGGTCCCTGGACACAGAGAAGCGCGCTGGGCGGCGCGGCGACACCAGGCACCACCAACGCTCCGGTGTCGTGTGATTTGGGTTGATCGGGATCATCGCTGGCCCAGTAGATCGCGTTCACGAGTCGAGTCTGGCAGGGATCGGGTGCGGCAGGCAGGGTGAAATCGGCGTAGCAACCGAGTTCTCGCAGCAGGGTGAGTTCGTGATTCAGACCGCACCAACGGCCGTCGGGCCGGGCGTTGTCGAGCGCCCAATTGCCATGGATGAAGCCGAAGGCTGGCCGGCCGTTCAGCTGGTGGAGCAGGCGGTGGTCCGCCTCGAGGGCCGCAATGAACCCGGACATGCGGTCGAGAAAGTCCCGCTCTCCCTCGCCGTCATGATGGATGTGCACCTCCACATCCGCGATCCCCGCGTGCGCCAGCTCGGCGAGCGGTGAGAGCAGCTCCCGACGGTACTCCTCCTGCGGATAGAAAAAGGTCCAGCGCGGCGGCTGCCCGGCGTCGTCCCGGTGACGCTCGGCGATGCGTGGCCACTCGCGCCGCCAGGTCTCGACTCGCCGTGCGGCCACGGCGTCACTGGGCTTCCCCCAATAGGGCTCGAAGTGGTCGGCGAACATCAGGTGCAGCGTGACGGGGGCCGTCGGGTCGAAGCGATGCTCCCGCAGGCGCCGTCGCGCGGCGAGGAGTCCTGGAAGCCAGAGCTGTGCATTGCGCGGCAGCTTCATTGCTCCACCGGCGCGTCCTGGTCGTCCTGCTGCGCGACGATTCCCGCGATGGTCGCACGCAACGCAGCCACGGCCTCGCGTCGATCGAGCACCTTTTGCACCGGAACCCGGTGCATCGGTGGCTGCTGGAGCGCTGCGACGACAGCCGCGGCCAACGCGTCCGGGCGCTCCGGCGTCACCAACAGGCAACCCGGTTGCAGCAGTTCAGCCACCCCGCCGACATCGCTTGCCACGAACGGTGTTCCGCAGGCAAGGCCCTCGAGCAGCACGTTGGGAATGCCCTCCGATCGAGAGGGGAGCACGATCAGGTCGGCGGCACGATACCAATTCGGGAGTTCGGCATGGGCGACCGGGCCCACAAATCGCACCTCGGCGCCGAGTGCGCGGGCACGCGCCTCGAGTGCGGGTCGATTCTCCCCTTCGCCGACCAGCACGAGCAGTGGATTCGACAGCTGTTGGGTCACCACGGGCCACGCGTCGAACAGGACATCGAGGCCCTTGACCGGCACCATCCGCCCGACCCAGAGCACCACGTGGCGATCATGCGGGAGCGCCAGCGCGGTGCGCGCCACGGCGGAGTCGCCCGGTCCAAATTGTACTCGATCGACTCCACGTTCAAAGACGCCGACTCGCTCTGCCGGGACGCCGAGCGCGATCACGCGCTGTCGCAGCGGGGCGCCGACGGCGAGGACGCGATCTGCTGCCAGCAGCGTCTCGAGAATCACGGCGCGCCGCGAAGGGTCGGCCGTGAGCAGTTGGATGTCGGATCCCCCCACGAGCAACACGGCGGGGACGCCGAGCCATCGGGCTGCCTCGATCGCCACCGCGCCATCGGGATGGGCCCAGTATCCCAGCACGACCTCGGGTTGCCACGCGGAGGTGAGCGTCTCGACGGCAGGGAGCACCTGACGTCGCATCCAGCGGTGATGGCTGGCATGGCCGAGGCGTGGCGGATAGTACCAGGTGGGGTAATGTGCCGATGCGTCCGGGACGGGCCCGCGTGCGAGCCGCCAGCGATCGGTCCACGGCACCGGCGCTACCACACGCACGTCGTCACCGGCCTCTCGGAGTCCGGCCACGAGCGCGGCATTGAACGCACCCTTGGTGGCGCGATATGGCGTCGGCATCACGCTGGTCAGCAGCAGCAACCGCATGGATTACCGGTCCGAGGGCGCCGACTGGAACGCCCGGAGTTTCCGTCGCGGAAGCACGCCACGCGCGGGGGGCGGACTCGCCTCCGCGGGAGCAGGTGGCGCCGTGACCTGCAGGGGGGTGCCCAGCAGTACGGCAGCGCCGACCCCCAACCCCATATAGGTCAGTGCGTAGTAGGCATTCGAGAGAAAGCTTCCCGTCACCAGCAAGCCGGTCAGCATCGCCAGCATATGCCCGGCAAGGATGGCCTCGTCTCGCGCGGCGGGGTGCGTGTCGCGCTGGAGCTGCGCGGCCTTGCGGAGTTTGCGCAGGCCGCCGACCACCGTCCGACAAAGCAGGGCGAAGGTGACGAGGCCGGCGACGCCGAGTTCCATGCCGTATTGGACCCAGGTGCTGTGCGCCGCGCGCTCGGGGCCGTTCAACTCACCGAAATAGGTCGGGTAGTTGTTGATGCCGTAGCCCCAGGGTCGCTTGATCATCCAGACGAATCCCTGTCGCCAGAAATACCAGCGACCCTCGTTGCCGCTGACGTTGTAGTCATCGCCGGAGAAATCGCCGAAGCGACCGCCTCCGCCGATTCCCGATGCCATCACGACAAAGATCCCGACGCCGCCGATCACCAGCGCGATCGTGAGCCATCTTCGCCATCCTCTCGCGCCGGCCCCGATCAGCACGGTGGCGGCGGCGAGGAAGCCGAGCATGCTGCCGCGCGACTGGGTTGGCACCACGGCCGCGACGTAGAGCGCCGCGACACCGGTCCAGAAGACGCGGCGTCGGACGCTGCCCACCGACAGCCAGAGGGCCAGCGGAAAGGTGGTCGCGAGGATGGCGCCGAAATCGTTCGGGTCGAGGCCGATGCCCACGACCTTCAGCCGTCGCAGTTCCGGCCGGGCCGCCAGCACCTCCGGATCCACCAGGTCGCCATCCTCGTTGAAGACCGGCGCGTTTGGATCGTAGGTGTGGATCACCTCGGCCGACACTGCGCCGACACAGAGCACGTAGACCGAAATGGCAAGCCGCAACGCGCGACGGTCCCGCAGGAAGATCAGTGAGCAGAGGAAGACGGCGATCGCGACGGCATAACGGTCCTTGAGAAAGAGGAACGACTCGCTCGGCCAGATGCCGGCGGGCGCCGTGACGATGGCGATGCCCAGCAGGATGGCGCAAAGTCGCAGCGCTCGGCTGCTCTCCCAGATGACCGACCAACCGGGCTGCGGCACGATGAAGAGCAGTGAGCCGAGAAAGGTCATCATCAGGACCAGCGGCAGCCGTGGCACCGCCAGCGGTTGAAACACCTCGGGGAGCCGGACCACGGCGAAGCCGAGATAAAGTCCGAAGAGCGCGGCCATGAAGAACTCACCCGACGTCCCGCGGGTCAGCGAGAATCCGCCGTGCTTGACGCGCTGGCCGGCCGAGGCGGTGGCCGCCTTGACGGCACCGACAATGTCGCCGGTGGCGGGTTCGTTGGCGTTGAGGGTGGTCATGCCCGTTCCTTTGGTGTGGAAGCCTGCTGCCATCGGTTGATGACGACTTGCAATTTTCCCGCCGCCGTGAGGGGAATGTCGTCGACCTGCTCCACGCGCAGCCGCAGCCGGTCGCCGGCCACGGCCAGGACCTCACGGCGGAGCCACGCTTCGTCCTCGGCGCGCCATTCCGGCGCCACCAGCCGCACGGTGACTTCGGCCGGATCCTCCTGCACCACCTGGAACCGCCGGACCGAGGCAAGCTCCTTCAGGATGTGCGGGAAGAACTCACCCGGCAGCGCGCGGCCATCGGGCGTGGTGAGCACGTCGAGTTGGCGTCCCGCCACGGCACGGAGCAGGGGCAGGCCGCGGCCACAGGGACAGAGCGCGTCGCCGGCCACGGCGCGGTCGCCGTTGCGGTAGCGGATGAACGGCATGCCGGTGTTGGTCAGATCGGTGATCACGACGTCCCCGACCTCGCCTGCGGCCGTGGGGGAGCCATCGTCGGCGACGATTTCCACCAGCAGTTGTTCCATGGTGAGGTGAAGGCCGCGGTGCTCGGCACACTCCGCCCCGATCAACATGAACTCGCGTGAGCCGTACGTCTCGAACACCGGAGCGCGGAACACCCGCTCAATGGTGGCGCGCTGAAAGTCATGCAACTTCTCGGCGCCTACCACGAGCGACCCGGGCTGCCACGGCACCACGCCCCGCTCCTCCAGCATGCGTGCAAAGGTATAGAGCGCGCTGGTGTAGGCCACGATCGCGTCGGGCCGCGTCGCGGCGAGCGACGCCACAAAGCGATCGAAGTGCTGTTCGCCGAGATCAAAGCAACTCTCGGTGGTGCGTCGATAGAGCCGATCGTAGAGTCGCATCTTGCGCTTCTTCCAGTCGGCGGCCGATGTCGGTGGCACGCCCCAGAGGTACCACTGGCGCGTGCCGGGTGCGGCCCCGGCCCAGGCATAGCCGCGGTGCCAGGCTGCCATCCGCCGATCGTTGCTCTCAAGGTCGAGGTCGAACTTGAGTGGCACGCCGCTCGAGCCGCCCGTGGCCTTGGGGATCAGCTGCAGCCCGGGTGCGGTGGAGCGCATCTGTAGCCGGTGCTCCCGGACATCCTCGCGGTCGGTCAGTGGCCATTGTCGAAACGCCTCGAGCGAGGTGAGGTCGCCGGCGTTGAGCCCGCGTGCGTGCCATTGCTCGGCATACCACGGTGACGTGGCCTGGGCATGGTGCAGCAGCCGTTGCAATCGTTCGAGTTGGAGTACGGCGAGCCGATCCGCTGGCCACCATTGGGTGGCTTCGAGCTCGCGCCAGTACCGAAAGACCGGTCGGCGATGCCAGCCACCCTCGAACAGCTGAATCAATCCGCGGCGGAACCGCACGTCCATCCGATCCGTCATGTCGCGACTCGATCGCCGAGGTGCTTGCGCAGGAGCCGCAGGTAGAGCGACTCGTAGGCCCGGACGGTGGCCTCCACCGAGAAGTCGCGCACCACGCGGTCTCGCCCGGCGAGGCCGAGGGTGCGTGCGTGTTCGGGGTTCGCCAGCAGGGAGAGCATGGCATCAGCGAGCGCCGCAGGGTTGCGCGGCGGCACCAGGTGCCCCGTGACTCCCGGCAACACCACTTCGCGGTTGCCGCCGACATCGGTGGCCACCACCGGAAGCCCGGCTGCCATGGCCTCGAGCAGGGTCAGCGCGATGCCTTCGCTGAGAGACGAGAGCACGAACATTCCCGCCCGCGAGAGGTAACCGCGCACGTCATCCTGGAAGCCATGGAAATGCACCGCTGCGGCGATGCCGAGTTCCGAGGCGAGTCGCTCCAGCGCGAGCCGCTCCTCCCCGTCGCCCACGATGTCGAGTTCGAACTCGGGCGCTCGGTCGATCACGAGGCGTACTGCACGCAGCAGGGTCGCCTGATCCTTCACCTCGTTGAGCCGCGCCACATGTACCGCGCGGTGGCGTGCCGTCCCGCTCGGCTCAGCCGGGGTCTCGCCGACCGCGATCCCGTTGCGAATGACCTGAATCCGCTTCGACGGAACCCACTCCGTGGAGCGCGCGACCTTTGCGGCATCCTCGGATACCGGGACGAGGGTGTCGGTGAGCTTGCCGGCGATTCGTTCGTACCAGAGGCCCTTGGCGGTGAGCATCTGGTTGCGCCCGTGCTTGGTGTGCACCAGGGCCGGAACCCCGGCCGCGATCCGAGCCAGGGCGCCATACTGATGCGGGGTCGGGTTGTGCGTGTGCAGGATGGCCGGGCGATGCTGCCGGAGATACGCCGTCATGGAGCGCAGGGTGGCGAGCGAGCCGTCACCCACCGGGTGCTCCAGCACGTCAACCGGAATGCCCAGCGCCGCGAATCGGGGGGCGAGGTCGCCGCCGCGATGCATGCAGAGGACACGCGGCGCGAAACGGGCTCGGTCGGCGTGCGCCGCGAGCGACAACACCACCATCTCCTGGCCACCGATGTCAACGGAGAAGATGCAATGCACCACACCCCACGGGGGGCCGTCGGGTGTCATCCGACCCTCCGACAACGGAAGCCGACGTAGGACCAGCGCCCGTCAATGGCACAGAGGTGACCGACCGCGTTCAAGGCGGATACCACCACTTCACCCGGCGTGCGGAGCCGGTCGAGCGGCGGATCGTAGAACCCGTCGCTGCGCTCGATGGCGAAGCCCTGCTGCTCCAGCCAGCACCGAAAGGTGTCAAGCGTGCCGCCCCAGGTCTTGATGACGCCCCGATCCCAATGGGGCTGCGCGGGAGTGCCACGACGCCATCGACGCGCCGTCATCCACATCGAATCAGGGTTCTGGATGGTCACCACCAGCGTTCCGCCTGGCCGAAGTACCCGATGGCATTCGGTGAGGTAGCCCTCCGGGGAGGGCACAAAGTGAAGCACCACGGTGGAGAACACGACATCGACCGACGCATCGGCCAGCTCGATCCCGGCCTCGGCGCACTGGCGAAAGGGAATTGGTGCGAACTCCGTCGCGGCGAAGGCGACGCGTTCGGCTGAGACATCCCAACCCTCGATTCGCTCGAATTGCGGCGCGAGGCGAAAGGTGAGATCGCCCCAGCCGCAGCCATAATCGAGCGCGCTCCCCGTCAGGCCCTCGGCGAGCTGCAGCACGGTCGCGGCACGACGGGCCTGATGCCGGTTGGGCCGGGCGCCGCGGCGAAAATGGCCGGCGGGTGCCGCGTCCGTTGTCGTGGTCATGGCGTCGAGGGCCTCATCCCGCCGGGTGGCCAGTCGGGAGGTCGTCGAGGGCGCGCACCGAGCTGGCCGTCGGGTCGGCGCGCAGGGCGGCCGGAATCGGCGGACGGAGATATTTCACCAACGCCCGCGAGATGAGGTCGGCGACCCGGTTGGGGATGAAGCAGAACCGGGCCACCGAGAACACCCGGCGACGGAAGGCCCAGTTCTTCAGGAACTGCTCGTTGTAGAAGCGCCAGCCCCATCGGGCCGCGAACTGGTCGTGACTCTCGTCCACGAGCTGGTCCGACCAACGGAAGAAGAAGAAGCGCAGGTCTTCGATGGTCGGCCGCAAGTGGATGTTGTCGAACACCACCTCCGCGCGCGGCTCGCACCAGATCGGAATGCCGAGGCGGTGCAACTGGATGCCCAGGTCGATATGCTCACGAACCACCATCGCGGGGAAATCCAGTTGCTTGAGAATCGCCGTTTCGGCGAAGAACGTGTGCAGCTCGAAGAAGTCGATGGTCCACGGGCCCGCGGGAACGTCCTCGCGTGCTGCGCGACGGAACGGCTTGTAGTCGAACACCAACTCCTGACCGGCGACTGACACCTTGCGCAGTTCCGAGTGGGAGACGTGGACACGAACGGTGAGGTGGCGGGCATCGACGTCCAATCCCTCGCGCTCGAAGGTCAGCGGGAGAATCACCCGCATCCCCTCCTCCTCGGCCGATCGCAACAGCCGGGTCATCCACCCCGGCGTGACGAAGGTGTCGTTGTCCACCCAGCAGGTGTACTTGGTCTCGATGCGCGCCACATAGTCCCGAAAGGCGAGCATCGGGATGGTGCGTCCACACGGGACGATCTCGTGAGGAATCGTCGCACAAAGCGCCCGGAGGTTCGCGATCGTGCCGCTCGAGTAGCCGAAGTCGAGGAAGACGAGGCGGAAGGCTTCCGGGGTGTGTTCGAGAATCGAGCGGGTGCATGCCTCGACGCTGCTGAAGCGGTCGCGCGGCACCACCACGATGGTCACCGTCTCGGTCATGCAGTCACTCCAGCCCCGTCGGGGCGGTGATCAATCAAGTGTTGGTAGAGCGCCCGGTGGCGATCAGCGCACAGCTCGGCGCTGAACCGTTCGCGGGCGCGGGCGAGCCCGGCGTTGCCGTAGCGCGAGCGCAGGGCGGCGTCTTCCACCATGCTGACGATCGCGCGAGTGAGCCCGTCGTCATTGCCATTGGCCACCAGAGTTCCGGTGGTGCCATCCTCGACCACTTCCGGAATGCCGCCGACCGCGGTGGCCACCACCGGGAGTCCGCTGGCCATGGCCTGGATCAAGACCAGGCCGTACGCCTCAAGTCGCGGCGCGTGAACCAGCAGGTCGGCCGCCTGGAGCCACCGGGCGACATCGGTCCGGAACCCGGCGGTGGTGACCCGATCTCCCAACTGCTCCCGGGCGCGTCGGTGCAGCTCCTCGAGGTGGGTTGGAGCACCGCCACCGAGCAAGGCGAGATGCCATGGGGTGTCTCCCAGCCGGGTCCGGGCAGCCGCGAACGCATCGACCACCCGGTCGATCCCTTTCTCAGGACCGCAATGACCGACCGCCAGCGCGAGGACGGTATCGGGCCGGAGTCCGAGCTCGGCGCGGAGGGCGTCGCGAGCCGTCGTGTCTGGATGGAACGTTGCCATGTCGATCCCGAGCGGGATGACATCGACCTTTTCCGGTGAAATCGGGCAATGGTTCAGGAAATAGCTTCGGCGCTCCTCCGTGGCGGTCAGGACCTTGTGAATCATTGGCAAGGTCACCGCATTTCGAAGGCGATTGCGAAGCCCGACCGACTCGAGGCCGAGGGTGCGGTGGAAAGTCATCACTGCCCGGAGCGAGGGGGAAACCAACCGTAGCGCCGACGCAACATACTGGCTGCCGCCGTCGTGGGCATGGATCAGGTCGACCCCTCGAGCTCGGCAGACCCGGCGGACTTCGGCAAGTTCCCGCAGAGTCGGGCGACCTGCGATTTCGAGTCCCTCGAAGTAGTCGACTTGCCCCACCACGTCGGCCATATCGGAGGGGAGGTTGCGCAGGGCCAACAGTCCGCACTCCACCCCCTGACGGCGGAGATGCTCCGTCAGGGTGAGGATGGCGTCGCGGCGGCCGCCGTGGGCGGCCGATAGCGTGACATGGAGGACTCGCATATACCTTCCTCCTAGCAAGAAGCGGGGCAGAGTCGGCCCACGACTTGCTCCGATTCCAGATTGGTCGCTTTCGAGTACCCCCGAGCCCGATGTCGGGCCGGTGTCGTCCCCTTCTCCTGCCACGAGGACACTGCATGCTTTCGACGGGCACTACCCTCACCGCCCGGGCGCAGGCGCTGATCCCGGCGCTGGTTTCCCTGCTGGTGGTCGCGACGCTTTCGCCGTTCGCGGACGTCATCCTCCCCCGGCTGCCGCTCCCGTTCGGAGAGATTCAGCCGCGGTTCCAGTTCTACGGGTTGTTGCTCGCGTCCGCTCCCCAGGTGGCGACGCTGCTGGCGGTGACCGCCGCGGTGTCGCTGTTCGGGGGCTATCGCCTCGGGCTCCGGATCGCGGCCCTGCTCGCCGTGGTGGTGGGCGCCATCATGGTGATCTTGGTGCCCTTGTTTGCGCTCGACTTCCTGACGGTCCGGCGCCAGGTCAATCAAGATCTGCTGCACGGCTTCGACATGGCGGCCATGAAGACCGGTGCCACCGCCTTCCTGCTCGCCCTGCTGATGATCTGGGTCGCCGTGCTGGCGTTCAAGGCGAGCGCCAAGGACGAAGCCACTCCGCGCAAGACCAAGGGGCAGGGGCTCGTCGTGGGTCAGGAGTAGCGCCGCACCGCAGGTACGGATGCGTTCATTCACGCGGGGAGGCCTCGGACGAGACCTCCCCGTCGTGCGTTTTGAGGATCCGAGCGGGGACACCGCCGACGGTCACCCGACTCGGGACATCCTTCACCACCACCGCGTTGGCGCCGATCCGCACATCGCTGCCGATGGTGATCGCGCCGAGGATCTTCGCGCCCGCCCCCACGAAGACGCGATCGCCGAGCACCGGGGAGCGCAGCTTCTCGGCGCCGATGGTGACTTGATGCTCGATATAGACGTTCGCGCCGCCGCGCACGCGACCGTTGATGACCACTCCTTGCGAATGCACCAGCACGAACCCCGGACCAAATTCGGCCCCGCGTCCGATGATGCACTGCCCCAACACGGCATTGACCTTGTTGCAGAGCATGGCGACAGGCGTCAGGTGCCGGCGATGGGACCACGCCATGGCACGATAGCAGGCCATCGCGAAGGTGCCGTCGGTGAGCAGCGCCTTGAGCATCGACTTGGGGCCGCGGTCACCGTAGCACCACTCGGCCTTGCATCGGAGGTCTTCGAGAAAGATCATCGCGCGACTCCTCCGGTCAGCTCGTCGAGCAGCAGGGCCAGTTCACCCGTGAGCGCGCGTCGTTCGAACCGCGCGATCTGACGTTCGTCGCCTGCAGGCCGAGACGGCGTGGCCTGGCTGAGGCGGTTGCGCAGCCACGCCGCGATCCCGCCGATGTCGTCGGGGAGGAAATGTGCGCCGGCACCGCTGGCGCGCACGAGTGCGGCTATTTCCCCCTCCGGCATCACGGCCAGAATCGGGCGACGCAGGGCAAGGTACTCGAACACCTTGGCCGGGGCGACACGTTCCGCGCCCGGCACACCACTCAGCAACAACAGGAGCGCATCGGCGGTCTGCATCGTCGCGAGTGCGACGGGGTGTGGGGAATACGCGACGTCCACCACCTCCGCTCCGGCGGCGACCAACCGTTGCAACTGTGCCGACTGATCGGGGGTCTTGCGACCGACCGCCACCACCTCGAGGCGCCGCAGTAATTCGGGTGACTGCCGCGCGAGTTGCGCGACGGCGTCGGCCACCGGTGCCACCGAGGTGAGGTTCCAGAGCGTCCCGGCATACACCAGGCGCACGCGATCGGGGCGGCGCTCGCAGACCGGGGCGGCATGATTCGCGGCGAGGATGTCGTCGGCATCCCAGCCGTTGTAGATACACACCGCCCGAGGGGTCGCTCCCGCCTCCGCGGCCCGGCTCGCAATCCTGATGGTGCTCGCCTCGGTGGTGGCGAGGATGGCCGTGCTCCGCCGGTACACGAAGCGCTGCATCCGTCGCTGGACAGCGAGTGCCAGGGCGGCGCGCGGCGCGTTTTCCCAATAGGTGCTGCTGAGATCCCACTCGTCGCGGAAATCGCTGATCAGTGGCAGCCCGCTGGACCGAGACAACAGCGCACCCACCAGCAGGTTGGTGTAGCTCGGCGCCGTGGCCAGGATCGCGTCGTGGGGCAGGCGGCGGAGCAGCTGTCGTCCGCGGCGAACCGCGTCCGGCAACCACAGCACCTGGGCATCCGGCTGCAG
>JBDUDP010000051.1:0-16774 GCA_040002895.1 Gemmatimonadota bacterium
AACGATCGCGCGATCCGGTCGAGTCGCTCGATCTCCCCCAGCAGTCGCTCGGCGATCTCGTCGACCACTTTGGGAAACTCGGGATGTTCGTCGGCACGAATCCGCCGCAGGTGCTGGAGCCCGAGTCGCATCGGCGTGAGCGGATTCTTGATCTCGTGGGCCACCTGCCGTGCCATCTCCCCCCACGCGACGATGCGGGCGGCGCGTGAGGCCTCGGTGATGTCGGTGATCGCGAGCACGAGCCCGCCATCACCCAGCGGTGCCAGCGTCACGGCCAGTCGCTGATCGCCGATATCGAGTTCACGACTCTCGGCGTCGCGCGTGTTCGGACCGAGCAATCGCTTGACGCCGTCCGCGACGACGTCCCACCCCGGCGGCAACTGCGAGATCAGCGGCCGACCCACCTTCACCAGTCCACCCAGCAGTTCGGCCGACCGCGGATTCGCCTGGATCACGTCACCGTCGGCATCGACACCGATCACACCGGTGGCCACGGTGGCAAGAATCGCAGCCGTCCGCGTTCGCCCAGCCTCCAGCTCCGCCTCGCTGGTGTGCAGATCGATCTCCATTTGGCGAATGGCACCGAAGACGGGAGCGAATTCCGCCGGCACATCGCCCACCGGAGGCGGCTGTTCCCGACGACCGATCGCGAGGGCCGTACGCTGCAGCACACCGATCGGCTCACCCAGTGCGCGAGCGACGAAGCCGGCGACCGTGACGGCGGCAAGCGTGCCCGCCAGTGAGGTGAGCAGCAGCAGCAGCGCAAGATCGAGTTGTTCCCGGGCCAGGTTGCTGTCGAGGCCGGGAAGCACCGCGGCCAGCAGCGTGCCCGACGTCGCGGGACCCACGGTGCTGACCCCGATCCGCAATCGGTCGGCCGGCAGACCGGTGGCGAGCGCGGTGGTCTCCCCACCCGCGGCCGTTCGCACGGTGGGATCCACCACAGGCGGCAGCAAGCCGAGCTCCGGCAACAGCGAGGCACTCGAAACCACCAGTCGTCCCCGGCGATAGATCGCCACCTCCGCGTCGACGCTGTCGGCCACGCGTGCGAGCGAGTCGCGTGACGGCGAGGCCTGCGCGGCGAAATCAAATCCGCCGGCCACCTCGACGTCCTTGAGGGTGGTCGCCACCTCGGCGGTGCGCTCGCGCGCGGCCTCACTGCGCAGGCGCAACATCGAGTACAGCGTGAACAACGCCGCCGGCACCACGAAGAAGGCGGTCAGCGTAACGGCGAGGGTGCGACGATACGATTGCCGCCAGAGTCGGGTCGCGATTGCCGTGTCGCCGCCGAGCACCCACTGCAGCACGAACCAGAGGAAGAAGAACAGCAACACATCAAGCAGCACCACGAGTGCGGCGCGCACAGCGAAGGGCCGCTGGCTGGCCATCTCGATGGTGACTGCGATCAGACTCGGTGCCCCACCCTGATCCACCACGCGCTCCGCGCGCAGGAAGCGACCGAGGCGGCGAAAACCGACACCGGCCGTACGTCCTTCCGCAGGTTGTGCGCGAAGGCGGTAGCTCGGTTGGGCCGGACTGCGCCATCCGACCACGCGTCCGAAGCGCGACGGGGCCACGACGCGAGAACGCGGACCGATGGTGACCGTCGCGATCGTGTCAGGCGCGAGGGGAATCACCAGCACCTCGTGATGACCGATGTCGCGTGCCAGACCGAAGTGATGCGGGAGGGTGTCGCCATTCTCCACCAGGGGACGGAGGTCGCCCCAGGAGAGGTTGAGTGAATCCAGCGCCACGCTCTCGCGCGCGACCCCCGCACGACTCCATAGCGCGAGATGCACCGGGACGCCGTCATGGGCGAGTTCGGATCCGCGCCATGCGGCAAAGAGTCGGTCGATGCGGGTGGCGTGGGCGCGCTTTGCCACGTCGGCAAAATGCTCCAGCGCGGTGACGGCCAGGCTGTCGTGCCCCGCCGCGAGGCGGTTCAGATCATCCGTGGCGAGAGCAATCCGTCGATCGAGTGTCACCGACCACGTGGCCAGCGCCGCGAGGGTGCCGCCCGTTGCCGCGATCGCGATGAGCCGCGCCCGCGGCGTGGTGCGCATCAGGAAGGCGCCGAGCGGCAATAGCCAGAGCGGCCCGTACCACGAGGCCCAGACGCCGGGGAGGAGCGGCGGACTCCATCCGACCCACTCGGCGGACGGCGACCACGCCACGATGCCGAGAGCGCCCACCACCACCGACGATACCGCCGCGAGGGCACCCCAACCCACAGGGGCGTGATGGTCATCCGGCGTCCGGAGCGGCGCCGTGGCCACGGTGAGCAGGGCGGACGCGGCGAGCGCGAGCGCGGCCTGCCAGCCGAAGGAGAGCAGCAATGAATCGGCCTCGCTGCCGGGCACGATGGCGCCCGCTGCACGGAGGACGAGCAGAGGCGCGGTGGCGAGGAGGAGTAGTGAGGCGACCACGCCGATGGGGCTGCGGCGCAGTGGTCGGCGCCAGAGCTGCATCCCCACCAGCAACAACGCACTGGCCGCCAACAGGGTCCAGAGTGACGCCATCCCCAGTGCCGCCGGTGCGATCTGCAGGCGCACGGCGCTCCAGAACATCAGCAGCATCGCCACCGCACGACCCATCGTGGCCGGTGCGGTCAGCAGCATGACGGCACCGAGGAGCAATAACCCCCCGCCCACGAGCCAGCGGATGCGCTCCAGTTCAGCGGCGTGCACGACGATCGGTTCCGGTGCCACCGGTCGCATCACCGTGCGAACACCCTCGACAGCGTCGGCAATCGAGGCGTAGCGAATCGTGGTGTCCGACACAGTCCATCGCCATCCCACATGCTCCCACCCCGCCGATGCTGCGGCCAGCGCCGGACCGGCGACCGCCACTCCCTCGGAGGCTTGCAGCAGCAACCCGACCTGGGCGGTGCGGCCGCCGCGCGCCTCCCGGATCACCAGCTGACGCACGAAGGGCGTGAGCACCAGGGAGAGTGGCGCGTCACCAGCGACGGGAACGAACCGATGCGGACCCGAGACCGCGAGGATGCTGTCGCCAGCGAGCACCACGAGGGATTGTTCGGTCGCCTGCCCGCTGATGAGGTCGGCCAGCGAAGGAATCGATGGTGCAGGGAGGGAGCCCGCGCGGGCGAGTGCCACCACCGCAGTCCGCCGCGCGGCGGCGATCGCGCTCGAGAGCAGTCGGTCCCGGTGCTGGGCGGCCTCGACCCCAGCGGCCGCCGACCGCAGCAGGGGCGCCCTGGCTTGGGAGAGGACCCGCCAGGCCGAGAGGAGGAGGAGCAGGCCGAGCAGGCCGAGGGCGGCAGCAGGGAGACGGCTGGCACCGCCCTGGTCCTGCCACAGCAGGGTTGCGGCGATCAGGGCGAGCCCCCCGACCAGGGCGAGCCCCGGCCATTCGCCCAACAGGACGACCTCGGCGCTGAGCAGGACGGCGCCACCGAAGATCAGGAGCGACCAGCCGGCGGGCGATGTCGCACCTTGAAACTTCACCGATCTTCTCCCGTAAGCTTCAGGGTAGCACTCCATTTTCCCGAGGAAGACTGCACATGACGAGTCGTCGCGTTGGACGTGTGTTGCCGCTGTTGCTGGCGCTGGTGCCGGCAGTATTGGCGGCGCAGAGCGTTCCCACGACCCCCCGCCAGCTGACCCTCAGCCAGGCACTTGAGCTCGCGCGGCGAAACTCGCCCATCTACCGCCAGACCCTGAACGATGCCGATCCCGCGGCAGCCGCGGTGCGCTCGGCGGAGTGGGCACGCTATCCCACGATCTCGGGGTCGTCGGGCCTGAGCTACACCGGCAGTGGCCAGTCGGCCTTCAACGGGACGGTGTTTTCGCAGGCCTCGCCCACGGTCTCCTCAAACTACCGCCTGAGCGCCAGTTGGGACCTCAGCGCCCGGAATTTTCTCGGCGCGTCGCAGAGCCGGGCCCAGCAGCGTGCCACCGAGGAGAATATCACCGGCGCCGGCGTTTCCCTCACCCAGACAGTGACCTCGCAGTACCTCGCCGTACTGCGCGCCTCCGAGACGGTAGGAGTGGCGCGGCAACAGGTGCTGCGCAACCAGGACTTCCTCGACATCGCGCGGGCGCGGAACCAGGTCGGTCAGGCCACGATTCTCGACGTCCGGCAGGCCGAGGTCGCCAAGGGACGGGCCGACGTGCAGCTGTTGCGTGCGCTGCAGAACGAGACCGATGCCAAAATCGAGCTGTTCCGACTCATGGGTGTCCAGACCGGCGATGGCCTCGATTCGCTGGTGCTCTCGCCGGCCTTCTCGCTCACCGAAGTGCGCTTCGACATCGGCGAATTGCGCCGACTCGCGGCCGAGCACAACCCATCGCTGCGGGCGCTCGATGCCCAGAGTGATGCCGCGCACATCGGGGTGAAGTCAGCCAAGTCGGAGTATCTCCCCTCGCTCTCGATCTCGACGGGGCTGAGCGGGTACACCCAGCAATTCACCGACGTGAATGCGCTGTTGAGCAACCGCCTCTCCGGGGCACAGGGCAGCGCGGCCAATTGTCAATTCCAGAACGGCATCTTGCAGCGGTTGACCTCGCCGCATCCGGCCCCGAACGGCGGGATCATTGCCGACTGCAATGCCTACGCGGGCCTCGACGCCACCGGCGCCGCCTTGCAGCCCAACGTGGCCCAGGCCATCCGCTCGAACAACAGCGTCTTTCCCTTCTCGTTCACGCGGCAGCCGATGTCGATCTCGGCCAGCATTTCGTTGCCGATCTGGGACGGCTTCTCGCGCGCCACGCGCGTCTCGCAGGCGCGGGCCACGGAAGATGACGCGCGTGAATCGTTGCGGGCCCAGGCGCTCGCGGTGGACGGCCAGCTGCAGTCACGCCTGAACGCGGTGCGCACGTCGTGGCTCGCCGCGGGCATCCAGGACACCAATCGTACGGCGGCACGGGAACAGTTGCGGCTGGCACAGGAGAAGTATCGCATCGGGAACGGCTCGGCACTCGAGGTGTCGGACGCGCAAAACGTGGTCACGCAGGCGGAAGCCGATTATGTGACCGCAGTGTACGACTATCATCTCGCCGTCGTCGGCCTCGAGGCCGTTGTCGGTCGCCCACTTCGCTGACGCACAGAGGACTACTGATGTCTCGCAAGACCAAAATCGGACTCGCCATCGGGGTGGTGGTCGTCCTCGGCTCGCTGGTATTCCTCCGCGTGATCGGCAAGCGGAACAAGGCGGTGGAGGTCCGCATCGAACAGGTCGGGACGCGCGACCTCGTGGCGGCGGTCACGGCCAGCGGCAAGATCGAGGCGAAGAGCCAGGTCGACATTTCCTCCGAGGTCACGGCCAGGATCCTTCACATCACGGTCAAGGAAGGCGATGTGGTGAAGAAGGGACAGCTGCTCGTGGAACTCGATCAGGTGCAGTTCAAGGGCGCAGTGGACCGTGCCACGGCGTCGCTGACGTCCGTGCAGGCGCAGCTGATGCAGGCCAAGGCGAATCGTGACCAGGCCAAGCGCGCGCTCGATCGGTCGCGCGAGCTCAAGCGGACGGCTCCGACCCTGGTGACGGACGAGTCGCTGGAGCAGGCCCAGCAAGCGTTTGATGTGTCGGACGCGCTGCTGAAGGCGAGCGAGGCGAACGTGCTGCAGTCTCGCGCCTCGCTCAAGGAGTCGCAGGACAATCTGGCCCGCACCCGGCTGTACTCACCGATCAGTGGGCGAGTCGTGCGGCTGGCGGTCGAGGAAGGCGAAGTCGCCGTGCCGGGCACCTTCTCGCGTGAGACCGGCCTGATCATGCGCATTGCCGACCTCTCCGTCATCCAGGCCAAGGTCAAGGTCGATGAGACCGACGTGGTGCGGTTGACGCTGCACGACTCGGTTGCCGTGTCGATCGACGCCTTCCCCGACACCACGTTCGTGGGCCACGTCACCAAGATCGCGAACAGCGCGGCCACCGTGGCCACCGGCACCACCAGCGACCGCGCGGTGGACTTCGAAGTTGAGGTCACCCTCGCCAATCCTCCGGCCGACGTGCGCCCGGATCTGAGCATGACGGCCAAGATCATCACCGACACCCGCAAGGGGGCGCTGAGCATTCCGATCATCGCGCTCACCGCCAGGGCACATGAGCCGATCGGCTCGGAGGCGAAGCCGGCCACCGGCGTGACGCCGGCCGACACCGCCAACGGCCGGAAGCCGAAGGAACGCGAGGGCGTGTTCGTGATTACCAACGGCGTCGCGATGTTCCGGCCGGTGAAGGTCGGCATTGCCGGCGATGAATTTTTCGAGGTCCTCGACGGCCTCAAAGCGGGTGAGTCGATCGTGGCGGGCAGCTATCAGGCCATTCGCGACATGAAGGACTCCACCAAGGTGAAGGCGGCGCCTCAGGGCGACGGGGCAAAGAAGCCGTGAGCACAGACATCATCCGGCTCGAGGGCATCACTCGGGAATACCAGATGGGCAGCGAGCGTGTGCGGGCGCTGCGCGGGGTGGACCTGACGATTGCCCGCAATGAATACGTGGCCATCATGGGACCGTCGGGCTCGGGCAAGTCGACCATGATGAACATGCTCGGCTGCCTCGACACCCCGAGTGCGGGGGCCTATTGGCTCAACGGACACGAGGTCTCGCGCATGGCCGACGATGATCTCGCGCGGGTGCGCAACCGAGAGATCGGCTTCGTGTTCCAGACGTTCAACCTGCTGCCGCGTGCCTCGGCCCTCGCCAATGTCGAGCTGCCGCTGGTCTACGCCGGGGTCTCCGCCCGGGAACGGAAGCAACGCGCCGAGGCCGCGCTGACGCGCGTGGGGCTGGGGGAGCGGATGCACCACAAGCCCAACGAACTCTCCGGCGGCCAGCGGCAACGCGTGGCGATTGCGCGGGCGCTCGTGAACGAACCCTCGATTTTGCTCGCCGACGAACCCACCGGCAACCTGGATTCGGCCACGAGCGAGGAGATCATGCGGGTGTTTGGTCAGCTGCATGCCCTGGGGCAGACCGTGCTGCTGGTGACGCACGAACCCGACATCGCCGCGCATGCACGTCGCGTGGTGGTGCTGCGCGATGGCGTGATCGACAGCGACCGGCAGAACCCCCCACCGGCGCACGACGTGGCAGCCTGAGATGCCGTTCTTCGAGGCGGTCCGACTGGCATGGGACTCCATCCGGGCACAGAAGCTCAAGAGCTTTTTTTCGCTCGTGGGCGTGCTGATCGGCGTGACCTTCCTGATCGCGGTCGTCTCCATCGTGCAGGGCATGAACGTCTACATGACGGACAAGTTCGCCGGCGCGTTGATCGGGGTGAACACCTTCCAGGTGCGGTCGCGTCCCAACATCCAGACCGGCGAGAGCACGGAAGAGGAGCGACGGCAGTGGCGCCGCAATCCGCGCCTGACGACCGAGGATGCCGCCTACCTGGAGGAGAACATGCGGACTCCGGCGCGGTTCGCGCAATCGGGGAATGACCAGGTGACCCTCGACTGGGGCTCACGGCAGGCGAAGCAGATCAACCTGACCACGACGGATGCCGAATACTTTGACATCAAGCACTATGACATGGCCGAGGGTCGGCCGTTCACCCAACAGGAAGTGCGCATTGGCGCCTCGGTGGCCGTGCTCGGCTTTGATCTGGGCGAGAAGCTGTTCAACGGGCGTGACCCCATCGGCCAGACCATCTCGATCGGTGGACTGCCGCATCGCGTGATCGGCGTGGTGGCCCGGCAGGGCACGATCTTCGGCATCTCGCTGGACAAGTTCGTCATCACGCCGTTGACCTCACCGGCGCGGCGACTCGCCAACCGACCGCACGTGATCGACGATTTCCATGTGCAGGCAGAAGATCCGGCGCAGATGCGGCAGGCGATGGCGGAGGTCACCTCATTGATGCGAGTGCGTCGAGGCCTGAAGCCGTCTCAGCCGGACAATTTCTACATCGAGAGCGCCGAGGCGGCACTCGCGGAGTGGGACAAGATCGCCAAGGTGCTCTTTCTCGCACTGCCTGGTCTGGTCGCCATCTCGCTGGTGGTGGGCGGCATCGTGATCATGAACATCATGCTCATGGCCGTGGCTGAGCGCACCCGCGAAATCGGCGTACGGAAGGCGCTCGGCGCGAAGCGGCGCGACATCATGGCGCAGTTCGTGGTGGAATCCGCCACGCTCTCGGTCACCGGGGCCGTGCTCGGCATCGGCGCGGGGATCCTGCTGGCGTTCGCAATCCGGGCCTTCTCGCCGCTGCCAGCCGCCGTGGCCCCGTGGTCCGTGGGGCTCGGCGTCGGCCTCGGCATCCTCGTCGGCATGGTGGCGGGAGTGTACCCGGCCCGCCAGGCCTCGCGTCTTGATCCCATCACCGCATTGAGGCAGGAATGAGCTCGACCCTGGGCCGTGGCAACCTGTTCGCACGCGCCGTCGAAGGCGTCTCGCTGGCCCTCGATTCGGTGCGGGCGAGCAAGATGCGGGCGGCCCTCACGATTCTCGGCATCGCCATCGGCGTCATGGTGGTCATCGCGATGGCCTCGATGATCACCGGCATCCAGAGCTCGGTCACCGAGGTCGTGCAGCGGGCCGGCCCGAAGTCGTTTCGCGTGATGCGCTTTTTCCGGGACGGCCCGACGATCTCCGACGGCTCGGATGAGATGTCGCCATGGCGACGTCGCCCGCAGATCTCGCGCGATGAAGCCGAACTGATCCGGCGCCTGCCGGCGGTGAAGGCCGTCAACGTCCGCGAGTCTGCCGGTTCCCGGGTCTCCTATGGCGACAAAGCCCTCGACCTGACTCAGATCGATGGTGTTGACGAGACCTGGATGCTGGTGGAGGGCGGTGATCTGCTCGACGGCCGCAACTTCACCGGCATCGAGAATGCTGCGGGCGCCTATGTGGTCGTGATCAACAACAAGGCGGCGGATGCGCTCATGCCGGGGCTCGATCCGCTGGGCAAGAGCATCAAGATCTTCGGGGTCCCGTTCACCGTGGTGGGCCTCTATGAGGACCCCTCCGGCCTGTTCGGAAATGGGGGCAGCGAGAAGTTCGAGATTCCGCACTCCACCTTCGTCAAGAGCGCGACGTTTACGTGGGGGTGGATGAATGTGGCCGTCTTCCCGGCGGACCATGTCAGCCAATCCGAGGCGATCGATCAGGTCACGGCGGCCATGCGCGTGAAGCGCGGCCTCAAGCCGGGCGAGGAGAACAACTTCGACGTGATCTCGGGCGACCAGTTCATGGCATCGTTCAACAGCATGACGGCAGGCTTCTTCCTCGTCATGCTGGTGCTCTCGAGTGTCGGCCTCATGGTCGGTGGCGTGGGCGTGATTGCGATCATGATGATCTCGGTGACCGAACGCACCCGTGAGATCGGCGTACGCATGGCGCTGGGCGCGACCCGCGGCGAGATCCTGTTCCAGTTTCTGGTCGAGGCGGCCACGCTAACCCTGCTCGGTGGCCTCTGCGGCATGGCGATGGGCGGGGCCATTGCCTGGGGGATCAACCGTTTCTCGCCGATCCCGGCCACGGTCCCACTCTGGTCCGTCGCGGCGGCAATCATCGCCTCGGTCATCACCGGGATCTGCTTCGGCCTCTACCCGGCGAACAAGGCGGCCCGACTCGATCCGGTGGAAGCATTGCGTTACGAATAACTAACGGAGAGCGGAGAGAGGAGAGAGGAGAAAAGAGAGAGGAGAATGGACCGCCAGTTTCAGTCCTCTCTCCTCTCTCCTCTCGCTTCTCTCCTTCCGTACCCCTCCGCTTATCGCCTACTATTCGGCATGCCCTACCATGAGGCACTCCGCCTCGCCCTGGAGACCATCTGGGGCGCCAAGGTGCGCTCGTTTTTCACCCTCCTCGGCATCATCGTGTCGGTCGGCTTCCTGGTGACGGTGGTTGCCGTCATTCAGGGGATGAACTTCTACGTCCGCGAGAATCTCACCGGCGCCATCATCGGCACCAATGCCTTCCAGGTCCGTCGCACCCCGATTTCCATCGGGATGCTCGACGATGCGGACGTCCGCCGATTGAGCATGCGCCCGCTGATTTCGCGCGAGGACGCAGCCGTGGTCGAGCGTGCGCTCCCCGATGCCGAAGCTGTTGGGCTGCAGTCGGGCTGGCCCACCCCGGCGGCGGACGTCGTCTACCGCAACCAGAGCGTTGGGGCCGCGCTGATCTACGGGATCACCCCGCCCTACCAGCTGGTGCAGGATTACCAGATCGCGGCAGGCCGGGAGATCACGCAGACGGACATCTCGGGCCGACGCGCTGTCGTGGTCCTGGGCTGGGATATCGCCTACAAGCTCTTTCCGACGAGCGAGATGGCCATCGGTGCCAAGGTGCGCATCGCGGGGCGCGAATTCACGGTTCAGGGCGTGGTGGCCAAGAAGGGGACCACGCTGGGCCAGTCGTTCGACGGATTCGTGCTCATGCCGCTGCCGACCTTCGAGGCCATCTGGGGTCGGCGCATCACCACCGTGATCTCGGTCAAGATGCGCGACCCCTCGGAGATCCCGCGCGCCATGGATCGCGCCGAGGAGGCGATGCGTCTCGCCCATCGACTGCGTCCCCGTGAGGAGAACGACTTCACCGTCGACAAGGCGGACGCCCTGATCGCGTTCTGGCAATCGCTGACACGGCTGCTCTTTGCGGTCGTCCCCGCCGTGGTCTGCATCGGCATTGTGGTCGGGGGCATCGTGATCATGAACATCATGCTGATGTCGGTGAGTGAGCGCACCCGGGAGATCGGCGTCCGCAAGGCGATGGGCGCGAACCGACGCGACATTCGCCGGCAATTCCTGGTCGAGACGGTTCTCTTGAGCTCACTCGGTGGCCTCATCGGCGTCACAGCCGGCTGGATCCTGGCCCAGGGGGTGGCGACGTACACACCGCTGCCGGCGCGGGTCACCGGATGGTCCGTCGCGCTCGCCCTGGCCCTCGGCACCGGCACCGGTGTCCTGTTCGGGGTCTATCCTGCGGCACGCGCCGCGCGCCTCGACCCGATCGCCGCCCTGAGGCAGGAATAGCGATGCGATTCCGATTGGCGAATGTGGCCGAAGGTGTGGTGCTCGCGTTCGAGGCGATGCGCGGGAGCAAGTTGCGATCGGCGCTCACCGTGCTCGGCGTCGTGATTGGTGTCATGACGGTGATGGTGATGGCGTCACTGGTCGAGGGGATCCGCAGCCAGATCTTCGCCTCGATCGCCAATGCCTCCCCGCGATCCTTCTACGTCATCCGGTTCTACTCCACGACACCGCTCAATCCCGATCGTCTCCCTGCCGAAGTCCGGATTCGTCCCGTGGTTTCCGATCCAGATGTGGAGGCATTGCGTCGCGCACCCGGGATCGAGCACGCCGGCCTCTGGGTCCAGCTCCAGCAGCGGCTGGAGGTCGCGGGCGACCGCTCCCAGTCCATGCTGATCAACGGGGCCGACAATGCCTACCTGGAAGTGATGGGAGGCACCCTCCTCCGGGGACGCTGGTTCTCACGCGGCGAGTTGACGGCCGGCGCGCAAGTGATGGTCATCGAACGGAAGATCGCGGACCGCTTGATGGGGACACTCGACCCGATCGGTCGGGTGGTCCGGATCGGAGGGCGCCCCTTCACCGTGGTCGGCATCTTCGCGGAACCGGAGAACATCTTCGCTCCCCCCGGTGCCAACAATGGCGGCGTCATCCCCTTTCGGGCGGCGCAACAGAATTTTCGATACGACGAAACCAACCGCCTCTTCCTCGCCGTCCTGGCCGCGCGGGGCACCTCGGTCCCCGAGGCACAAGATGCCGCCATCGCTGCCCTCAGACATTCACGAGGACTGCGCCCCGGGGCAGCCAACAATTTTGACGTCCTGTCGCAGGACAAGATCCTCGAGACGGTCGACAACCTGACGTCGGCTTTCTTTCTTGTCATGATTGCCCTGTCGTCGGTGGCCCTGCTGGTCGGCGGCATCGGCGTGATGGCCATCATGATGGTCTCCGTGACCGATCGCACCCGGGAGATCGGGATCCGCAAGGCCCTCGGCGCCACCCACAACGAAATCCTCTGGCAATTCCTGGTCGAGGCCGCCACCCTCACGACGTTCGGCGGCGTGCTCGGCATCATGATGGGGTTGCTGGGAGGCGAAGTGGTCAAGGCCGTGCTTCACCTGCAGAGCGGACCGCCCCTCTGGAGCGCGGTGGTCGCCACGGCCGCTTCGGTCGCGATCGGGCTGGTCTTCGGGGTCGTCCCGGCCAACCGGGCCGCGCGGATGGACCCTGTCGAGGCGTTACGATACGAATGAGAGAGGAGAGAGGAGAGAGGAGAGAGGAGAGAGGAGAGAGGAGGGAGCCTGGGTCTGGTTTCACACCTCTCGCTTCTCTCCTCTCACTTCTCTCTTTTCTCTTCTCTCTTAGGTTTCTCGTATGACCGTCGACCTCCTCGTAATCGGACCACACCCCGACGACGCCGAATTGATGGCCGGCGGTACGCTCGCACTGGCCGTCGATCAGGGCCATCGTACTGGAATCCTCGACCTGAGTCGCGGTGAACTGGGCTCCCGCGGCTCCCCGGAGATTCGCGCCGAGGAAGCTGCCGCCGCCGCCGCGATGCTTGGTGTCTCGACCCGCGTGAATGCCGGACTCCCCGATGGTCACCTCGCCAACACCGATGCCATGCGCCGGGTGGTGATCGAGCAGCTGCGTCGCCTGCGCCCACGGGTCGTCGTCCTGCCCTACCTCACCGGCCGGCACGCCGACCATCGCGTCGCCTCGGAGCTGGTGCGCGATGCCTGCTTCCTCTCGGGGCTCCGCAATTATCCGGCGGACGGTGAGGCGTTCAAGCCGTTCAAGCTTTGCTACGCCCTCGCCTATCGCGAGGATCCGATCACGCCGTCGTTTGTGGTCGACATCAGCACCACCTTTGAGCGGAAGCTCGCGGCCGTCGCCTGTTACACCTCGCAGTTTGATGGGGCGACCCAGGCGGGCGAGCTCTATCCCACCGGCCAATCGTTCCCCGACCTGCTGCGGACCCAGCACGCCCACTATGGCTCGCGCATCCGCTCGGCATGGGGAGAGCCGTTCTGGACCCCCGAGACCGCCCGGGTCGAGGATATCGTGACCCTGGGTGTCGCGTCGCTCTAGCCGGCAGCTCGGCCGCGCGTAACTCGTTGCGCCGCAAGCGGTAACGAAGCTTTTTCACGGCAGGACAGCACTCCAGCCCCGACCCGCCTCCCGACGATTCCCGTGCGGCCACTCCCGACTAGATTTGGCAGCATGGAACCCGTTTACCTCGATCATGCCGCGACCACGCCGGTCCGCCCCGATGTCCTGGAGGCGATGCTCCCCTTCTTCAACGCCGCCTGGGGCAATCCTTCCTCCTCACATCGCTTCGGCCGCGCCGCCAAGGCGGGACTGGAGCAAGGCAAGCGTGAAGTCGCCGAGGCGTTGGGCGTCGAGCCCAACCAGGTGGTCTTCACATCCGGGGGCACCGAAGCCGACAACCTCGCGGTGATCGGGGCCGCGCTCGCCGCGCGCGCGAAGGGCCGGCCGATGCACATCGTCACCAGCGCAATTGAACACAAGGCCGTGCTCGCGGCCGCGCACGCCGTGGTGGACCTCGGTGGACGCGAGACGATCCTGCCGGTCGACTCCTGCGGCATGGTCGACCTCGACGCGCTCGACCGCGCCCTCGCCGATGCGCCATCGCTGGTGTCGATCATGTGGGCCAACAACGAGGTCGGGGTGGTGCAGCCGATGGCGGCGATCGGCGATCGCTGTCGTGCCGCCGGCATCCCGCTGCACAGCGATGCGGTGCAGGCGTTCGGCAAACTGCCGATCGATCTTGACGCCGTCGGCTGCTCGCTCCTCTCCATCAGCGGTCACAAGCTTGGCGCGCCCAAGGGCATCGGCGCCCTGATCGTGAAGGATCGCCACATCATCGAGGCCATCGTGCACGGCGGCGGCCAGCAGTTCGGCATCCGCCCCGGTACGGAGAATGTCGCCGGCGCCGTGGCGCTTGGTCGGGCCGCCTTGCTCGCCCGCCAGGAGCTCGACGAGCACGTGACCCGGATGCTCGCTCTCCGGGCCGAGCTGACCGAGCGGCTCCGTGCGGCGGTGCCCGACCTCGTGGTCCAGTGCGAGTCGACGGTGCGCGCCCCGCATGTGCTCTCGGTATCGGTGCCCGGCGCAGAGGCGGAGGCGCTGCTGATGCACCTCGACATGGCCGGGGTGGCCTGCAGCGGCGGCTCGGCGTGTTCCACCGGCTCGGTGGAACCATCGTATGTGTTGGTCGCGATGGGCGTCGAACGCGCGCTCGCGCTGGGCACCGTGCGGTTCTCGCTCGGTCACGAGACCACGCGTGCCGATATCGCACGCGTGGCAGAGGTCTTCCCCGGCATCGTCGACCGTGTCCGCAAGCTCGGAGTGTCGCTCGGTCGTGTCTAATCCCGGGAAGGTCCTCGTCGCGATGAGCGGCGGGGTGGATTCATCGCTCGCCGCCGCCCTGCTCGTGGAGCAGGGATACGACGTCGTGGGCGCCACCATGAAGCTCTTCTGCTACGGCGACGACGTCCCCGACCGACCCTGCTGTTCGCTCGACTCGATCTTTGATGCGCAGGCGGTGGCCCATCGGCTTGGCATCCCGCATTACGTGCTCAATCTCGAGGATCGCTTCTCCGAGCGAGTGATCGACAACTTCGTCTCCGAGTACGCGCAGGGACGCACACCGATTCCCTGCGTGCGGTGCAACTCCTTCACCAAGTTCCGCGACCTGCTGGCGCATGCCGACGCCCTCGGCTGCGATCACATCGCCACCGGGCACTACGCCGTCGCACGCGACGGGGCGTTGTACCGAGGGGATGACCGCTCCAAGGACCAGAGCTACTTCCTCTGGGGCATCGACCGCGCCGTGGTGGAACGAATGCTCACGCCGGTGGGAGCACTCACCAAGCAGGAGACGCGCGGGCGCGCCCGGGCCATGGAACTGCTCACCGCCGACAAGCCCGAAAGTGTCGAGATCTGTTTCGTCCCCGACGACAACTACGTCGGCGTGCTCGAGCAGCACCTCCCCGCCGACGCCCCGGCCCTCAGTCGCGGTCCGCTGGTGACGACCACGGGCGAGGTGATCGGCGAGCACGATGGCTTCGCCCGGTACACCATCGGCCAGCGCAAGGGACTTCCCGGGGGGCGTGCCCTGCCCCTCTTCGTGGTGGGGATCCACCCCGAGCGCCGTGAGGTGGTCGTTGGCGGAGCCGAGGACCTCCTCGGTCATGCCGTGACACTGGGCGAGTGCAACTGGCTCACCGAGCCGCTCACGGCCGGCGACGAGTGCCTGGTCCAACTGCGCTACCGCGCCGAGGCGGTTCCGGCCGTGGTGCGCACGGTCGGCACGGATCAGATCACCCTCGACCTGCTGACCCCGGTGCGCGCGATCGCGCCGGGGCAGTCGGGCGTGCTCTACAACGCGGAAGCCCGCGTGCTGGGTGGTGGCGTCATCGACGCCGCCGCGTGAGTCGCCGCCATGCACGCTGATCCCAAACACAGCGCCCTGCATCTGGTCACCGATGACGCGCCGAAGGCAGCCGCACCGGCCGACCTGCGCGACCCGGCGTGGTATCTGAACCGCGAGTTATCGTGGTTGGAATTCAATCGTCGCGTGTTGCACGAGGCGCTCGATTCCCGGACGCCGTTGTTCGAGCGAGTGAAGTTTGCCTCGATCTTCGCGAGCAACCTCGACGAATTCTTCCAGGTCCGGGTGGCGGGCGTGCGCGAGCAGGTGGCAGCCCATGTCCTCGAGCGCGCCGCCGACCGGATGACACCGCAGCAGCAGTTGACGTCGATTCGCGCCACGGCCCGCGGCATGCTCGAACAACATTCGCGCTGCGTGGTACAGGAATTGATTCCGGCGCTCTCCGCCCATGGCGTGAAGGTGCACGAACGCTTCGAGGACCTCGACGCCACCGACCGCGACCACCTCAGTGCCTTCTTCCACGCCAATGTCTTTCCGGTGCTCACCCCACTGGGCGTGGATCCGGCGCACCCGTTTCCGCATATCTCGAACCTGTCGCTTTCGCTCGCAGTCTCGCTGGCCGATCAGAACGGCAAGCCACTCTTTGCACGGGTCAAGGTGCCCAAGCGCCTGCCGCGGTGGGTGCCGCTCACCCGGCCCAACGAGTTTCTGCCGCTCGAGTACCTCATCGGCGCCCATCTCGAGGCCCTCTTTCCGGGCGTCGAGATCCTCGGCTGGCATGTCTTCCGGATCACGCGGAACACCGACCTCAATCTCGAGATCGGCCCGGGTGGCAGCGACGAAGCAGAAGACCTGCTCTCGCTGATCCAGGAGGAAGTGCAGAACCGCCGTTTCGGTGAGGTGGTGCGGATCGAAGTGCACAAGTCGATGCCGGCGTCACTGCGCACGCGGTTGATCGAGGAATTCAACGACGCCGACGCGGGCGAGGGATTGCCGTTGGCCGAGGAGGATGTCTTCGAGGTCTCGGGACCACTCGATGGCAGCGACTTCGCCGCCATCGCCGCGCTCGACTTTCCCGACCTCAAGGATCCGCCGTTCACCCCGGTGACGCCGCGCCGACTCGCCGAGGGCCGTGACTTCTTCGCGGCCATTCGAGAAGCCGACGTGCTGCTGCATCATCCCTACGATTCGTTCCAGACCTCGGTGGAACGGATGATTGCCACGGCCTCCGCCGATCCCGACGTGCTCGCCATCAAGATCACGCTCTACCGCACCGGCGGCGAGATCGCGAGGCTCCTGGCCGAGGCGGCCGAACGGGGCAAGCAGGTGGCGGTGCTGATCGAGCTGCAGGCGCGCTTCGATGAGGAGAACAACATCAGCTGGGCCAAGCGCTTCGAGGATATCGGGGTGCACGTGAGCT
>JBDUDP010000052.1:0-16632 GCA_040002895.1 Gemmatimonadota bacterium
GGCCTAGGACACAGCCCTCTCAAGGCTGGAACACGGGTTCGAATCCCGTTAGCGCTATGACAGTGGATTCATCGGGACCCTCGGCCCCATCGTCTATCGGTTAGGACGCGACCCTTTCAAGGTCGAGAGACGGGTTCGACTCCCGTTGGGGCTACTGTCAGTGAACGCCTCGATAGCTCAATTGGTAGAGCACGTGACTCTTAATCACTAGGTTCCAGGTTCAAGTCCTGGTCGGGGCATTGCGAAGTAATTGAAGCGTCGTCACTTCGTGGCGACGCTTTTTCGTATAGTGAAATCCGATGCCGAATCGGATGCCGAATGCACTCATAGTGATCACGACGCACGCTCTTTGTCGAGCACGTTGAGTGCCTTCGCCACGCCAGCGCGACGACGCTTGACGTACCGTCCCAACCGCCGGATATCGGTATCGCTGATCGCGTGCGTGGCCGATAGCGCGCTCCGGTCCGCTCAGCCGCGTTGCGCGCCGTAATGCGAGTCCCCGATCTGTGGTATGGGGGAATTGGTGACCAACATCCCCCATAGGAAACCACTCCTACTCTTTCGTATCTTGGACAACCGCAGTCCGGAAATCCCCTTCGCGACAGGAGCTCTTCCATGAAAAGGCCCCTCCGGTTGATGTGGTCCGTGATCGCTATTGCGCCGCTCTTGGCGGCGTCTTGGGCGACGTCCAAGCTCGAGGCAGAGGGTTCAGGCCCCGGTGCGCAGTGCTTCTCGTTGTATAACGGTTGCTGCCGATGCGCAAACCCGAATACCCCGCAGTTCACCTGCACCAGCGGAAATCCCACTGGCGTGACAATGTGCTTCGACAATACTGGCACGGACGACTGCAGCAGCACTCCGTGTCCGGGCCAACCGCAATAATGTTGGCTGGACACGTCGGTACGGTGATCGGTGCGGCTTGTGTTATGGCGGCGACTGCCTGTAACGGGCCCTCCGACCGCCCAGCGGTGAGCCTAGGCAAGGCCCTGACCGTCATTCACGAGGTGGGGACCCTCGATGGGCCGATTGCGTTCGGGAGGATTGGATTTGTCGGGGCGAATTCGTCCGGCACCATCGCCGTCTACGACCTTGGAAGTTGTCAGGTCACGGTGTTGGACACCGCTGGAACCCTGATCGGAAAATTTGGTCGTTGCGGCAGGGGGCCCACAGATCTGGGTTCCGCCGACGCCGTTGCGGTATCGTCAACTGGCGTGTGGGTGCATGACGAGTATCAGATGGGAACGTTGCGCCAGTTTTCTTTCGATGGGGCCCTTATAACTACTAGCAAGGTCTCGGGGGTAGAAGGTTGGTCAGGATTTGCCAGCCTAAGCGTGTTGGGTGATAGCGTTGCTGTTGTCAGTCCAGTCGTGCCACCAGGTGAGCTTTTACGTGCCGGGCTTAATCGCGTCGTGGCGTTTCGACTCTCGACAGGGGAGTCCTTCAAGCAGTTGGCGCCCCTGCCGGACTCGGTCGTAAGCCTCCGCTGGGCAAATGGCGTCGAGTGGATACCGAGTTGCGCGGGAGAAACTCCACAGGGGTCGTACCTCGCGTATCTAGATCAGTGGAGTTTCTCGGGTGCTATTGGACCGGTGTTCGGTGCAGGTGAAGAACACAGGTTTGCTGAGGTCATCGAGTGGGCAAGACCTGCAACAGTGTTCAATCTCCCCCCCGGACGTTTTCGCCCAGGTTTCAGCGCGCTTGGCGTCGTATGCACAGCGCAAGGCCCAGTTTTCTGGGGCAAGCACGTCGACTGGACCGCCAAGCCGCCGGCTTCACCCGCGCCGCTCGGTGGTCGGTTCGAATGGAGGAGCGAATCCGGCGACCTCATCTTTTCAGCGGATTTTGAGCATGGAGACTCCACGTATAGTGGTTCACCGCTTGCTGCTGTCGGAGACTTGCTGATCGTGCGTGGGCTCAGTGAGGGAGGGTGGCCCGTGCTACGATTTGTGCAACTCCGCAGGAATGGCGGCACTCTATGACAAGGTATCAGGTTGGATTGATCGTAAGCGTCGCGACCTCATGCCTCTTGGCCGTTCGCTACGTCCAGCTTGCGAAGGCAGAAGTGCGTAGCAGAAACCATCTCACTAGTCTGGGAGTCGACTCAACTCGCAGCTACAACGAACGCACGGCCCTGAAAGCAGCGTTATTGCGAACTCAGCTCGTCGACCTGAATCGCCCCGGGATTGCCGGAGGCTCCAATCTGTGAGAGGTTGGAGTCATGGACAAGCGAACCCGATATTCTCCCGAAGTACGTGAGCGAGCCACGCGGTTGGTGTGGGATCAACAAGGGGCCCACGACTCGCAGTGGCAAGCGATCTGCGCGATCGCCGACAAAGTGGGCTGCACCGCCGAGTCGTTGCGACGGTGGGTGCGGCAAGCGGAAGCCGACACGGGCCGCCGCCCGGGCCCGACGACGACGGAGCAGCAGCGCGTGAAGGCGCTCGAGCGCGAGAACCGGGAACTGCGGCGCGCCAATGAGATCCTCCGCAAGGCGTCGGCGTATTTTGCCCAGGCGGAGCTCGACCGCCGCGGGACGTGATGGTGGCGTTCATTGACGCCCACCGTGCGACGTATGGAGTCGAGCCGATCTGCGCGCAGCTGCCGATCGCTCCGTCGACGTACTACACCCAGAAGGTCCGCGCCGCGGATCCGGCGCAGCGCCCGGCGCGCGCGCAGCGCGATGCGGCCCTTCGGCCCGAGATCCAGCGCGTCTGGGAAGCCACGCGGCGACGCTACGGGGGCAAGAAGGTCTGGAAGGAGCTGCGGCGAGAAGGCCGTGTGGTGGCGCGGTGTACGGTCGCGCGGCTCTACAAGGCGCTCGGACTCCGGGGGGTCCTGCGAGGCGCCCGGGTCCGGACCACGATCGCCGAGCCGCTGGCGCATCGGCCGCAGGATCTCGTCCAGCGCAACTTCACCGCGACGCGGCCCAATCAACTGTGGGTGTCCGATCTGACGTACGTCGTCACGTGGCGGGGCCATGTGTATGTCGCGTTTGTGACCGATGTCTTTTCGCGGCGCATCGTGGGGTGGCGCGCCAGCACCTCGCTGCGGACCGACTTGGCGCTCGACGCCCTGGAGCAGGCACTGTACGACCGCGAGGTGGACGCCCCGCTGGTCCACCACAGCGACCGCGGGTCGCAATATTTGGCGATTCGCTACACCGACCGACTGCTCGAGGCGGGCATTGAATCCTCCGTCGGGAGCCGTGGCGATGCCTACGACAACGCGCTCGCGGAAACGATCAACGGGCTCTACAAGACGGAAGTGATTCGCCATCTCGGCCCGTGGAAGGGGCTGGACGAGGTCGAACTGGCGACGCTGGAGTGGGTGGCGTGGTACAACAGTCAGCGCCTGATGGAACCGCTGGGCTACGTCCCCCCGGCGGAGTACGAGGAGCAGTTTCACCGTGCCCAAGCCAACGCACTGGTCGGCGCACTCAACTAACCGAGTCTCCGGGAAAGCCGGGCTGATTCAACCCTGTCCTGAGGGGCCGAGACGTAAAGGCAGACTCAGAGGTGACGATCAGCAGCGCCACTCCGATTCTCCTCACCCGATTTAGCGTCACGTGCCCTGCCTGTCTCCAATCGCTGCCGTTTCTGCAAGCTGTAGGAAGTACTGGCTTGGCGCAGGTGTGGGTTTACTCCGAGTCTGATACACCTGCTTCACTAGACTCGCTATTGAGGCCGTTTCCAGCGATTCACGGTTTGACAAACGCGGACGGTTCCGGCGTCGGCATCATACCTACGCACGTCACCCCGGTGCTCAACCTGATCGTCAAGAGCCGGTCAGTGATGTTGCTTCCTCGCAGGCCGCGAGGGAACGATTCGATAGCAATCGTGCGCCTGCTCGCCGGGGCTCGTAAGCCTCGATTCCGCTGACCATCTGACCGGCGTGGGATCGCTGGAGGTCCTTCGAACTTAGCTTGCCGCTCGGGGACTTGTTCGGGGGGCTGATAGCGCTTCTTGCTTCTCGAAGCCGCTGTGCTACCTTCTACGCCACGAATTGGTGAGGTCAGACGCGATAGTGCCCTAACCGGTGAATTCTCTTAATCACTAGGTTCCAGGTTCAAGTCCTGGTCGGGGCATGATGCAGCATCCGGAGCGCCGTCACATCGTGGCGGCGCTCTGTCCGTTTTCGGGCGCCAGCGCGTCCGCACGCGAGGAACCCGCATGGGCAAGAAGACATCCGATGGGACAGCGGTCGAGCGCCGGGTACCACGCGGCGTGGAAATCCTGCAGGACGCGAAGCTCAACAAGGGCACCGCGTTCACCGAGGCGGAGCGCGAGCGCCTCGGCATCCGTGGCCTGCTGCCGCCCCGTGTCTTCACCCAGGAGGAGCAGGAAGATCGAGTGCTTTCCAATCTCCGCGCCATGGAGACCCCGATCGACCAGTACCTCGCACTGGTGGCCCTCCTCGACCGCAACGAGCGACTCTTCTTCCGCACCATCATCGACCATCTCGCCGAATTCCTCCCCGTGGTGTATACCCCCACGGTGGGCGAAGTCTGCCGTCGGTTCGGTCGGCTCTTCCGCAGCACCCGCGGTGTCTACATCTCGGCGCGCGACCGGGGCAAGATGCAGTCGATCCTGCGCAACTGGCCGGCCGACAACGTCTCGGTGATCGTGGTGACCGATGGCGAGCGCATCCTCGGTCTCGGTGACCTCGGCGCGCACGGCATGGGCATCCCTATCGGCAAGCTCACGCTCTACACCGCCTGCGGTGGCGTCGACCCGGGCCTCGGCCTGCCGGTGATGCTCGATGTCGGGACCGACAACGTCGAGCTGCGCGAGGACCCGCACTACATCGGCCTGGCGCAGCCGCGGGTGCGTGGCGAGGCCTACGTCGAACTGGTTGACGAGTTCATCGACGCAGTCGAGGCGGTCTATCCCGGTGCCTTGGTGCAGTTCGAGGACTTCGCCACCGCCAACGCCACTACCCTGCTGGCGCGCTATCGCATGCGTGCCTGCACATTCAACGACGACATCCAGGGTACGGCGGCAGTCACCCTGGCTGGCATCCTCAATGCCGGTCGCGCCATCGGGACTCCCCTCGCCGACCAGCGAATTCTCTTCATGGGCGCCGGCGTGGCGGTGGGCGTCGCCGAGTTGATCGTGAAAGCGTTGGTGCGCGACGGCATGACTGAGGCAGAGGCCCGGGAGCGCTGCTGGTTCTTTGATCGTCAGGGGCTGGTGGTGACGCCGCGCGCGGAGCCCTCGAAGCAGGCCGGTGCCTTCGCGCATGCCGCACCCGGGACGCGTGACCTCGCGGAGGCGGTTCGGATGATCAAGCCGACCGCGCTCGTGGGACTCTCGGGTGTGCCGGCGGTGTTCACTGAAGAGGTGATGCGCGCGATGGCTGAGCTGAACGAGCGGCCCATCATCTTTGCGATGTCGAATCCCACCTCGCAGGCTGAGTGCACCGCCGAAGCGGCGTACCAGTACACCGACGGGCGAGTGGTGTTTGCGAGCGGCAGTCCATTCGCCCCGGTGGTCTGGAACGGGAAGACGCGCCGAGTCGGACAGGCCAACAACGCCTACATCTTCCCCGGCCTCGGCCTGGGTGTGGTCTCTCACGGCATTCGCCATGTCACCGAGACCATGTTCCTCGCCGCCGCCGACGCGCTCGTGGCCGCCACGACCATGGAGGAGCTTGAGACCGGGTCGATGTATCCGCCTATCGAGCGCATTCTCGAGGTGTCGCGTGCCGTCGCGGTGGCCGTGGCGACGACCGCCTTCGCGGAAGGGATGGCCGAGGGCGAGGCGCCCGTCGACCTGAGCGAGAAGATCACCGCGTCGCTCTACGATCCGAGGTACCCCGAACACTCCTGAGTGGACGACCGAAGCTGCCCAACCTCCGGGACCGGGGCCGCGTAACTCAGGGATGGTCCCGGTCCCCTCCCGGGTGGCGAACTACCTCACCATTCAGGAGCCCCACTGTGCATCCATTCGTTGCGACTGCCGCGCTCGCGTTGTTGGTTGCCCCCGCCCTTCAGGCCCAGGAGAAGCCCACGCCGGCCGCCATCGCGGCGGTGGCGGGTACCTGGCACTTCGACGCCAGTCGCAGCGACTCCATCCCGACCAGTGCCGGCGCCTTGTTCGGTGGTGGCGAGCAGCGTCCCGGTGGTGCGGCGGGCGCGGCCGCGGCCGTGGGTGGCGCGCCGACTGGTGGCGGCGGGGGGGGTGGTCGGCGCGGTGGCGGTGGTGGTGGCGGGAGCGGTGCCAGCGGTGGTGGCGGCGGTCTCGGGGCGCGGGGCGGCGGTGGCCGCATGGGCGACCCCAAGATGCGCGCATTGATGTCGGAAGCGCGGCCGGCCCCGGTGCTGGTGATTACCGCGAGTGACTTCGACGCGACGATCGCCGATGACGAAGGGCACCTCACCAGCTGGAGGGCCGATGGCAAGAGGAAGCAGGAGGCCCAGATGGAGGGTGGCGTGATCGAGTTCGAGGCCAAGTGGAAGGGGAAGGCGCTGGTGGTATCGCGCGGGATCCCCGAGGGGGCCACGCTGCGGCGGGAGTTCAAGCCCGGGGACGATGGCAACAGTCTCGAACTGAAGACGGTGCTGGAGATGGCGGGTCGCAAGGTGGAGCGGAAGTTCGTGTACACGCGCGGAGAGGCTGCGCCGTAATTGTTGTTGTTGTTGTTGGGAGGTCGTTGAGGGGTAGCGGTGCCGCTGCGCACTGGTACCCCGCTGCTGTTGAACGCTCTTGCGGTTTCCCAGTGTTGCTGCTGTATTCCGGGTGAGTCTTCGCTCCCCTGTCCTCCGGCGGCACCCTTGCGATACATCGATGGCGCACTGCTTATGGCAGTGATCCTTCCGCTACGACTTGACGGCCAGCAACCTGCGGCGCTCTCGGCTCTGCTCGGCAGTTGGCGACTTGATCCGGCACGGTCCGATTCAGGACCGGACCTCCGCCCCAGCCGTGGTCCCATGATGCTGGTTCCCCGCGACAAGGTGGTGACGGTCGGTGCCGGCGGCGGCGCGGGCCAGCAACGCCCGGTGGGCGTTGTGGTGGGTGGCGGCCGAACTCCGGCCTTCGATGACGCCAGTATCACGGGGCCAGGGGCCGCGGGCATCGGTCCGACGGGCGGGGTGGGGATGCGGCCGGAAGAACCTCGGATGCGCGCATTTGCCCAGGAGCTCCGAACGGCAAGCGTGCTGACGCTCAAAATGCGAGACGAGCAGCTGGTCATTGCCAACGAAACCGGATACTCCGCGACGTGGCTGGTAACCGGGGTCCGGACGCAAGAGGCGCAGATGGAAGGCGGCGTCGTGGAGTTCGAGGCGAAGTGGAAAGGGAAGACCCTGGTGGTTGAGCGAGCAAGTCCTGGAGAGTTCCGCGTGATCCGCGAGTTCAAGCCCTCGGCCGATGGTCAGGTGTTGGAAGTGAAGACCACGATGGTTCAGGGGCCGGGGTTCAAAGCCAATCGACACGCCTATTACACCCGGATGGAAGCGGCACCGTGATCGCGCGATTCGCGCCGGGGTGTTGGCTGTTTTCGGCGTCACTGCTCGAGCTGGACAACCCGGCCTGCAAGACTTCGGCGGTGCGAGAGTTCCGTCTCTCCCCGGATGGTGCGGAGTTGCGGCTGAAGATCGACCTGAAGACCCGATTCTTCACCAGCCACCCGACCTACTTCTACACGCGCGCAGACTCGGTGCCGGGACGCCCCTGACGTCAGGCCGGTGCCGCCCTTGCGAGCGAGCTGTTTTTGGATATTGTATACAATCATGCTCCCCCGTCACACCCTCACCGATGCCGCGCTGGTGGCCCTGCGCGAGCGGATCCTCGCCGGCGAATGGCCCGCCGGGGCGCCGCTCCGTCAGGAGGCGCTCGCCGCCGACCTCGGCGTGAGTCGCATCCCCCTGCGCGAGGCGCTGCGTCGGCTCGAAGCCGAAGGGCTGGTGACCATCGCCCCGCACCGCGGCGCCGTGGTGGCGCCGCTGCCGATGGCCGAGGTGGCCGAGCTCTTCGAACTCCGGGCCCTGATCGAGTCCGACCTGGCCCGACGCGCCGTGCCGCGCCTCACGCCGGCCGATGATGCGGCGCTGCGCGCGACCGCCGCCACCTTTGAACGGGCCGTTGCGGCCGGCGATGTCCCCGCGTGGGGCGAGGCGAATCGTCGCTTTCACTTTGCCCTGTATGCGCCGGCTGGCCGCCCCCAAACCCTTGAGGCGCTCACCCGCCTCCATGCACAGTCGGATCGCTTCCTGCGCCTGCAACTCACCCTCACGCGCGGCACAGCGCGCGCGGTGCGCGAGCATCGGGCCATCGCCGCCGCGGCCCGCGCACGTGACACGGCACGCACCGCCCGACTCGTGCGCGAACACATCCTGACCGCAGGGCAGGGCCTCGCCGCCTCGCTCAGTCGCCATCACCTGCTGGAGGTTTCCGGATGACCAACATCCTGCCCCTATTCGTGGGGGGCGCGTTTCACCCGGCGCAATCCACGGTCATCCGCGAACGCCACAACCCCTCGCGACCCGATGAACTCGTGGCCCGTGCCCCCATCAGCAACGCCGCCGATGTTGCCGCTGCCGTTGCCGCCGCGTCCGAGGCATGGCCCGGGTGGCGTCAGACCTCGGGACCGGCGCGTGCTGACGCCCTCTATCGTTGGGGGGAAGCCATTGCCGCGCGCAGTGACGAGCTGGCTCGTGCCATCGTGCGCGAGGTGGGCAAGCCGATCAGCGAGGCGCGCGGCGAGGTGGGTCGCGCCGTGGTCATCCTGCGGTACTACGCCGGCGAGGCCGTGCGGGACATTGGTGAGGTGATTCCGGCCCAGGCCGCGGACGCACTGCAGTTCACGTTGCGCGACCCGCTCGGACCCGTTGCACTGATCACGCCGTGGAACTTTCCGCTCGCGATTCCACTCTGGAAGGCCGCACCCGCACTCGCGTTCGGCAACACGGTGGTGCTCAAGCCCTCGGAACTCTCCAGCGGAGTGGCCCACCTGCTCGCCGAGACCGCCGTGACGGCCGCGTTGCCGGCCGGCATCTTCAACGTGGTGCACGGCGATGGAACCACCGGCGAGGCCGTGCTCCGGAACCCTGCGATTCGCGCCGTATCGTTCACCGGTTCACAGGGCGTGGGTGGTCGCGTTGCTTCGATCGGCGCCGAGCGCAACATCCGGGTGCAGACCGAAATGGGTGGCAAGAACGTGGTGATCGTGACACCCGATGGCGACCTCGATCGCGCCGCCGCGCTCACGGCCGCCGGGGCCATGCGCTACGCCGGCCAGAAATGCACCGCGACGTCCCGCGTGATCGTTGATCGCCGGATCGAGGCCGACTTCCTGGCGCGACTCGAGCAGGCGGTCGCGGCCCTCCCGCTCGGCCCCGTGGACGAACCCGCCGGTGCCATCGGCCCCCTCATTTCCGCCGCATCGCGCAGCCGGATCGAGGCCACGCTGCAGGAGGCCCCGGCCGAACTGCTGTTCGGAGGGACGCTGCCCTCCGGCGGGGCGTTCGATCAGGGTCACTGGTTTGCGCCGCGCGCCGTGCGCCTCACCGGTGCCGATCACCCGCTCGCCGTGCGCGAGTTGTTTGGTCCGGTACTCGGCGTGCTCACCGCTGACGATACCGATCACGCGATCACGCTCGCCAATGACACGCCATTCGGCCTGTCGGCGTCAATCTTCACGGGCGACCTCCGTGCGGCGCTCGACTACGTCCGCCGCATTGAAGTCGGGCTGGTGCGCGTGAATGGCGACACCACCGGCGTCGACCCGCATGCGCCATTCGGCGGCACCAAATCGTCGTCAAGCGGCAGCCGCGAGCAGGGTCGGGCGGCGCGCGACTTTTACACCGAAACCCGCACCGTGCAGATTCACCCGTGAGAGGAACCGCAATGACTTCAATGACCCCGTCCGACTGGCATGGCGTATTCCCGGCGATCACCACGCCGTTCGGTCCCGATGGCGCCGTCGACCACGAGTTTCTCGCCGGACACGTCCGTCGGCTGCTGGCGTCGGGCTGCCGGGGCATGGTCCCGTTGGGTTCCCTGGGCGAGGCGGCCACGCTCACCGCGGCGGAGAAGGTGGCCGTGCTCAAGACCATCGTGTCCGCCACGGGCGGCAAGGTGCCGGTGGTCGCGGGGGTGTCGGCGCTCGGCACTGACGAGGCGGTGGCGCTCGCCCGTGCCGCCGCCGATGCCGGTTGCCGCGGGCTGATGGTGCTGCCACCCTACGTCTATCAGGGCGATTGGCCCGAGATGCGAGAGTATGTGACCGCGGTCATCACCGCCACGCCGCTGTCGTGCATGCTGTACAACAATCCCATCGCCTACGGCACCGACTTCGTCCCGGAACAGGTGCAGCAGCTCTGTGTCCATGCGAATCTGCACGCCGTCAAGGAATCGAGTGGTGACATCCGTCGCATCACCGCCCTGCGCGCACTGCTGGGCGACCGACTCGCACTTTTCGTCGGCCTCGATGACGCCATCCTCGAAGGGGTTGCCGCCGGTGCGCGTGGGTGGATCGCCGGGCTCGTGAACGCGCTCCCCGATGAGTCGGTACTGCTGTTCGAGCACGCGATCGCGGGGCGTACGGCCGAGGCGCGGGCGCTGTACGAGTGGTTTCTGCCCCTGCTCCGACTGGACACGGTACCGAAGTTCGTGCAGCTGATCAAGCTGGTGCAGCAGGAGGTGGGGCTCGGCAACGAGCGCGTGCGCGCTCCACGACTCGCCATCGGTGGGGTCGAGCGCGAGATGGTGCTCGGCCTCATTGGAGAACGGCTCGCCCACCGGCCGAGGATGGGATGAGCCTGCCCGGGAGCATCGAAGTCGTCGACTCGCATACCGAGGGCGAGCCGACGCGTGTCGTCCTCAGCGGATGGCCCGAACCGATCGGTGCCACGGTCGCGGAGCGGCGCGACACCATGCAGCGTCACCAGGATGCGCTTCGTCGCGCCGTGGTGCTCGAACCGCGAGGGCATGAGGCCATCGTCGGGGCGCTGCTGGTGCCGGCCGACCGGCCGGAGGCAGCGACCGGCGTGATCTTCTTCAACGACGTCTCCTATCTCGGGATGTGCGGTCACGGACTGATCGGGGTGGTGCGGACCCTTGAATACCTCGGCCGACTCATGCCCGGCCCGGTGGAATTCGACACGCCCGTCGGTCCCGTGAGCGCCGTGCTCGGCATCGACGGCACCGTCACCATCCGAAATGTCCCGGCGTATGTCTACCGCCGCGACGTCTCGTTGGAGGTGCCGGGTTTCGGCACGGTGGTGGGAGACGTGGCATGGGGTGGCAACTGGTTCTTCCTCACCGAGTGGCCCCCGGTGCCGCTCGAGTTCTCGCGACGTGCCGAGCTGCTCCACGTATGCACCACGATTCGCGACGCACTCGCTGCTCAGGGTGTGACCGGTCGCGAAGGGGAGCTGATCGATCATGTCGAGCTGTTCGCGGCACCGCAGCGTGCAGATGCCGACTCCAGAAACTTCGTGCTCTGCCCCGGTGCGGCATTTGACCGGTCGCCCTGCGGCACCGGAACATCCGCCAAGCTGGCCGTGCTTCACGCCAAGGGTCTGCTGGCGTCCGGCGCGCGTTGGCGGCAGGAGAGCATCGTAGGATCGCGTTTCGTCGGCTGGCTGGAGGTCGACGGGCAGGTCGTGACGCCATATATCCAGGGGCAGGCCTTCGTCACTGGTCGCACGACCCTGCTCTTTGATCCGGCCGATCCCTTCAGGCAAGGACTCGGATGACCGTCGCGTCGTCGCCCGATGTCGTCGTGGTCGGTGCCGGACTGGTGGGCGCCCTGACCGCACTCCGTCTCGCCGAGACCGGGTTGCTGGTGACGCTCATCGACGCCGACTTCGCCGGTGGTGGCAGCACCGGAGCGGCGATGGGACATCTCGTGGCGATGGATGACTCCCCAGCACAACTCGCACTCTGTGCCGATTCGCGCCGACGCTGGCACACACTGGTGGAAACGCTTCCCGACGACGCGGAGCACGAGGCCTGTGGCACGCTCTGGTTGGCGGCCAATGACGAGGAACTGACCGCGGCGCAGGCGCGCATCCGAGGCTACGCCGCACAGGGCGTGCGTGCCGAACTGCTCGATGCGCGAGGCCTTGCCGCCGCCGAGCCTTCCCTCGCGCCTGGACTCGCCGGCGCGCTCCTCGTGCCCGACGACGGCGTGGTCTATCCGCCGACCATCGCGCGAGAGCTGGTGCGCCGGGCGAGGCAGGCCGGCGTCGATGTGCGCGAAGGCACCGAGGTCGCGAGCCTCGCGGCACATGAGGTGCAGCTCGCGGACGGATCGCGATTGGCCACCGGGGCCATCGTGGTGGCCACGGGAGTGGCCGCACCGCGCCTGATCCCGGGCCTTCCGGTGGTGCCGCGCAAGGGGCATCTGGTGATCACGGATCGTCGCCCAGGGATGGTGCGCCACCAGCTCGTGGAACTTGGCTACTTGCAGAGTGCGCACAGCTTCGGGGCGGCGTCGGTCGCCTTCAACCTGCAGCCGCGACGGACGGGTCAGGTGCTCATCGGGTCGTCGCGCGAACTCGTCGGACTCGACGCCTCGATCAATCGCCCGCTCGTGGCCCGCATGCTCGATCGCGCGCGCCGCTTCATGCCGGCGGTCGGCGAGATGCGCGCGCTGCGGACCTGGGTTGGCTTCCGACCCGCCACCGCCGACAAGCTGCCGCTCATCGGGCGGTGGCCCGCACTGCCGGACCTCTGGGTCGCCACCGGGCACGAGGGACTCGGCATCACGATGGCACCGGGCACGGCGGAACTCATCGTCGCCGGGCTGCTGGGGCAGTCGCCCGCCGTCGATCCAGCGCCGTTCCGCCCCGATCGCCCGATGCCCACCGACACCGGACTCGCCGCGTGAGCGTCGGCGATCTCACCATTCTCGTGGACGACGTGCCGCGCCGGGTGCCGGCCGGAACCACGGTGGCGGTCGCGCTGCTGCAACTCGGCATCACCGAGTTCCGACGCGACCTCTCGGGACGGCCACGCGGCCCCCTCTGCGCCATGGGAAGCTGCTTCGAGTGTCGCGTCACCATCGACGGTGTGGCCGATGTGCGCGCCTGTCTCACCGTGGTGCAGGACGGCATGCGCGTGGAGCGCGTCAGGTGAGCGGGCATCGACGGGTCGACATCGTGGTGGTCGGGGCCGGTCCGGCGGGGCTCGCCGCTGCCACCACTGCTGCAGCTGGCGGGCGCCGCGTGCTGGTGATTGATCAGGCGCTGCGGACTGGAGGCCAGGTCTGGCGGCATCGCAGCGAGGCCACCCTCCCGAAGCGGGCGCGCGAGTCAATGGCGCGTGCCCAAAGCGCCGGTGTGACCTTCGCACTGGATGCGCAGGTGGTCGATGCCAACTCGCCCCACGAATTGATCGTCGATTTCCGCGGCCGGATGGCTCGCGTCGGCACCGAGGCGCTCATTCTGGCGACCGGCGCCAAGGAGCGCTTCCTCCCCTTCCCGGGCTGGACCCTGCCCGGCGTCACCGGCATCGGCGGCCTCCAGGCCCTGGTGAAATCGGGCTTGCGCCTGCCGGGGCGTCGCGTGGTGCTCGCCGGAACCGGGCCACTACTGCTGCCGGTTGCGGCCACGCTCGCCGCGAGCGGTGCCGAGGTGCTACTGGTGGCCGAGCAGGCCGGGGGAGCGCGGGTACTGCGGTTTGCCCTCTCCTTGCTGGGGTCACCGCACAAGCTGCTGGAGGGCCTGCGCTATCGCAGCGCGTTCCTCTCCACGCCGTATCGCACCGCAGCGTGGGTGACCCGAGCCGATGGCACCTCCCAGCTCCGCACCGTGACCGTGCACGAGCGAGGCGAACAACGGACCATCGAATGTGATTGGCTCGGGGCCGCCATGGGGCTCGTCCCGAACACCGAGCTGGCGCAGCTGCTTGGCTGTGCGGTGCGGGACGGCGCGATCGTGGTGGGCGAGGCGCAAGAGACCTCGGTGCCGGGGGTGTGGGCGGCTGGCGAATGCACCGGCGTGAAGGGGGACGACGCCAGCATTGCCGAGGGTGTCATCGCCGGCGGGGCGGCGGGGGGCGAGCGTCATCGTGTGCATCGCGCCGCGGTGCGTGCCCGCGCATCAGGCCGGCGCTTCGCGAAGCGCATGGATGAGACCTTCGCGCTGCGACCGGAGGTGAGGGCGCTCGCCGACGCCGACACCATCGTCTGTCGCTGCGAGGATGTGACCCGCGGGCAATTGGATCCGGCATGGAGCCAGCGCCAGGCCAAGCTGTGGGCTCGGCTCGGGATGGGGGCCTGTCAGGGCGCGGTCTGCGGGCCAGCCTGCGCGGCGATGTTCGGGTGGGGCGACAACGCCCCACGCCCGCCACTGCAGGCACCGTTGCTGGGGCCGTGGGGTGACGCGTTATCAGGCGAGGGTCAGGAGCCGCCGCGCAACAGCTGATTCGCCGAATCGGCGAGTCGCCGCAATCGCTCGGCGTCGTCACGACCCATGGCATCGATCAGGCGGTCATCGATGTCGTGCCACGCACGACGCACGGCACCCTCGAGGAGTCGGGAACGCGGGGTCGGATGGATTCGGAGGACCCGGGCATCATGGGGATCTCGCCGTCGCTCGACGAGCCCACTGCGCTCGAGGCGCTGCACCATGCGCGTGACGGTCGGGGGTTCCACCACAAGGCGTGTCGCAAGCGTGGTCTGGCGCATTCCGGGTTCGTCCCAGATCGCCAGCAACAGCAGGTCCTGGCCGGGGTGGACGCCATGGGGCGCAAGCAACGCAGCAAGCCGCGCACGATGGCTCCGTGCCAGCGCCTGCAGGGTGGCGCCAAGCGGCGGGTGCTCCTCGCGTCGTGTCATCCGGGGTGATGGGGCAGAGGAAGCGCCACCAGCACGGCGGTGATTGCGAGCATGACGGCGCCGAGGGCCAACTCGATCATCACGGCACGACGGAGTTGCGTCGGCGCGATCGGTGCTGCGGCCTCGAGTTGCGGGGTCACCACCTTCCAGTTCCACCAGCCGATCGCGACCACGCCCAGCAGACACGTGAGCTTCGCCAGCAACAATTGCCCCCAGATGCTGTGGATGAGGGCGGACACCGAGCCGGCGTAGCGCCATGTGGCACTCGCACCGGAGAGCAACAGAAGCGTGGCGCCGAGGCGCGCCGGGAGCGAAAAATCGCGAACCACCGCGGCAAGCAGGGGCAACCGGGGTGGCGTGCGCAGCGCCGGCATCACGGCGAGGGCAAGGATGCCGAGGGTGCCGAGCCAGTAGCCACCCCCGACGAGATGAGTGAAGTCGACGACGCGCCCCAGCGATGATCCCCAGATCTGGTCCGCCGGGTGGCCCATGCCGCTCTGGCTCCAGAGCAGCACGGCCACGAGGAGAAGTGAGACGGGGCGTCGCAGTCGGTCACGGCCCATCAGGAGCCAGGACCCAGCCAGCAATGCCAGCGCGGCACTGCATTGCAACACCCAGGCATCACCCCACGCCCCGTGCCAGAGCACGCCACGAATCAGTTCCGGAGTCGCCCGTTCGCCGGGGTCGACAAACGAGAGCACCTCGAGCGCCCCGCGACCGAGTACCAGCATGAGGAGAAACCAGGCCAACAGGCCCGGGAGACGCGAGAGCCACCCGCGCAATTCGGCATCGACGGCGGCATCATGACCGGTGACGCGTCGCGCCACGATGCCCTCGGTGATCTGCAGGCCGGTGAGCAGGAGGAGCGTGGCGGTGATCAGGCCACGAACCACGGGAAAGAGCAGCGCGGCGCCGGGACTCATGCCCTCACGCCGGGGTCGCGCACGCGGCGCAGGTACCGCCGAGGGTCAGGTCGTGGCTGATAAGGAGGAACCCGGTGGGGACCAACTGCTGCAGCGAGGGGACGCATCCCGGCACGTCGTAGACGCGGTCACAGCGTTGGCAGTGGAAGTAGTGATGATGGAGCTTGCCGTGCATTTCATAGCGCGGTACTTCGCCGGGCAGGTCAACCTGAACCAGCCACCCTTCGTCGAGAAGGATCCGAATATTCCGGTAGATGGTGGCGATGCCGAGACCGCCAACCTCGCCCCGGGCCTCGTCGAGTACTTCGGCCGTGCCCAGCGGACGGTTGGTGCGGAGAAACGCCCGACGGATCGCCCCCCGCTGTCTGGTATTACGTTCCACTGAGACCGGACCCCCGTCTGCATTTCATGGATTGGTGACAATAATACGCTCTCATTCCCCGGAATCCCATTACCGGAGACGCCGAATGGTTCGTCAGTTCCGGGCGGTACTTGCCGCGTGGTTCGCACTTCACGCGGTGCCACTCCCGGCCCAGCAGCATCCGTCGCCGCCTCCTGCCCCTCCGGTGCGCCTGGTAGTGGCCCTGGTGGTGGACCAGATGCGGGCCGACTACCTCGATCGCTTTCGCGCCGATTTCCGCGGCGGTTTCGCCCGACTGCTGCGCGAAGGCGTCTTCTTCCGGAATGCCGAGCAGGATCACGCCATCACCGAAACGGCGCCGGGGCATGCCACGATGATGACCGGCCGATCTCCCGCGAGTGTCGGCATCGTCACCAACGATCTTGGCGTGCCCGATCCGCTCTCCCTCCTCCTCAAGGGAACGGCGACCGGTGCGTCGCCGCGGCGTTTCATCGGTACCACGCTCTTTGATTGGATGCTTGCGCATGATTCCGCGACGCGCGTCCTCTCGGTCTCGCGCAAGGA